>NZ_BAAJLU010000001.1:0-641076 GCF_057550865.1 Colwellia sp. NW0002-52-1 | reverse complement strand
GCGTTGTTTCCGCTTAAACAAGCTTGCCATGAACAGGACTATGAGCAGCTCTACTCAGTGATGGACAAGTTTGGAAGGCAAGCAAGTATCGCGGTGAGTCTATTGTTAATTGCTGGCCTTTGGTTAGCTTTTCAATTGGTTGGAAATGTTGAAGAGCTGTTTAGTTCAAGCTATGGGCAAACACTGCTGCTTAAATTAGCTCTCGTCACTTCGATATTGGGCATCGCAGCTAAGCATAAATTAAAACTCGTCCCACAACTTAAAAATAACAATGGTAGAGAAGCACTATATAAATCTATCTCGATAGAAATGGTAGTCGCTTTTGCCATTTTATCTGTAACGGCTGGGCTTACTAGTGTTGTTGGCCCTGCAAATTAAAACCTAAAAGAGAGAATGAAAATGAAAACAATAAATATATTACTCGTTTTATTAATGACGTTTAGTTTCGCAGCAAACGCTCATGGTGACAAGAACAAAGATAAAGGTTTATTTAAAGGTTTAGATACCCCTGCCGCAAAAGTTGTTTTGGCATTTCATCAAGCACTAGAAACGGGCAATAAGGATCTAGCAAGAGCACAGTTGGCTGATGATGTGACCATCTACGAGGGAGGTCGTGTTGAAAGAAGTGCTGATGAATACGCCCATCACCATATGCTGTCGGATATGAAATATCTTGCTTCTATGAAGAGCGAAACACTTGAACATCAAGTAACGATTCTTGGAAGTACCGCTATATCTGCTTCACGCAGTCATACTAAAGGTGCTTACAAAGGTAAAGAGCGCGATTATCAAGGCATGGAAACGATGGTGCTGGAAAAACAAAACGGTAAATGGAAGATCAAGCACATTCATTGGTCACACTAGCTCAAAAATTATTATATCAGGCTTGACCTGTGTCTAACACACAGGTGTAAACTTAACTCAGTTAACCCATTTATTAAGTCAGGATAGCTTATGAAAGTTACTGAATTGGCCAAAGAGTTTGGTACAACACCCGATACTGTCAGGTACTACACTCGATTAAAATTACTCAATCCAACTAAGTCTGAAAACGGATATAAGTACTACCCCCCAACAGAAATCTCTAGACTGAAGTTTATTTTAAGTGCAAGACAACTGGGGTTTTCAGTATCAGATATACAACACATTGTTGATGAGGCGAGTCTCGGAAAAGCTGCATGCCCTCTAGTTAGGTCTTTAATTAAGGAAAGGCTAGCTGAGACTGAAAAACAATTTCAAGCAATGTTAGCTTTGCGTAAAAACATGAAAGATGCGCTATCACAATGGGAAGTCAAGGAAGATAAAGCGCCAACCTCCACGATGGTATGTCACCTCATAGACAGCTTTGAACCCACAGAAAACAATGGCGGCTCCCATGAATAATATTAAACCTGATCATCAGCTCATTATAGAAGGTGCTGGCTGTGCAAGTTGCGTCGGTAAAATTGAGGGGGCGCTGCAAGGAACCAATGGTGTAGTTAGTGCTGAAATGAATTTTGCTGATAGGACTGTTCAAATCACAGGAACCGTGAAAACGGAAGAGCTGATTAAAGCTGTTGAGTCTATCGGTTATAACGCTAAGCCAATTGATGATAGCTCAGCAACAGATGCGCTTGATGAGAAAGAGGCTGCGGATTTTGCATATTACAAAAAGCTAATGCGCGATACGTTTATTGCCCTTTCACTCGGCGTTCCTTTGATGATCTACAGCATTGTGGTTGGAGAAATGACGGTTGAAACAAACCTTGAGCGCATGTCTTGGCTGGTTGTAGGCATTTTAACTTTTGGTGTTATGTATTTTTCAGGTAAGCATTTTTATGTTGGCGCTTGGAAAAGCTTTAAAAACCACTCCGCTAATATGGACACTCTAATAGCTTTAGGAACAAGTACAGCTTGGTTGTATTCGATGGTTGTCGTGTTTGCACCTGACGCTGTTCCATTGATGGCGAGACATGTTTATTTTGAAGCTACAGCCATGATCATTGGATTGATTAATTTAGGTCTAGCACTAGAACTAAAAGCCAGAGGAAAAACCTCTGAAGCAATCAAACGCCTTATTGGGTTACAGACCAAAACAGCAACAGTAGTTCGTGATAACAAAGAGGTTCAGATAGGTATCGAGCAGGTTTTACTTAATGACGTGGTGAAAGTAAAACCGGGGGAAAAAATTCCTGTAGATGGCATAGTATTAGAAGGCTACACATCTATTGATGAGTCCATGCTTACGGGCGAACCCATGCCTGTTGAAAAAGCCAAAGAAGATGAAGTTGTTGCAGGAACGTTAAACAAGTCAGGCATGATTTTGTTTAAAGCGACACGCGTAGGCAAAGACACGGCGCTTGCGCAAATCATCAATATGGTGAAACGAGCGCAAAATTCAAAACCACCGATTGGCCGCTTGGCCGATGTTATTTCAGCGTATTTCGTTCCTGTTGTCATGATCATCTCTATATTAAGTTCGCTAGCATGGCTTAACTTTGGTCCTGATCCTGCTATTGTTTTTGCCATCGTATCAGCAACTACCGTACTCATTATTGCATGCCCGTGTGCTTTGGGCTTGGCAACGCCTATGTCTGTCATGGTCGGAGTAGGAAAAGCGGCAGAAGCCGGAGTGCTTATTCGAAACGGAGAAGCGTTACAAACCGCCTCTAAAATCACTGCCATGATTTTAGATAAAACGGGCACTATTACTGAAGGGGCACCTAAGGTAACCGATATTGTTTTAGCAAAAGCTACTGACGAAAAAGACGTACTACAGCTTGCAGCAAGTTTAGAAAGCGGCTCAGAGCATCCTTTAGCGCAAGCGATTGTTGAAAGTGCGTTAGATCAGGATATTGAGTTACTAAAAATTGAATCGTTTAACGCTATTACGGGTTTTGGTGTAGAAGCAAGCTGCAATAATAAAGCCCTGCTTTTCGGAAACGATAAACTAATGAAGTTAAAAGGTATTGACCTTACTGGCTTTGTTGAACAAGCGCAGTCTTTAGCAAAAGAAGCCAAAACACCTATGTATTTTGCTGTTAATGGCGAGCTGGCAGCAATTATTGCTGTTGCAGATCCTATTAAGTCAGACTCAATTTCCGCGATTAAACGGCTTCAGACCAATGGGATTCGCGTCATCATGCTAACGGGGGATAACAAGGAAACCGCCGCCGCTGTTGCCAAAAAAGCGGGTATTAGTGAGTTTCTTGCTGAAATGCTGCCAGAAGATAAAGCTAACAAAGTTAAAGAGCTACAAGACAGCGGCGAAACTGTTGGTATGACAGGAGATGGCATCAATGATGCACCCGCACTAGCGTTAGCTGATGTTGGTTTCGCAATAGGCACTGGGACTGATGTAGCTATCGAAAGTGCTGACATTACCCTAATGCGTGGTTCACTTCATGGCCTTGCTGATGCGATAGCGGTAAGCAAAGCTACTTTACGAAATATCAAACAAAACTTGTTTGGCGCGTTTGTCTATAACGTAGCCGGGATTCCTTTTGCTGCGGGGATTCTATATCCCTTCTTTGGCATTCTGCTTAGCCCTGTAATTGCTGGTGCTGCAATGGCGTTTTCGTCATTGACCGTAGTGTCAAATGCGAATCGACTTCGGTTTTTTAAAGCCCAAAACTCATAGAAAGTAAGCATTAAGGAGAAGCACAATGACGTTAATTAACTTATTAGGCTTAGTGTTAATCGCGCTGATTGTTTGGTGGTTTTGGCTGTACAAGCCTAACAAAACAATTGTGCAAAACAGTGAAGTGTTAATTGAAGTGAAAGATGGCGTGTATTCCCCATCTTCAATTCAGGTGTCTGCTAGCCAACCTGTCACCTTGAAGTTTATGCGCAAAGATCAATCCCCCTGCGCTGAAACAATGCTTATTCCATCATTGGAGATAAGCGAGCAGCTCAAATTAAATGAAATTACTCAAATTACCTTATCGAACTTATCACCGGGAGAGCATGAATTTCATTGTCAGATGCAAATGTATCGCGGTGTGTTAAAAGTAATTTAATTTTCATATAAACCATTTTAAGTATATTAAGTGTACGAATGTACCCATTCATTTTCGTTCATGAACGAAAGTGCTTTTGTAGACTTTCGTACACTTAGTTGGTAAGGTGTACGAAAGTTATAGGTTTCGTACATATGAAAGTTGGTTTTGCAAGAGTTTCAACTAAAGAACAAGATTTGAATCTTCAACTGTCCAAGTTGGAAGTACATGGTTGTGAAAAAATATTCCAAGGCAAACAGTCTGGTGCTTCGATTAAAAATGAAGAAAAGCTCAAGGAACTCATCGATTTTATCAGGGAAGGTGATGAAGTTATTGTTACTCGCCTTGATCGGCTAGGCCGATCATTAAAGTCTATTCTTGAGGCCATTGAAAGTATTCACAACAAAGGAGCGTATTTAAATATAATTGATGGCTCACTAAACACTGTTAATGATAATCCATTTTCTACTGCGATGATCAACCTATGTGGGGTATTCGCTCAACTTGAGCGGGATCTTATAAAAGCCAGAACCACAGAAGGTCGTGAAGAAGCTAAAGCTAAAGGCAAACACATGGGCAGATTGCCTGCTTTATCAGACAAACAAGCGAAAGAATTATATAAAGATAAATTAAATGGTGAATCGATCTCTGCATTAGCGAAGAAATATACTGTTAGCCGCCCTACGGTTCACCGAACTATTGAAAGAATGGAACGAAAGAAATAATAAATAAAAGGAGATGTTATGTGGTCTGATAAAGAATCAAAAATTGATTTCTTAAATTTTAATGAAACGGCTGAGTCAATAAAAGATCTTATAACAGAAAAGGAATTAATGCCTATTAGTATAGGCGTTTTTGGTGATTGGGGAGCAGGGAAATCCACTATACTTGAGCTTACCAAGGCATCTCTGGAATCTGATGAACAAGAATATATCCAAGTACATTTCGATGCATGGACTTTCCAAGGGTATGACGATGCTAAAGCAGCGCTATTGGAAACAATCGCATCTACTTTAGTCAAAAAAGCAGCAGACGATAAAAATCTCAGTGCAAAAGCAAAAGAGTTTGCTGGACGAATAGATAAGATCAGGTTGATGGGGCTGCTAATGGATGGAGGTGCAGCATTAGCTGGTATACCAACTATGGGTGGTATACAGAAGATCATGGGACTATTCAGTGGTGGTGACGATGGTGAACTCGATGTTGGTGATGTAAAAGGTGCTGTAGATGGCGCTATGGATGTCGCGAAGAAAAACAAAGGTTTAATTAAAGATAAGAAATCATTCTCACCTCCTAAAGAAATTAAAGAATTCCGAAAAGCATATTCTGATCTGTTAAAAGAGTTTGATAAGCCACTTATTGTCTATGTCGATAATTTAGATCGCTGCTCTCCGTTTAATGCTATATCGACCCTTGAGGCGATCAGGTTATTTCTATTTTTACCCAATACTGCATTTGTTATTGCCGCTGATGAGGACATGATCCGCTTGGCAGTGCCTGAGTATCACAAAGGTGCATCTCAACGACATCAAACTGATTATTTAGACAAGCTTATTCAAATTCCTGTGCATGTACCACGACCCGGTGTCCTTGAGATTAGGGCATATTTAATGATGCTTACTGCTCAAGACCACGGCGTTACCGATGCGCAATTAGAAACGATAAGATGTGCCCTTGAAGAGTCATTAAGGCTGTCGTGGAAACAACCACAAATTACCGTTGATGAGCTACTTCAAGATCACGAGATTGAAAAGCATTCCGAACTCAGAAGTAAATTTGTGGTTGCTGAACAGTTAGCTCCACTATTAGCTGAATCCACAAACATTAACGGCAACCCTCGCATAGTTAAGCGATTACTCAATCAGGTTAAGATGAGAAAGAAAACCGCTCATCGCAGAGGAATGCAGCTTGATGAAAAAACTATCACTAAGCTGGTAATTTTTGAGAGGTGCTTAGGCACTCAGGCTACCAACAATCTTTATGAATTAATTGATAAGGAAAACGGATATCCAAAAGTATTAGCGGATCTTGAAAATTCAGAAGTCGAATTTGACGAAATTAAGTTACCTGAAGAGTGGAAACTCGACCTAGCTTTTATTGATAAATGGTCAAAATTACCTCCCATGTTCACTGAAATGGATTTGACACCAGCGGCATATCTGAGCAGAGAAAGCATTCCAATGGGTGCTGTTAATTCGGTAATGTCTGGAGCAGCTCAAAAACTCGTAGAAGAATTAATGAAGCAAAAGGTAAGGGTCAGTGGCGTTAACTCTACTGCGATTACCACAACTCCGAAGGAAGAATACATGTCAGTCATGGATGGTTTGATTGAAAACTTTAAGTTGATTGGTGATTGGACCGAAAGACCAACAGGCATTTATGGGGCTGTGTTACTTGCCAAGCAGGATGATAAATGTAGCTTAAGTCTTCTTACATTTTTAAAAAGCTTGCCCCGCCAAAGATGGCTTAATCCAATTTTAAAAGAACTAGAGGGAACTAAGTAATATGGGTACGTCCGCATCGTCAACAGGACCGAATAACAAGAGTCCACTTATTCCATCTTGGGCAGAGCAAGGAGATCCCGTCACGATAGAACCTGCATCAGGTACTGATGGGGATGATCAAACTGGCTCTGATAATAATCAAGCTGATGATCAGAATGACAATAGCAATGATATTGACAATGACAAGGTTCAACAAGAAATCGGCGGTTCACCAACAGCAACACCGCCTCCAAATAGGTTTGCTAGTGCAAGAAGAGCATTTGGTAAGTACGCTCAAACAGGTGGATCAACTTCGGATCTAAGGCGTTCATTAAAAAGTTACTCTAGAAAAGGCTCTGGTGGAGGTAAGAGTACTAGCCGGAGACTAGCAAGCGGCATAACTGCTGGTTCTGGATTGCTTGGTGTCATGCGTGGCGACACAGTAACGGTTAATAATCAAAGCTTATCATTAAATGATCTAACTGGGCTATCGACTGACCAAGCAATTGACAAAATTGCTAGCCATTTAGCGCCTCATAATGCCGATTCGGATGCTGTAAGAGTTGCGTTGGATTACGCACTAGAAGAAGCATTACCCGATACTGAAGAGTTTGATCCTAACAGTTTTACTGACGAAGTTATTCAAGAAGCAATAGGCTGTTATTTAACAGATCTTATTTTTCAGGATGTGGTTGAAGGCATGGGCAGAGCTTGGTTTCATGTTGAGCCAGCAAGCAAGCATCATCAAATGGAAGTTGAATTAAGGGAATTAATAAAAGTGATCACACAAGAACAGTTAGACAAAGTAACTAATGGCAACCCCAGTACTATCAGTAAGGAAAATATTACTAAAATTCAAGCCGATGCTATTGCCATGACAGTGGATGAATGGGAGAGCTTTGATGACTAATTTTTATTTTAATCATGACCCAGCTAACTTGCCTGATTTTTCTGATGATTGTCATCCTGTCCAGATGTTCCATACGCATCAAAATGACATCACTAAGCACAGCTTAGTGTCAAAACAACTACTACAAACAGTTCGTGATTTAGGATTGCATGTAGATGCTGACGCAATAGATCTCATAACAATTGCAACCGCCGTTACCGCCGCTGATACATTTGAATTGAGGGATAATGCAGAAAATGCATGGGCTAGAAAAATGCATTTACATGTTCCTGTTACCGATGAGGATATGTGGAATACTGTTGAGCCTGAACTAAGTTCAATACTCAACTTTCTAACGGGTGATCAATGGCAGTTTACGTTTGAAAAAACAACTATGCCGATGCCGACTCCTAAAACAAGTGAGCAAGCGAAAGCAAAGGCAAAATCACTAATAGGACTCAACTCAGTATGCCTTTTTTCTGGAGGTCTTGATAGCGCAGTTGGTGCAATTGATATTTTAAACGGAGAGTCAGAGTTAAAGCCTCTTTTGGTTAGTCACGCTTATCGTGGTGATGGCGCAAAACAGGAAGATATTAAGCGATTATTATCCCCGCCATTCGGCGAATTGTCCTATTCAATGTCTCCTCACATAATTAAGCATTTAGAAGGTAAAACTGACATTAGTATGAGAGGAAGAAGTTTCAACTTCCTAGCTATGGCGGTACTTGGTATAGCAGCTTTAAGAAATGCTAATTGCGATAGCAGTATTGAAACTATCGTCGTCCCTGAGAATGGCTATATTTCTATAAATCCACCGCTTACCAGAAGACGGATTGGTAGCCATAGTACTAGAACTACTCATCCTAATTTTCTAAGCAGATTTGAATCTTTGCTCAGAGACACAGGGTTCCATGTCAAATTTGTAAACCCTTATCAATTTAAAACCAAAGGTGAAATGTTAGCTGAATGTGTTGACCAAGACGCAATTAGAAAAGCCGTTCCCTTGAGCGTTTCATGCAGTCATTGGCACAGAGAACATAAACAGTGTGGGCATTGTGTGCCTTGTCTCATTCGAAGAGCGTCAGTTTTTCACGCTGGTTTTACACAAGATGCGCCATACAAGACAAAACGGTTGAGAGGTCTTATCAAACAAAAAGATACTCGCGATGATCTACAAGCGGTTCAAACAGCCATTATTCGATTAAAACAGACTAATAATTATCGTTCTTGGTTACGAATGTCGGGGCCGATACCGCAAGATAAACATATACGAGAAAAATTAGAATCAACTATTAAGCGAGGATTAGCAGAGGTTGAATTATTTCTCCAAGCGGATAAATCATCATGATGGATCTTCATTGCCATGTTGATTTATATCCAGATCACCAAGCGGTATTGAACGACATAAAAAGCAGTAATTATTACGTGCTATCAGTAACTACGGTGCCTTCAGCTTTTGAAGGTACTGTCCAGTTAACAAGTGGTATAAAACACTGTAAAACGGCTTTGGGGCTGCACCCTCAACTTGCTCATCTAAGAAAAAATGAATTAGCATTATTCGATAAGCTAGTTAACAGAACTAGATATATTGGAGAAATTGGACTCGATGGCTCAAAAGGTTACGCTGATTACTTTGATGACCAATTAGAGGTTTTTACACATATTTTAAAAAAATGTGAGGATTTTGATGACAAAATATTAACTATCCATAGTCTTAACGCGACTGGTGAAGTACTTCTGAAACTTAGGCAGCACCCTGAGGCTGGCATTCCCATACTTCATTGGTTTTTGGGTACTAAGAAACAAGTTCTAGAAGCCGTCGAGCTAGGCTGTTTCTTTTCTATTGGGCCAGCCATGCTAACTTCAGCGAGAGCTAAAAAAGTAATAACTTGGATACCTAAAGATAGGATTTTACTCGAAACTGATGGACCTTTCGCCAAAGTGGCGGGGAGTATTCTGTTTCCTTCAAGTGTTGGCACTGTTACTGAGTATCTGGCTGAAATTTGGTGCAAAAATAAGGCTTCGGTAATCGAGCAATTGTCAGTAAATCTTAGGTGTTTAACATCAGGCAAGTAGCAAACTATATGTCTGGCAATTTCAGACCAAGAACGTTTTTAGCTTTGACTATGCCGTTTCGAAAGATAACGAGTCCGATGATAAAATATATACATTTGAGACTCATCCTTTTTATTCGCAGGTTGGTGATCTAGGAGATCTTGAGATCCCCGATTCAGATATTTACTAATTAATATCGCCGTCTTTTAGTTGGCTTTGTAGCTTTTGAATTTCTAATAACAGTGCCTGATTCTCTGCATCTTTTTGCTCTGCGCTTTCTATCGCTTTTTGCCTTTCTAACTCAAGGCGAGTTTTATCTGATTCTAGTTCACTAATTTTTAATGACTTCTTAAAAGATTCAGTTTGTTGCATCGTTCTTTTACGACTCGAAATATAGTCTTCTAGAGAGCCGGAGCTACGATGGGTCATCTCTTTTTCCATCTGAAGTGCAATTGCGGTTTCATTAGCACTAAAGCCTAGCTCTATTGCAGCGTCCAAATGCTTATCAAGGCTATCGCCTGAAAATTTATGACGTAATGAGTATATCGATTTACCTTTAGGCCAGCCAAGTTCTGTGGTGATTTCACTGAAGAGCTTGCTGATATTTTCCGCCGTTAATGGTTTAAAGTTGTTGGGGTCTATGAACAAATGACCATCGTAGTTGCCAGTATCAATGTTGGTGAGAAACTCTTCCAAATCATTCTCAACGAAATTCCTGACAGCGAGCACTGTTGAGAATCTAAAGCTCACTGGCATAGTATTTCCTTGCTTAGCCAGCTTAGGAACAATTGATAAACTATCTTGCTTGTTGAGGAAGAACTCTCTTTCGATGATTTCTTTAGAAAATTGAAGTCTACGATAGCTACTAACTGAAATCGGGCGGCTACCCGTTTCATTCATGATCTGTGCAATTAAGAGTAGTGAGGCTCGCTCATAGCCCTGATATTCATTAACTATGTAATTATTTAGTTCTTCTAGCTCATACTCACTTGCATCTTTTCTGTTTCGGCTTCTCGTATCACAATCTCTAAATAATTCTGGATAAAGTGAATTATTATTTGGCTTTTCATTTCTAGATACGGCGATTTCTTTCAATAATAATGATGATGTTATTTGATATGAAAACTTATTGGCCGGATCAAAACCAAGAATATTTGGGTGATATGTACCTTGCTTTTGTACCCAATGATAAAAGTTATAGATTGGCATCAAAAAATCACTGTTGACCGTTTGCTTGGCAACGTTTTCATTACCTCTGTAGCGAGAATCTGCTTTTGTTGCTTTTAAACAGAATGCCCTAAACTCCCTCATGCGTGAGTCGTTCATTTCAAGCCAGCTTATTTTATGTTTGCCAGAGTTTAAGAATTTAAATAATCGTCTGATAGCCTTTCGATAAGTGCGCTTGGTCTTAGGATCTCTATCAAGATTGATTAGAAAGTCAGTAGGCCCCCAAAGGACCTCTCCGTTGATATCTTGGTAAACATAGTGGTCTTGACGATCATAGCGTATCTTTGTTTCAGTAATACCGTTACTCATCTGAAACCTCCAATTTAAGCGGAACGCCACAATGTCTCTTAGCGCTAAACTCTGAGGCATCAACCGCATTGACTAATTGACTCCTATTGCCGATAAATAACATCGACTCTCTAGATGCGTTTATACATGTGTAAAGCCATGATTTATCAATCAAATAGAAATTATCCAAAATAATCAAGGAATGATTAAATTGATTACCCTGAACCTTGTGCGCCGTAATTGCATAACAAAGAACAATGCTTTCAGTATCTTCTATAGACAAATCGATACAATCACCGCCAATCTCTATCTTCATCCAACAGTCACGCCCATATGCAACGACAGGCTTTTCGTAAACTTCTACTATGTTTGCCAACGTACCAACCGATACATCAATAAATTTATTAGGTTTAGCAAAAATAATTGGTTCCCCTGCGTAGAAAACAGATTCACCAATTTCTAGCTTTGCTACTTTTTTCCGGTCAAAACGAATCCGCTGAACTTGAGAATTTATGTCATCACACAATTGTGGACTAGAACAAATGATCTTAGGCACATCACTTAACATTGAAGCCAATTCGAACCAAATATTGGTCGTAATGGTACTAAGCATCTCGTGATATTTATCTTCAGTATGGTAAATACTTAGGCTTTGCTCTTCTGACACGTCAAATGCAGGAATAGCATCAAATACGGATGATGCAGCGCCACCAATTAAAGAGCTATACAGCCGTTGGATATCAGACTGGGACTCGGCACCTTTCACTTCAATTAACTCTGTTAGGGCTTCATCTTTTAATTCAACAGCCTGTTTGAAAAACGATCCCGGACCTATAGGAGGTAATTTAAATTTATCACCAATAAAGCAAATGTGAGCGTTAAGAGGAATAACCTTTAAAAGTTTATACAGCGTTAACATATCAACCGAATTTGAATTTTCTATCAGGATAAGTGCCCCAGACAGTGCGCCTTTTAGCTTTCGCTTTTTTGCCTGTGAAATGAAGCGATTAATAGATTCTCCCTTTAAATTAGGCAGTATATTGTCTTCATTACGAACAACTGAATTAACTTTCCAAACGTTAATACCATTATTAAGGCTTACATCAATGATGATCTGGGATAGCAAAAACTTTCCTGTTCCAGTTTCCCCGACAATAAAAGAAACAGGCTGATTAAAGGCATTACCTAATGCCTGTAACTGGAGAGGATTTAGCTCAATATTATTGTTTTCTAGTACTGATAGCGTTTCGTCAAACGCTAATGAACTCCTATCAAATAGCTGCTTTATCTTAGATAAACGCCTGTGAAATAATGCATTTATTGCCTTCTCAATCGCCTGATGACCTAAAATTTGTATAGTGTTATTTTGTTTGTTGAAACAAAGCGTCTGAAAAGCACAGTCTTCAACTTCATCAAGCTCTAGCTCAATTCCCGCTTCAATCAGCTCAGTTTTGACTTCATCAGCAGGTAATGCCATATCACCGTTATTGCTTAGTGCTGAATAGAGTAGTGATTCAATAAATGAAATCGCTCTACGCTTATCGTTTAAATTGATATCAAAATTAACTCTTAATTTTTTGTCTAGTGATTTCCATGTCCGCTTTGCAGCATTTACAGAGGTTATAGGATAGAGCAGATATGGATTCTTTTTTATCAGGCTACTTGCGTCATGTCCTAGTAGCTGACGAGTTGTTTCAACATACTCAACTGGTAAATCGTGTCGTTCAAAAAATAGATTTAATTCAGTTTCACCAACAGCTTTAGCCCAACCATCACAAAGATTTTGGGCCATAACTGGTGAAATTTTTAGCTTTTTACAGTTAGATAACTTTTTAGCTGAGTAACTTTGTAAAACAGCTAATAAATCTTCACCAAAAGCGAGCTTAAGTTTCTTCGCCCAATAGCTATTTATCCCGACGAAATGGGCGTTGTAGATGAGAAAATCACAAAGAACATCTGTTGTAATTTCTACGCAGGGGTGCTGCTTTGAAGCCTCATTAACAACAAACTGTGAGCCATACTCTTTATCAAAGAAATAATCACCAGTCGCCTTCCAGATTTCTCCTGTTTGTGGGATTGAGGTGATTGCACCGAATTCAGCCTTCACGATTATTTTTTCACGTGCAACCTTTAATAAAAAAATAGATGAAATACCACGTTTATCTTGTGTATGGTGCCGAACTAAAGTGACTACGCCTGTTAATTGCTTAACATCTTCGTGAAACGATATATTGCTTATTTGCATGACACGTCACCATCATCCAAGTAAAGTTTTGGAATATACCGACCTGTTGCCAACAAAAACTCTTCTGAAGCCAGATCTAATTGAATAGAGTTAAGCTGTGTCTCTAATGCTTTAACTTTCAATTCAAGCTCACTATTGGAAACCGTATTTTCTATATTTGCTTTTGCTGAACTTTCTTCTTCAACATCATCAGGTAGTTCAATCTCAAGCCCTTTTTGTTTTCGAACTAGCTTCTCTATTGAACCATCAGGAGCAAATAACTTTTGCAGGTCTTCATTCGTATCAAGCGTTGATTTAGGCACATTATGCATTTTAAAAATTTGAGTCTTGTTAACCCGGCCTTGATACAGTGGAATAATAGGTGAAGTATTTACCCAATCTGCTATCTTTTTAGCATTCTGTTTACCGATATCCTGAGAAGATTTTCTGCGCTTATTCACCATGATTTACTTCCCCGGAAAATCAATAATAGAGGTGCTCTCGTCAGCATTTTCGTAGTCGATACCATGTTCGTCTAAAAGCTTTTTCAGCTTTGCATTTTCGATGCTGAGCTGCTTGTTCTTTAGATCAGACTGCTTAAGTTGTTTTTTCTTCAGATCAAGCTGGGATTTTATAGACAAGCGGACACTTTCAATTTGGTTTTCTAACGTGCTGTTTTCTTCTTCCAAGTGTTTGTTAGTCACTCGAAGTTCAATTAATTCATACGCTAGTCCTTGGTGATTAGCTTTAGATACTTTAAGCTCTTCCTCTAGCTCTTGCAGGACATTCTTTTCTTTAGTGTTGGCTTGCAGCTTGGCCTTAAACTTCAGCCTTTCCCAAATGTTTAGTTTATTTTTATCGCCATAAATTCTTAGCTTTAAGCTCGTAGGTATTGCATCCAGAGACTTTGCAGATGTTGTATATGTCGGAATATCATATTGCTTAACAACATCCTTACTATTTTGTTTACCGTTCCACTTTCTAAGTCCTGTAGGGCTGGTAGGGAAGAATTCAAGGACATATTTTCCTTTGTCATCAACCTGTTTGTTACCATTAACTAATACAAAGGGGATTCCCTCGCTTGCCCACTTTTCAAGTATTTCCACTTTTCTTTCAATGCGCTCAAAAGCTTCTTTTTGTTGGGGATCTTGGGTTTGTTTTGTCTTAGCCATTAGGTTGCTCCGCTTGGAAAATACTCTTACTTCTTTTCATTGTGCGTTCATGGCTTTCAATTAAAATCTCTAAATTAGCGCTTTGTTCCTTAGCTCGCATACGTTCAACAGGGAGCGTCAAATAATCAGCTTGGACTGCCTTTAGCGCGATTAAGTCTTCTTTCATAATATCAAGCTGGGTTCGTTTTACTTCTTGGTATGCACAGCCTTTACACACAGATGGTTCACAAGGTGCCTTATGCTTTTTAGCTTCTCCCTCTTTTTTATGGCAAGTAGCATGTGGTTTAGGTTTGTGTTTGTGGCCTCTAGCATCCAGCACTTGAGCCATTTCATTACTTTTTTCTTCGTCAGGTAATTCGCTAAAGCCTTTACCGTACTTGTCTTTGGTATAGTTGTTGAACCTCACACTCTTTTGTAAAACACGATAAACCTTTTTCAAATAAGAAGTATATTTACCTGCCATTTCTTCGGTTCCCATAAGCAGAGCTAGAATATCTTTTGCCGTTGTTTCAACACCTACTTCAGCAATGATTTTATCTAGAGCCTTGTTTTCTTCTTTTATCGCAATGGTTGATTCAGCTTTCTCATTCCGAGTCAGCTTGGTTTTATGATGAAGTTGCTCATGCGTTTCTCTAGCGGCAGGCTCCGTCACATACACAGTTGTTTCTTCGGGATCAACATGTCCTAGCTGGTGACATAATGCTAGTAAGTCTGCGTTTTTATACTGATAATGGTAAATAACAGCGTAGATACGTCTGAATGGGTGGCTTTTCATATCCACTTCTGCATCACCTAGCATCATTTTTAAGAAGGCGTTGCCAGTGATCTTTGAATCTTTTCCCTTATTAAAATGATATTTATAGTGTTTGAAGTTATCTTGTTCATCAATTCTAAAGGTTGGCACATTAAACAAGCCGTCAACATCAACAGCCCCCCATGCTTTTTTCAATTTAATTAAGCATTGAATTGCTTTGGTACTACCGTTGTTAGTTGTGTACCAGCGGCGCTCACCATTTTTCTCGTTATAAAAGCAGGCTTGATACCAATTGAATTTTTTATCCTTGCAACGGAAGAACTCTTCCGTAATACCTATGAGAGGGTGCTGGATTTCTGCTTGTCTTCTTGCGTTGTAAGTTTGCAATATGACATAACATGCGGTCATCAATAGCGTGATCACCTCGGTGACAGAGAACGCCTCAGAATCTTTATCTGAAGCGGTTAAACTCGATTTATGGATTTCAATGTCTAGCAGCTTTTCAAGCTCTTTAACTTTTTGAGAGCTAACTAAAAATTCTGGAAATCTACCTTCAGTAAGTGTGCGATGGCGAAGCCCTTCATCAAGATATTGATTTTTTAAGCTGGTAATTTCATTTACTAATGAAATTATTTTTGAGGAGTATTCATATACCCAAAGGTGTGAACCGCCCAATAGATCAACAACATGCTCTAAATCCAAATTTTTCGTGCGACCAGCTACTTTACCTAGTTTTTTAGAAAGCTGGTTAGGGTTAGGAAAAGGAATAAACTGCATCCGATCTTCGTTATCTAGTTTTGCAAACCTATTCCAAGTACCAAACCAGTTATTCAAAGATTTAACTGCTGGTTGAGAAGGTGCAGATGCGCCTTTGGATGCTAAACTAGCACCGAATTTAATTCCCTTTGATTTTAGGTGTTCTGTTACTTTTTGGTAAACACTAGTTGGAACTTGATTTTCAAGACTAACCGCACCGATACATTGGGCAATCTTAGGTACTCTTATACTCGTTACTTTAGAGTTTTCGGTATTACCGTCTTTGATTAAAAATGGCTCTAGTTCGTCATTCTCGATTAACAAATCGACAAATGAATTAACTCGTTCATGCAAGGCTAGTGTTGCTGGAATACCACCTTCTTTGAGCGTTACTTTCATCTTATCGATTTGCTTTTGATTTACTCCATTTAGTACGAGATGACCATGTAAGCACATATATTCAATGAATTGCGCTGCAACGTTAACTTGCGACATTACCCCAGTTTTTACAAATGTCGGCGTATGTTTAGCTCTGTTTGCATAGATATCGATGATTTCAACAAGTGCGTTGGCATAGTCAGGGTAAACCAAAATAGGCACTGGGTGCTGCCATCCCGCAGCACCGGGAACCCATATATCACGCAGATCTACAGAGCCTTTTTGCAATACCGTTTCATTGGCTTTCGCGCCAGTGATCTTTGCATGATAATGTAAAACAGTACCTTCAATAGCGAGTTTTTCATCTGTAACTTGCAACAGTTTTGCATTTTCTAAAAGCAGATCATCATGCTCTTCTAGTATCTCTTCCGGCTTTATATCTTCTAAGAATTGGTATTTTAGATTACTGTTCATTTTCTAATCTCCCTTTAGCGTCTTTGAACATTAGAGGATTGGATAGCTCTACATACTTCACTAAACCAAACGTAAATCGCATGTCAGGTGCAATATACTCATCAAAATATTCTTTACCATGCTTTGCCAGCAGTACCTCACCACGTGCTATGTAATAAGCCTGATGTCGCAGGGTTCGTACAAATTCATCAACACCCAGTTCAACGCGATTGAACTCGCAACCTTCTCCTGAATGGCATTTTCGACCTTTACAAATGCTATCTTGCTTAGATTTATCAACAGCAGCGAAGATATCTGTGCATGATGAGCCGTCTGCTAAAATGAACCAGTCTGGCAATTCTTCTTTATGATCTGTTGGTGCTACAATTAAATCTTCGTCAATGTTGTTGCGATCTAAGCCGTATTTCTCTATAGATGCTTCTTTATGTCTAAACTGAACGGTTGTCTCAAATTTTCGCTGAAAATCTGCATTGTTGGCTTCATATTCAATCACGGCGATAGGGTGCGTTAGATAAGCAGAAGTTACTCTACTGGTTGCATGATTCCGCTCTCGTTGTGAATTAACCAAGCTACCGTCGATACCTTTTCTAAGATTCATTTGATGTTTGGCTAATAACTCCATCCGAAAATATGGAAGGGTGTAGTGATCGCGTAGCCTGTCTATAATAGCTGCCGATAGGAAATTTAGTTTTGTCGAACCCGGAGTATCCCAAATACTCTCTGGTTTAAAGCCCATTCGTACCATGTTGTCATGATGTTGGATAAGGAAGCTGATCACCTCATGAATTTCTTTTTCATGTGGCTCAATGGTAACAGGCGTAGTCTCTTTACCTACTTTTTCTTTGAAACCAGCAAGTACAAAAGGCCCTTCTGGTATTTGCTCTGGCAAATTTGCACGAGTCAACGTAGCTATTACATCTTTATTCCAAGTGGTTCTGATAACTAATCTGATAAAGCACACAAGAAGAATGTTTTTTGGTAAAAATATGCCTGACCAAAAGAAGTCTCTCATGCCAGTTCCAGTATTAGGAAACCAGTGTTTTACATAAGTTGGGATTAATTCAGATTTTTGAGAGCAGTAGGTTGTGCTTGCTGATCCAATGGATAGTTGATGCCGAAGGTAAGCTCCCATCACAACTTCACGTGTAAACTCTTTTCTAAAGGCACTCGCTTGTGACTTTAGGATTAACCGACCTTCGTCAACTTGATTATCTTTAACTAAAGCAAGAACTTCTTCTGGGATATCTTTGATGTGAACCCCATTTTCGTCTTTTTCCGTGTAAGTGTTAAAAGTAGATACAAGTTGTTTATAGCATTCAACTTCTTTCTTACACGCATATAGTATCTGGTTAATTGGCTTTTCAAAGTACTCTTGTACATTTTTTCTTAACTCTGATAGCGATTGTTGTTGATTTTGAATAGGGCTGGGTAAAACATCACCATTCTCATCAACAGGCTCAATGAGCTTTTGAGCATTCATTTCATCAGAAGCACTAAACCGAGAATTAAAACCACAGTTTTTTATATCAATCAGGCCATTGATTTTACCCGCGTGATTACTTAAGAATGTACGTAGACCTTGGCTTCTAGGTGCCTTTAATTGCATATCCTGCTCATCGATGATGTCTTCAAGTTGAGCAAAACCTAACCTGAAATCTCGCTGTTCTAATTCAAATAAAGGGCTGACAAGGATATGCTTGATTTGTGCCGACTCTGATGATGTATCTATGACATAGCCCAAAATTCGCTCTATGTCAGATAATGATGCGACAGGCATTGGCGTAGTGGCAGTGTGAGTTTGTAGGTTGTTCAGCGCGGTAACAAGTACGCTGTTTAATTTTAACAACGGTTTTAATTTGGTCAGGTTAAACTCGACAGTTACATCTCTCTTTTTCCCGTTAGCTTTGGAATACCCGTGAAAAGCCATTGTTTTGATTTTTTCTTTTGGATTGATAGTCGAATCAATCTCATAATCTTTGAGTAGCCTTCCACTTTGAGTTGGGGTTTCGCATAGGTTCAGAAAGTCACGAATGAGTTTTAGTTTTTCGAGCTTGTCGTCAGGGAAGTGATTGGTTATTAATAACTCTAGATCTACTAAGCCTTTGGAAACATGATAAGTAATCAAGTCTTCGGGCTTTTTAGCAAATAGTAATCTCGCATCACTATATCCTCCTTGCTGAAGCAGCATTAAGATTTCTATTAGGTCAGTTACGCTGTCCGTATCGGCAGCGCTGGTTTCTGATATTTTTTCTAACTGATTAAAACAATTCTCGCCCACACTCTCCAACGGCAGAACCAATGGTAGTTGAAACGAATCTACAATATGCTCAATGCCTTTGCATTGAATTATGAACCGTGGTTTAAATTTTAACTGACCTGAGCTGTTGAAATTGGTTTTGAAAAGGTCTTTCGCTTTATTTAGCTCAGGAGCAGTTAGTCCATGATCAAATAATTTCTGTCTAAATAGTGTACTTAACTGATTCAACTTTCTATTTGGGAAAGCTCTTAATAGGTTTTTCTCAAAATCGATTAGTGCCTCGTTAACTCCTGTTGGTGTTAATTTTTTTAATGGCTTGTTAAGCAAAATCTTTATTTCAGAATTTTCAGGCCACTGATCAATTTCGCGTAACAACTTTTTGAAGCCCACAATGACTGAGTATTCAAATGGCTGTTCTTTTGAAGCGTTTTCTAAATTGATCAGAAGATCGTGTAAAACCGAGTCTTTAACAAATAGATTTGGCAAAGTGTCGGGATCAATAACGGTAAACTTAATCTTATTTTTTACATCAATGGTAAAAAGGTCGATGTTGGGGTTTTTCTTAAAGTCTATATTTGTTGATAACAGTGTTTCATAAGCTAATTCGGTTGCATTAAAATCATTTTCTATGGGAGCACTGAATGAATTGAAAAAGTTTCTGACAGCGGTGCTGTAGCTTTTGGCTCTGCTCAAAGGAAAGCTGTTTACTAATGCTAGCTCAACTGACTTGTAACCTTGGATTAGATCTGTGATGGTTACAGTCTCTGATTTACTCACTAATAAATGGATTAGTGCTTGGTGCTCTTCTTCGTCAGCATTTATCAGTTGCAGTAACTTTGATATCGCTAATCGTAAATTGTAATGCGCAAGAGAGGAGCTTTTTTCGTTTTCATCATCCCATTTAGAGTTGATTAAACAATGTTGTAAAAAGCTGCCTTTTGGGGCTAAGCTTTGGAAAATTGCATTGTCGATATTGAGGATGCTTTTATTTTTATAATTATTCATAGGACTAACTTAGGTATACCTTAAAATTATATCGACTTTCAGATAGATGGTTGTAAATAATAACACTCAATCGGTCGGTCGGTGTATCTATTTTGAGTTTATAATACCTAAAAACTTTACTGGCTTTGGCTACTGCGTTAGAGCAAGTGATAGAACGTGGGTTATACGACAAAATTATCGTGACTCGTAGTACGCCAGAAATAGCTGAGTCTATTGGTTTTTTACCCGGCACTGAAGAAGAAAAAATGGCACCTTGGCTAGCCGCTATCACCGACTCGCTAGAAGTGCTACACAAGCAAGATGAAAATATGAGTGGTAGCCTGAATTACATTATGGACAAAGGTAATATTCAGTTTAAGTCGGTAAACTTTATGCGTGGGCGCAGTATTCAAAATGCACTAGTGTTGCTCGATGAGTGCCAAAACCTGACAGCTTCACAATTAAAAACCATTATTACTCGCTGCGGTGAAGGGACTAAGCTAGTTTGCTCGGGCAATCTTGCTCAAATTGACAGCAACTATTTAACGGCGGTTACTTCAGGGCTAACTTATATAGTTGAGCGCTTCAAAGACTTTCCAGGTAGTAGTAATATTAATTTAAATGGTGTTGTTCGCAGTCGATTAGCGTCTTTTGCTGAAGAAAATTTATAATTACACCGTTTCGACGCTCGAAGTTATTTGTCGTTAATAGAAAAAGTGCAAGGTTAGTGTCTCAGCGCTAACCTTTCACTACTATCCTCTGTAGCAACTTTGTTTTATTATTAAGCCTTTCATTTAAGTGTTAATAATTGCAACATATCACTTAAGCTAATATGTAATATTGGCGTATTCGGTTTTAATTAACACCACTAAGGCTTCTCAGTGTTAGCAGAAAACTCAAAAGAGCAAATTTTTCAGCACTACAATAAATCAGTGATCGTGATTTTTTCAGGCATTATGCTGCTCACTTTTATTATTACCTTTTATAATTACTATGTTGCTCGAGAAGAGCACCGCGACAATTCATTAGCTCAAATGAGCAAATATAGTACTCAGCTAAACAATAAACTTACCAGTACAGTAGAAACCCTCAGTGGTATTCGAGATTTAGCAGAGTATTACTTACGCTTTCCTGAAGAATTACCCGATACAGTGCCCGCGCTTAAACAAGAGGGTAAGTATTTTTATCAGCTGAAAAATCGTCAAAATCTTATGACGAACAATCGTGTTATGACCGGAAATATTACCGGAGTTGGTCGTATTGATGTGTTCAATCAATCATTTAAAAATGAGTTGATTATGGCCAATGCACTAACCCCTGCATTTGTAACAGCGCAAGAGTCGAT
This sequence comes from Colwellia sp. NW0002-52-1, assembly GCF_057550865.1. Taxonomy (NCBI): domain Bacteria; kingdom Pseudomonadati; phylum Pseudomonadota; class Gammaproteobacteria; order Alteromonadales; family Colwelliaceae; genus Colwellia; species Colwellia sp. NW0002-52-1. Next base: position 619,813 of record NZ_BAAJLU010000001.1, on the reverse strand, counting down.
TAAAGCGGCTAATTGGTTGTATTATATTTCAGTTCGCCGATTCGTTAATTTATACCCTTGGGTTCCTAGAAGTATTTGGCAATATAGTGATCAGAGTCTCACCAATGATTTAATGTTAGAAATAAAGTCTTCAAAACGCCAAGATGAAACGTTTTGGTCTCAGCCTTATGTGGATACAGCGGGAAAAGGTTTAAATGCTGCCTTAGGCATGGGCGTGTATTTAGACAATGAGATGAAAGGGGCACTGCTAATTGATATTAATACCGCAGGGCTATATCACTATTTACCCCAAGTAACCGATCAGGATCATGGTTATATTATTATTGATAAACATAGTCATGTATTACTTCACAAAAATAACGCTAATTTAACGCTTAATGCCCATACCGCTTTTAGTGATACTGCGCCGGAAAAATTAAATGAGTTTACTTACCAAACGTTATTAAATATGCCCGAAAGCACTACGGTCGACAATTGGCTAGTGCAAAGAAAAAAACTGCCTGTTAATGATTGGATTTTGTTGGAATATCAAAAGGAAGAACATTTTTTTTCTGTGATTAACCAACGCTTTATTACTATTTTTGCATGGGTGTTTTTAGGTTTCTTTAGTTTGTTAGTGGTTGTTTACTATTTTACTTACCGATCATTTATTGCGCCATCTAAAAAATTTATAAACCATATTGAACATTGCTCTGAAGGAGACCCAGGAAAAATAAAACCCTCAAAAGAATGGCGGCACTGGTTTAAAATTGTAGAAGATTTATTTGGTGAAAACCGTAGTTTAATGCAACGTTTGAAAGACCAGAATAATGAATTAGATTTGCGCGTTAAAGAAAAAACTCAAGCCCTATATCATAAAAGTGAGCAGCACCAGCGAGACTATGCTTTGCTTCGTTCGGTAATGGATGCAATTCCGGATTATATTCTTTTTCATGATCAACAAGGCCTGTTAATTGGCTGTAATCAGGCGGTTGAGCAACTAGTGTTACAAAAAGAGGCCGATATTCTTGGCGGTAATATTTATGACTTTATTACAAGTGATATTAGTGAAGAGGTTGCGCAAAGCCTTGGAGAAAGCCAAGTTGCACCAGCTACTCATAAAACAGTGTCGACAGAGCTACATACCTACGAAGTTTATCATGCCCCTTTTTATGGGCAACATAATGAATTGCTCGGCAGTATTGTTTTAATTCGAGATGTTAGTCAACAGTTTAAAATTAACCAAGCTTTAAAGCGTGCGAAAAACCAAGCAGAAGAAGCTAACCAAATTAAAAGTCAATTTTTAGCCAATATGAGCCATGAAATTCGTACGCCGATTAATGCGATTCAAGGTATGTTTTATTTATTACAACAGAGCCGACTAAATTCAGTGCAAGAGCAGTATTTAGGCAATGCACAAACGGCTTCAGAAACGCTGCTTTACTTAGTAAACGAATTGCTTGATTCAGCAAAAGTTGAATCAGGCAATATGTCGGTTCATCAAGAGCTAATAGAGCTTGAAAGTATTGTATCGCAAGCTATTAATCTAAATATTGCCGCAGTTTCTGGTAAAGACTTAAGCTTACATGTTGCCATAGATAGCCAAGTACCATTAAACATTCACACCGATATTATGCGTTTGGTACAAGTGCTAAGTAATCTACTAAATAATGCAATTAAATTTACTGAGCAGGGTAAAGTAACGCTTAGCGTATCATTATCTTCTGTTATAACCGAGCAAACCGACGCCAATAATGTCGCGATTTTATTTCGGGTCAAAGATACCGGTATCGGCATAGAAAAATCAAAGCATGCTGGTTTGTTTGAAGCCTTTAAACAGGCCGATGAATCTATGACACGGGTTTATGGTGGTACTGGGCTTGGGTTATCAATTTGTCAGCATATAGCGCATTTGTTAGGCGGTGAAATCTCTATAGAAAGCGAGCTTGGCCAAGGGGCTGAGTTTATTTTGGCGCTGCCTTTGAATGACACCAATATTGCTCATTGTCATGGTGACTATTCAGAGCAATGTTTAACTAAGTTTACCTCTGATTTTTCAACCTGCACGGTTATTAATTTTGGCGTTGAGTTACCGAAGGCGTTGTGTGAAAACTTTGCAGATATTTCACAAAAAATTATCGACGTTGCTAGTCTCGAATGTTTAGATGCTGAGACAGATACAACCACGAAAGTACTATTCGTTGATAGTAGTGATTATCCGCAAGGCTTTAAAGAGACAGAACTGAAGTTAATGCTCAACAATCTAACTTTGCTCGCCTTATGCCAACCTACAGGCAGTATTATTTCAACGGCACTTCTTGAACAACTAACGCAACACAATATTCATTATTTATTACTTGAAATGCCTTTGTATCGACAAGTTATTCCTAAAATAGCCAAAGCACTAAAACCCTTGGTAATGAATGAAGATAAAACAGCGAAAATTAATAAACCAGAAATTATTAAGCCAAATATTAACGATTTAGCTGGAATTAAGGTGCTATTAGTAGAAGATAACTTAGTTAATCAACTCGTTGCTATTAAGTTATTAGAGTCAATGCAGGCGAAAGTAGTTATTGCTCAAAATGGGCAAGAGGCACTCGACACATTAGCGTTACAAGTATTTGATATTGTTTTAATGGACATTCAAATGCCCGTTATGGATGGTTTAACGGCCACTCAACATATACGCGCTCAACCTCAATATGGCCAATTACCTATTATTGCTATGACAGCCCATGCACGTGAAGAAGACAAGCAACAATGTTTAACCGCAGGTATGAATTTACACATTGCTAAGCCAATTAGTTTAAATGCACTTAGAGAAAGTATTTTATCGCTAGTTACTGGCTAACTTATTATTACTGAAAAGGCTCAGCATAATAACGGCCATTGCGAATGGCAAACTCTGAGTCTGCTGATATTTCGCCCATTTTCATCAATGCTGGGCCGGTAGGCTCAAGCAAAATATAATTTACATTATCAACCGTAATGGTTATTTCATCGGCTTTAGGCTCAATTTCCATGGCAAGTAATGCATGGTTATCAATAAAAACCAGCATCATTTTAATGCGTGGCATTAAGGCTCTATAAATAGCCGCAATGAGGGTAACCTTACTATCGCAATCTCCTTGGTTTTGCCAAAGCGTTTGCAAAGGGGGATTAAAGCCAGCACCTGTTGAAGTCGTTCTAGACTCTAAAGTTGAATATGGAATACTTTGCACAAAACCAAGCACATAGTTAGTAACTTCTCTGATATTTTGCTCTGGAAATTTATCTAGAATTATCTCTTTAAGCGCCGAAAAATCAGCTATAGATGCTAGCGCGAAACGTACATGATCGGGTTTGATGGCTAGCTGATTGTTGAATGACATAAATTGGGTGTAATAGCTTTTTTCTAGTTGCTCTAGCATGAAATCTTTTTCGAGTTGAGCAATAGTTGCATGTGCTTTATCAATATCTGCTTGGTTTTTTCCCTTTAACTCTATTTGTAAATTATCGCCATAACCAAGAAAATTAACAGTTACGCCTGGAATAGGGGACTTTATCAATGACTGTCTAATCTTTTTATCTACATACTTTTTTGCGTAAATCGCATCATAATTTCTAAAGTTTCTAAAACGATCAAATATCATTGTTTTATCAATAGCAAAACTTAGCGATTGCTTTTGTTGCGCCTGATCAATCCATCGATAGTTAAATTGTACATAATTATCGACATTTACTTTATTGAATTGCACTTGTTCAGCCGAAGCCATTTCAGAAAAAATCAATATTAAAATAACTACAACACCAATAAACTTCACTGCTAGCCTTTATTTTCAACTGTGCCTCAATAGAGCTTACGTTAATTTTTGCTGGCAAGCTAATTTCTCGTTTTTACTTTACTTTTACTGGGTTTAATATATATTCAAACGCGTGTTTTAATTAATTGTTTAAATTACCTGTTCGGAGAATGTAATGGCTGATTATCAAGTGCCTTTGAAAGATATGAGTTTTTTGTTGTATGACGTATTTAAAGCTGACAAATTATGGCAGTCATTACCCACGTTGGCTGAACGAGTAGACAAAGATACCGCAGAAGCTATTTTGCAAGGTTGTGCAAAAATTGCTGAGCAAGAAATCGCCCCTTTATCACGTAATGGCGACGAAACTGGTGTAACTTTTGATGCCGGTAATGTCACTACCGCACCAGGATACAAAGCAGCATTTAAAACCTATGCCGAAGGCGGTTGGACATCATTAGGTGGTGATCCTGATTTTGGTGGCATGGGTATGCCAAAAGTTATCACCGCATTCCATGAAGAAATGTTGTGTTCGGCAGATATCTCATTTTCACTTTACCCAGGTTTAACTGCTGGCGCAGGGTTATCGCTAGCTAAGCATGGCAGTGAGGAATTAAAAAATCGTTATCTAACACGCATGTATGCTGGTGATTGGGCAGCAAGTATGTGTTTAACTGAAGCACATGCTGGCACAGATTTAGGCATGATCAGAACAAAAGCCGTGCCGCAAGATGATGACAGCTACTTAATATCAGGTACAAAAATATTTATTACAGCCGGTGAACATGACTTAACTGAAAACATTGTTCATTTAGTGCTGGCGAAACTACCTGATGCACCTGCAGGTCCTCGTGGTATTTCTTTATTCTTAGTACCAAAATTTCATGTAAATGACGATGAAACCATTGGCGAGTCTAACAACGTAAGTTGTGGTTCAATTGAACATAAAATGGGTATTCATGCTTCTGCTACCTGTGTAATGAATTTTGATGGCGCTAAAGGTTATTTAGTAGGCGAACTCAATAAAGGTTTAGCCTGTATGTTCACCATGATGAACTTTGAACGTATTGGTGTTGGTATTCAAGGCTTAGGTGCAGCAGAGCGTTCGTATCAAAATGCTTTAGAATACGCTAAAGATCGAATTCAAGGTCGCTCGTTATCAGGCGTAAAATCACCTGATGCTCAAGCTGATTCATTACTCGTTCATGGCGATGTTCGTCGTATGTTATTAAACATGAAAGCGTTAAATGAAGGTTCACGTGCGTTATCAACTTACATTGCTATGCAATTAGATATAGCGACATACGGTACTGGTGAAGCGCAAGAAAAAGCAGACCATCTTGTGGCATTAATGACACCGATCGCTAAAGCATTTTTCACCGATCTGGGCTTTGAAAGTACAGTTGCTGGCCAACAAGTATTTGGTGGTCATGGATATGTAAGAGAATGGGGACAAGAGCAATTAGTGCGTGATACGCGCATTTCACAAATCTATGAAGGCACTAATGGTATTCAAGCGATGGATCTATTAGCGCGTAAAGTTGCGGGTAGTAAAGGCAAATTAGTCTTGGTGTTTCTAGAAGAAGTTCGCGCATATATCGCACAATGTAACAGTGAGTCTATGCAAGAGTTTACGCAACCATTGGCAGCAGCAACAGATGAACTCGCTAATTTAACTGAGCATTTGTTAACTGCCGCACAAGCTTCCCCAGAAGAACTTGGTTGTGCAGCTAATGACTACTTACACGTTTTTGGTTACACCGCTATGGCTTACGTTTGGGCTAAAATGGCTGAAGTATCGTTATCTGCGAGTGAAGATAAAAACTTTCACGAAAGTAAAATTCGTACAGCACGTTACTACTTTTCAAGATTACTGCCACGTTGTCAGTCATTGATAACATCAGCGAAGTCTGGACAAAGTGCATTGTTTGATATCGACGAAGCGCTATTTTAAGCAGCTTGCTTATTATATCACTGGTCTTAGTTACTAAACTTAAATAACTAACACAGTAACTAAAGTTGTGATTAGTTCATAAGCGTTGGTAACATCTACTTTAGCCAATTCATTAATTTGAGTTGGCTTTTTTATTGCCTATATTTAATTACTTATATTGCTGGTGGGGAATGTCAGCGACGCTGATAAAACGATGAACTTTAGTTTGCTGTATTTCTTAAAGGTACTGTTTGAGCTTGCTGTTTGAAAGAACCGTCTAAAATTATGATTTAAAAACACAGCACTGAAAGAGCTATTTAGATTACTGTTGAAAAATTAGTTAGCAGTTTTTTACTAATTTTTTAGCAATTACTTCGCTAAGTTAGATACTTTTTTGTTGTCAAAAGTTAGAATATAGCTAAGCGCTGCAATTATAAAACTTTTAATCTAGCGCTCAAATCAAATAATCTTTCGTTCGATAAACTAGCGGATATTATTCAAGTACTCAAAAGCAAAGCTATAATGCTTAAATACAGCACAATTAAGGTGCTGTGTTTTATCAGTTTTAGAGAACAAATAAACTTTTAAATACATGGCAATAGGAATAGTTTGTGCGAATTTTGAGTGTTTTATTCATCCTGATATTAGCAGGGTGTACCAGTAAAGAAGCTAATTTGGTTGAAGAGAATACGCCAACTGTTTGCGACTTAGATTATTCCCGTTACCAAGCAACAGTTACCGGTTACTGTCAAATACCCGCTGCCGACCTCCCAGATACGCTTGATACAATTAATAAGCGCATTACGATTAAACCACTTGATGAAATTTCTGAAGTATTTTGGTTTAACAAGCAAATGAAATATTCACTAGTTAAACAAGAGGGTGATGCGCCGTTAATTTTTGTTATAGCGGGTACAGGCGCAAGCTTTGAAAGCGCTAAGATGATTAGCCTTCAAAAAAGTTTTTTTCAGCAGGGTTATCATGTCATTTCCATATCTTCACCAACATTTGCTAATTTTATAGTTAACTCAACAAACACGAAATACATGCCCGGTGATTTAACTCATGATGCAAAAGAGTTGTACAAGGTAATGCAGTTGGTTTGGGCACAAGTTCAAGCCGAAGATAATGTTCAAGCATCGTCATTTTCACTTACAGGTTATAGTTTGGGCGGTGCGCACTCTGCATTTTTGGCGTTACTTGATGAACAAGAGCAAGTGTTTAATTTTGAAAAAGTCTTATTAATTAACCCACCGGTTAGTTTGTATAATTCAGTCAGTATTCTCGACCAATATTTTGATCTGCGCAACAACCGGTCTGCTGCTGTAGCCATGTTCGACGAAATATTTGCTCGTTTTTCAACGATTTATTCAGCACAAGAATCTTCAAGGTTTGATCAAAGCTCGGTTTACAGCTTATTTAAAAATGTTGAGTTAACCGAAGCAGAGTTAAAGCTGTTAATTGGCGCATCTTTTAGAATGTCGTCTTCGGATATGATATTTGCTATTGATGTGAGCTTTAATACCGGCGCAATTACTTATAAAAACCACAAAATAGATAAGCTTGAAAGTTTAACTCACTCTATGCAGCGGGCAAGTAATATTACCTTTGGCGATTATTTTGATCGCGCTATGCTACCAAGAGCACAGCGAGAAGATCCCAATATCACTAAAGCGGATCTTATTAAGCGTTATAGTTTGCACCAAATTGAAGCTTATTTAAAAAGCTCAGAGAAAGTATTTTTGGTGACGAGTAAAGACGATATTATTTTACAAACAGGTGAAATCGATTATTTAAAAGATACTTTTGGTAGCCGGGCAAAAATTTTTCCTCGTGGTGGGCATTGTGGAAATTTTGATAGACAAAATTTTGTTGAATATCTTGATACCACATTCCAAAGAGGGACGAACTAATGTTAGCCATTTCAAATAAATGCCGTAGATCTATTATGGTATTAGCTTGTACTTTATTAGCGGCATGCTCCTCAGTTCCTCAATTAGAAAATAATGTCGCTACCCCAATAGTACCTGTGCCTGAAAATAATGAAGAGCTTGGTGTTTTTAGTGCTTATAACGATCCTTGGGAAGGCTTTAATCGCCGAATGTATTATTTTAATGCTAAAGCTGATGAGTATGTATTATTACCTATAGTTGATGGCTATAAAGCAATTACCCCAGATGTTGTTGAAACCGGACTGAGTAATTTTTTTAATAATTTAGCTGAAATATCAACCTTTATTAATTCGGTTTTACAGTTTAAATTTTCCGTGGCAGGTGAGACTTTTGGACGGTTTTTTGTAAACTCAACTATCGGCATGGTTGGGTTATTAGATGTTGCAACACCTTTGGGTTTAGCTGAGCAAAATGAAGACTTTGGCCAAACATTAGGTTTTTGGGGCGTAGGGGCAGGTCCATATTTGGTTTTACCTTTATTAGGACCTTCGTCGCTTAGAGATGCTACAGGCTTGGCATTTGATAGCTTTGCTGACCAACAAGTACTAGATATATTTGGTATGACAGCGGAACAAGAGTTGTACCTTTCACTTGTCAACAGTATTGACGCTAGAGCTAGGCTACCTTTTAGGTACTACGCTTCGGGCTCAGCTTTTGAGTATGAGTATTTAAAACTACTTTATAAAAAGTACCGAGAAATTCAAGTGGCGCGATAAGGGACTCTACTGTCTTTAAGTATTTACAAAATGATAGCTGTATGACGATATGTTCGTTAGACAGTTTTCAGCGAATAGAATGCATAGTAGTTTTAGCTATTTTATCAATTAAAGGTATAATCACGCCTTATAAATTTTCTAGGAATGTCTTTTGTTAGCTGTTATACGTGTCATATTGATGACTTTGGCTTTAGTTATTACCTCCATTTGTTCAATTTTACTCTGTTTGATCCGACCATTTCATCGCGACAATGTTCATCATACAGCTAAGTATTTAGGTAAAGTTTCAAAAATTTTAGGCCTAGAGGTCGAAATTAGAATACCTGATTCAGTAAAAAATATTGGCCCTGTGGTTTACGTTTGTAACCATCAAAATAGCTATGATATTTTTACGGTAAGTAATGCGGTTCAACCTGGCACTGTGAGTGTTGGCAAGAAAAGTTTAAAGTGGATCCCCTTTTTCGGGCAAATGTATTGGCTAACCGGTAATATTTTAATTGACCGTAAAAACAAAAATAAAGCCATGAATACCATCGACATGACCGCCAATAAAATTCGTGAAAAAAAGCTATCTGTATGGCTCTTTCCTGAAGGAACACGCAGCTATGGTCGAGGTTTATTACCTTTTAAAACTGGCGCATTTCGAACGGCTGCTAAAGCAGGGGTGCCAATTATTCCAGTGTGTGCGAGTAATACACATAAAACCATAGATTTAAATCGCTGGGATAACGGTAAAATGATTGTTGAATTCTTACCGCCGGTTTATTTATCTTGTGAAGATAAAGACAAAATTCGCAGTATAACCAATCAAACACGTAGCGATATGCTAGTTAAAATAACACAATTAAGCGACGAAACAGGTCACGAGTTGCCAAAAGTTAATGACAAGAATTCACAAAATAAGCAAAAAAGTGAGACAAAATAATGATCGATGAAGAATTACAAGAATGGAAAGAGCACACCGAAGATTTAATCGCAGCGTTAGTCGAAGATGGCACTAACGAAGAAGTGCACCACACTATAGAGCATCACTTTTCTAGCGCTGATTTTGATGTGCTTGAGAAAGCCGCGATTACCGCCTTTAAAAGTGGTTTTGAAATTGAAGAGCCAGAAGAGGCTGAGTTAGAGTCAGGCGAGAAAGTTTTTGCTTTTGACATTATTACCGAGCAAGCCTTAGATTTTGACATTATTTTTGATGAAACAAAAAAAATGTACGAATTAGCAAAACAATGTAAAGTTGAATACGATGGTTGGGGCACATACTTCGAAGAGTAAATCGTATTCTTAGTATGGATGCGTAAGCGTATTTTAATATGCTTAAATATTCATGGCTAACAATAAAAGGTTACCCGATAGATTGGTTAAATACTTTATTACGGGCTGAAGCATTATTGTTATTAACCCTTATCGTCGCATTAGTCGGTATATTTTCAGTTGTTGCGATTAAGGCATACCATCGACATCAATAGCGCATAAATAAAAGTAGAAACGGTTTTAAACCGGTCACATAAAAAAACGCAAAGTGTCACCACTTTGCGTTTTTTATTGAGTTTTCCTGAGTTTATTAATTAACAGTCGCTAATTAAAATAAACTTGATAGCTCGAGAGATTAATATGTTGGTTTTTCGTGTTTTTTACCCATATCGTCAGCTAGCTCTTTAGGCATGTAGTTTTCATCATGCTTTGCGAGTACTTCACTGGCTTTAATTGTATTACCATCAACCAATGTGCCGTTGGCAACTATACCTTGGCCTTCGCGAAATAAGTCAGGCAATATACCGTCATAAGTAACCGTAACCGTTGGGTCACTTTCTGAGAAGCTAATAGGCATTCTCATGTCTGCAAGTTTAAAGCTTACGTGTAAGGTCTCACTATTACGATGTACGCTACCTGGTACAACTAAGCCACCTATACGTAACCTTTGACCGTCTATCGCTTTTAGACCTGTGTCTTCTTTACCATTGTATATTTCAGATGGCTTATAAAATAAATCAATATTTTGACTTAATGCATACAAAACAAGTCCTGCCACTACACCTAAACCTATGATTAATGACGTTACTATCGTTAATCGTTTTTTACGACGGGGATTCATAATATTACCTCTTAAATGTTATGACTATTGTCATTACTGGTTTGTGCTTGCTGCAATTTAGCCGCTTGGCGTAATTTTTCTTCACGTTTAATGCGTTGAGTTATTTGTAGCTTAATTTTTTTATGGCTACTGATACTAGTAAAAATTAATAGGGCTAAGGCAAAAATACTTACGCCATAAGATAACCAAACATAAAAGCCATAACCGCCCATATCTATAAAGGCGCTGATACTATCAAACTGCATGCGTTTTCACCTCTGTAGTCACTAATTCACGTACCCAAGGACGCATACTATTTCGGTTTAATATTTCAGTACGAAAGCGAAGACATATTAAGGCGGTTACTAAAAAAGCAAAGCCAATAAAGCACACTAAAAATGGCCAAAACATATCAGCAGTCATGGAAGGTTGACCCAACTTACTTACGGTTGCGCCTTGGTGCAGCGTATTCCACCACTCAACTGAGTACTTAATAATAGGTAGGTTAATAACCCCCACTAAAGCAAGAATGCCAGCTGCTTTACCTGCTAAGGCTTTATCATCAAATGCATTATGTAACGCCATAACGCCTAAGTATAAAAATAATAATATTAATTCTGAAGTCAGTCTAGCATCCCAAATCCACCAAGTTCCCCACATAGGTTTTCCCCATGCCGAGCCAGTAATTAAAGCAATGAAAGTAAAAGTAGCCCCAATGGGCGCCATAGCAGCTGCCGAAGCATCGGCTAATTTTAATTGCCAAACTAAGCCTGACAACGCGGCAATAGCCATACCAAGATAAATGCCCATAGAAAGCATTGCCGCAGGTACATGGATATAGAAAATTCTAAACGTATCGCCTTGTTGGTAATCTGCTGGGGCGAACAACAATGCCCAAGTAATCCCTATGGTTAAGAATGCAAAAGCCAAACGTGCGCACCAAGGTAATATTTTACCTGCAAAATGATAGCTTATTTCAGGGTTTGCATAAGGGTGAAGCCATTTCCACATCATATTAATTTGTACTCACTTTCAGCGCTGCACTAACAGCAAAGGGGGCCAAGGTTAACGAGGCAAAAAATATTGCCGCGATTATAGCAAGTTGTCCGTTATAAGGTAAGTTCATTCCGGCAGTATCAATGGCACTGGTAGCGAAAATAAGTACCGGTATATAAAGTGGCAATACCAACAGACTTAACAGCACCCCACCTTTTTTGATACCAACGGTTAAAGCGACACCAATTGCACCTAGTAAACTTAATATAGGGGTGCCCAATAATAGGGTAAGCATTAGTGCGATGTAGCTACTTTCTTGTAAGTGCAATAATACCGCTAACAAAGGTGCTATGAGTATTAAGGGTAAGCCGGTGAGTAACCAATGCGCGACAATTTTAGCCAAAACTAAAATAAATATCGGATGTGGGCTAAGTAACATCTGCTCAAGAGAGCCATCAGCATGATCAGACTTAAATAACCTGTCTAGCGAGAGTAAAGTCGATAAAAGGGCTGCTACCCAAATAATGCCGGGTGCAATGCGTGAGAGCATGGTGCTTTCTGGGCCCACACCTAAAGGAAAAAGCGTTACAACAATAATAAAGAAAAGTAAGGGGTTAATAATGTCGTCGCGGTGACGAAAGGCGATTCTTAAATCTCTTTTAACAATTAACGCGAAAGCGGCACGATAAGATAGTTGTGTCATGAATAATTACCCTAATAAAACCGATAAGCTAAAGAAACTTTCTTTACTCGCTCGGCGGGTAATGAGAGATCTTGATGCGTGGTTAAAATGACACAGCCGCCGTTATCAGCATGTTGCAAAAATAGCTGCTCTAACTTTTCTACGCCTAGTTTGTCGATTGCAGTAAAGGGCTCATCTAAAATCCAAATTTTAGCTTGGCTCTGCCATAATCGCGATAAAGCAATGCGCCTATGCTGTCCTGCACTTAAGTGCGAAGCTAGTGCATCTTCAAAGCCTAATAAGTTAACTTCAGCTAAGGTGCTTTCAGCCGTGCTGGCATCTAGTCCATGTAAAGCAAGGTTGAACTCCAGGTTTTCTTGAGCAGTTAGCTCGTCTTTAACACCGGGTAAGTGCCCTAGGTATAATAAATTTTGATGAAATAATTCACGCTGATCTGTAATGCTTTTACCTTGAAAATGTATATCGCCATCATAAGGTTGAGATAAGCCAGCAAGTATACGCATTAAACTGGTTTTACCCGCGCCATTAGGCCCTTCAATTTGTAAAATATCACCAGGAAAAATACTGAGATTTAAATCTTCAAACAAAACTCGTTCTTCACGAATACAAGTTAAATTGTTCGCGCTTAACAAGCTATCATTGTTTGTTGATGTGGTTTTATTTTCGATATTTAGGTTTGACAAACTTTTTCACTTAACTAATTGATACATTTTGATATTAGGGGCAAAGCATTAACGCGTGTTTATGTCAGTTAATGCAACTTTGCTTATGATACTATATCGTTCAATAAAGGCTAGTAACAGATATTCCGAGCGCTTCTTTATTTATTATCCCTAAATGTAAGTTATGTGATCAAAACCACAATGACTTTCGTATATAAAATAAATCTATTAATGAGGCATTTTCAACGGTATAGGCAATTCCTTTGCTTGAATAATTACGATAATATGCCTTTGTAAAAGTGCTGAAAGGAAACGCATGAAATACTTCACAATAATTACCTTGATGGCTTTAACTTCATTTATGGTGAAAGCCGAAAAAAATGTCGATATTGCTCAATCAGAACAGTTAAAGCCAGCCTCGTCTTGTTTAGCGTTTATGCAGCACAATGAGAAAAAATTACACGCTAAAGAGCAACTAGATTTATGCCAACTAACCGCAGGTAAAGCCATATTAATTGTTAATACCGCCAGCCATTGCGGGTTTACTCCACAATTTAAAGCCCTTGAAAGCTTACATAAAGCATATGAAAATAAAGGCTTAGTAGTGATTGGTTTTCCTTCCAATGATTTTTTCCAAGAAGAAGATAATGAAAAAGATACCGCCGATATATGTTTTGTTAATTATGGCGTAACATTTACTATGCTATCACCTGTGCATGTTTTTGGTAGCGAAGCACACCCAATTTTTAAAACATTAGCAGATAAAACCACAGCCCCTAAGTGGAACTTTTATAAGTACCTCGTTAGCGCAGATGGTAAAACAGTTAAGCATTTTAATAGTCGTGTAAAGCCTGACTCAGCAGAGTTTATTCAGGCAATTAACGAAATTTTATAGAGATAATCCATGTCAAGATATGCAGGGCAAAGTAAAGAAATTCATGATTGCACCTCGAAAACAGGCGTATTACTAACTAACTTAGGCACACCCGATAGCCCCACAACAGGAGCATTAAGACGTTACCTGCGAGAGTTTTTATCAGATCCACGCGTAGTAGAAATACCTCGCTTGATTTGGTTAGTTATTTTACATGGCATTATTTTAAGAGTGCGCCCAAAAAAGTCAGCCAAACTTTATGAAAGTATTTGGACAGAGCAAGGTTCGCCCTTGTTAGTGATCAGCAAACAACAAAAAGCTAAAGTTGAGCATACTCTGACACAAAAGTATGGTGATAAAGTGATGGTTGATGTTGCTATGCGTTATGGTAACCCATCAATTGCAACTGCCTTAGATCGCTTTCAAGAAAATGGCGTGAATAACATTATTGTGTTGCCGTTATACCCTCAGTATGCCGGTCCAACTACCGGGGCAACTTTTGATGCTGTATTTAATAAAGTTAAAACTTGGCGCTGGATACCCAGTATTCACTTTCAAAGTAGTTATCATGACAAACAGCTTTATATAAAAGCCTTAGTGCAGAGTATTACAACACACATAGAAGCGCACGGTAAGCCTGACAAGTTGGTTTTTTCTTATCATGGTATGCCAAAGTATTTTCTTGAGCAGGGCGACCCATATTATTGCTTTAGTCATAAAACTACGCGTTTAGTTGTTGAAGCATTAGGCTTAGGCAAAGACGATTATGTTATGACCTTTCAGTCACGCTTTGGTAAGGCTGAGTGGCTCAAGCCATACACTGACGAAACGTTAGAAAGTTTAGCTGAAGCAGGTAATAAGCATGTTGCTATTATTAGTCCGGCTTTTAGTGCTGATTGCTTAGAAACGTTAGAAGAGTTAGTGCATGAAAATAAAGATATATTTATTCAAGCTGGCGGAGAAAAGTATCATTATATCGCCGCGTTAAACGACCAAGACGCACATATTGACGTTATGCTCGATCTGATAGAGCCTCATATTACTTAACGCTAGATAATAAGTACTTTACAGATATGAAAATCAGCATTTTTGCTGTTTTTTTTAATATATCGTTATGTTTACATCACAGTAAGTACTATTGATGTTTTATTTTTCAATTGCTTACCGATAATTCAGAATGCAAGCAAGCGAGCTGGGGAAAAAATACTGAGTAATGGCAACTTATTCAGAGTACCGATTATTTAAAACCTTAGTGTTGATAAGCTATTTTATTTAGTGCCAGAAACAAAAAAACGAAACATATGTTTCGTTTTTTTATCTATCTTTAGTGGTAACTAAAGAAAATTTTGCACTTTAAATTAAGATGCAACTACGTTTTCAGCTTCAGGACCTTTTTGGCCTTGTTTTACGCTGAAAGTTACCGTTTGACCATCAGTCAAAGTACGGAAACCGTCACCAGAGATTGCACTAAAGTGAACAAAAACGTCAGCGCCGTTTTCTTGCTCGATGAAACCGAATCCTTTAGATTCGTTAAAAAATTTTACTTTACCAGTTACTGTATCAGACATACCAACATTTCTCGCAGGTCAAAAATTAAAGTTTAGCCAAAACGGCCATATACGGAGTAAATGCTCTCTATCTAAAAGAAGGTAGAGAAAGGTTTCCAGTAACACATATTAAAGCGTCTAGGCTGATCATAGGTCTGTTGACCACAAGATCTCTCCTTATCCCGAAACGCAAAAACTCAACGCGAAGTCATATTAACACAATAGAATTTAGGAATCTCTATAAAATACCAAGATTGGCAGACTTTTTTATAATAAAAAAAAGCCAGCTAAGATGCTGGCTTTTAAAGCTTATTTTACATTAACTAATTAAATTTCAGCTATTTGAGCTTTCTGGTCAACCATTTTAGCTATGGTAGATTCAGCTTCAGCCAACTTTGCCTTTTCTTTATTAATGACTGCTTCAGGTGCTTTGCCAACAAAACTTTCATTATTAAGTTTGGCACGTACACGGTCAGCATCTTTTGATAACTTATCAATTGCTTTGTCTAAACGCGCTAACTCAGCATCTTTATCAATTAAGCCAGCCATTGGAATTAATAGTGATAAGCTACCAACCACGGCACTTGCTGAAGCAGGACCGTTATCGTCATCGGCAAGTATGGTAATACTTTCAAGCTTAGCTAAGGCGCTAATAAATTGCTCATTTTCAGATAAACGGCGTTGGTCGTCAGCATTTACGTTTTTCAACAGCACTGGCAATGGTTTGCTAGGGGCAATATCCATTTCGCCTCGAATATTACGAACAGCAACAATCAATTGTTTAACCCACTCTAAATCGTCAATAGCGGTTTGATCACATTGGCTTTCATCAAATTGAGGAAAGCTTTGTATCATAATGCTATCACCAGTTTTTTCAAAGTTAGTTAACGGCACAACACGTTGCCAAATTGTTTCAGTGATAAACGGCATAATTGGGTGCATTAAACGCAACAATGCTTCTAAAACAGTCACTAGGGTATGACGTGTTCCGCGCTGCTGTGCTTCATTACCTTTAAATAATACCGGTTTAGTTAACTCTAAGTACCAGTCACAAAATTGGTTCCAGGTAAATTCATACAAGGCTTGTGAGGCAAGATCAAAGCGATAAGCGTCAAACGCTTCATGCACAGTTTTCACGGTTTGTTGAAACTGACCCATAATCCAGCGATCAGCTAAAGAAAATTTCATTTCACCTGCTGGTGCATCTGATGAAGTGCGACCGCAGTCAAACTCTTCAGTGTTCATCATGACATAACGGCTGGCATTCCATAATTTATTGGTAAAATTACGGTAACCTTCAAGGCGTTTCATATCCCAGCTGATATCACGGCCGGTAGTGGCAACTGACGTTAAAGTAAAACGTAAGGCATCAGTACCATTTGCTTCAATACCGTTTGGATATTCTTTTCTGGTCAGTTTTTCAATTTTCGCGGCCAATTTAGGCTTCATCATATTGCCAGTACGTTTTTGTAATAAGTCTTCAAGCGAAATGCCATCGATCATATCTAATGGATCAACAACATTACCTTTTGATTTACTCATTTTATCGCCATTTTCATCGCGAATAAGGCCAGTCATGTAAACTTTTTTAAAGGGTATTTGTGACTTACCGTTTTCATCTTTGTTGAAATGCATGGTCATCATGATCATACGAGCAACCCAGAAGAAAATAATGTCAAAACCAGTAACCAACACATCAGTTGGGTGGAAGGTTTTTAAATCTTCAGTGTTTTTAGGCCAGCCCAGTGTTGAGAATGTCCAAAGCGCAGAAGAGAACCAAGTATCAAGTACATCGTCGTCTTGGCGTAATTTAACATCGTCAGCAATCGTGTTATTAGCACGTACTTCTGCTTCGGTACGACCAACATAAACCTTGCCATTTTCGTCGTACCAAGCTGGAATACGATGTCCCCACCAAAGTTGGCGTGAAATACACCAATCTTGAATGTTGTTCATCCAAGCAAAATACATGTTTTCGTATTGTTTAGGTACAAACTCGATTTGACCGTCTTTTACTGCGTCAACAGCAGGGCCGGCTAGTTTTTCAACACGCACATACCATTGGTCTGTTAATAAAGGCTCAATAATAACACCAGAGCGATCGCCATACGGAGCAACTAAATCGTGGTCTTTAACTTCGACCAACAAACCTAGTTCGTCAAATTTCGCAACAATGGCTTTACGTGCAACAAATCGGTCCATGCCAGCAAATTCTGCTGGTAAGGCTGTATCGTATGCATCGCACACTTCGCCTTTAGTGTCGTAAACTTCTGCTTCGGCTAATACAGCAGCGTCTTTATCTAATATATTAATTTGTGGTAATTGATGGCGTTTACCGACTTCGTTGTCGTTAAAATCGTGCGCTGGGGTTATTTTTACACAACCTGTGCCTTTTTCCATGTCAGCATGCTCATCACCAACAATAGGAATTAAACGATTAACCAAAGGCAGTAATACTTGCTTGCCAATTAAATCTTTATAACGAGGATCTTCAGGATTTACCGCAACACCTGTGTCGCCTAAAACGGTTTCAGGGCGAGTAGTGGCAACCACTAAATAGTCGAGTCCGTCAGCGGTTTTAGCGCCATTAGCTAGCGGGTAACGCAAGTGCCACATGTGGCCTTTTTTATCTTTGTTTTCTACTTCTAAATCAGAAATAGCGGTATGGAATTTTGGATCCCAGTTTACGAGGCGTTTACCGCGATAAATAAGGTCGTCTTCAAACAAGCGGACAAAAACTTCTTGTACGGCTTCAGACATACCGTCGTCCATGGTAAAGCGCTCACGGCTCCAATCAATAGAGTTGCCCAAACGGCGCATTTGCTTACCGATAGTACCGCCAGACTCTTCTTTCCACTGCCAAATTTTATCAATAAAGCCTTCACGGCCGTAATCATGGCGAGTTTTATCTTCTTCGGCGGCAATTTTACGTTCAACGACCATTTGCGTTGCAATACCAGCATGATCACAACCCGTTTGCCATAAGGTATTTTTACCTTGCATACGTTGATAACGAATTAGCGTGTCCATAATGGTTTGCTGAAAAGCATGGCCCATATGTAAGCTGCCGGTTACGTTTGGCGGTGGAATAGCAATACTGTAACTGTCGCCTTCACCGGTTGGGCTAAAGTAACCTTGTTCTTCCCAACTTTTATAAAGGGATTGTTCAATGTCAGAGGGGGTAAATGTTTTATCCATCAGAGTTTCCGTCAGAAATTTTTTAACTGGTTGTATCGATAGTTTGTGCAGCACTTGCAACTTGGTGTTCTACGTTGAAACCCCATTGACGACAAGTACGAAAACGGTTTCGAGCTTGTTCTTTTAGGGAGTCATCACTAGGCACAAAATCTATCAGATGAGAATATTGGTTAGCAAAGTTGGGTACTTCACGGGTTAAATTAATTAAAACCGCACGGCGATTTTTTGGTGGCTGCCAGCTTATTTCAACGGCAGCACCTTGCTTTGGACCTTCACCAATTAAATTGTGTGGTACAAAGCTGTCAGGATCAAAAGCCCATAACATTTCGTCAATATCATGGGCGCTTTGTTGATCTAGAGTATAAATAAATACCCGCATATTTTGTCGATAAAAATGAGCCGCTTGCAAACAAGCGTAGTGCAGATGTAACTGTTCTTCAGGTACACCTACAACTTTACTTTGCTGCTCTATACTGTAGAACATTGCTTGGGTTAGCATGACATTATTCCGGGCATAAATTTATTTAGCACTATTCGCCTTGTTCTGCGCCAGCGCGATTTAATAAAAATTGCGTTAGCATGCTTACTGGGCGACCTGTTGAGCCTTTATTTTTACCACCGCGCCATGCTGTACCAGCAATATCTAAATGCGCCCAATGATATTTTTTGGTGAAGCGTGATAAGAAACATGCGGCCGTTATTGTGCCTGCTTCTTTACCGCCTAAGTTGGTAAAATCTGCGAAAGGGCTTTCAAGTTGGTCTTGGTAGTCGTCCCATAATGGCATGCGCCATGCTCTATCACCACTTTGCTCTGAAGCATTAAGTAACTCGTGCGCCAATGGGTTATGAGAACTTAATAAACCTGTAGCATGTGCGCCTAAGGCAACAACACAAGCACCGGTTAAGGTAGCCACATCGATTACCAGTTCAGGATCAAAGCGTTCAACATAAGTTAGCGCGTCACAAAGTACTAATCGACCTTCTGCATCGGTATTTAATACTTCAACTGTTTGACCTGACATCGTGGTTAAAATGTCACCCGGGCGATAGGCATTACTACTTGGCATGTTTTCACAGCCAGCTAAAACACCAATAACATTAATCGGTAATTGCAGTTCAACTAGGGCATGCATAGCACCTAAAACACCTGCAGCGCCCCCCATGTCGTATTTCATTTCATCCATGCCTGCGCCTGGTTTTAATGAAATGCCGCCACTGTCGAAAGTTAGGCCTTTACCAACAAGTACTAGCGGTTTTGAGTCATCACCAGCGCCTTTATAATTTATAATACTCATTAAAGATTCATTAACAGAGCCACGACCTACGGCTAAATATGACCCCATGCCGAGAGCTTCCATTTCTTCTTCACCAACAATTTGGGTTGTAACATTGTTGTAATCGTTAGCCAAAATTTGCGCTTGTTCTGCTAAATACGCAGGATTACAAATGTTTGGTGGCATGTTAGCAACGTTTTTACAGGTTGTTATGCCTTCTGAAATTGCTAATGCATGATTAATTGCACGTTCACCAATAGGTAATTCACGGCGTGTTGGCACATTAAATACAATTTTACGTAACGGACGGCGAGGTTCTTCTTTACGGGTTTTTAAACTATTAAAACTGTAAAGACAATCTTGAGTTGCTTCGATTGCTTGACGAACTTTCCAGTAGGTATCGCGACCTTTAACGTGGAGTTCAGACAAAAAGCAAACAGCTTCCATTGAGCCTGTTTCATTTAAGGTGCTAATTGTTTTACTGATAATTTGACGGTATTGACGTTCGTCTAACTCACGTTCTTTACCACAACCAACGAGCAATACGCGTTCGCTAAGAATATTTGGTACATGATGCAATAACAGCATTTGTCCAGACTTACCTTCAAGGTCGCCACGACGTAATAAATTACTGATATAACCTTCGCTGATTTCATCTAGTTGCTCAGCGATAGCCGACAAACGACGTGGTTCAAAAACACCGACGACTATACACGCGCTACGTTGTTTTTCTGGACTGCCACTCTTTACACTGAACTCCATGATGTCTCCTAATTTGACTCAAATACGTATAATTTATAGAAATTATACTAATAAGCTTGCTAAAAATAGTAAATAATCGCTAAGCTTGCTTTTAATTGTATTCTGCTAAAGGCTATAATTATAGCCGGATTGCACAGCATTACCTGTTAAGCTTACATTTAACTTAATGCTAAAAATGACAAGTTTACGCAAAAAATGGCTGTATGTCAGAAAAAAACTATGTTTTATAGAAAGTTTTTATAGGATCACTTAGTGATTATATTTCGTTATTTACTCAAAGAAGTTGCCAAAACACAACTTGCTGTATTCCTTGTCATTATGACAATATTTATCAGCAATAAATTCGTTCGCGTGCTAGATGACGCCTCGGAAGGGGGAATTCCTGGTCATTTAGTCATGACTTTTATTGGCCTGAAAATACCTGATCTTGCCGGTATGATATTACCGTTAAGTTTTTTTCTCGGCGTATTGCTAGCTTATGGTCGTATTTATGCTGAAAACGAAATGACAGTGCTGCATGCTTGTGGCGTAAGCGAATGGTATGTTGTGCGTGTAACGCTAATACTAGGTTTCGTTACCGCGATAATTACCGGTATGTTTACGCTTTATTTGTCACCAATGGCGGCAGAGTATGAATATCAAGTTAAAGATCAAATTGCCGCTGACTCAGGATTAAGTTCACTTATCGCCGGACGATTTCAAGCCACAGGCAATAAGAAAGCGGTAGTTTTTATTCACGATAAAAACCGAGCTGACAATACTTTTGAAAAGGTATTTGTTGCACAACTGCCTGATGAAGATACACCAAATTCTAGTGTTATAGACTCTAGCCTGGTTTATGCGGCCACAGGGCAAGTTATTGAAGAAGAAACCGGTTTGCAACGCTTAATACTTTCTTCTGGTACACGTTATCAAAACGATATTAAAAACAAAGAATTTCGCCAAGTTACTTTTGATAAATACTACATTCAAATTCAAGATCAAAAAGTGGCCCACAAGCGTCGTAAATTAAGTGCAATACCAACCGATGAGCTATACCAAGACAAAACACCTGAAGCCAGTGCTGAAAGCCAATGGCGTATTGCCTTTCCATTAGCCTGCATTATCATGACTTTAGTGGCTGTACCTTTGAGTGTTGTTAACCCACGCCAAGGTAAATTTGGTAAAATGTTACCGGCACTTTTACTATTTTTAAGTTACTTTTTACTCTTAACCGCTGTTCGCTCTGGCATAGAAAAAGGCTCTGTTCCGCAATATATAGGTTTGTGGCCGGTACACTTTATTGTGCTTATATTGGGCTTTAGCTTGTTGGTTAAAGGTCGAACGAGTGGTCGTAAATTTAAAGCAAAACTCGCTAAAAATAAGGTAGCAGCTTAATGCGTATTCTCGATATGTACATAGGTCGCATTATTGCTTCAACAACGTTTCTTACCCTAGCGGTATTTGTTAGTTTAAGCGGCATTATCAAGTTTGTTGAGCAAATGAAGTCTGTCGGTAAAGGCAATTATGATTTAGCTCATGCTGCGCTTTATGTGCTTTATGCTATTCCGCAAGATATCTCGTTATTCTTTCCTATGTCGGCCTTAATTGGCGGCTTAATAGGCATGGGGATGATGGCAAGTAGTAGCGAATTAATTGTAATGCAAGCGGCAGGGCTCTCGCGTTTAGATATTATTAAATCAGTAATGAAATCAGCTTTATTATTGATTGTAGTTAGCATGGCCGTTGGTGAATGGTTAGCCCCTCAAGGTGAAGCTGCTGCTCGACAAGTTCGTGCTCAGGCGATTTCAGGCGGAAGTTTGATATCATCTGATGCTGGTACTTGGGCGAAAGACGGAGACTACTTTGTTCATATTGGCGAAGTACAAGATCAAGGCTCTTTAAAAGATATTCAAATATACCGCTTTAATGAGCAGCTTAAGTTGTCTAGTTGGGTATCGGCGAGTAGCGCAGTCTATCAAAAAGATGCTTGGCAACTGCGCAATGTAATAGAAACCCAAATTAGTGAAAAAGAAATAACCAAAGAAAGCCAAGATGCTATGTCTTGGGATTCAACCTTAACCCCAGACAAACTCGGTGTTGTTACCGTAAAACCTGAATCATTATCGCTTCGGGGGTTAAGTGACTATTTAGATTACTTAGACGCTAACAAACAAGATCCAAGTCGTTACTTATTAGCATTTTGGCGAAAAATAGCACAACCTGTTACCTTAGCGGTAATGCTATTAGTGGCACTATCTTTTATCTTTGGACCACTGCGTTCGGTTTCTATGGGCGCTAGAATTATGATGGGTGTAGCAACGGGGATTTTATTCTTTATTGTTAACGAAGTGCTAGGCTCGCTGAGTTTAGTTTATCAACTTCCGGCAATATTTGGCGCTTTTATGCCCAGTATTATCTTTGTCAGTATTGCGCTTTATTTAATGAATAGACGGGCGAGCTAGTAAGCAATTTAGCCGCTTAAGTTACAAAATATCAACTTAGAATGGCTTCGAGATGAATAATAAAAAATATTCATCTCGAAACTTTTACACACAGCATTAATATTAATTAAAGCCTGCCGCGATTTGCCTCAAGTGTTAAAAGCACGACCTCAGTATCGGTTAGTCGATCTTGCAAACTCAATTTGTTTTTTCTATCTACTAAAACGGTAAAATTACCTAAACCAAAGAGTGTTGGCAGTAAGCGCTTTAAGCCGGTGGTTTTGCTGATCAAGCTACCATCTTGGTTTTGTACCCTCAAACGCCACGCTTTCATGCCCAAGGTTTGTCCACTTTTAGCCCAAAACCAGATAAAAAACAGTGAGACCCAACCTAGTTTCCATAACTCATTTGGCCAAAGTAACCATGAGGTATTTCTGATGGTGTCGCTTAAATGCTGATGACCTTGTAAATCAAAAACACCAAAATGCACCAATAAAGAAATAATTAAAAAAGAAGCTGCACCAGCGGTCATATAAACGGCTATCGCAAGTAAAGCGTCATAAAGCCATGAAGCTACACGGCGACGAAAGCCTGCACGCGGAAAAGATGTATAAGAAGTTAATGACATAGCTAAATCAATAGAAAAATTTGCGATAGTCTAACAAAAGGCATATAAAAGTATAAGTAATAGTGGTTAATTTATATATTAGTGCATACTTAAGGTGCTTAGTTAATGAGACTAGAGATGAATAAATAATGGCTAACGTTTTACCACAAGGCACTCTAAAGCTATTAATAGAAGATAATATTATCTTTATTGAGGCGACCGGTCCGTGGAATATCGAGTATTTGGATCATCTTCACCAAAAGCTACTTTGGGCATTAACACAAGTAGACCCACACACTTATGGTGTTATTTTATCCCTTAAAGGTGAGGCACTTAGTGTAGAATCTACGCTTGAGTACCACATAAACTTTATCCGCCATAGCCAATCGAAAATCGTTGCTGTGAATCTAGAGCATTGCACAACTTCACTTCTAGCTGAGAATTTATTCAGCAAAATGTATCGCGCTGCAGGGTTTAAATACGGTTTTTTTGATAATGCATTCGAGGCAAGGTTGTGGGTAGAAAAAGAAATGATATCTGCAGCTATTAGTGCCTCATGAACAAATAAACAGCACTCAGCGATAATAAAAAGAAAAACTATTGCCAACGGAGCAATTTTTCGTATAATGCCTGCCTCTTTATTGATGTTTACATTATTGAAGGGCTCTTGCTTAGAGAGTATTTAAAAAGTATCTAGAAATTGTTAGAAAACTAGTTTTCAAAGAAATCAGTTTTTAAGTAAAAAGTGACTTCTTTGCAAATTGCAAAACGGGCGTAAAGCCTATGCCAGCGTGGTGAAATTGGTATACACGGGGGATTCAAAATCCCCTGTCGCGAGACGTGTCGGTTCGAGTCCGACCGCTGGTACCATCATTTATAAAGCCCTGATTCGAAAGAGTCGGGGTTTTTTTATGTCTAAAAGATTATATTAATAAAATAATTAATAAACCGCTATAATGTGCGTGTTTATCACTGAGTATTAAAAGGCTTTACATGGCAGCTACAGCGCACGCTCTTCACATATTGGTTAAGCACAAAGAAATTGCAGAAGATATAATTAAGCAATTAGGTAAAGGAGCTAAGTTTCAAACCTTAGCTAAGAAGCATTCCACTTGTCCTTCAGGTAAAAAAGGCGGTGACTTGGGCGAGTTTAAACGCGGTCAAATGGTACCTCAGTTTGATAAGGTAGCCTTTAGTGGAGCAATATTAGAGCCTCACCTTGTTAAAACTAAATTTGGTTGGCATGTCATTAAAGTGCTTTATCGGACCTGATCTTCATCTGTGATATAAGCGCTGATTGTTTGTTAAAAATTGCGCTCCGAAAACTTTTTGAGGTATCTAGAGAGTTTTTTACTGTTTAATGCCTTGATAAAATAATAGTTTAACATGTTGAATAATGGCGCATATATAAAAGCATTCATGTGAATATTTTCAGGTGACATGCATTTTTAGTTTAGTTCCCACTCTGTTTTATACTTTAATTTAATCGCTCTATATATCAGATAAAGGCGAAGTTGATACAGCTTACATTCGGTATGATTGCCGCCTCCCAACTCTTCTTTGATGCTTTATTTAATTTAGTCATTAGTTTTTAGTATTCAACTTCTCTTTGAAATTTCTTAATTTATTTACTCCTTTATTTACTATTAAAACTACTAACAAAACTAAAATAGTACTTCGTAGTCATTATTTGTTTTTATTATTAAATTCATCTTTATTTTTGTGGTAAGACTATTTTTAATCGTTGTTAAATTCATTTTTATTTGGCTTTTATCTTTTTAACTAACTGATATTTAAGTTTTTGTGTGGTTTTTTATATTGAGTTTATATCTTTGTAGGTCATTGGGTTTTAGCTTGTGGTCTTTCAATTGACTATTTAGTTACAGTTGAAATATATTCACCTCTTTCAATTTTGGTTGACATCAAAATGATTTCGAAGTACAAATATGTAAATGAAGATTATTTAAGCAACATTAATTCACAACTAAAACAATATAAGCATTTATTTCTTTAAATGAAGGAAGGGGATTTACCATGAAGCCAGTTACATCAAAAAAGCTTGTTAAATCGGTTATTGCATTAGCTATTGTCAATGCATGTATAAGCCAATCTGCAATTGCAGCAGAAGAAAAAAACACCAAAGCCACTGATAAAATTGAAAGAATAATGGTTACAGCTAACCGCCATTCACAAGATCTTCAAGAGGTATCTTCTTCTATTACTGCATTGGGAGCGGATGATGTTGAACGTGCAGGAATTATTGATATAACAGGGTTGCAGCAGGTTGTTCCCGGATTAAAAGTAGGTAGCTCAGGTGGAGAAGTTAGACCTGCCATGCGTGGTGCTAGAACGAATGAAGTAGGTGTTGCCGGCACAGGTATTGCGGAACAAATTGTCGGTATTTTCCAAGATGGTATCTATGTTCCTACAACAACTGCTGGCATGGGTGCTTTTGTTGATATTGAGCGCATAGAAGTTTTACGTGGCCCACAAGGTACGTTGTATGGTCGTAATACATTTGCCGGTAGTATTAATGTTATTACTAATCGCCCAAATATGGATGAAGTTGAAGGTAATATTAAAATAACTACGGGGTCATATAATCGTAGTGCGTATGAAGGTGTATTAAATATTCCTTTAGCTGATAACTTAGCCACTCGAATTGTTGTTGCTTCAGATAGACATGACGGTTTTATTGAAAACCATGTGATAGCTGGGCCTTCTGATGATTTGCGTGAAAAAAATTCATTTTATGCTCGCTCTATCACACGCTATGAGCCAAGTGATAGTTTTAACGCCACTTTTAGATTAGATTATTCGAAAAAAGACGCTAACTCTGAAGCTATTTGGGGTTATCAACAAATTGCTGGTTATTCACTTACTGAAACTAGTCCAGGTGTTTATAACCCTAACGCAACCGTTACGCCAGGTCATATTTATCAGCGAGACGATGTAGAGCGTAATGATGAAGGTCCGTACGATGTATATCGAAATGCAATGTCGTTAGATAAACAAGAGGCATTTTCAGCAACGGCTATTTTAGAGTGGTATACCGACGTCGCTGACTTTAAATGGACATCTAACTATTCAGAACTTAGCGGTAAGCAGTTTTATGATAATGACTATAGCGATGGGGGTTTAGATTTTGTTGGTGGTTTTGGTCGCCAAGATGATCAAAAAACAATATCAACTGAGTTACAAGTTTCATCAAATCATGAAGGTCCGTTGCAGTGGATTGCAGGTTTATATTATTTCGATCAAGAAGCTGATTGGGAATGGCTGTCGAGCACAGATACAACCGGCAATGGCGTAGCAGATTCAGTTGTTGTACCTAGCTGGGGTAACCCAGATCATGACCCCCATACTTCTGACTCAATTGCCGTGTTTGGACAACTTCGTTATGAACTATCTGATGACTTACGTTTAGTCGGTGGTTTACGTTATAACAAAGATGAAAAATCGTTTACTGGCGATACTATTCCTGACTGGGATGACTCAGCAGTATTATGGAAAGCGGCCCTTGAATTTGATAAGAATGATGACTTAATGTTGTATGCGTCGGCTGCTACAGGCATAAGAACAGGTGGAGCAAATGATAGTCGAGTTGTTTCTCGTGGCGCTGATCCACTTTATGACAATGAAGAAGTTATGTCTTATGAAATAGGTATGAAAAGCACATTGCTTGATGGTGACATGCGTTTAAATATATCGGCTTTTATTAACGAATATGATGATGTAAAAGCGCAACTATTTGCTGTTGCTTGTAGCGATACTACGACTACAGATACTGTTTTAGAGTGTGTAGAAGCGGGTGCAACGCAAAGCTTTGAATATTATGAAAATGGTGGCGGTATTGATACCAAAGGTATTGAGCTTGATATGCAATGGTACCCTATCGATAATTTAGCGGTTACCGGTACTTTTACCTGGTTAGATGCTGAGTTCTCGGATGATTACGCAGTGGGTAATGATCAATTACGTCCGTTATTAGGATTAGGTAACTTTGAAGGCCGTCAGGATATTAATGATAATAACAGCCAATTTAGTTTTGCTGGTTGGTCTCCTGCGATGGCACCAGAATATACCGTTGGTTTAGCGGCAAACTATGAATTTGGCTTAAGTAATGGCGGTGCGTTAATTCCACATATTCAAGTAACTTATTCAGACGAATATTATGCTTTTGATGTTAATACACCTGAAACGAAAGTTGATGCTCATGCCATTGTAGATGCACGATTAACTTGGTTAATTAACGATGATGTTCAAGTAGACTTCTTTGTTAAAAACTTAACTGATGAAGAAGTGCTAACACGTGCTGTTGTTCATTCTCAAATTGTTGATGCACAACCAATAAACTCAGTACAAGCTAACTGGAATGATCCTCGAACTTGGGGTGCTAGCCTTAAATATACCTTTTAATTTGTTAAAGGTTATTCAAGCTTAAATTTAAAACCGTAGATACTTCTACGGTTTTTTTATGTCTAAAAAATGGATACCTTAAGTAGTTTGGGTATATACGGCATAATACCCAAGGGTATTTAGTTACGCTGTAATTTTATGTACCTGATGAGGTTAAAGGTTAAAGGCTAGGTCAATGATTAGGTAAAATGTTAGGTAAATGATTAGCTCAAAGACTATTTTAATCGTTAGCTTAGAAGTATTTTTGGCTATGACCAATGGCCATTACTATTCAATATAGGCCACATTAAATTCAACGAATACACGTAATATAAGCGAGTAAAATGCCTTAATAGTTGCTAATAAGCGTTTATCTAATTGATTGTGCTATTCGGCCTAGCAGTGTTTGTCTTGTAACCACAGCTTTAAGTAACTTATGTTACTGGTCATGAATTTACACAACTTTAAAGGGGATCAAAAAATTGGATTACTCTGCATTTTAAGCACTATAAGCAGCTTGTGTATACTTTACAGGTTAGGAGCTTGTGATGTAAACGTAGAGTAAGTTTTATAGTTGGGATAATAAAAAGTTACCCAAGCGATTAGCTAAGGTAACTTAATATGTTAAGCGCTTAGGTAGTGCTTAACCTCAATTTAGATAGTATTTAATTAGTAACTAAACGAACGGATAACTTACTTTATATTGTTTACAAAGTGCTAGCCAATCAGCTTGTAGGTATTCTTTTACTACAAGACCTTCGCTAATGGTGATAATAGAAATAAATGGCAATCTAATACGTTTAATAACGCCATTATCAAGGTAATCGCCATCAACATGCCACTTAAGTGCGACTGAGCTTTTTGCTTCATCGAATGCTATGTTTTCTAACTGGCAATAACTGCGATTCATTCTGTTATGTAACTTTAAATGAAAGCTTCTTAGCTGATTAAAACCTTCATTCTTACCAAAGCCTGCAAGTTGTATTGAGGCATTGTTGTGATAAATCTTATCGAAGTTGGCGAGTTGTTTTTCTTGCCAGATATTCCACCATTTATTCACCGTGCTTTTCACATTATCTGGTAAGTCAGTAATATCATCAGGCGTAGCATGATAGCTTTTTGGATGTAATTGATGGTCAAATTGACTCAGCAATAATGGATCTGACGCCGGTAATGCTTGCATTATAGTGGCAACATCTTGCTGTAATAACGTTGCCAAAGCTAAGGTATCTACAACGCAGTGTAACTTTTTAATATGTAAATTATTATGCTCAAAGAAAAAGGCAATTGAGACCTTTTCACTTTTAACTTGATCGGATAATTCGATATAAAGTGCTGAAAACTGCTCGCCTTGTATTTCTTGGCGCTCGGTTACGGTTAAAAAACCAAATTGCTCAATACTTTTAAGCCATAATTTTTCAATTTGCATATTTCCATATGCCGTAAAATCATGCTGTTTCCAAGCTGTGCTGTGGAGAATATTAGCGGATAATTGCGCTAAATCACCCTTAGTGTATAACTCGATAAGTTGATTAAACATGGCTATGCTCCTTGCGCTAATAATGGGAGCGATTGCCCCGATTCACGAATAATATTGGCGTATAAAGCAATTTCGTCAAAAACGGTGACTTCTTTTATTATTTTTTGGTTTTTTACTCGCAGGTGAGTACAGCCCAAAACAAAATAACGTTGGCCTTTTAATTGCGCTAAACGGCCAATATGAGGGTTAAAGTTACCGGCAACAGACCATCTAATAGCAATATCTATAGTGTTCTCATCGAAGCCTACAACAGCAGTGTGATCTACGGTCATTTTGGCATTAGGACATTGTGATAACCATTGAATAAGCGTGCCACTAATTTGTGCAAGCCCAGTCGATTGACGACCACCAGGCCATTGGTGCGATGCGGCAACATGATAAAATTGCGTTAACGTCGAAAACTGCTTTTGATTAAATAAGGTTTGTGCCCAAGCTTGCACAAAGTTATCGGTAGTCCAATTACTGTTTATGCACTCAAGTTCTTTTCTATGCTCAGTGTTAACCACTCGGGTATATTCACTTTGATACCATTCGTTGAAGGTATCATTCGGCTGCAGAGCTGAAAAGTTAATGGCAGCATCGATTAAATCAATGCCCAACTGGCTAATCAGGAAACTATTATCTCTTACCAACCACTCTTTAACTATTTGGTTTTCAAAACAAACACAATCAGCAATCGTAGTAACTCTGCCTGTTTTATCTGTAGATAAACCAAAATCAGAGTTACCCGTATTGGTCATAATACTGGTGATTAGGTGCGATGAATAATAGGTGCCATCGCTTTCTTCTTTCCAAATTACATTTTCACCAATAAGGCTTCTGTCTGGAAAGGCTGCAATGGTTTTTAAGGTACCTTGAACCACTTGCTCAACACACTCTGAGTAAGCACCTAAAGTGAAAACAGGGCAAATATCGCTGTAATATTTATAGCACAGCCCAACATTTTTCTGTTCCCATATACGGTGGGTTATACGAATAATATAATCAACAATATCAACGAATTCTTCATCAAATCCCGCGAGTGTTTGTTGCTTGACACCTGTTGGATCTAACAGCTTAGTTAAAGGCTGCCAATGAACCTGTGTGATGTTGTTATTTAGTTTAAAACTCATAAAGTTAACTCGTTTTGTTAAATAAATAGTTCAAAAGAGAACAAAAATACTAATGTGAAAATAAAGAAACCAAATAGTGAGTAACACACCTTGTCTACTTTGCCTGGAACTAGATACCAGCCGTTTTCTTTTTCTGGAGAGCCACTATCGGCAAACGCTTTGATTTGACCTTTAATGGTGTAAGGCGAGTAATCTTTTTGTTTTCCATCGATAACTAAGCTAGCAATAATGGTTACTACCACATTAACAAACGCACCAATAGCAGCGTACCAAGGCCATGCAATATCTGTATAAATGGCGGCGTAAGCTACTGCTAACACACCAACTAATGTGCCTACTAATAAACCACGTTCTGTCGCATGTTTAGAGAAAAAGCCTAAGCCAAACATACCTAATTGCGCACCAACAAAATACGAACCTACTTTACTTAACACTTCTAAAATAGAGCCTGTGCTATGCAAGTGATACATAATGGCAGGGAAGATAATAATAGTGGCCCAAAAAACAGTGAAGACACGTGAAACATTCAAATAGTGTTTGTCTGATTCATTCGGCTTGTAGTATTTTTTATAAAAATCTAGGGTTGAAACCGTAGATAATGAATTGAATGCGGAGTCTAAACTCGACATTGACGCTGCCATAACCGCTGCGGCGATAATACCCATTAAACCAGGCATACCATACTGAGAAGCAAACTCTAAAATAATGGTGTTTTCATTTTCAAAAGTTTTACCTTGGTAATAGTTATAAAATAGTATCCCCATAATAATAAAGAAGAAATATACAAAGAAAGCTAAGAAACCCATTAACAAGTACGACTTTTTCGCGTCACCAATATTTTTTGCCGCTAAGGTACGCTGTACCATCATTTGGTTAGTACCATAAACCGTAATATGATAAAGCGTCATGGCTAAAATACCTGACCAAACGGTTGTTACATTAGTGAAATCGAAATCAAAGTTAAGCGGGTTAGTTTTACCCTCTGCTTTTAATTGAGCTAAGCTTTCCATCACGGGTGTGGTGCTATTATCAATTAATGCATACATAATTATACCGGCACCCAACAATAATATGCCGGACTGAATTACATCAGTCCAAATTACCGCGGTAATTCCCCCCATTACGGTGTAAATAAGCGCGATAATGGTAACAATAATAATCGACGTTATTTCTGGAATACCTGTGATATAACTTAAAACAATAGAGGTGGCGTAAAGCACTGCAGCCGAGCTCATAGTTTGAGATATTAACCAAATACCTGAGACTAAAGCACGTGCCTTCTTGCCAAAGCGTTTTTCTTGGTATTCGTATATTGAGGCAACTCCAGCGTTGTAGAAAAATGGAAAAAAGAAGGTTATAACGGCGATAATTACTAATGGGTAATTAAGGTGTATCGCTATAACCGACAAGCCATCTTTATATGCCCAAGCTGGCGCTCCTAGAAATGTCATGGCACTAACGTAGGTAGCAATTACTGAAATACCAATTGCCCACCAGGGAGTGGTTTTTTGTCCTAGATAGAAGTCATCAGCGGTGCTGACTTTTTTACTGATAACATAACCTAATAGCAGGTTTGCCAAAATATAAACAATTAAAATAGTCCAGTTAAGCGTTCCAAACTCTGTCATATCTATCTCTCTTTATTTTTTACAGAAGTCTTTTTTTGTTAATTATTCATCGTTGACTTCGAAGTCATTTAAACATAGCATTGTTTAAAATAATATGAAAGCAGATATTATCTAAAAAATTGATAATAAGTTAAGGTTTACTCTAGAGTTAACTGAATTCTGTAGGAATATGTTTGTATGTAACTAACTAATTTATTGTAATTTATAAACTTATAACAGCGCTAATATTGAGGGTAATGATGACAAACGAACAACAAAATAAAAACTTAATACTGGAATATTACCAAGCTTTAGAGCAGTCTTCAGCGGAAACTGTTGGCGATGTTTTGACTCAATATATGAGTACTGATTGCCAATGGTATGGTGTGCATCCTTTCAACGAGCAAAAAGGCCCACAAGCGATAAA
This sequence comes from Colwellia sp. NW0002-52-1, assembly GCF_057550865.1. Classification (NCBI taxonomy): domain Bacteria; kingdom Pseudomonadati; phylum Pseudomonadota; class Gammaproteobacteria; order Alteromonadales; family Colwelliaceae; genus Colwellia; species Colwellia sp. NW0002-52-1. Next base: position 587,244 of record NZ_BAAJLU010000001.1, on the reverse strand, counting down.
TGAAGTGTTTTGGCAGCCTTTTATGCATGCTTTTAAAAATATTCAACGCAGGCAAGATGTGTTTATGGCTGGTGTTAGTGGCAACGATGGCGCTAATTGGGTTACTAGTATGGGGCACTTTATGGTGCAGTTTGATAATGATTGGTTAGGTATACCGCGCTCTGGCCGAGTGGCTATGGTGCGCTATGCTGATTTTAACTGTATAGAAAACGGAAAAATTGTTCGTGCTGGTTTTTTCTGTGACATTATCAGCGTTATGCATCAAGTGGGGATTAATCCTTTACCTCAAGCAACAGGTCATTCATTTATTTATCCTGGTCCCCGAACTCATGATGGTATTCAGTTAGACGACAAAGACCCTGTAGAAGCTGAGAAAACCATGGCTGTACTTAACCAAATGATTGATGATTTATCTCAACTTAATCAAACCGGCAATGACACGTATCCACCTGAAATTTTAGAAAAAACATGGGCTAAAGATATGGTGTGGTATGGCCCTGCGGGTATTGGGGCAACTTATACTATTCCTAAGTTTCAAGAGCAGCATTCTTACCCATTTAGGCAAGGGCTAAAAGATAAAGTGTTTAATGGTCATATTTGTCGTTATGCAGAGGGTAATTACGCCTGTTTCTTTGGTTGGCCAAACTTAAGTAGTACGCCTATTGGTGGTTTTTTAGGTTTACCTGGCGGTGACATTCGAGCCGATATGCGGGTGGTTGATGTGTATCGTCGAGAGGGCGATAAATTGATGGAAAACTGGGTGTTAATTGATATTCCTTATTGGTTAAAGCAGCAAGGTTTAGATATTTTAGAGCGTAGCCGAAAAATTAATAACCCGAGTTAAGCTAGAGGTTTAGGCCCCATTAATCGGATTAATTAGTAGCAATATTAGCAGCACTGATTTATAGGTTTAATACTTAGCGCATTTAAATTGAAGGCATTAAAAAAGGAAGCTTAGTAAGCTTCCTTTTTTATTGATAAAAGCAGTATTCAATGATCAATCATAATTAAGTGTTATCGCCTAATTGTTCTTTCATCATGGCAAATACATCGAGGCCCATTTGCATACACATATCAATAATATCAATTGCAACCCAGTTCTCTTTAAGTAAATCACCTTCACGACGCCAAATATCCATCACACGTAACGATAGCTGCTTATTACATGGCGGTAGACCTAACCAACCTCCAACACTATGGGTGCCGTGCATATGAGGCCAGCCGCCTGTTGCAACATAATTACCGTCAGATACTAAAGTGGCTTTATGGTCGACATCCCTGTCTGGAAAACTGAACACAAAAGGCCCTTGGTGATCTCTTCTGAAGCCCACAATGCCGCGAGTAGTTCCAATACCCGCAGGGCCGTACCACATAAAGTCTGGGTGCCAAAAGTTCTCTAACTTCATGCTTGATAAAGATTTACCGTCAAAACGACCAAGTTCGGCTAACATATCAAGTATCAGTTGCTCAGATTTTTCGGCTTCAGCTTTGCTGGTTTTTTCTCTGCTTAAACCGTCCATTGTTGATGGCGGCATAATAAGCCCACTATGGCCTAAGCTTTTTCTTAATGGATTAACGCCCACTTGGTTCATTGCATCAAGAAAATCGATAATTAAAAAACACTGTTTAATTTTATTTTCGTCAAGTTCTACTAATTCAGTAAAGCGTAAATAAAGTGTTTTATTGTTAGCGGGTATTCCCCAAAGTGGCTGGCTAAAGGTGCCAACAAAATAGCCGGTACTGGCAATCCACTCTTTACCGTTATATTCACTTTGTACGTTAATAAATGGCTTGCGCTCTATATCGGGCAATGCGCTGACTAAAGGCTGCCAATACGAGGTTAATAATTCGTTTGTGCCAAGTAAGTTATTAACAGGCGCACTAACACGCCATGCTACTTGATCATGAACATATGACTCTATATTGCTAGGGGATGACTTGAGTTGCTGATACAACTTATCAATAACGGTTAACATAATTTTTCTCCACTAAAATAAGTTTTACTTGAATTACTTTGAACTCAGGCTATCATTGAATGACTTCGAAGTCATCCAATATTTTTATAATAGAATTTTGATAATAATATTTCGATCTCATTAGCGTATTTGTTTCATCATAGGAGAAGGTTCATGCCGCAAGATTTACATTATGCGAATAAAAAGCTAGTTAAGCAGTTTAGCGAATCATTGTATAACTTTAACGAGGTTGCTGTACGCCAAGCGATTAAGCAAATTTTTTCACCAAATGCGAAGCTGCAACTTTCATTTCCTTTTGAAACCTTATCAGGACCTAATAGTTTATTTGAAGATGTTTATAAACCTTTGCAACAGGCAATCCCCGATCTTGAGCGACGTGAAACTATTGTAATGGCAGGTGCCAGTGAAGAGGGAAGCCATTGGGTTGGATGTTGTGGCTATTACACCGGAAGCTTTGAAAGCAGTTGGTTAGATATTCCCCCAACAGGGCATCAAGTAGCTATGCGCTTTCATGAATTTTATCGTATAGAAAACGGCTTAATTGTTGAAATGCAGGCAATTTGGGATATTCCTGAAGTTATGATGCAAGCTAACGCATGGCCAATGTCGCCAAGTTTAGGGCGTGAATGGCATGTTCCTGCACCTGCAACGCAAGATGGATTAACGATTGAAAACAACCCTGAAGTTGCTATTAGCAGCTGCAAGTTAGTGGGTGATATGTGTAATTCATTAGGCAATTATGCAGCCGGTGGTGTTGAGGCTATGCAGCTTGAAAAATATTGGCATCCAAGATGTAGTTGGTATGGTCCATCAGGCATTGGCACTGGCCGTGGTATTAAAGGCTTTCGTAATTGGCACCAAATTCCCTTTCTAAATGCTTTACCTAATCGTGTAGGTGATGTTGGAAAAGGCTACTTATTTGCTGATGGTGAGTATGTCGGTTTTACTGCATGGCCTGGTATGCAAATGAAAGTAAGTGGTGATGGCTGGCTAGGTATTGCGCCATCAAACCAAGAAATTACCATGCGTAGCCTAGATTTTTGGCGCTGTGAGAAAGGGCTAATACGAGAAAACTGGGTGTTGGTTGATTTATTACATGTTTATCATCAACTTGGCGTTGATGTATTAGGTAGAATGAAAGAGTTTAATAAAGCACGTTATTAATAATCTCTCTGAATAAATAAAGCCCGAAAGGGCTTTATTTATTCATACTATAAGGAAATATTTAAGGTTTTATTCTGCTGACTTTGCTATTGAACTTTCAAAACTCTGCTGCAATTGATTAGCGCCATTAAGTAAAAAGCTATGATCAGAGCCTAATAAAAATAAGCTCACACCTGATTTTATCCAAAGTGGAAGTTCAGCCAAATTTCCAACAAACATACCGCAATATTTATTATACTTCTTAGTCGCAGCAACAACTTTTTCAACGGCTGCTATTACATCAGGGTGGCTTGGGTCTGTTTGTTGTAATGCTACCGTTAAATCCATTCTGCCAATAAAAATACAATCAATGCCTTCTACTTGGCAAATAGCATCGATGTCGTCTATGGCCTCTAAGTCTTCAATTTGCGCTATTACGCACGTTTCATTCTTATTGGCGGCTAGGTTATCGGGCAATTTATGAGTGGTATAGCCGGCAAAGCGCGTTGAACCAGCATAGCCTCTACCGTCTGGTCCATAAAAACACTTTTTTACTATGCGTTTAGCATGCTCAGCATTTAATACGTGGGGAATAACAACCCCGTCAGCGCCTAGATCTAAAGCATTTAAAATAGTGGCATTTTCACTGTCGGGTATACGAATAATGACCGGTTTTTGTTTTGACTTTGCCGCGAGTACACAAGTGTCTAAATCTGCTCTGTCAAAAGGGGCATGTTCAGCATCTAAACATAAAACATCTAAATTAGTATGGGCTAATACTTCTGTATTATGAAAATGTGGTGTTTTGATAAATGTACCGAGTAAGGGCTTTTTTGTTGCTAATGCTTGTTTAAGGTTCATTTTATATCCCTTATGTTAAGTTGGTGTATGTTGTTGAGTTGAACCCAACGAATACCATTGAATTAATGCTTGCGATACTTTCTCTGCTTGTTCTAAAGGCGAGAAGTGCGCGCATTGTTCAAGTAGTACTAATTCGCTACCAGCAAGTGCTTTATGCATCATTAATTGATGCTCAATCGGGCATATTTTATCTTGTAGACCACTCATAATAAGTATGTCAGCTTTAAGGCTTTGTAGAACATTAAGCGTGTCTGGGCGATCTTCTATTGCCATAGCTTGTGCAGAAAAACATTTTTCACCAAGCGATAAAGCCATATCTAGAATAATTTTTTGGTATTCTGCTTTTTGTTGGTAAAGGTAGTTAGGCATAAATGTATTTTCAATCAATAACCTAAGCTGCCCAGCATTGGCTTGTTTAATATGCTCAACTCTGCCGGCTTTTCTTTCAGGAAGATCAGCATGGCAATTAGAATTAATTAACGCGAGCTTAGCAATGAGATGAGGGTGAGTTTTCGCGACTTGGGCTGCAACAATACCACCCATGGAGAAACCAATAATAGCGCACGGTTGATCACCTGTTGCTTTTATTACGCTTGCTGCCATTTCTGGCAAGGTTGCTTCATCGGTAAATTGTACAACTGATATCTGATGGCTATATTGACTGAGTTGAGTTATTTGATGACTAAACATGGCACCTGTACATAAGGTGCCGGGTAAAATTAATATGGGTAAAGTGGGCATAACAACATAACCTAGTTACGGTCGCTTTACTGAATTTCCTTTAATTAAGGTACCCGTTAATACACGAGCTTCAGGCGGCGAGTCAGGGTTTTCTATGTGTTCTATTAACATGTCTACAGCTGCTTTTACCAATTGTTCTAACGGTTGTTTCACGGTAGTTATTTGATAACTTTGCCAAAATGATGAAGCGATCCCATCAAAGCCAACAACGGACATATCGTTTGGAATATGAATGTTGTGATTTTCTCTTATTTCGTCAATTACGCCAATCGCCATGGTATCGTTACTGCAAATTACCGCATCTGGCGCAGGATGTTTCTTCAACCATTGCGCAATACAGTCTCTGCCTGATTGATATGAATAGTCGCCATACAGCACAGGAACGTTTTTTTCTCCTGACTTTTGCAATAAATCAAGCGCGATTTCGCGACGCTCATTGGCAACATCAGAGTCTTCTGGGCCTGAAAGGACTAAATAAGATTTTGGATTGTTTAATTTTAATTCAGCAAGCAGTTGCTTAATGCCTTGTTCATGATTACAACAAACGGTATTGGTTGAAGCATCAGGAACATTGCGGTTATAGAGCACTACGGGTATTTTATGTTGCTCAAATTGTGCCAAACGTTGGCTTTCAAAATGAGCAGCAAGTGCGATAACGCCATCAACTTGGAAGGTCCAGATTTGTTCAAATAACTCATCTACACCTTCAGCGTCATCTAAGGTAAATAATAAAACTCGTTTATTACGAGCCGCAAGCTGTTTGCTAACTTGCGAAAGTACTTCAGGGTAGTTTTCATTCGCACGAGACGAAACGATAACCGCCACCATACCAGACTGTTTAGTAATCAGCATTCTCGCGATGGCATTAGGTCGATAACCCATTTTATTCGCTACGGCCGTTACTTTTTCACGAGTTTTTGCCGAGACACTTAAGCCTGGTCTAAATACCCGTGAAACAGCTGATTGTGATACGCCCGCTTCGCGAGCGACATCATAAGAAGTAACCTTTTTATTTTTAGTCAATGTTTACCCTTTATATCTTCTTAAACGAATATCGGCTTGCTCCTTATGGCCAGCAAACCCTTCAACAGCACAAAGTCTAGAACAATATTCACCCACAACAACCGATGCTTCTTCTGTAGCACTTTGAAATGTACAGGTTTTAATAAACTTACCAACCCATAGTCCGCCAGTATAACGTGCCGCCTTACGAGTTGGAAGTGTATGGTTTGTACCAATACACTTATCACCATAAGATACGTTTGTTTCTGGGCCTAAGAAGAGTGCACCAAAGTTACGCATGTTCTCTTTAAAATAGGGAATATTTTCAGTCATGATTTGTACGTGTTCAAAAGCTAAGTCGTTAGCAACTTCAATCATTTCTTCATAGGTATCACAAACAATCACTTCACCGTGATCTTTCCAAGCAGCTCCAGCAACTTCAGCTGTAGGCAAAATAGTTAATTGTCTTTCTACTTCAGCCATAGTGTCGCGTGCCAGTTTTTCACTATTTGTTAGTAATATAGCTGGAGATGTTGGACCATGCTCAGCTTGACCCAGTAGGTCAGCAGCACACAATTCGCCATCAACACTTTCATCGGCAATAACTAATGTTTCTGTTGGACCAGCAAATAAATCTATACCTACACGACCAAATAGTTGGCGTTTTGCTTCAGCAACAAAAGCGTTGCCAGGGCCAACAATCATATCAACAGGGGCAATTGTTTCTGTGCCAATAGCCATAGCCGCTATAGCTTGTACGCCGCCAAAACAATAAATTTCGTCAGCACCGGCTAAATCCATCGCAACAACAATTGCAGGTGATGGTTTGCCATTAAATGGTGGCGCCGCAGCAATAACACGTTTTACACCAGCAACTTTAGCAGTAACAACGCTCATGTGTGCAGATGCAACTAATGGGTATTTACCACCTGGCACATAACAGCCAACACTTTCCATTGGTATATGCTTATGACCAAGTATAACGCCAGGTAATGTTTCTACTTCAACGTCTTTCATTGAGTCACGTTGAATTTGAGCGAAATTACGTACTTGCGTTTGTGCCCATTTAATATCTTCAATAACACTGTCATCGAGTTCTTCATAACAGGCTTTAATTTCTTCTTCTGTTAGCCTGAATGACTTCGGATTCCATTTATCGAAGGTTTCAGAGTATTTTGCAACAGCTTTATCACCATCTTGTTCAATATCTTCAAGAATATTCTCTACTGTTGTCTTAACTGATTGTAAGAAGTCTTTTTTTTCTTCTTCTTGCTTGCCTTTTTTTAGGTATTTAATCATTTCAATATCTCCAGTTTATTTGATTTTAATTTTGACTTAATTAATACAGATTCGACTTATTAACTTGAACTTATCTAAATCCTACGTAATAATGACTTCGAATGCAATAATTGATTTTAGGATATATGTTATGAGCTTTAATGAAAATTTATTCACAGGTAAAACGATATTAATTGCTGGTGCAGGAAAAGGTATTGGTTTGGGCTGTGCTGTTATGGCAGCTAAGTATGGCGCTAATGTTATTGCGGTAGCTCGAACAAAAAGTGATTTAGATAAATTGACTGAACTTTATCCTGAAAATATAACACCTTGGGTGATGGATGTGACAAGTGATGCTTTTTATAAAAAGTTACGCGAATTACCCACTTTAGATGGTTTAGTTAATAATGCCGGCATAAACCGCGTTGGTCCTATGGAAGATCAAAGCAGCGAAAATATTGATGCGGTGATCGATTTAAATATTCGAACACTTTATAAAATATCTCAAGCGGCTATTACGCCGATGAAGCGCAGCAAGCGTGGATCTATTGTAAATATGTCATCACAAATGGGTTTTGTTGGCTCGCCAGGTCGCACTTTGTATTGTATGAGTAAACATGCGGTAGAGGGCGTAACTAAAGCGATGGCTGTTGAGTTAGCCGAGCATAATATTCGCGTAAATACTGTCGCTCCTACCTTCGTATTAACTCCAATGACAGAGCCAATGTTTGAAGACGAAGCTTTTAAAAACTTTGTTTTTAATATGATCCCCCTCGGTCGCTTAGCGAAAGTAGAAGATATCGCTAATAGCTGCACCTTTCTATTAAGTGACTTAGCGTCGATGATCACCGGCACTAGCATTAAAGTTGATGGCGGTTGGACGGCACATTAATCACTCAGCAGTAAGTAATAGACATAAAAATTTAACCTTAATGACTCAACGAAAGTGAAAATAAGAGGATATAAAAGATGACATTAGCAGATAGACTGATTAGATATGATGATTTAAACCCATGTACCAATGCCTTTATTGACACGCGCAGCCCAGGCAGTGATAAAAAAGAAAACTTTACGCTTATTGGGCCCGGTGTAGCTGAAAATCCTGACCAGCATATACATATTTCGATACCACATGGTTTTAACATTGGTGGCGCTCGCCAACCTGCCGGATGTTTAAACTCTCAACATAGTCATTTAACTGAAGAATTCTTTGTAATACACAGTGGCACATGGGCTTTTATGAGTGGTGTAAATGGTGATGATGGAAAAGTTATAATAAACGAGGGTGATATTATTTCTATTCCAACGGATATTTTCCGTGGTTTCGAAAATGTTGGCGAAGGCAGCGCTTATTTATATGCGGTTTTAGGCAGTGATGACCCAGGTAACGTATTATGGGCCCCCCAAGTTTTTGAACTTGCAGAAAAGTATGGCTTGATACTGCTTGATGACGGTAGCTTAGTCGATACTACTTTAGGAGAGAAAGTACCAGAAGGTAAGCAACCTATGCCTGTTACTTCAGCCAAACAAATTGCAGAGCATCGTATTGTTGGCAATGAAGAAATGGAAACAATTGTACAGCGTAGCGATACTTTTGCATGGTCAAAAAATACTTGTTTAGCACAGTTTGATGGTGTTGAAGAGGTTGCACTGGTCGGTGATAAAAATATAGTTGAAGATTTACCAGCAAGTAAATTGAGCTGGTCTCATGGTTTTGTAGTGCGAGGGTTAAAGCTACAAAATAATGCACTAGTACCTGAGCATGTTCGATTTGAAGAAGAAGTGATTTTTGTTCAGCAAGGGCAGTTAGATATAACGGTAGATGGTGAAACGCTTTCTTTATCTAAAGGCGATACATTTACAACCCCTATTGAATCTGTGCGAAAGTTTCAACAAAAAGGGCAAGCTGAATGTGTTTTATATATTACGCGTCGAAATGATTACCCTAAAGCACCAAGCTTTATTTGAATATAGCCTGAAATAATCAAGTTTATTGGAATTTAATACCAATTGACTTAATGAATCGATCAATTTTAAACGAGGATGAATTTTCAGTAGCAAGGCGCTTGATTGATTAGGGTATGGATGCCCGTAAGTAGAACAATGCAGGAGCAATTGTCGAGCAATAGCAGGCTATTGGGATTGAAAGCAACGTAGATACTGGATATTTAAACCGCTTTAGAATGATCGATTGTTTATATCAATTGGTATAATATGTGGTTGTAAAGGAGTGAAAGTTAATCACTCATTTATTAAGGTTAGGGCTAGTAAAGTTAAGTGAAAACTTATTAAAAGTAATTCAACTACAGCTACACAATAAAGTTATTGTGTAGCTAGAATTTTTTCTTCGGGTTGATAAAACACGTAGGGAATATTAGCTTTTTTTGCTTGATACATAGCTTTATCAGCACTTTTAATAAGTGATGCCGTGTCAGTACCGTGAGCTGGATAAAAAGCGATGCCGATGCTGACACTCGTTTTAATTATATGCCCATCAATTAGCACGGGGTTTACAAATAAAGCGCTTATTTTCTCAGCTATGGTTGCACTGATTTCTGTCGACTCTTGTGATTGAGCGTCTAAATGCACAATAAACTCATCACCAGCAAAGCGGGCTAGCATGTCGCAAGCTCTTAAACCTGTTTTCAGTGTTTTTGCAATGTGTAGCAATAATAAATCACCGACATCATGGCCTAAGGTATCATTAACTTCTTTAAAATTATTTACATCCATAAACATAATTGTTTCGGTGCGTTGCCAACGAGCTGCACGCACTAGCCAAGGTCTTAAATAATTATTAAATGCACGCCTGTTATGTAATCCCGTTAATTCATCTTTATTTGCTAACTGATATAAATGTCTTTCATATGCCTTGCGCTCAATGGAGGATAATATGGCTAAACCTAGCTGGCGACTATTGTAGTTAGACTTAATTATATATTCTTGAGCACCACCGCGAATTGCTTCGAGTGCTGTTTGTGTATGATCAAGGCCACTAATTACCACAATTGGAGAATCAGGAGTCAGTTCTTTTACTTCTCTAAGGTTTTCTAAGCCTCTATTATCACCAAGGTTTAAATCTAATAGTATAACGTCAAAGTCGAACTGTTTTAGTGTTTGCAACGCAATTTCAATTGTATTGGCACGTGTTAAGGTGAAATTTCTACCATCAAACTCTTTAGCGCAATCACGTTTTATTTGTATTGCATCGCCATCGTCGTCTTCAATATGTAATATTTTTAGTACTGACTGCGTCATATATTCTAAATTATTCCAGGTTTTTATTATTATTATCAATTGGCTAAGTAAAGTTAGCTATAAAAGAGCATTAGTTTATGCTGCAAACTTTATATAGATTAATAATATAATACGCTATGTTGAGTACTTTATATAGGTTTCAGGAGAGTATTCGTGTTGTTCAAAACACTAAATTAACCTGAACTCTGGATAATGAGTGCTTGAAACTCAAGTGAACCAAAAGCTTAGGTAATAAAGTAAATGCTATAGCCAGGTGAACATCACGAATAGACATCATCAATGCTTCATTTTATGCCATTTTTAAGGCAAAACGTTTATGAATAGCGCGCTATTTATCGACGTTTTAACGCAGAAAATGGCTTAAAAGGGAGCATTGAGCAAGTGCTGCTTATCCAGAGTTCAGGTTAAATTATAGTTGTAAGGTTATAACCTACATGTTGTTTGAGCTAGATAAACAGAAGAAGCTAGTAAGGAAAATATGAATAATGCTTCTAGTCACTTTTATTCTTATCAAAAAGGATGAGCTTTTTAGGCCAAGTAAATATAAAGTTGCTACCTTTCCCTACCTCTGATTCAACCGTTATAGTGCCATCAAATAATTCTATATGTTTACGAGCACTAGATAGACCCAGCCCGCTGCCTTCGATTTGATCGCGTGGTTTAAGGGTTTGAAGCATTTCAAAGATTCGTTGATGATAGATAGCTGCGATACCAGGGCCGTCATCTTTAACGCTGAAAATATACTGATGGCTGTTTTCTTGTACACTGATGTCAATTAGGCCATTTCTTTTGTCATGATGCTTTATAGCGTTTCCAATGAGATTAACAAAAATTAACTGCAGTGGTGTTTTGTTGACTTTTAGTTTTAAAAACTCCTTGCTAGCACGTATGTTAAAGTCTTCTGGCAGAGTTAATAGCAATGATGCATCAGCTATAAGTTCTTCACCGCTAATGACTAGGCCGTAATTTTCGTTATGATTACTACCAATTCGAGCGTATGCAAGAAGATCTTTGAGTAACTTCTCCATTCTATGGACTCTATTACGTAAAAGTACTAAGTTTTCTCGACTAGTATTATCAAGACGATCCGCTAAGTCTTCTTCTAACCAATGTGAAATATTATCAATGATTCGCAGTGGTGCTTTTAAATCATGAGAGGCTATGTAGGCAAAGTTATCTAATTCTTTATTACTTTTCTCCAGTGCCTCTATTAAACGTTCACGTGCTAAGTTTTTCTCCTTTATTTGAGTAACATCATTAAAAATCCCCACCATTTGCAAAGCTTTACCTTTGCTATCAAACTGTGCTTTTCCTCTGGAGTTGTACCAAAGCCAAGTGTCATCTTTTGCTTGAATGCGAAACTCTACGTTGTAAGGTGTATTGTTTATAATATGATTATTAAGCGCACTGAGGGTGTTATCTTTATCATCAGGGTGTAGCTGCTCTATCCAATTATCAAAGGTAATGCTTTGTTTATCTTGCTTGGTTCCCAGGATTTCTTTTAAAGGACCTGAAATATTTAGGGTGTTGGTGATTATATCCCAGTGCCATGCGTTATCAGCAAACCCAGTTAAGGTTGATAGATCAATGTTGTTAGATGAACTATCAAAGCTGTGTTTTTGTGAATAGTGTATTAAAGCGAAAAAGCACATTAATGCAGCTGAAAATAAGCTAAAACCTATTAATAAAACATCCAATAAACTAACGTTATTTAGCATTGAATCAAAGAAGGGCATATGCTTAATTAATTCACTATTATTAAAAAATAAGCCGACTAATATTAATATGCCAGATAAAAAAGCATATATGGCAGCAAAAAATATTAATGGTTTGTTGATTGATTTTATTGTCATTTTATACACGTTCGAAAGATAGCTTTGAATAGTAGAGTTTTTAGCTCTGAAAATACAATAATAAATTCTTTAGCCTTAAATTAGCTTTCATAATTTATAATAAAATATTTAAAAAAGTTAATCATTTATTCTTAACATTTAATACGCCGCTAAATAACACTTAATATAGTAACTGCATTGTTTTGTCTGCAATAGCGACTAAACTTTGTGGTGATAAATAAAATATTGAGCGACCTTAGGTTTACATTTTTAGTGATAAAAATAGCAGTAGTAAAGCTGATAATTTTACACCTAAGAAGCTTTGACTCATTACTAAGTTATTCAAAAATTATTCAATAGTGAGTTAAATGACATATTTTACTTTATGAATGCTCTAAAATTTTCATTTCCTAATAGGTTGTATGTTTTCTCATTTTAATGAGTGCTTTCACATATCAGCATGAACGACAATTGATAAGGGGTCTTATATGTTTCCAGAATACATTGTACTTCACACGGCTGCTTTTACGGGAAGAAATTGCGATAGAGATATGATTGATGAATGGCATAAGGCACGTAGATGGTCAGGTATTGGTTACCACTTTGTCATTTTAAACGACAAGCATGACTTAAAATCAGATGGGGCAGTTGAAATTGGACGATTAACCAATACATCGGGTGCACACGCTTTAGGGCTAAATAATTGCTCTTTAGGTATTTGCTGTGTTGGTCATGGTGATAACGCAGATTTTACCCCCGCTCAATATAAAAGCCTCTATAGCTTGATAAATGATTTGATGTCAGAGTTCTCAATTTCTGTTGATAACGTTATCGGCCATCGCGAGTTAAACAAATTAGCCGAAAAAAATATTATTCCATCGCGATATAAAACCAGTAAGTCATGCCCTGGCACTAAAATAAATATGCATGCTATACGTGATAAGCTGGCTCAAACGCCTACTTTAATTAAGCATGAAAGAACAGGCGTTGATGAAAATAGTAAAATAGCGATGAATAATGCCATTGCTATATTGCAAAAACATCGTGCACAATTTCCTAATGCTCAAGATGAACTGGATGAATTTATTAATCATCCAGAGGTTATTTCAATGACTAGAGTATAATGGTGACCATCTTTTACACGGCACGGTTTTATATAGCAAGGTTTAACAAAGCACGGTTTAATAAAGCATGATTCAGCCTAGCATGGCTTGCATAGTTTTAGTTGCACTTAACGGTTGCTGAGCTTGGGTAATTGCCGTAACAACGGCAATAGCACTGACTCCTGTACTCCATACCTGCTTTAGTCGTTGTTGGTTGATGCCACCAATGGCAACGACAGGTATAGTGTCAGCAAGCGATAAAATCTGCGTTAAGTTTTTTATACCTTGAATTTGCCCTGTCATGTTTTTGGTTTTTGTGGGGAAAATAGCGCCAATGGCAAGATATGAAGGTCGCAGTTGTTTTGCTAATAAAAATTCGTAACAACCATGCGTACTAATACCCAAACGTAAGCCTGCATTAGCAATAGCATTTAAATCAGCGCCGTGAAGATCTTCTTGGCCGATATGAACCCCATATGCACCGTATTTAATCGCGAGTTGCCAATGATCATTAATAAATAATCGACAGTTAAAGTTACGGGCCATAGCTACGGCTTTTTCTATTAATGGTGCTACGTAGTTAATATCATCACTTTTAATTCTTAGCTGAATTATTTTTAAATTTTGAGGTAATAACAAGGCTAACCACGAAAGTGAGTCTACTACCGGATATAGACCGAGCTTTTCATTTGCAGCTAACTCAAATGATTTGAAACCTTGGGGTGATTCAAGTTGTTGATAAACGGGGCTGATAACTTGTGGAAATACACTCGCTTTTGTTGGCCACAGTCCTTGTTGAAATGCGCCGTAGTAATCGCTATTGTTTATTTGATGGTCAACTCGGTCAGTCGCTAATAATAATCCCTGATTAATAAACGCCTTCGTTAAGGTAAAAGCATCGCGTAACAAATAACTATGAGCTAAAAAACTGGCTAATGCACTGGCAAAGCTACAACCCCCACCGTGGCTATAACTTGTGTTGATTTTAGGTGAATGTAAGGTGAATAATTGAGTTGAGGTAGCGCTTAAGTTTTGCAAGCATACGTCTATACAGTGTTTGTCTTGGCTAGTATTTTCAGCGCTAGCATGCCCGCCTTTAACAATCACGGCTTTACAGCCTAAATGTAAAACATTTTCTGCCATCTCTTTTGCTTTAATAACTGAGTTTTTAGAAGCGAGAGAACTTAACGCTTTTGCTTCATTTAGGTTGGGGGTAATAACATCAATTAAGGGCATAAGTAATGATAATGCCCCGGTTGAGAATAATGACATATTCCCGCCAACGCTAGCTTTACAAACGGGGTCAAAAACCACAAGTAAGTTGGGTAATTCAGACTTAAGCTGGCTTAGTAATAATATTAACCAGTGGATTTGTTCATCATCGGCGATGAGGCCAATTTTTATAACGGCTGGTGGTTTGTCAAAACGTAATGCTTGTGCTTGTTGGGCTAAAATATCAACTGCAGTAGGGTTTACTGAATAAAATACCGATGAGTTTTGTACGGTATTAGCGGTAATAAGATGGCAAACCTCTACACCAAGATTATGGCCGGTTTTAATATCAGCAGCAATGCCAGCACCACCTGAGCAATCGGCACCAGAAATGCTCCACATAATAGGCTTTTTAGACACATGATTGTTCACTACAGAAATTTCTGATTTCATTAACTATGTTCCGGTTGATGCCAAAATGGCGTATCCAGTGTTGGCGTGCTGGGGTGAGCCGTTGGCCGTTCAGGCATCGTGCCTGCAATGTAGGCTGACTCTCCTGCTAAAATTGCGCTAGAGAAAGCTTTTGCCATTAAAGGCGGATTGTCAGCAAGGGCAATTGCACTATTAAGAAGTACGCCATCAAAGCCCATTTCCATGGCAATACAGGCATCAGAAGGTTTACCTATGCCAGCATCAAGGATTAATGTTGCTTCAGGTAAACGCTGGCGAATACTGGCTAAATTATAAGGGTTCATTAAGCCTTTACCTGTGCCAATGGGTGATGCCCAAGGCATAATTACTTTGCAACCTAAGGCATATAAACGTTGGCAAATCACTAAATCGTCTGTGCAGTAAGGTAATACTTTAAAGCCATCGGCAAGTAGCTGCTCGGTCGCAATTAACAACTCAATAGGATCAGGTTGAAGGTTATAATCATCGCCAATAACTTCAAGCTTTATCCAGTCTGTTTGAAATAATTCGCGGCTCATTTTAGCTAAGGTAATGGCTTCTTTAGCGCTTTTGCAGCCTGCTGTATTAGGAAGGAGGAAACCTTGATTTTGTGCAACCGTTTCTTGAATGTAGCGCCAAATTTTTTCGCCAGAGCGCGCTAAAGGGTTCTGCCGTTTTAGCGATAACGTAACTACTTGTGAGCCGCTAGCTAAAATAGCTTGCTGCATTATCTCTGGTGAAGGATAAAGTGCCGAACCAATTAACAATCGACTATTGAGTGTTTGACCATAAATATTAAGTGACATAGCTTAACCCCCAACAATAGGGAAAAGCACATCAATACTATCGTTATCTTTTACCACAGTTTGTTGATAGTCTTCCCGGCCAATAAATTCGCCGTTAAGCGCTAAAGCAAAACTTTGCTGTTGCTTATTTATCGGTAAAACTTTTGTTAAAACTTGATCAATATAGCTTTGCTTTGAAGCATTAGGCAGCTCTAAAACAACGCCATTAATATATATTTTCATTTCTAACTTCCTTTAATACCTGCAGAATAATGTTAGCTTTATCTCTATTTTGTAAACTTAAAGCTTGATAGCTTGGCTAACTGGCAGCCAATGAGCGTATCGATAATTACCGTAAAACTTTTGTTGTTCGAGCATTATGTTGTCAACATGTTCGAGCACTTGGGCAAGTACAACAGGGGCAATTAAGAAGCCATGTCGGTATAAACCATTTACTTGAATTAAGGCATTATGTGAGATTATTTTTGGTTGATTATCGCTAAATGCCGGGCGCAGTTGACTAAGATGCTGGCGAATATTAGCTTCAGCAAAGCCAGGGTGAACGCTATAAGCAGCACTGAGTAATTCCATGGCAGAACGAACGGTCATTGGGGCCGTGTCGTCACTTTCAATTTCTGTTGCGCCAACGACAAAATGGCCTTTACCTTTTGGCGCTATATAAATTTGATAACGTGGATGCATAAGCCTGATCGGCCGTGAAATTTTAACTTCAGTGGTGAAAAGTTGAAATATTTCACCACGAACGGCGCGTAAATCACTTAATTGAGCATTGAGTTGAGCGTTGAGTTGAGCATTGTGTAGAGGATTTGTTAGCGATGATTTTTTTGCTCCAACTCCTCGGCAATCAATAGCAAGATCAAACGATTGCTTTTGGCCATTCTTACTGTTGTTATAGCGTTGAAAACCAATATTACAGCCAGTATCAAAACTGCTTGATTGTATGCTTGTTACTTCAGTTTCGCTGTGCCATTTAACACCTTCAGTGACTAATTGTTGATGTAAAGCCAGTAGTAATTTGCGATTTCCAATTTGTCCTTCTTGAGGCAGATATAACGCTTGCGAAAATTTACGCGCTAGTTCTGGCTCAAGTGACGACAACTCTTGTCGGTTAAGTTGTTGCTGCGCATAGCTTGGATAGTTATTCGCTAAAAATCCCGTTAATCTGTGGTAGTCAACAATATCTTGTTCATGACTAACCACTAGGGTTCCTGTTAGTTGAAAGAAATTATAGCCAGAAAGTGTAGCAAGTAATTTTGGCCATAAAGCTAAAGCAGCAAAACCCATTTCAACAATATTTCTAGGGCTGTGCATAGCCTCGCCAAGAGGTGTTAATAAACCCGCGGCCGCATAAGCAGCGCTTTGCTGGCCACTTTTCTGGTCTTTATCGAATAGCGTTACTTGATAGCCTTGTCGATTTAACGACAAGGCTATCAACCGGCCCATTAGGCCTGCGCCAATAATAGCGATGGTTGGCATAAAGGTTAATTACTTAACGATTTTTCAATCGGTTGATAAATTTCACTACCACTGGCTTTGAACTCTGCCGACTTTTGAGCCATACCTTGTGCAGAAATACTAATAGTTTCATCCAAAAGTTTTATCTCAATCGTTTGTTCGTCAGCTTTGGCATCAACAAGCCCAGCAGCATAATCACGCACTTCTTGTGAAATTTTCATTGAGCAAAATTTAGGACCACACATAGAGCAAAAGTGCGCAACTTTGCCTGATTCTTGTGGCAAGGTTTCGTCGTGAAAGGCACGTGCTTTTTCAGGATCTAAACCTATGTTGAATTGATCGTACCAACGAAATTCAAATCGGGCTTTAGACATGGCATTATCGCGTATTTGCGCGCCCGGATGGCCTTTTGCTAAATCTCCCGCATGCGCCGCGATTTTATAAGTCATTAAACCTTCTTTTACATCGTCTTTGTTGGGTAAACCTAAATGCTCTTTTGGCGTTACATAACAAAGCATGGAACAGCCGTACCAACCAATATTAGCTGCGCCAATACCTGAGGTAATGTGATCATAACCTGGGGCAATATCTGTGGTCAGCGGTCCTAAAGTATAAAAGGGCGCTTCGCCGCAATGCTTAAGTTGCTCTGTCATGTTTTGTTCAATCATATGCAGAGGTACGTGACCAGGGCCTTCGATAATGGTTTGAACATCATGTTTCCAGGCTATTTTTGTTAGCTCACCTAGCGTACGTAATTCAGAAAATTGTGCTTCATCATTGGCGTCGGCAATTGAACCTGGGCGCAATCCATCACCCAAAGAGAAAGAAACATCGTAAGCTTTTAAAATTTCACAGATATCTTCAAAGTGGGTGTAAAGAAAGTTTTCTTTATGATGTGCTAAACACCATTTCGCCATGATTGAACCACCACGCGAAACAATGCCAGTAACACGTTTAGCCGTCATAGGTACATAACGCAGTAATACACCTGCATGAATTGTGAAGTAGTCAACACCTTGTTCAGCTTGTTCAATTAAAGTATCGCGAAATATTTCCCATGTTAGGTCTTCAGCAATACCATTAACTTTTTCTAACGCTTGATAAATAGGTACGGTGCCAATGGGAACAGGAGAGTTACGCAGTATCCATTCACGTGTTTCGTGGATATAACGGCCAGTAGACAGATCCATTACCGTATCAGCTCCCCATTTAGTTGACCAAACGAGTTTTTCTACTTCCTCTTCAATCGAAGAGGTAACTGCTGAGTTGCCGATATTGGCATTTACTTTGATCAGAAAATTTCTGCCGATGATCATAGGTTCAACTTCAGGGTGGTTAATGTTAACCGGGATTATGGCGCGGCCTCTAGCAACTTCATCACGAACAAATTCAGGTGTTATTTGCTCTGGAATGCTGGCGCCAAATGACTGACCTTGATGTTGTTGTAGCAACATCTCGTCTTTAACTTCTTGGCGTTTCATATTTTCGCGAATGGCGATATATTCCATTTCTGGTGTGATAATGCCTTGGCGGGCATAGTGCATTTGCGTAACATTTTTACCTTTTTTAGCCTTACGCACTGTCGGTAAATGCTCAAAACGAATATGGTCTAGACCTTCGTCGGCTAATCGTTGTTGGCTGTAGGTTGAGGTTATTCTGGGTAAAAACTCAACATCGTTACGTGCTTCAATCCAGCTATCACGCAAGCGAGGAATACCTTTATGTACGTCAACATTAACGGCATTGTCAGTATAAACTCCTGAAGTATCGTAAACGCATAACGGTGGGTTTTTCTCATAACTCGGGTTGTTTTCATTGTTACTAATCAAAGTATCAGACAAGGTTATTTCACGCATGCCAACACGGATATCGTGAATTTCTCCGGTGACGTAAACTTTTTCAGAATTTGGAAATGATTGATCAGCAACGTTTTTTAAAAACTCTGTTGCTTGGTTTCGACGCTCGCGTCTTGAAATTGAACTCATGTTCTCTCACCTGTTTTTATTAAATAAAAGTTAGGCGGAGCTGTATGGGGTAGTAACGAGGAATAGCATTCGAGGCAAAATTAAATTTTGCCTGTGCAGCTACTACTTGTTCCCTTCGCAGATGTTAATCTAATCAGGTTCTACGGATCCCGCTTTCGCGATCTCAGCCCTTTGGCACTCCGACAAGTCAAAACGTGTAAGTGTTTTAAACTACTTAAACGTGATTATATTCTAGCTTTAATTTTTAAAAGTAATCAACCTCTATTTTAAATTTCATTTTTAGCTTTTGTAACTTAAGGTTGGTGAACTGCTTAAAGTTTATGTTTTTTAAGTGAATATATTCAGTAGATTACGATTTTTAAGATGCTAACTTAATTTACGAGCTGGTATTTTTTAAAATGTTGAAGTTTTTGGCTTTTGCACTATTTTTTGACATTAAGATTATCAACATTGAAGCACTGATACAGAGATTAATGTTAATAATATTGTAAATTATGCGGTAAATTGTCGTATTATAGACAAACTAAAAAATGAACATTAAATGGAATAAATTTATGGCTGAAGCTAGCCCGGAAGGCAAAACGGAACAGGTGATGAACACGTTAGATCCTGCAAACTTGCTTAAAAACGAAATTGACCAAGTTGGTCGTATCTACAACATAATCGTTGAATTTTTTACTAATTATAGCTTTCAACTTATTGGCGCAATAATTATTCTGATTATTGGTTTCATGTTTGCAGGGAAAATAGCGAACTTGGTGCTTAAAGTATGTGAAAAGCACAAACTTGACGTTACTTTGAGCCGTTTTTTGGCTAATGCCAGTAAAATGGTAATCGTTGTGATGATAGGTATTATTGCACTGGGTAAATTAGGTATCAGTGTAACGCCATTTATTGCCGCTATAGGTGCGATTTCATTAGGGGCTGGTTTAGCTCTGCAAGGGCTTTTATCTAATTATGCGGCTGGCTTTAATATCATCATCATACGACCTTTTGTTGTTGGTGATACCATTCAAGTACAAGGTGTTCGAGGTTTAGTTAAAGAGGTGTTGTTAGCCTACACAATTTTAACGGATGAAGACGATGTAGAAATTACGATTCCCAACAAACATATTGTTGGTGAAGTGCTGCATAACTCGAAACATGACTCACTATTAGAGTTAACCGTTGGTATTGATTATAGTGAAAACCCACTCGAAGTTGTGGCTATGCTTGAAGATGCCCTTGGCAAGTTAGATATCGTCAGTAAAGCTCGTAAGCCTTTGATTGGTATTGATGCTTTCGCTGATAGTTCAATTAACATAGCCGTACGTTTATGGACGCCAACCGAAAACTTATACAGCGCAAAATATGAAGCTTATAAAGAGATTTATCTAACTTTAGATAATGCCAATATTAAAATACCATTTCCTCAACGCGATATTCATCTTATTAAAGATTTGGCTTAATTCGGTGTGGTTTAAGCTTCATTTATTATGGCGTTAAATAAAGCGCGGCTAGATAAGTTTTTAGCACAACATTGTCAGATCAGTCGCAAAAATGTGCGGCTGATGTTGGCTCAAAATAGAGTGTTTATAAACGGCGCTGTAGCGCATGACATTGATGAAATAATTGATAATTTCAGTCATATCTCATTAGATGGCAAAGTGCTGCAAGATAATTCAGCCTATTATATTATGCTGCATAAGCCCACTGGAGTGGTAAGTGCGACTAAAGACTTGCAGCATAAAACCGTAATTGATCTACTTGAATTTCCTTACAAAAACGAACTACATATTGTCGGTAGGCTTGATTTAAATACCTCAGGCTTAGTTTTGATGACTAATGATAGTCGCTGGTCTGAACGATTAACGTTACCAGAAAAAAAAGTGACCAAACGTTATATTGTTACGTTAG
The DNA here is from genome assembly GCF_057550865.1 of Colwellia sp. NW0002-52-1. NCBI lineage: Bacteria > Pseudomonadati > Pseudomonadota > Gammaproteobacteria > Alteromonadales > Colwelliaceae > Colwellia > Colwellia sp. NW0002-52-1. The sequence goes on along the minus strand of NZ_BAAJLU010000001.1, from coordinate 566,246 downwards.
CCAATAAGTTGAGTGAAGAGTATGTAACTGCTTTTGCAAATGGTATGTATTTTGCCTTTGAGGATTTAACTACTAAACCTGCAAAGTTAACCATACTTTCTGATTATCAAGCGCAGGTTGAACTTGTTGAAGGGCGTTATCATCAAATTAAACGTATGTTTGGGCGTTTTCGCAATCCTGTAGTTGCATTGCATCGATGTGCTATTGGTAACTTAGTGCTTGATAACCAGTTAACTGTCGGAGAAAGCCGAGAATTAAGTGAGGTTGAAGTTAACAACATCGATATAAATAACTTGCTGCTTGATGCTTAAAAGTTACAATAAAATAAAAATGTAATAACCAGAAAATACCGTAATCTAAGAATAAAAATTAAGGAATGAAATGACTAAGTATATCTTTTTAATCATAGTGTTAGCTTTAATCGTTAGTTACTTTGTACGTAGTAATGCTAACCGAGAAGCAGCGAAAATAAATGCTATTGAAGCTGAACAATTTTTAGCGAAAAACCGACAAGTTGAAGGTGTGATGGAAACAGAGTCAGGCTTACAGTATCAGGTGTTATCAGTAGGCAGTGGCGAAATACACCCGAAGGCAGGTTCAAAAGTTAAAGTGCATTATCACGGTACGTTACTCGACGGTACGGTTTTCGATAGTTCTGTAGATAGAAATGAGCCGATAAGTTTTGGCTTAAATCAGGTGATTAAAGGTTGGACTGAAGGCTTACAATTAATGGTGGTTGGAGAGAAAACCCGCTTATTTATTCCTGCAGCTTTAGGCTACGGTAATAGCGCGACAGGTAAAATTTCTGCAGGCTCATTATTAATTTTTGATGTTGAGCTATTGGCGATAAATTAGCATGTTTTTTTAAATATTGGCGCGCCTGAGTGGCTTGTAAAATATGGCGTGTAAATAGTTAAAGGTCATGAGCCTGAAAAGATCATGACCTTTAACTCGCTGGTTTAATAGCCGGGTAAATCGCTGCTATTCTTCCCTAAAGGCTTCTGCCGACAAATGATGTCGGTTAAGTAACTTGTAAAATTCAGTACGATTTCTTTGTGCTATTTTCGCTGCTTGCGAAACATTTCCAGCGGTTATTTTTAAGAGCTTAGCGAGGTAGTCACGCTCAAATTTATCTCTGGCTTGTACAAATGAAGGTAAAATCGTGGTTTTATCACGTAAGGCGTTTTTTACTAACATTTCACTGATTAACGGCTCGTTTGATAAGGCCACGGTTTGTTCAACAACGTTTTGCAATTGGCGAATGTTACCTGGCCAAGCTGCACTGATCAGTATTTCCATTGCCTCCTGTGAAAAGCCCGTAATATTGATATGCGATTGTTCGGCAGATCTACTCAAAAAATGCTGAGCCAGTAAAGGAATATCTTCTCTTCGTTCACTTAGCGGTGGTAGCTCTAACTCAACAACGTTAAGGCGATAATATAAATCTTCACGAAAAGTTTTATCTATTATCGCTTGCTGTAAGTTTTTATGTGTTGCTGAAATAACTCTAACGTCAACCTTGATAGATTGTGTGCTGCCAACAGGACGAATTTCACGTTCTTGTAACGCTCGTAAAAGCTTTACCTGAAAGTTCATCGGCATATCACCAATTTCATCTAGAAATAGGGTGCCGCCATCTGTTGCTTGAAATAATCCGATATGATTTTTTTCAGCTCCAGTAAAAGCCCCTTTCGTATGACCAAATAATTCAGATTCTAATAATTGCTCAGGAATTGCTGCACAATTAATGGCGGTAAATGTTTGTTTATGCCGTGGACTAGCCAAATGTATTGCTTTAGCTAATAACTCTTTACCTGTGCCGCTTTGGCTGTGAATGAGTAAGCTAAAATCACTTTTGGCCACTTGCTTACTTTGTTGTAAAAGTGACTCCATTATAGTGCTGCGACTAATAATTTTATCACGCCATTGGCTATCTACTTGGCTATAATTTAGCTCTGCTGGCTGTAATCTAATAGCTTGTTGTACTATGTCGAGTAGCTCTTTACTTTCAAAAGGTTTAGTCAGAAAGCTAAATACGCCTTGTTTAGTGGCACTAATTGCATCAGGAATAGTGCCATGAGCTGTCATAATAATTACCGGTATATGTGGATGCTTAGCTCTAATTTGTTCAAACAAAGCCATGCCGTCCATACCTTCCATTTTTAGATCGCTGATCACTAATTGCGGATGAAAACTCTCAAGTCGCCCCAAGGCGATTTTAGCGTTTTTGGCGGACTCTACTTGATAACCCGCAGCAGACAAACGAATACCGAGTAACCGTAACAAACTTGGATCATCGTCAACAATTAAAATTTTACTGTCAACTTTTACGGGGATTTTCTCAACTTCTGGCATGAGTAACTCTCAGTCCTTAAATGAATGAAATTATTAACGCTATTAATAAACCTAATTTATGGTTAAAGCGTCATTAACTTTTAGTTATTGATCTCGTTTATCAATAGCTTGTTCTATGTCTTGTAATTGCTTAATTGTTTGTTCTAACAACTTAACTTGCTCAGTTAAACGTTGTTGTATTTTTATGGCATGTTGTTGTTGCGTTTGTGCTGTTTTTTGCAGGCTTTCTTGTTGTTCTTTGTGTTGAGAAATCAATCTATTTCTCATTAACAGTCGTTGGTTCAATTGGTCATGCAATAACGAAATAAAGGCTTGTTCATCAGGAGTTATAGATGCAAATGCGGCATTATCTTGTTCAGCTTTTAATTGATTTAATAACACTTTAGCGTGAAAGCTATTATAAATAGGTGACTTAGGGTGGCTGTAAAGTAACAATAGTTTGATTTGTGCATTGTAGTTAGCGGGCCCTTGAGGTATTTGTTCTATACTCACTTGCTGTTTTTCTATTTCATCTGTTAATTGTAATTGGTTAAGTTGCTGCAATGAGAGGTAATACTCACCATAACTTAAATGTGAGTTGATATTATTTGAAGTGAGTTGACACCCTGATGACAATATAACCGTCATAACTACTAGCGCTTTGTATATAAAATGCGGCAGAGTCATAGTCATTAGGCTGGTTCCTCTTGTTGAAAAGCGCGTGGCAATGTTATTTGAATTGTGGTGCCTTGCGCGTTGTTAGGAGTATTTATTACTTCGATGTTGCCATTGAGTCGTAATAATAGCTCTTTAACTATGGTTAAACCTAATCCGCTACCTTTTATAATGCTTGTTTTCGGTGGAGGGCCTTGGTAGAAAGCATCAAAAATTTTGCTTTGGTTTTCTTTTTCAATTCCCATGCCTTGATCGCTAATACAAAGCTGTAATTGCTCATTTATTAGCAAAGAAGATATGTTTATTTCTCCACCATCGGGAGAGTATTTAATCGCATTAGATAAAATATTATCAATAATAACAGCGATTTGTTTTCTGTTGCTTATCAAAGAAATGTTATTTAAATGTTTAGTAAAAATAAGTTTTCTTCGTTTTATATCTAGTTTTCGATCAGAAATTACTTGCAATACCACTTCATTAACTTGTATCAGCTCTGAGTCTTGCAAGCTTGTAGAGTCGAGTACAATATTAAAATCGAGTAAATCTTCAATATGTTGCTGTAAACGAAATACGCTGTCTTTAATAATATGAGAAATTTCTTGTTGTTCAGCATTTAACTCGCCAACACTATTGTCGTATAGCAATTCAGTCCCTTCTCTAATGGCAGCTAACGGTGTTTTTAATTCATGTGAAATATGGCGGATGAAACTTGATTTTTGTAACTCTAGCGCTTGTAAACGAGTGCGCATGTTTTCTAAAGCTTGCGCTATTTCTTGAATTTCTGGCGAGCCGAGCACGTTAATTTCATGATCAAAATTTCCTTGTTGTAAACGCACAATATTACTAGTGAGTGTTTTAAGTGGGCTAGTAATTAAATAAATAAATAATGCTGCTAAGAGCACACTCACAGGAATAATGACTAAACTTTGAATCATAATATCGCGCACTGCTTGAGCTGCCTGTTTAATATTGTTGATGTAACTTGTATTAAGCTCATTACTGCGCTGGGTAATGTTCTCGTAAAGTATATTCAAAGTATTAAATTTAATCTGTAATGGCTTTAGTAGTGAGCTGTCGGTAGGCGTTTTTTTTGCTGCTGCTGGTATTGTTGTTTCTATCAGCAAAGTGATCGTTTGCCCGTACTCAGTTAGTCGTTGTTTGAGTATATTATCTTGGCTTGCTTGCATGAGTTGTTCTGCTAAGTGCAATATTTGCCTACTGTGCTCAAGATAATTTTCGGCTAATACAGGATCTCGCAAAACCAAATATTGTGCCGCGCTTCTTTCTAATTTTATTTGGCTGCTTTTGAGTAATTGTTGTTGATCTTGTATTTTTGTAATATCGGTGATGGCCTCGGCACTTTTATTCGCTAAGGTATTAACTTGAGAAGCCCCAAAAATTAGTGCGATAACCAAAGGTAAAGCCACTAAGCCAAAGCCTAATAAGGTTAATGACTTTATTGATAAGCTTTTTAGTGACCAAGCCCTTTTTTGCGCTTGACTGAACAATGTAATTAAATTCCCCAAAATGGCTATTCCGGTCTCATTTCCATCAAAATACTGATGTAGTGTTAGCTAAAAACGCGAAAAAAACAACGGTGTCTCAAAATGGAGACAAAGAAATTTAAATGTTCTTTGTTTTTTAAGTTGTTGTTAATAAGGTATTTTTGTTTGTTTTAATCGTTTTTGAAACTTTGTTATTTTAATTATTCCAATAAGTTGTTGCTTAATGGTGACACTTATCTAGGTCTGGTTTTTTAATTTTCTTTAAAATCATGTGGTTATGTTGTGGCATGACATGTGCAATACCTTTGAAGTTAGTCGTATTTCCATACTCGACACATTTGGCATATTAAAAATATGTTGTCTTAATTAAAAATAAAGGATTCAGGTATGAATAATTTTAGCTTAAAAACACTTTCAATTTCGGTTATTGCTGCATCATTAGTTTCAAGTTTAGTATTTGCCGGCAACGACATGACTAAATCATTACCTAAAGTGACTGAAAAAGCAGCGTCTTTCTCTCAATTCGTAGCAGACTACGATAAAGATAAAAGCAATACATTAAGCACAGCAGAAGTTGCTAAAAACGATGTTTTAACGAAAAACTTCGCTAAAATCGATGAAAATAGCGATAAAGAGATAAATGAAGAAGAATTTAAACAGTATTTAGCAAATATGAAAAAAACTTTGCTATAGTCGCTATCTTATGACTTAATAGATTATTTTTTCGACTGTCTGCGTTATTCCCAACCAAACAGTCGGTTTTTTTACTTAACTTAAGGCCCCCCCATGAAAGATCAACCTTCCTCGGAAACATTATCTCGTTACGTTCAAATTGATAAATGGATTTTTGAAGTAAAGTCAGTACGCGCAATACGTGTAGATGATTTTGGTAAACCGTACTCAGCTGTTGCTAATTTTGCTTTAAATGGCAATAGTGCATACATTGATGGTTTATTGACCAGGGAAGATGAAGATTTTACTCGTGAAGATTACCAAACATTTGTAAAAATGAGTCAACAATTAGGATTAGATACCGTTAACTTTGATCGCTTTAAGCAAAAACAAAGAGTATCAGACATTGTTAAAGTTCCGCCAGTTAATGGCGCTAAACCTGAATTAAAGTTAGTTAAAGTATAGAAAATAGATCATATTAAGCTTTAGAATGGTGCTTTAACTTATTTGAAAGGGCTGTCAAATGAATTCGGTTAAAGTCGTTAATAGTAATATTACACCATCTAAAATAGTCTGTGTTGGGCGTAACTATGTCGAACATATCAGTGAACTTGGGAATGAAGTTCCTGATAATATGGTGTTATTTATTAAACCCAATGCTGCAATATCAGCACAACTTTGCTCTTATCATCAAGAAACTCTGCATTATGAAGCAGAGTTATGTTTTCTGTATAAGCAAGGCAAGTTTTGCGCGGTTGCTGTAGGATTAGACTTAACTAAAAGAGCATTACAATCTCAGTTAAAAGCAAAAGGTTTACCTTGGGAACGTGCAAAATCTTTCACAGGCTCTGCACTATTTAGTGACTTTGTTGCATTAGATATAATTGACAATGATTTAGCATTAGCCTTATATATCAATGGCGAATGTCGACAGTCTGGCTCAGTTGCTAAAATGATATACTCTCCTCAAAAAATTCTTACTGAAATTCAATCTTTTATATCCCTTGAAGATGGTGATATTGTAATGACCGGCACACCTGCAGGCGTTGGTGAAGTTGTTTCTGGTGACACTTTTGAAGCACAAGTGCTGCATCGAAGTGAGGTTTTAGTCGCTAAACAATGGCAAGCAATTTAATCTATTTAACGCAGGAAAAGGTCATATTTTTTACTTTAAGATATGCGATAATTAAACTCAATTAACCCCTTCAATAATTATTTATTATTATGAAACGTATAATCCTCTACACCATGAGTAACTGCCCGCATTGTCAAACGGCTAAGCGCTATATGGAAGATAAAAATATTCCTTTTCGATTGTGTAATATAAAAACGCCAGCCGGGCAAAAAGAATTTTCAAAGTTGAATTTGCGTGGTGTGCCTGTTGTAAAAGTCGGCGATCAAATACTGAAAGGTTTTGACGTTAAACGTTTTAATCAACTGCTGAAAAATGGTTAAGCAATTTCATTAGTATTAGCTAGCAAACTCAACCGTTAAACTTTAGCCTTTATGAGTTTTTAGCCAGATACTATGGCGCGAGAATATAAAGTTTATATTTCACTGGTTTTAAAACTAATGTGGTTGCTTAACGCGAGTGGTTAATTTTTTTGTTGTTTGTACTGTTAATCAGTGGCTAATTATCCCGAATTAAGGCAGTTTCAGGTAACTGCATAAACGGTTTACTCTTATTTATGAGCACTATTAAATATGTACGCTATTTGATATTTCGTTGTGGTGTATGATTTTTGATCGTTCATTTTATATTTTTGTGGTAGTTTACTTACTCGTATATATATATTCTTTCCATGGGCCTTTTATGAATAAAGCTTTGCAAGCTATTTATGTAAGTATCGTCATAATATTGTTAAGCTTCTCTGTAGCATCAATAGCGAATGAGACTATTGATTTTGAAAACATGGAACATGAAATTTACCTTAAACCTTGGCAGTCTTATCAAAAAATTATTGCTGTAGAGTCAGCAGCACAATCTTATAACGAACTAACCTACCTGTGGTGGCTTGTACGCAAAGCACAAACAGAAAATTTAATTTACTTTTACGATGATTTTAGTCATACCGTTACTCTAGCGAGCGGGTTAGTTTCATCGAGAACTCCGTTAGAAATTACAGCGCGTTTAAGTTTATATCAAGGGCTTATAGACCGAAGAAATGGTCATTACAAATCATCTAGTGTCGCTCTCTCTAAAGGCTTAATGCAGGCTAAAGAAGCTAAACTAAGTAGGCTGTATATCTACACTAAACAAGAGCTTGCCTACACCAAAACATTAACCGAACTCTTTGACACATCACTCGTCGACATCCAAGAGGCTTATGTTGAGGCTTTTGCGCTTAAAGATCAGTTTTTAATTGCTTCAATTAATGAAACTTATGGTGCTATCTACGGATACTTAAATGATTATAAAAAATCAATAGAGTACTACCACAGAGCTTATGATGCCTATCAAAATTTACAATATCCTGCTCATATTGCCGAAGCAATTTATGGTTTAGCTTCAACTTATCGTTATTGGGGAAAGTATGACTTAGCCATTGAGTATTTCGAAAAGTATCAACAACAAATTAATTATACCCCTAATGCCAATATCAATTTCTTTGCTGAATATGGCCTAGGTATGACCTTAGCAGAGAAGGGCGACTGCCTTGAAGCGATTACAATAATAAATAGAGCTTTGAAGCTTAAAGGTGTAATTGATTACAATGCAGAATTATATAAACGAAAAGCCAGTTGTTTGATTGAACTAGGGCAACTTGACGCTGCTGAAGAAGCTATTTTTGAAGCAGCGAGTATCTTTGCTAATATTCCAGAGTTAATAGGCACCACTTGGCAACTTGAAGTGATAAAACTATCTAGCGTATTAGCTTATGCACGTAAGCAATATGATATTGGCTACAATATGCTCAATAAATATCATATTGAACATACAGATTTACTGATAAAAAACTCTTCAGATAGACTCTTAAAAGTGAGAGCAAGGATGGAAGTTGAGCGTCATAAAATAGCACAAAACCTGGCAGAAAAACGTTCTCAAGTTCAGCTGCTTGAGCTCGAAAAACAACAGAATGATAATGTCATTCAAATCTATTTTAATATTTTTATAATTACGGCTATTTTCATCGTTATCGTTGTTATGGTCGCTCAATATAAAACCAACAAAAAAATGCATTTATTGTCGATAAAAGACTCTTTAACTGGGTTATTTAACCGACGCTACATTTTTGAATATTTAGAAGAAGCTATTCAAGGACGTGATCCTGATAAATTTTCCACAACAGTTGTGTTAATAGATATTGATGATTTTAAAGTAATAAATGATACTTATGGTCATCCTGTGGGCGATGATGTTATCAGAAAGGTTGCTCAAGTGGGCCGAGATGTTTTTCGTCAAGGAGATATCTTCGGACGTATTGGTGGTGAGGAGTTTTTATGCATTCTACCAAGAACAACGGTGCTTGAAGCGACAAAAATAGCAGAGCGATTTTTGGCATTAGTTTCCTCATCAACTATGGTTGAAGGTCAGCAAGATAAGATTACGGTAAGTATAGGAATTGCCGCATTATCTTCTCAATGCCAAGATATAAATCAATTATATATCAATGCAGATCAGGCGCTTTACCAGGCAAAGCACTCTGGAAAAAATCAAGTTCATGTTTTTTAATCCAAAATTATCTTCATTACGTATAACCACTCATTAATAAAAAAACTTGTTGTCTGTTTAGTTCAAAGTACAGAAAAATTAAGTTTTTCAGGTTAAACGTAAACTAAAAATTCAAACATTTATCAATTATGAATAATTTACATCGGCTTGCTGAAGCCATTATTTTAAGTTTACAAGAATATATTAACCAGCGAGGGTTTCGTGCATTAATACATTTTGAGTTAGAAGGGTGTTTCCAAAAGCCAGTAAATAAGACCCTTGATTATAGCCAGGTGAATAATAAACTATTAACACTAGGAATAGATGGTGAGGTAGTGGCTGAATATTGGAGTAATCAATGGGAGTATATTTCTCTTTTTAATGGTCAGTCGCCATTAAAAGAAGCCAGAAATTTGCATCGTGCTATTTACTATCTACCGAAATTATTTGCCGAACAAGGGGTTACTAGAACGCTTATCAAACCTGTGGTTTGGGCGGGTGATCACGGCAAGTTGGCTAAAGGATGTGAGAATATCTTTAGTGATGATAATCGTGCGGTTCATATACCTAATGCGGTTCAAATTAATGTTAGTGTGCAAGACTTAGCGGGAAATAACTTGTTGGTATCAGGTTATTTTGCTGAACGTTTGCAGCAGCACTTTTTAAACACTAGTTTAGCTTGTAGCCTGATTTATTTACCTGAGGAAGAAGCTTTTGAGCGCTTAGCACTGAAATCTAAATATGGCTTGGCAGAAGAGCTATGTTCACCTGTAGATCTGTCAGGTGGTCATCAAGGCAGCATCGCGCTTTATCGTGATATAGGTAAACATAATCAGAAAATGGGGGTTGAGCCCTTACTATATGATGATAAAAATAATGTTATTGCTAGTCAAAATAACTGGCACAAAACAGCGCGTATAGAGCATAGATTAGGGGCATCAAGCGAGCACTATAACCCTTACTTAAATGTAATTTTTGCTTTGTTGAATGTGATTGATGCTATTGATGAAACCACAAGTAGTGGTGCGCAAGCCCAAAATGAAAATGGGCAGCTACCGAGTTCGTTATATGATATGGATAATACGCTTGGTGCGATTTCATTATTTGCTAACAGTGAATGGTTCAGTCGCAGTATTGATCAGATAATTTGTAAGACAAGTTTTAACATTGAAGATTTAAACCTTAACTTAAACTTTAATAACGCTAGCGAGTTAACCGTTGGGCAGTTATTACAGCAGTATTATTTAACACTTTTTCAACCGCCGAGTATCGTTACATAAATATTTTGATTTAAATACACCGGTAAAACGATAATAAAATTTAGTGAATATTACATGATAAATCAATTAAATACGCCAACTCTTAATGGAACGTCAATAAAGGAAAAAAGAGCAGAGTTAAGCTCTTACTTTAAAAATACCTGGTCGACTTACGAGTCATTGTTCTCTCTAATTAATGATGATGAAGCTTACTTTTTACGACCTGAATCGCTAAGACATCCATTAGTGTTTTATTTTGGACATACGGCGACTTTTTATATCAATAAATTGATTTTAGGAAAGTTTATTCCACAACGGGTTAACAACCAAATAGAAGCTATTTGTGCAGTAGGTGTTGACGAAATGAGTTGGGATGATCTCAACAGCGAACACTATGATTGGCCAAGCATCGATGAAATTAGAGCGTATCGCCAGGAAGTGTACAGTTTAGTTTTAAATCTAATCGACACCATGGAGTTAAGTTTACCGATAACTCAAGACTCATTGGCGTGGATTATTTTAATGGGTTGTGAGCATGAGCGTATTCACCTTGAAACGTCTTCGGTGATCATGAGAATGTTGCCATTAAAGTGGCTAACAAATAATACGCAATGGCAACCTTGTATACATTCATCGAGTGCGCCAGCAAATGAACTTGTCTCTGTGAAAGCACAATCCTTAAACTTAGGAAAAAAGCAAACAGACAGTACCTTTGGCTGGGATAATGAGTATGGGCAACAAACCGTTGAGGTTGAAGCATTTAGTGCCGGCAAGTTTTTAGTTTCTAATCAAGAATACATGGAATTTGTTGAAGCTGATGGCTACCACTCTAAGCAGTTTTGGTGTGAAGAAGGTCAAGCATGGTTAGCCTATACACAAGCGAAAATGCCGAGATTCTGGCGCTACAATAATGGTAAATATAGCCAACGTAACTTAGCAAACGAAATGCCATTACCCTTAGATTGGCCGGTAGAAGTTAATTGTTTAGAAGCAAAAGCATTTTGCCGATGGTTAGAACACAAAAGTGCCGACTACATTCGTTTGCCTACCGAAGCGCAGTGGTATTGTTTACGTGAGCAAGTTAAAGGAGATCAACATCAATGGCATGAAACGCCAGGCAATATTGATTTAGCCTACTTTGCTTCTTCTTGTCCGGTTAACCAATATAAAAATGGTGATTTTTTCGATGTTATCGGTAATGTCTGGCAATGGACCGAGTCAGCCATTGATGGCTTTTCTGGCTTCAAGGTTCATCCACTTTATGACGACTTTTCAACGCCAACTTTTGATGGCAAACACAATCTCATCAAAGGGGGCTCTTGGATTTCTACCGGAAATGAAATTTTAGCCTCTTCACGTTATGCTTTTAGGCGACACTTTTATCAGCATGCTGGTTTTAGGTATATTGCCAGTAAGCAACCTAGCAGCGGGCAAGTCAGTGTTAATAAATATGAAACCAGTAAAGATATTTGTCAGCAACTTGACTGTTATTTTGGCGCTAACAAACTTGGCTTTGGAAACTACGGACAACAAATAGCTCAACACGTTGTTAGTGCAATAACCAAGCAAAACAATGCAGCTAAACGTTTGTTGAACTTAGGTTGTAGTGTCGGGCGAGTGGCTTTTGAATTAACTCAGTATTTTCAACATATTGATGCCGTGGATTTTTCTGCACGTACAATACAGCATGGCGTGCAGTTGCAAGCGGGCGGTAGCGTGCGTTATACCGATACGATTGAAGGCGATATTTGTCAATTTAATGAGCTTTTTTTAGCGGATAAAGTGGCAGCAGTAAATCGTGAACGCATACTGTTTAGTCAAGCTGATGGCGGTAATTTAAAAGATAAATTTAATCATTATGATGTTATTTTAATTCAGCATGCACTAGAGCAAAGTTATGATCCTAAACGCTTATTGGCCAATGCTGTTAGTCGTTTAAATGCTTCGGGTTTATTGATTATAGTTTCAGATTATAATTTTCAAACACAAATCACAGAAAAGTCTAAATGGCTAAGTGGTATAAAAGTTAATGGCGAAAATTTATCAGGCATTGATGCGTTAACCAGTGAGCTTCAAGACAGTTTTGAACAAGTTCTCCTGACAGACTTAACCCGTGTGATTGCTGATGCTGCACGTAACTTTAATGTTAGCCAATGTCAGCTTAGTGTATGGCGAGCGTTATGAGAAAATATATCATCAAATTGTTGCGTATAAATTATTCGTTATGACGACACTCTCATTACCAAAGCATATTGCTTTTAGCCAAAGCCTTGCGAGTTATACAAAATATAATTTAAGTGACTCTACCGCTCAGGCTTTAACACTAAACCAGCTCTGTAATTTGGCGGACAGTAAAGTAGATAAAAGCAATACTCAACACGCTAACTTAGGTGAAACTCTGCTGCAATATTCCCCTTTGCAGGGGGATCTAGTATTGCGCCAAGAAATCATTAATTTTCATCAAGCGCTAAATAGTCATACAAGTAAAATTGGTGTTGATAACGCGATAACCTTTTGCGGAGCACAGGAAGCATTATCCGCTATTTATCAATCGTTGCTCAGTGCTGAAGATGAAATTGTTGTGATGACACCAAGCTACCCTTCATTAGTTAATATGGCAAAGTCGATGGGCGTTATTGTTAGGGAAATACCACTTTGTGCTGATAATAATTGGCAAGTCAATATTGATGATTTTAAACGTACAGTAAACGATAAAACTAAGCTTATAGTGGTTAACTCGCCGCATAACCCAACGGGCAGTGTTATAGCTACAGAGCTAGCTGAAGAAATACTGCAATTGGCGCAACAATATCGGTGCTACTTATTAAGTGATGACGTCTCCCAAGCAAGCAATTATTATGGTTTAGCGTTAGCGCATCGTTACTTAGATTATCAAAAGAGTATTGTTGTTGGTGTTATGTCAAAAAGTTTGGGTTTAGCTGGCATTCGCATTGGCTGGGCTGTTACCCCAAATAACAAACTACGTGATCAGCTGCTAGCTATTAAAGCGCTCAATTCTATTTGTTGCTCTAAAATAGACGAAAAGTTAGCAGTATTAGCCTTACAAAATCGCAGCGAAATTTTAGCTAATAATAATCAGACTATTCTCGATAATATTTCACTGTTCAAGGCCTTTATAGACAGACATTCAGACAAGCTCGGCTGGCAACCACCTAAGGCAGGTATGCTATCGTTAGTTGAAGTAAAAAATATTAGCTCAATAACATCATGGGCTGCTCAGGTTGCTCAAGAAAGTGGCGTGCTTTTACTGCCAAGTGAATTGTTTGGTATGACTGGCAATTATTTTCGTTTGGGGTTGGGGCAAAAAAGTTTTGCTAATACGTTATTGGTTTTTGAACGTCAGTTGTTATCAATGGATAATGGTATTGTTTAACTGCTGACTTTAGCGTGAAATTCAGCAGTTAACTTTTTAAAGCACTTAGGTTTTAAGTACGTAGGTTTTAAAGTAAATAGGTTTTAAAGTACGTAGAAAAATATCATAAAAAAGTGACAAACAGCGGCAGAAAATACAAAAAAGTGCCAAATTGCATGGCTGTACTTTGCGTTCTTTCTAACATAGAAGATAGTACCTAAGCCATAAATTATCCCGCCTAAAGCGAGTAAGAACATGCCTTCAGTGGCAAGTTTATCATTTAACTTATCAATAAAAGTTAGTGATATTAAGCCTAAGCCTAAGTATGTTGCCAATGAGAGCTTTTTAAATCTACTGCCAAATTTAACTTTAAAAACAATACCTAAGATTGCCAATACCCAGATAATAGCGAGTACTATTGGGCCAATATCGTCTGCTAATGTGACCAACATCAGTGGCGTATAAGTACCAGCAATTAATAAATAAATCGCGCAATGATCGAGTAGTTTAAAAATGCGCTTCGCTTTTTCATGTAATAACGCATGATATAAGGTTGAGGCGCTAAATAATAAAACTAGGCTTATGCCATAAACGCTAAAACTTGCAACCTTTACCATATCAGCCTGTAACCAAGCTAAGGTTACTAGCAGTGTTAAGCCTGCAACGCTGAGTAATGCTGCTAGCCCATGACTAACCGCATTAATAATTTCTTCTGCTAAACCGTAAGCCTGATTTTGCATGTTTAATATTCCTATTTCAGTGTACAAGTGTACGCCGAGTATAATATCAAACCATAAAATGAAATGCTAGTGGTCTGACCTTTTGAGATTTTAAGCAATAAAGATAGATTAAGAATGTATAAATAAAGCTTAATGAAACTGTCGATAGCTTGAAGCTATATTCTTTTAAAAGCCGTGTTTCGCTATTAAGTAAGCTGTTTTGAAAAGCTGAAACTAAAGAAAATTTAAGTGGTTAGCGTAGATGAAAAATAATTAAATATAGGCGAGATAGCGAAAATTTACCTACAAGAGAATGAGTGTAAGTAATTATGGCAGTACTTTACTGATCTTGTAAAAATGCCAAAGATTAAATATCAGCGTGAAAATTTGCGCTTATAAATGCGAGTAAAATATAAGCGCAAATAAGCGTTATAATGCTAGGTCTATAACCATGTCACGTAACTCGTCTTTGGAAATTGAGTTATCATGATTTTTATCAAAACGATTGAATATGGTTTCACACATGCGAATGCCCTTATCTTGTAACAAGCAGTCAATCAATTCAACAAATTCACTTCTATTGATGACGCCGTCCTTATCTTCATCAAACACTTCAAATAATTCATCTACCCACTGATTTAATTCCATCAGTCATCCTCTTGTTGTGCGGCTAATTGCTGTAATAGACTTTATCGTTATTTTAAGAGTAAGTGAATGATTAATTCTATTATTTCGTTTAATAGTTTTTAACGCATACACTAATTATTTACCCTAAGGTGGAATGTAGATTACCAATATCAATATTCATGAGTAAGCCTGATTAGTGACACTCGATGTTAATAACACTAGTTATTTTAAATTTAATCACTTTTAGCTACCTAATGACCCCGATTTTATGTGTTTTATTGTGCAAGTAGCATGAAGGCAAATATCGCGATACATGTGGAATTAAGCCGTGTTGGTAAGATAAGTTGTTATAAAAAAATAGATAAAATAGTCCAGATAAAAAATTAATTTTAAAAAAGTGTAATAAAATCTAACTTGTTCAGACTAAGTAGCCTGAACTCTGGATAATGAGTGCTTGATACTCAAGTGGATCAAAAGCTTAGGTGGTAAAGTAAATGCTATATCAAGTTGAAGATCACAAATTTACACCATCAATGTGCTTATTCAGAGTTCAGGTTAAGTAGTTAATATTTTAAAAGGAAGTCAAAATGAAGATAAATTGGAAAGCTTTATTTAGCGCGAGCTTACTTATTGCATTGTCTAGTAGCGCATTATCTAACAGCGCTTTTGCTGAAGATATCGAACAACCACAATTGTTATTAGAGAGTTGTCATATAAAAGGCATTAGACAGCAAGTACAATGTGGTACTTATTCTACTCCTGAAAACTATGCCAAGCCTAACGGTGCAAAAGTAGATATTAATTTTGTCGTTTTACCGGCGATAGATAATAGCCAAGAAAAACTCCCTCTCATGTTTCTTGCTGGTGGCCCAGGCCAGGCAGCGGCTGAACTGTCTGCACAGATTTATCGTGGTTTTAATGAGATCAGAAAAACCCGTGATTTAATTTTAGTTGACCAACGCGGTACGGGTAAGTCTAACCCCTTACAATGTGAAGACTCACTAGAGGTTGACCCATACATTAGTTTGCCTGAAGAGTTTTCCATTGCTGATATTGAGCAATGTCTGGCAAAGCTTAGTGGCGATTTAAGCCAGTATAATTCAGAGAATGCCATTCGAGATTTCGACGCCATTCGAGCTGCACTTGGGCATAAGCAAATACATATTTATGGCGGTTCATACGGCACACGTGCGGGTTTAGTGTATATGCGTATGTTTCCAGAGTCGTTAAAGAGTGTAGTACTCGACAGTGTTGGCCCTATCGAAGTACCTATTGGCTTGTTTGGTAAAAGTGCAGAGCAATCTTTTAAAAAGTTAATGAGTAACTGCCAAAATGAGAAAAGTTGTGCGGCGCAATATCCAGCATTATTAAAAGAGTTCAATGTTGTTGTTGAGCGCTTAACACAAGCACCGGCTAGCGTTGAAATTGCACACCCAAGATTAGGCACTAATACCATTTTTAACATCAGTAACGATAAATTTATTTCTAGCTTACAAATGCAACTTTACTCCATGGAAACACGGGGGTTAGTGCCGCTGTTAATCCACCAAGCTTACTTAGGTAACTATAAACCCTTGGCGGGGCTAATTGCGCAAAGTGAAGGTGGCATGGGCATTTATGTTGGTCTGCACTTTAATATTGTTTGTAATGAAGATTTTCCAAGAATATCTAATGAGATGAAAGCCGCAGACGCTGATAATAGTTTTGCTAAAGGCATGAGTTTAGATATGGTCGCCAAGGTGTGTTCTGTTTGGCCTAAATACCAGCCAAGTGAAGCATTTTATCAAACGGTTGATACTGATATTCCAACACTGGTTATGTCGGGCGAGTTAGATCCCGTTACGCCTGTCAGTAATGGCGAAAAATCGCATGAAAACTTGCCAAATAGCCATCACATTATTTCTAAAAACAATGCTCATATAGTCGCCTCTACTGTTTGTGGTATTAAAATTGTGAATGAGTTTTTAGAGCAACAAAAGCCAACAGAACTCGACGAGTCATGCTTGGAAGAGATTCCCGCTGAGTCATTTATGGTTGGCTTAAATGGTGGTGCATTACCTCAAAAAACGCCGAAAGCTATGTTAGATATGCCAACTAAGCCAAGCAAAGAAAAGGAATAAGTCATGATCGAAGTAAATAACTTACATAAAAGTTTTGTTAGTAAGAAAAATACTGTTAAAGCCTTAGATGGATTGTCTTTTACTGCTAAAGATGGCGAAATTACCGGCATATTGGGGCCTAATGGCGCTGGTAAAACTACCTGCCTTCGCACACTTTATGGCTTATTACGCGCTGACGAAGGCTATGCGACAATTGACGGTATCAAAGTTACTGAAGAACCCATTAAAGCACGTAAACTGTTAGGTATTTTCCCTGATAAATTTGGTTTATACGAGCGCTTAACCGCCTATGAGCAAATTGATTATTTCGCCAGTATTCATGGAATGAAAGGTGCCAACAAACATGCCGCTATTGAGCAAATACTGACTGATCTAGAAATGACAGAACTAGCGCACCGTAAAACAGTAGGCTTTTCTCAAGGTCAAAGAATGAAGGTTACATTAGCCCAAGCACTCGTACATCAGCCGAAAAACTTTGTTCTTGACGAGCCTACTCGCGGTTTAGATGTAATGAGCACACGTATATTGCGTAATCATTTAGCTAAATTTAAAGAGAAAGGTCACTGTATTTTATTTTCTTCGCACGTAATGCAAGAAGTAGCGGCGTTATGTGATCGCGTTATTATTGTTTCAAATGGCAAGCTAGCCGCTCAAGGCACACCACAAGAATTATGTGATTTAGCCGGAGAAAAGCAACTTGAAGAAGCGTTTGTAAAACTAATCGGCTCAGATGAAGGAGTAGCAGCATGATGCAGCTTAAAGCCTTAATGGTGAAAGAATTTAAAGAGGCCTTTCGTGATCGCCGTGCATTAATGGTTGCAATGAGCATGGCATTATTAATGCCGGTAATGATCATGGTAATGCTAAAAGTAGCGATTAAAGAAGCGGTGGATAATCCTGCGGTATATGTAAAGTACAATGGTGAACAACATGCGCCTAAATTAATTAAAGCATTAAAAGATGAAAATATTTTATCTTTTAATGATGTGCCAAAAGACGAAGAACGTAACTGGAATGAGCGCAATATTGAATTAACTATTCCTGATACCTTTGCCGCTGATATGGCGGCTGGTAAACCAATAGAGTTAACTTTACGGGCCGATTACAATGAGAAATCATTATCAACCCCTATTCGTCGAATTAAAGATGTGGTTAACCAACACTCGCTAGCGATTGGATACAAACGTTTATTGGTGCGCGGTATTGATATTAAATTATTACAGCCGATTAAATTGCTTGAACAAGATACGGCGCTACCCAGTAGTAATGCCATGATGATCACCTTGATTTTAGGCGTCTACTTAATGATGGCGGCATTTATGTCAGGCTTGCCGGTTGCTATTGACTCAAGTGCGGGTGAGCGAGAGCGCAATGTTTTAGAAATGCTATTGTGTCAGCCAGTGAGTACGCTAAAAATAGTATTAGCAAAGTTAAGTTGTGCCAGTTCAATTTCTATTATCTCTATTATATTAATGTTGGTACTTACCTCGGTAGCGATGAACTTTGTTGATCTGACCAAAATAGGGGCAACTTTTAGTATTGATGCTCAAACCTTCGTTATATTGTTGTTATTGTTAATTCCTATTTGCTTTTTAGCCGCGTCATTACAATTGTTATTTGCCTTTCAAGCTAAAAGCTTTAAAGAAGCGCAATCAACAGTCACCATGCTGATCATGGCACCTAGTTTTATCCCTTTTGCGTTAATGATGATGGATGACAAACCTGCTTGGGTTGAGTGGATGCCTATTTCAGGACAGTCGCTATTAATGGAAGACGTTTTTAAAGGCTTACCTATTGATTGGAATGCCTTATTATTCACAAGTGTTGCAACCATAGTGCTGACAGTTGGCTTAGTGTTAATTTTAGCAAAAAGACTAACCTCAGAAAAAGTTGTAATGTCGTTGAGTTAGTCACTCAGCGTCTATGTTGTATAAAGTGGATAACCCAGTAGAATTGGCCTATAAAAAAAAAGACTGTTTCCAAGCAGTTAAACCAAAGCAGGGTTATTCATTGAACAACCAAGATATATTTATTAACTGGATCACTGAGCACGAAAAGCTTTTGCGTCATATCATTAATGGTTTCGAAGCTATGCCGTCAATTCAGGAAGAGCTGTTTCAAGAAATTGCTTTGAATATTTGGCGAGCTTTACCTAGCTTTCGTGCTGACTCAGCAGTAAAAACGTTTATTGCTCGTATAGCGCATAATGTTTTAGCTACTCATGTAGCAAAAGCGGTTAAAACGATAAAAACAGAGCCAAGTACAAGGTCGTTAACGGACACTGAATTACATCAAGAGCAGGCAAGTGATAACAATATTCCTGTTTGCCCCCAGCCAACACCATATCAATCATTAGATCAAAATCAACGACAACAAAAACTTGCACAAGCTATCCGGTTATTAAAACTCGAACATCAACAAGTGATCACCTTGGCACTCGAAGGTATGAGTTATCAAGAAATTGCTGACGTGTTAGCAATAACCACCACATCAGTGGGCGTTAGGTTACAACGAGCTAAGGCTAAATTAATGCAATTGTTGGAGGCAGTATGAGATCAGAAAACGAAAAAAATAAACCTGTTATAGAAACGTCAATAACCAGTAAAAAAGACCAGCCTTCTGAAAACTCGCAAGAAGCGCTTGATCATACCTGGGCTGAGCTTACTCAAGACTGGCAAAGCCAACCTTATGAAAAAGTTGACGTGCAGGCGTTATTAAGCCAAACCAAAAAGCGCACTTTCTGGGCGAAATTCTTATTAGCTTTAAATATTCTGGCAACTGTTTGCTTTATTGTTGTAGTTATTGTTATGTGGCTCAGCAACTCGCAAGATAAAACTACGATGACCTATCTTATTTTCGCTGCTGTAGGCTCAGTTATATTTGTTTATTATGAAATTAAAATTCGTTTAATTACATGGCAGCAAGTTTCAGCAAGTCCAGATATGGCGGTTAAAAATGCCATAAAGGGCATAGAGTCTTCAATTAACTATATAAGACTAACTAAATTTTCATGTTGGTTTTTAGTGCCTGCAGGTAGTTGGTACGTAATTGAAATGGCAAAACAAAATGACAAATCTATTTGGTTAGGCTTAATTATTATGAACGTTTCAGTTGGTGTTATGTGGGGAATAACGCATTTATTTCATCGCAAACGTAAAGCGGAATTAGCTAAATTAAAAAACACCAGCTAATGAATAAAAAGTCGTTTTATTCTGTAACTCAAAATTTAATTTGCATAACCATGTGAAAAACTGTTTTAAATTTGTTGTTTTATTGTCTAATAAGAAGTATGTTATTTTAATTGTTTATTGAAGTGAGGCATAAAAGTTTTTATGCCTCACTTCAAAGTATATTTGATTGCAAAATGAACTAACGCAGCGCAGTTTTTGCGTGTACAAGCAGCCTAAGTTCAGGCAAAATATGCCGCAATTAATTTTGAAATTAAGCCACCCTAGCAATTGCCAATGGCAAACTATTTGAGGATAAAACATGTTTACACGTGATATGAATATTGCAGATTTTGATCCAGAACTTTATCAAGCTATGAGCAATGAAGTTGTTCGTCAAGAAGAGCACATTGAACTCATCGCTTCAGAAAACTACTGTAGTCCACGTGTACTTGAAGCTCAAGGTTCACAACTTACCAACAAGTATGCTGAAGGTTACCCTGGTAAGCGTTACTACGGTGGTTGTGAATATGTTGATATTGCAGAGCAACTTGCTATAGACCGTGCAAAAGAACTTTTTGGCGCTACTTATGCGAACGTTCAGCCACATGCTGGCTCTCAAGCTAACTCAGCTGTTTTTCAAGCGTTAGTTTCTCCAGGCGGTAAAGTTTTGGGCATGAGCTTAGCGCATGGTGGTCATTTAACGCATGGTTCACATGTTAACTTTTCAGGAAAGTCATATGAAGCTATTCAATATGGTTTACACCCAGAAACTGGCGATATTGATTACGCTGAATTAGAGCGCTTAGCTTTAGAGCATAAGCCTGAGATGATCATTGGTGGTTTCTCTGCGTTTTCTGGTGTGGTTGATTGGGCTCGTATGCGTGAAATTGCTGATAAAGTTGGCGCATACTTCTTCGTAGATATGGCTCACGTTGCTGGTTTAGTTGCTGCTGGTTTATATCCAAACCCAGTACCACATGCCCATGTAGTTACAACGACAACACATAAAACATTAGCTGGCCCACGTGGCGGTTTAATTGTTTCTGGTTGTAATGATGAAGATGTTTACAAAAAATTAAATAGTGCAGTATTCCCAGGTGGCCAAGGCGGACCATTAATGCATATTATTGCTGCAAAAGCCGTAGCATTTAAAGAAGCATTAGCACCTGAGTTTAAAGTTTATCAACAAAGTGTTTTAGATAACGCTAAAGCTATGGTTGAAGTGTTACAAGAGCGTGGCTATAAAGTTGTTTCAAACGGTACCGACAACCACTTGTTATTATTAGATTTAATAGACAAAGACATTACAGGTAAAGATGCTGATGCCGCCTTAGGTCGCGCACATATCACGGTAAATAAAAACTCTGTGCCTAATGATCCGCGTTCACCATTTGTTACTTCAGGCCTTCGTCTTGGTACACCAGCAATTACTCGTCGTGGTTTTGGCGTAGAAGAAACTAAAACAACCACGAACTGGATTTGTGATATTTTAGATGATATTGAAAACGATGATGTTATTGCTAAAGTTCAAGCAGGCGTTAGTGAACTTTGCGCACGTTTCCCTGTTTATAAGTAACTGTTTAGCGCTAAGCACTCGAGATAAAAGTAGTGTTTAGCCGTGTTACTTAAGCTAAATGAACATCTAAAAGTGGCCACAATTGTGGCCATTTTTTTTGACTGTTTTTTATTTGTTAAATTTTTAGTAATACCAAATATAATAAGTTATTGACGATTTAAACCGCCTTAAAATGAACGATTATTTATTTCAATGGTATAAGTTATATTGCGAATAATAATAAGTTATTTCGCTTAATGATCTGTTTTCCATTAAAATACTGACAATAAAATGTCTATGACATGTTAACTACGGAATATTTCAATGTATTGCCCCTTTTGTTCAGCTAACGATACTAAAGTTATTGACTCTAGATTAGTCTCAGATGGCCATCAAGTTCGTCGTCGTCGTGAATGTTTAGC
Source organism: Colwellia sp. NW0002-52-1 (assembly GCF_057550865.1). NCBI lineage: Bacteria > Pseudomonadati > Pseudomonadota > Gammaproteobacteria > Alteromonadales > Colwelliaceae > Colwellia > Colwellia sp. NW0002-52-1. The sequence goes on along the minus strand of NZ_BAAJLU010000001.1, from coordinate 544,163 downwards.
ATGTCACGAGAGATATACTACGTTTGAAAGTGCTGAGTTAGTTATGCCACGTATTATTAAGCGTGATGGCTCTCGTGAACCTTTCAACGAAGATAAAATGCGTAATGGTCTGCTGCGTGCTTTAGAGAAAAGACCCGTAAGCACCGAAGAAATGGAACTATCGATTAACAAATTAAAATCGCAGTTACGAGCAACCGGCGAGCGCGAAGTATCGAGTGAAATGCTTGGTACTATTATTATGGAGCAACTGAAAAGTTTAGACAAAGTGGCTTATATTCGTTTTGCTTCCGTTTATCGCTCGTTTGAAGATATTAAAGAATTTGGTGAAGAAATTGCCCGCTTAGGTGATATTGATTAACTTTTATTTTGTCATCAGCAGACAGAAAATTTAACCCTGAGTCCATAAATGAATAAATTTTCGTTACAAGATCATCAGTTTATGCAACGTGCTATTTATTTAGCAAAACGTGGTCATTACACTACATCGCCTAACCCAAGAGTTGGCTGTGTTATTGTGCTTAATGGTGAAGTGGTTGGTGAAGGCTTTCATGAAATATCAGGGCAAGGTCACGCAGAGGTTCATGCATTAAAACAAGCTGGCGCTAAAGCTAAAGGTGCCACCGCGTATGTTACGTTAGAGCCTTGTAGCCATTTTGGCTTAACACCGCCGTGTGCAGAAGCATTAATAAAAGCACAAGTGGGCCATGTTATTGCCGCTATGGTTGATCCCAACCCACAAGTATCAGGCCGTGGTCTTGAACGCTTAAAAAGTGCAGGTATAACCACAGAGTTTGGTTTATTAGAGCAAGATGCTCGAGACTTAAACCCGGGCTTTATTCGCTTGATGACCACTAAGTTGCCTTATGTTCGTTGTAAATTAGCCGCAAGCTTAGACGGTAAAACGGCGATGGCTAGCGGTGAAAGCCAATGGATAACATCGGCTCATGCGCGCGAAGATGTTCAACGACTAAGAGCCCAAAGCTGTGGCGTTATTTGTGGTGCAGATTCCGTAATTTTTGACGACGCTAAAATGACCGTGCGCTGGAGCGCTTTGGGTGAGCTAAAAAACAGCTACGAAAAGTCTAAAGTTAGGCAGCCTATTCGTATTGTTATTGATAGTAAAAATAGGCTCACGCCTGATCTCGCTATCTTTAAAACAGCAAGTAAAATAATATTAATTAGAACATCTATTGAAAATGAACAAACATGGCCACATTTCGTAGAGCAGGTAGTTATTTCTAAAGCTAAAGATAGCGAGCAAATTAGCCTTAAACACTTACTTATTTATCTGGCTCAACAAGGGTTAAATGACATATTAATTGAGTCAGGCGCTAAGCTAGCCGGTGCTTTTATGAGCGAAAATTTGGTCGATGAATTGATACTATACCAAGCACCAAAACTTATCGGCAGCGAAGGGAAAAGTTTGGTAGATATACCGGCTATATTGCAGTTATCAGAGGCTAAAGACCTTAATATTACTGATATCAGTATGGTTGGTAAAGATATTAGAATAACGGCCATGTTCAGTCGTTAATTTATAAGATTGTATTACACTAATTAACATTTAAATTATCAGCATACAGAAAATGAGACACACAACATGTTTACAGGGATCATAGAAGCCGTAGGGCGTTTAAGCGCTATCAATAGTTCAGGTGACGGCGCGCGCGTTACTATAGATACGGCAGCACTAGACTTATCTGATGTAAAGTTGGGTGACTCAATAGCCACAAATGGTATCTGCTTAACGGTAGTATCTCTTGGTGGTGCTAATTTTAGTGCTGATGTCTCTAGCGAGACTTTAACGCGAACAGGATTAGCGCATTATAAAATAGGCGATAGTGTCAACCTTGAGAAAGCTATGCTGCCAACAACACGATTTGGTGGTCATATGGTTTCTGGCCACGTCGATGCGGTTAGCGAAATATGTGCGATTGAGCATAAAGGTAATAGCATAGATTACTGGCTAACAATGCCGGAAGAATTATCAGCATATATCGCCGAAAAAGGCTCAATTACTATTGATGGAACTAGCCTAACGGTTAATAGCTTAAGCAACGATAAATTTCGCTTAACCATAGTTCCTCATACCACAGGCCAAACAATTATTAGTCAATACCAAGTGGGCACGAAAGTGAATTTAGAAGTAGATTTAATCGCCCGCTACATAGAAAGATTACTTACAAAGCAAACAGCCGATGAGACTCAAACGTCAGGTGTTACGCATGCGTTATTAGCGCGCAATGGTTTTATTAAATAAAGAGGTTGTCATGAATTTACACACGCCACAAGAGATTATCGACGATATAGCTCAAGGTAAAATGGTTATCCTAATGGATGACGAAGATCGCGAAAATGAAGGCGACTTCATTATGGCTGCAGAAAAAGTTACACCAGAAGCCATTAACTTCATGGCAACACACGGCCGTGGTTTAATTTGTATGCCGATGTCTGCTGAACGCTGTGAAATTTTAAAATTACCGTTAATGGTTGATAAAAACGACGCACAATTTACCACTAACTTTACTGTTTCAATTGAAGCGGCTGAAGGGGTAACTACTGGCATTTCTGCTGCCGACCGTGCAACCACTGTATTAGCGGCTGTAGGTAAAAATTCTGATCATAATTCGATTGTGCAACCAGGACATATTTTTCCGTTAATCGCTAAAGATGGCGGGGTATTAAATCGTGCTGGACATACTGAAGCAGGTGTCGATTTAGCGCGTTTAGCTGGCTTAGAAGCCGCTGCAGTTATTGTTGAAATTTTAAATGAAGACGGCACCATGGCGCGTCGTCCAGATTTAGAAGTTATTGCTGAAAAACACGGTATAAAAATGGGCACTATTGCCGACTTAATCGAATACCGAAATGCTAATGAAACAACGATTGAGCGTGTATCGCAATGTAAGCTTCCTACAGCATTTGGTGACTTTGACTTAACCGTATTTAAAGACACCATAGACGGCCAAGCACACTTTGCTTTAACCAAAGGTGAAATTAAACCTGAAGAGCCAACCTTAGTGCGTGTACATCTAGAAAATACCTTTAGAGACTTACTGTTTAGCCAACGTGAAAGCGTAGCTAAATGGCCAATCGCAAATGCTTTAGAGAAAATTGGTAAAGAGGGCGGCGTGCTAGTGTTATTAGGCAAGCATGAATCACCACTTGAATTAATTGCTCAAGTGCAAAAATACGCTAAGCTTGATGGCGGTGAAACAGTAAAAGAAGTTAAACGTCATGTTGGCTCGCGCAATGTTGGCGTTGGTTCACAAATTTTAGCTAACTTAGGCGTTAGCAAAATGCGTTTATTGAGCTCACAAACGAAATACCATTCACTTTCAGGTTTTGGCCTTGAAGTGGTTGAATATATTGCTGATTAAGAGTTATCAATTCATAAAATATAGCTCAGCTTTGACGACTTAGAAGTTCTATACTAGCTGACAAATAAACAAGCGATTTGAAAATATTCAAGTCGCTTTTTTTATACCTAATCACCTTTCAATGTCTGTTGATTTTTTGTTATTTACTGACAAGTGCCCAAAATAATTACCAGTACTTGCCCATTTATTTTAAAGTATAAATATTTTTAATAATAAAAAAAACAGCCAGATGCTTTAGCAAGTGACTGTTGTTATGTCGTTGTGATTTGTGTTTTATCGTTTGATAAACTGACTTATTTGCTCAATTATACCAGCAGCATCAAGCCCAAGTTCTTGATGGATCTCGGTTTGCGTACCGTGCTTAATAAAGTTATCTGGTAAGCCAATATTAAGAATTTTCTTAGCTATGCCTTGGCTTAATATATATTCATTTACGCCTGAACCTGCACCGCCAGCAATAGCATTATCTTCAACAGTAACAATATAATCATGGCTTTCACATAAGGTGTTAATAAGCGTTTGATCTAATGGTTTAACAAAGCGCATATCCACTAAAGTAGCGTTAAGCGTTTCAGCCGTAATTTTAGCTTCGCCTAATATTGTGCCAAAATTTAAAATTGCTATTTTATTGCTAGCTTGGTCGTTGTCTATTGTGCGAATAACGTTGGCCTTACCTAGCTCAATGGTTTCATCAACACTTGGCAGTTCTGCGCCATTACCACTACCACGTGGGTAACGAACAGCCGCAGGCGCATTTAATTGATAGCCAGTGTTAAACATTAACTGACACTCACGTTCATCAGAAGGCGTCATAATGGTCATATTCGGAATACAGCGCATAAAGCTTAAATCAAAGGCGCCTTGATGCGTGGCACCATCAGCGCCAACAATACCCGCTCTATCAATAGCAAAAAGTACCGGTAAATTTTGAATGGCTACATCATGAATAAATTGATCGTAACCGCGTTGTAAAAAGCTTGAATAAATAGCGACAACGGGCCTTTGTCCACCAATTGCTAAACCAGCGGCAAACGTTACTGCATGTTGTTCTGCGATAGCAACATCATAATATTGATTAGGGAAACGTTGGCTAAACTGCACCATACCAGAGCCTTCTCGCATGGCTGGCGTTATCGCAGCAAGTTTAGGGTCTTGTTCTGCGACTTTACATAACCAATCACCAAAAATTGCCGAGTAGGTTGGAAGGCTTGGGGCACTCTTAGGTAAGCTAGTTTCTGTATGATCAAATTTAGGAACAGCATGATACTTAATTGGATCTTGCTCTGCTTGCTGGTAACCCTTACCTTTTGTTGTTGCAATGTGAAGCAACTGCGGCCCTTTAAGGTTACGCATATTAGTAATAGTGTCGACTAAGCCATTAACGTCATGACCATCGATTGGGCCGATATAATTAAAACCAAGCTCTTCAAAGAAAGTGCTAGGTACAACCATACCTTTTAAGTGTTCTTCGGCTCTGCTTGCGAGTTCTTTGATTGGAGGAATGTTATTAAGTATGCGCTTACTACCTTCACGAAGGCCCGTATATATGCTTCCTGATAACATTTTAGCTAAATGATTATTTAACGCGCCAACATTTTCTGAAATCGACATTTCGTTATCATTTAAAATAACTAGCATGTCTTTATTGATATCGCCGGCATGATTTAATGCTTCAAATGCCATGCCTGCCGTCATAGCGCCATCGCCAATAACAGCAACAACTTTACGGTTTTTCGCTTCTTGCTCAGCGGATACGGCTAAACCTAACGCGGCAGATATTGAAGTACTTGAGTGCCCAACGCTTAATACGTCGTATTCACTTTCTTCACGCCAAGGGAAAGGGTGCAAACCGTCTTTTTGTCGAATAGTATGTAGCTGATCACGACGGCCAGTTAATATTTTATGCGGATATGCTTGATGACCTACATCCCAAAGTAAATGATCAAACGGAGTGTTGTACACATAATGCAAAGCGACCGTTAATTCAATTGTGCCTAAACCAGAAGCAAAATGTCCGCTACTTTTACTGACAGAATTTAACAGATAACGTCTTAACTCTTCGCTGGTTTTTGTTAATTGATTTTTATCTAATTTGCGCAAATCATTCGGACAATCAATATTGGCCAGTAAAGGATATTCAGCTAGGTTTATAGTCATATTATTCTATTAAATTTTTAAATTAATTTTTGCGGCTTACAATAAAAGTCGCAAAGTCGGACAAACTTTGTGTATTGTAAGGCAAAGTGTCTAAAGCTTGAAGTGCTTGTTGATATAAGTTTTCAGCTTTTTCTTGCGCACCTGTTAAACCGAGCAATGCTGGATAGGTACTTTTATTAGCCGCTAGGTCTGAGCCAGCTGGCTTGCCTAGCTCTTCTTCTGTTGATGTAATATCAATTATATCGTCTCGAACTTGATATGCTAAACCTACAAGTTTTGCATAAATTGCAAGCTGCTCTTTATCGTGTGCGGTAGCGTTATTACTACATTCTGCGGCCATTTTTACTGCGGCTTCTAATAACGCACCCGTTTTTAATGAGTGTAAATGTTCTAACTCAGCTAATGAAATTGCTTTGTCTGTTCCTGATAAATCAAGCGCCTGACCGCCACACATTCCTTGATAACCTGATGCACTTACTAAATAACGTAATAAGTTTATACGTTTGTTATCTACGGCTGCTGAAAAATCGTGATTCGCAATAATATCAAATGCTAAAGTTTGTAAACTATCACCAGCGAGGATAGCCGTTGCTTCATCAAACGCTTTATGACAGGTTAATTGGCCACGACGCAAATCATCATCATCCATGGCTGGTAAATCGTCATGTAAAAGTGAATAAGCATGAATACATTCTATAGCGGCCGCAACACCATCTATATCACTTTGTTCTGCATCTAAGGTTGCGCCGGTAATATACGCCAAATAAGGTCGCATACGTTTGCCGCCAATAAGCAAACCATAGCGCATAGCGTCTAAAAGTTTCTCATCGTTAATAACTAAGCTGTCGAGCTTTTTAGTTAGGTAATCGTTAATGCGAGTTTGCACATCGTCAATAAAGGCAAGTTTAGTCAAAGCTTTCAGTCTCGTTAGTATTAAATTTCTCTAATGTCGCTTGGCCATTTTTTTCGAGTAAAATATTGATTTGCTGTTCAGCACCTTTGAGCTTTTCTTGGTTATGCTGACTCAAATGTAAACCACGTTCAAACAACGTCATAGATTCTTCGAGGTTTAGATCGCCTTGTTCTAAATTTTGCACAATTACTTCTAATTCTACTAATGATTCTTCGAAGCTTAGATTTTCTATTTTCTTTTTGGCCATGGGCATTTTTTAGCGTGATATGAACTCTAGGCGCAAACTTACCTTAGCTGGGGCGCTGGGTCAATTAATGATGAATTTAAGACAATATTGCAAATACTCACAATATCTACTTAAGTTATTGACAGTATGGACGATAATAGAGCTATAACTAAGACTATAAGTATTCGCGTAAGACCTATTCATCAGGTATTATCAAACAAGAAATACCATTTGGTAAAAATATAGTTAAGAAACTTTTCGGAGGCATTTGTGGATTTAGCAACGTTAATAGGCATAGTCGGTGCAATAGGCTTACTGATTATGGCAATGTTACTCGCTGGTGACATTGGCATGTTTATGGATGCTCAGTCGGTGATCATCGTATTTGGTGGTTCAATTTTTGTTGTTTTATCAAATTATAACTTAGGTCAGTTTTTCGGTATTGGAAAAATTATCGGCAAATCTTTTATGTTTAAGCTGGAATCACCTGAAGAGCTAATTGAAAAATCAGTTGAAATGGCTGATGCGGCACGAAAAGGTGGTTTTTTGGCATTAGAAGAAGCTGAAATATCGAACGCTTTTATGCAAAAAGGTGTTGATATGTTGGTTGATGGCCACGATGCAGATGTAGTTCGAGCTACGATGCAAAAAGATATCGACCTAACGACCGAACGACATGAAACCGGCTCTAATATGATGATGGCATTAGCCGATGTTGCTCCTGCAATGGGTATGATAGGTACTTTAATTGGTTTAGTTGCCATGTTATCGAATATGGATGATCCTAAAGCCATTGGACCAGCGATGGCGGTAGCGCTTTTAACTACTTTATATGGCGCATTTTTAGCTAACGTTATTGCGATACCGATTGCTGCCAAGTTGAAGTTACGTTTAGCGGAAGAAAAAATGAACCAAGAATTAGTACTAGATGCTGTTCTAGGTATTCAAGATGGTCAAAATCCGCGAGTTATTGAAGGTTTATTAAAAAATTACCTTGCTGAAGGTAAGCGTGCTGTTAATACCACTGAAGAATAGCAGGAGTTAATTATGGCCGATAAATGTAAATGTCCACCTCCTGGGTTACCGGCATGGATGGGCACATTTGCTGATTTAATGTCGCTGCTGATGTGTTTTTTCGTGTTGCTTTTATCATTTTCAGAAATGGACGTTTTAAAGTTTAAGCAAATTGCTGGCTCGATGAAGTTTGCCTTTGGTGTGCAAAACAAAATTGAAGTAAAAGATATTCCTAAGGGCACGAGCATAATCGCGCAAGAATTTCGACCAGGCAAGCCGGAACCAACACCGATTGAAGTTATTCAACAGCAAACCATGGAAATGACGCAACAAATGTTGGAATTTCAGGCGGGTGATGAAACTGAAGCGGGCGGTAGACAAGAGCAACGTGGTGCTGAACGTGGTGGGCAATCACAAAGCACGGCAGATGCAATGTCGCAAGAGGCTATTCAGCAGGCAAAAGATGCAATAGAGCAAGCATCACAAGAAGAAGTGAATGAACTTGTGAAGAAAATAGCCGAGCAACTAGAGCAACAAATTCAAGACGGTGCTATTGAGTTGGAGTCGTTAGGTCAACAAGTGATTATTCGTATTCGCGAAAATGGCTCATTTCCATCGGGCTCTGCGTTTCTACAGCCACAGTTTAAGCCTATTATGCGAGAAATTGGCCTGTTATTAAATACTGTTCCAGGTGAGATAATGATTTCAGGTAATACTGATAACCAAGGTATAAGCTCTGAACTCTTTACGTCAAATTGGGATTTATCAAGTAAACGTGCGGTCGCTATTGCGCATGAAATCATTAAAGTACCGGGTTTTGATCAATCGAGGTTACTTGTTGTAGGTCACGCCGACACTCGGCCTTTAGTGCCTAACACTACTCGATTAAATCGACGATTAAACCGACGTGTTGAAATTGCCATTAATCAAGGTAAAGCAAAAGAAACTGACCCAATATCTATTCGATAGCAATGTTAAATAACGTGACATATTAATCATTTATTAAGGAGCACAAAATATGTGCTCCTTTTTTTATTCCCAAAGCCCAATAAAACTAATATAAAGCTCTAACTATTTATCTATATTGAGCTTTTATTTCACTAAAATTTGTCAAATATGCCATGTGCTGAACTTTTGCAAATTACAGTCGATCGGGTATATAATGCGCGCCATTCTAAGTGTGGGTATTATTGTTAATGAAATTTATTGTTAAATTACAGGCTGAAATTACGATTAAAAGCCGTCCGGTACGAAAGCGTTTTACTAAGATTTTAGAGTCGAGTGTGAAAAACGTTTTACGTCGTGTTGATGACCAAGTTACAACGCGCATGAACTGGGATAACATCGAAGTTAACACCGCTAATAATACGCCAGAAAATCGCTTAAAATTAATCGATACACTAAAGTCGATCCCTGGCATTCCCATGTTTCTTGAAGTGCAACAAACGAACTTTACTGATTTGCATGATATTTATGAAAAAACAGCAGCGGTACATGCAAAAAACATTGAAAATAAAACTTTTTGTGTACGTGTAAAACGAACAGGCAAACACGAGTTTAACTCGATAAAAGCTGAACAATATGTCGGCGGCGGTTTAAACCAACTCGTAGAGTCGGCGCGTGTAAAACTATCAAAGCCTGATTTCACCGTACACCTTGAAATTAAAAATGAAAATTTATTTATCGTTACCGAACGCCATAAAGGTATGGGCGGTTTTCCTATCGCTACCCAAGAAGATGTGTTGTCTTTGATGTCGGGTGGTTTTGATTCTGGTGTTGCCAGTTATCAAATGATCAAAAAAGGTGCTCGTACACATTATTGTTTCTTTAACTTAGGTGGTGCAGCGCACGAAGTTGGTGTTAAACAAGTGAGTTACTACTTATGGAATAAATTTGGCGCGTCGCATCGTGTTAAGTTTTTTGCCGTTGATTTCGAACCTGTAGTAGAAGAAATATTAGAAAATATTGAAAATGGTTTAATGGGCGTTGTGCTTAAGCGCATGATGATGCGTGCTGCAGAAAAAATTGCCAACAAAATGGGCATTCAAGCATTAGTGACAGGCGAAGCCGTTGGGCAGGTATCGAGCCAAACACTGACTAACTTAAATGTTATTGACCGTGTTACCGAAACCTTAATTCTTAGACCATTAGTGGCTTACGATAAACAAGATATTATTGATATTGCCCGTAAAATTGGTACGGAAGATTTTGCCAAAACTATTCCTGAATATTGTGGTGTTATTTCTAAAAAACCCACAGTTAAAGCGGTTTTATCTAAAGTAGAAGCGGAAGAAGCTAATTTTGATTTTTCAATTTTAGACAAAGTCATTGAAGACGCGCGTATTTATGATATTCGTGATATTGGTAAAGAAAGCGAAGAAGAAATTCATGCGGTAGACACGCTTGATAATATTCCTGACAACGCTATAGTGCTCGACATTCGCAGCCCTGAAGAAGAAGATGAAAACCCTTTAGCGCTAGATGATGTAGAAATATTGCATATACCATTTTACAAGTTATCAACTCAATTTGGTGACTTAGACAAATCTAAAGACTACTTATTATATTGTGACCAAGGTGTTATGAGTAAACTACAAGCGCTATATTTATTAGGCGCAGGTTTTACTAATGTAAAAGTTTATCGACCTTAAGTTTCAAGTTAACGCAACGCATAACGAAAAATTAAAACCCTTAAATAACAATTTAAGGGTTTTTTTATGTTTGCTATTTACCGATCACTTTATTATTTCTAGTGCTTTAATTTGTTGTAGCAGTTTTTCATTTTCAGGCACCAAAAATGCCATTTTATTCGCAACAGCGACAACGTAGCCATTAATATAGTCAACTTCAGTTTTTCGTTTTTGCAAAATATCGCTGCGCATTGATGAGCTATTTCTCGCTGTTTTTTCTGCGACAGTGAGTATTTTTTTTAGCAAGTCATCAAATGTAAACCTTATGTTTTCAAAGGCGGCAACCGCTATAATTTCGTGAATTAATGCTGCTATTTGTCTTTGAAACTTATCATTGAGTAGTTCACCATTATCAACGTTTTCTAATGCTGTTATGGGGTTAATCACACAATTAATGGCTAACTTAAGCCATTGCTTCTCTTTTATGGCATCGCTAGAGGTTACCGTTGGCAAGTTATTATTGAATACCGTCGTTATTTCATTAAGCGCTGAGTTTGAAATATTGCCATAAATAAGCCCTAAGTCACTTTGTCCCAAGCCAGTATGTTGTGCATGAAAAGGGTGCTTTATTTTACAGCCATGTGTTGTTAGTAGCGCTAAACAGGTGTGCTTTAGGCTAGAAAAATCATTGAAGGCACCTAAGCCATTATGACAAAAAACTATCACGGCATGGGTGGGTATTTTATTTTTTAACGCTTCAATAGCAGCATTGACTTGGTATGACTTTACACACAGTAATATTACATCAGCTTTAGCGAACGCTAAATTATCGGCGATGTTTAATGGAAAACGGCCATACAGTTGCCCAATGTCAGTAAATTCGTAATGTGTAGGCGCAGAGGAAACGCTAGAAGAGCAGCTTAAACTAACCAGATTATCTGTAGATTGAACTAAATGATGATACCAGAGAAGCCCAATAGCACCTTGGCCAATAACAATAATATTCATTAACCTGATCTTTGACTAGAGCGATTACGGTACATAAGAATTGACCATCGAATAATAGCAAACAAGGAAATTCCGATTAAATCAGCAATAAAGTCACTGACTTGCGCACTGCGAAAGCCTAAGTAATATTGCCCTAACTCAGTTAGTGCACCATAAAATGCTACGGTTAGCATGGTATTGAATAGCGGTAATTTCAATATGCTATGTAGTACCCAAGTTAAACAAAAAAAGCTAATAATATGGCCAATAGAGTCAATTTCGGTGCTGCGAAAAGCTATTCGTCTGAAATCGGCTGAGCTAAAGTAAAGGCAGAAGAACAGTATAACGATAATAGCGAGAATGGATAAATGATAGCGACTTTTCATTGAGGTGTTAGTCATTTAACTTTAAAAATTAGATAAGATTCATCATATCAGGGCTAAGCACCGAAAACTATCACTGTTCAACCACACAAAATAAATTACTTTTATTAAACTTAATTTATAGCAAAGATCGTCAATGGAATTAAATTTAATTAATTGATAATATATCACTAATTTTTTTAGCTAGAGAACTATCATGCCTTCAATGGATATTGTTTCCGAAATTAATTTGGAAGAAGTAAAAAACGCGACTGACAATTCTACTCGTGAACTTGCGACACGTTACGATTTTCGTGGTGTTGCAGCAAGCTTTGAATGGAAAAGCCCAAAAGTAACGATGAAAGGTGACTCTGAGCAGCGCTTAAAGCAAATGGCTGATGTATTGCGCGGGCAATTGGTTAAACGCAATGTTGATGCAAAAGCATTAACCTTAGAAAAAATGGAAAGCTCAGGTCGAAACTTTAACCAAGTAGTCACCTTTAAAGAAGGTATTGAGCAACCTGTTGCTAAGAAAGTAGTTAAATTGATCAAAGACAGTAAGCTAAAAGTACAGGCGTCAATTCAAGGTGAGCAAGTTCGAGTTACCGGAAAAAAGCGTGACGACCTGCAAGCTGTAATGCAGTTATTAAGAGAGACTGAATTAGAGCAATCTTTTCAATTTAATAACTTTAAAGACTAATTCGCGAACGCTTTAGTGCAATTCATCATTATAACTAAAAGAGGCTTCGGTCTCTTTTTTTTTGCTTAACATTTTATATCAAAATTTTTATATATATTACCTTGTGAAGTATCGCTGAAAATATGACTGTAATTTAACCAGTAATGAATTCTTTACGGAGTAAATGTTCATTAAAAGTACTTTCGGGGATATTTTTGCCAATAAACGCTGTTTTTTTCTTAACAGAAAAAGTAAATTAACTTATTCAATAATAATAATGATGATTTTAAATGGCTGCTTCTAGAGGTGCGTTCAGTTCTCGTATAGGTTTTATTATGGCTGCTGCGGGTTCTGCCGTAGGGTTAGGTAATATTTGGGGTTTTCCAACACAAACAGCAAGTAACGGTGGTGCCGCATTTGTACTGGTTTATTTGGTGCTGGCATTTTGTCTAGCGTATCCAGCTTTTATGGCTGAGTTGCTCATTGGCCGATATGGCCAAGCGAACGCGGTCACGTCACTACAAAAGATATCGCGAAATATTTTCCATAAACGCTTTGCTTTTATTGTCGGCTTTGGCGGCATTATATGCGCTGCAATAATTTTAAGCTTTTATGGTATTTTAGCTGGCTGGATGATGTCATTCGCTATTGAACCTGTTACTTCCTTAATGGGCTTTAATGAAGCATCAAACTGGCTCACCTCGCAATCTATAGCGCGTAACTTGATTTTTACAGCGTTATTTATGTTATTGACTATATCTATTATTCGACGTGGCGTTGAACAAGGGATTGAGAAATGGTCAAAACGGCTAATGCCGATGTTAATCGGCTTACTGATTTTATTGATTTTTTATGTTTTTACTTTGGAAGGATCAAGCGAAGGTTTTGCAGCGTATTTAAACCCTGATATTTCACGAGTATTTGAACCTGATTTATTAATAAGCGCTTTAGGGCAGGCTTTCTTTTCATTGTCGTTAGGTACTAGCGTGATGGTAATTTACGGCTCATATATTTCAAAAAAAGAAAACCTTGTGTCACTTGGCGCACAAGTTACTTTAATTGATGTTTCAATCGCCTTTTTAGCGGGCTTATTAATCATTCCATCTATGTATGTTGCCCAAGCACAAGGAGTGGCTATTTTTGATGCCGATGGAGGCTTAATTTCTGGCCCTAATTTAGTGTTTGATGTACTGCCAACTTTATTTGATGGTATGGGGGCTATAGGGTTATTTGTTGGCTTTGGCTTCTTTGTTTTAATGTCTATCGCCGCATTAACTTCTAGTATTTCAATGTTAGAAGGGCCTGTGTCTTTTGTGGTAGAGCGTCACAAGGTTGAGCGTAAGAAAGCGACGACTTTTATTGGTTTAGGTATTTTTATTTTAAGTGCTGTAATTGTATTAAATTTTGAGACATTGTTTGGTTTGGCTATTTCAATTTCTACTGTTTATGGACAACCATTAATTGCGATGTTGTGTTGTGTATTTGTCGGATGGATTTGGTTTAGAAACGATATTTTAACTGAATTAAAGCAAGGTAATGATATGGTTGAACATTCATTATTCTGGAAGATCTGGCCTTGGTATACTAAATTTATCTGTCCAACGGCTATCGGCATTGTTTTCTGGCATTCATTATAAAATTAGCTTGTTGAAATAGGTTGTTAATTAAAAGTTTGCCACTAATAACAAACAAGTTTAAACAGCAAAAGAGAGCTTAAACGCTCTCTTTTTTTATAATAAAATTTAATTATTTCAATGTGCCTTATATCTTAGGCCAACTAATATTCCAGGGGGGAGTTATCTTACTGATAGTCTCTTTTGTACTGTCACAAGTGAAATAGTCACCTGTGTTGGGGGCAATACAATACTGAAACTGTTGGTTATTCAAACTAAATTTTAAAGCAAAAGCGTGTAAATAACCGCGATCTGATTTTTTACCTGTACTGTAAAGAGAGTCGCCTAAAATTGGTACGCCTATGCTGTTCAATGCCACTCTAATTTGATGTGTTTTTCCCGAATGAGGTTTAATTAAATAAAGCCTTTGTTTTGGTATATTCGCGAAAGATAGAAACTGACTTATTGCAGGATTATTCATGCTCCTTAATAGCTTCCACATACCTCTGCGACTTTTTTCCATATCGCCCTTTATTAAGCCTTGTTTTTTTTTCGGCTTACCTTCAGCAATAGCAAGATAATATTTTTCAACTTGATGCTGTTCAAACATCTGCTGAAAAGCTCTGGCTGTTGTACTATTTTTTGCAACAATAATAAGTCCTGAGGTCATTTTATCTAATCGATGAACAGGATAAAGTTCGGTAAGTAAAAGCTGACGCTTGAGCTGGGCTTTTATTGTTGAGAAAAAACCACTGCCGATCAGGTCTTCATCATGAAAGCCCATGCCCTGAGGCTTGTTAATAATAAGGAAGTCAGCTTGGTTATCTATAATGGTTAATGGGTGCTCTGTCATTAAAAGCTCAAACCGATAAGAATATAAATAAATAAGGTTAAAACCCCACCAAATAACGCGTAAGGTAATTGTGTTTTTACATGTTCAAAGTGATCACAACCACTGGCAATTGACGCTACCACGGTAGTGTCTGAAATAGGTGATGCATGGTCGCCAAATATACCACCGCCTAGCACAGCAGCAACTAAAAACTCAATTGGCAAACCACTTTGCTGCGCAATAGGTACAGCGATAGGAATAAGTATTGCAAACGTGCCCCATGATGTGCCCGTTGCAAAAGCCATAACCGCTGCAGCAATAAACAGAATTGGCGCGATTAAATATAAAGGTACTTCAACATTTATTAATTGGCTAACATAAACGCCAGTACCTAATGCTTTTATTGCATCGCCAAATGCAAAAGAAAGCACCAAAATTGCCACGGCTGGCGACATGTACTTAATGCCGGTAATCATAGTTTTAAATACTACCGAAAGTGACATTAACTTATTACGCATAATTAATATAACTAAAAGCACTAGGGCTATAACTTCTGACCAAAATACAGAAAAAGCACCTGAGCCTCGACGAATATCGCCGTTACCGGTAAACCATAGGAAAATAAAGGTACCAATAAGTAGTGTTAACATCGGAATCCACATGATATGCGCTGGGGCAACATGCTCAACTGTCGTTTTTTGTTCATCTTTAATTACAGATTCTGCGTGTTTTAATGGTCCAAAAACTCGCCCACTAAATGCAGTGTAATAAGCAAGAACTACTGCAATAATCGCGTAGAAGTTATAGCCAATAGTACCAATTAAAATACCGACAGGGTCATTAAATGAATAACCATCTAACAAACCTAAAACATAAGCACCCCAACCATTAATTAAAAATAAAATACTGATTGGAGCACAGGTTGAATCAATAATATAAGCTAATCTAGCTCGGCTAAGGCGATGTTGATCAAATAATTTCTGACTCGCCATCCCTGCGGTAAACATACTTAAATTGGTATCGGTGAATATAGTAGTACCAATAACGGTAGGTAAAATACTGGCTTGTCGACTATTTTTAACTAAATTTAATGAAGCAAGGTGGTTAATAAAGCCGTTTACAGCGCCTGACTGATTCATTAATGTAACTAAAGCCCCAATCAATAAACTGAAACTAATAATGTAAACGTTACCTACAGATGAGAAAACACCGCCAATACCAAAAACTGTTTCGGTTAACCCTTTAATAGGGTTGCCATTTACGCCCATTAAATAACAAAGCATTACGCCACAAAGCAAAGCGAAAAGTGCATTTCTTCGCCAGATAGCAATAACAATAGCAACTAAGGGAGGAAGTAAACTGAAAGCGCTGTCTTGCATATCTTGCATAGTAAACCTTTATTATTATTTTAGGATTTGGGTGTGCAGACGATTATAACGTAAAAAATTAATATTTATGATAACTTTAGTGGATGTATATGTAATATGAAACACCATGGTTAACTGTGCATAGAAGCTGCCGTTAATATAAAATAAACCCCCAAACGACTACTGAACAATCAATATTTTCATAATCATGCAATAACATGCTGTAACAGTCGGTCTACATTATTATGTTAATATTGAAGTGTTTTGTTTTAGTTTGTGCTTTTGCATAAATAGACAATAATAAATCATTGTAGGTATTGAAAAATTGGTTTTCACCCTTAAATAGTTGGTTACTCACTGGCGTTTCGCATCAGGAATTATTTTGACTTTATCATTAAACGAATATATCTCGGCTTTTTCTCAAGATGAACATCTCATAAGTTTTAGCCAATTTGGTCGAGGCATAGAGCGCGAAGCACTTAGAGTGCTGCCACAGGGGCGCTTATCTGAACGCGAACACAGTGTACTTATCGGCTCTGCTTTAACACACCCTAATATCACTACAGATTATTCAGAAACCTTACTTGAATTTATTACTCCGGTTAGCCATGTACCCGAAATGGCAATCGCGCAACTAGAAGATGTACAAAAATTCACCTTAAGCCAACTTGACGGTGAATTGTTATGGCCAATGAGTATGCCTTGTTTTATTGAAGACGATGACAAAATACCTTTAGCACAGTTTGGCAAATCTAACATTGGCAGAATGAAAACGGTTTATCGACAGGGTTTAAAAAATCGTTATGGCAGTATGATGCAAGTTATTTCGGGTATTCATTTTAATTTTTCTTTTCCACATAGTTTCTTTCAGTCGCTGCAAGCCATAGAAGAAAATACCGATAACCTTGATGATTATATTTCTGAAAAATATTTTGCCTTACTTAGAAACTATAAACGATTTTGTTGGTTGATCCCTTATTTGTATGGCAGTTCACCCGCCATTTGCAGCTCGTTTTTAAAGAATAAACCAACAGACTTACCGTTTAAAAAGTCTGAAAAAGGCTACATGTACCTTGAGCATGCAACATCATTAAGAATGAGTGATTTAGGCTATACCAATAGCGAACAGTCATCATTACAAATTTGTTATAACAATTTGTCGGGTTATTTAGATGGTGTGAAAAATGCGATTAACTTACCGTCGAAAAAATTCGAAAAAATTGGCATTAAAGTAGACGGTAAATACCAACAGCTAAATAGTAATGTATTACAAATTGAAAACGAATTATACGCGCCAGTACGCCCAAAGTGTGTTGCTAAACCAGGTGAGAAACCATCTGAAGCGTTAAGAAATAGAGGCGTAGAATATATTGAAGTGCGAGCGCTTGATGTAAACCCAGATTCGGCAACCGGTATTAGCGTTGAGCAAATTCGATTCTTAGATACTTTCCTGACTTTCTGTATGTTAGAAGATAGCCCAACATTGAGCTGTACCGAACAAGGGATCTGTGAAGAAAATATGGATGAAGTTGTTGTTCGAGGCCGCGATCCACAATTATTGTTACGTGATGGCGAGCAAGATAAATCAGTACAGCAATGGGGTAATGAACTGTTTGCTAAAATGACTGAAGTTGCAAACTTATTAGATAAAGCGAACCAAAGTGAACGGTACCGTGAAGCACTTAATCACGAAGCTGAAAAAATAACTCACTCGAAATTAACCCCATCGGCAAAAATATTAACTGCCGTTGTGGATGAAAATCAATCATTAACGAAAATGGCCTTAACCAAAGCAACAAACTATCGTCAACAACTATTAGCAAATGACTATCAAGCGTTTAATGCGCAATACTTTAGTGAAACAGTTGCTACTTCTTTACAAAATCAGTTGGAAATAGAGCAAAGTGACAAGGTTGATTTTGATACTTTTCTTCAAGATTACTTTGCTTAAATAATATCTCGCTAATTTAAGCAATACATTCGCTTAAAATATCAAGAATATATTTTATGAAATAGTAGGCAAAAAAATAGCGCGTTAAGGTAACGCGCTGTAAATAATAAGAAAGCAGTCCAGGGAGGTTTAGCTTTCATAAGTTAGGACCAGTGGAATTCTCAATAGTTCATTTATCGTTCAATTTTATTTTTAATTATCGCTTTTTATTTTCTAATAAATACTTGTACAGAAACAAGTTAATCAAAGCGCAGTTATCCCTACCTCTCGGTTATCTAATATCAATCCCAGCTTTACCAAATATCAAGACACTTAAGCGATAAGTTTTGCTTACAAGTCACGCTTAATTGAGGGTATAAAAAATAGCATTGAAAATTTTTTCATTGACTCAAATGCATTACTTAAATAAAAATAATAAATTATAAAAATAAGCGTCATTTTAGGAATATATTTAAATTAATCTTTAAAGTTTAAATAATAAAAGTGAAATATATGATGACTTTAACCTGAAAACCTATAAATATTCTGGCATGATATTATTAACTCAACTCTAAGTGTCAGCATTCATGACTTTTTTCAAAACATTATTTATTTCTGCTTTAGCTTGTATAACTTTATCGAGTTGTGCGACCAGTCCACCTAAAAACCCTGAAAACCTTTGTGAAATATTTCGTGAACATAGAGGTTGGTACTTCGCTGCAAAAGACATGCGTGAGCGTTGGGGAGTTCCTATCCATGTACCTATGAGTATGATGTATCAAGAAAGCTCATTTAAAGCCGGAGCTTTGCCTCCTAGAGATTACTTGCTAGGTTTTATTCCTTGGGGGCGAGTAAGTACGGCTTATGGTTATTCACAGGCCAAAACCATGACTTGGGAAGATTACATCAGAGAAACAGATAATTCTGGTGCTGATCGTGATGACTTTGATGATGCGATGGATTTCATGGGTTGGTTTATTTATAAAACGCAAAAAATTAATAAAGTATCTAAATGGGACGCCTATAATCAGTATTTAAATTACCATGAGGGCTGGGGTGGATTTAAGCGTAAAACTTACAAAAAGAAAGGGTGGCTGACTAAGGTTGCTCGAAAAGTAGATAACCGTTCGAAGCGTTATTCTAGCCAACTTAAAAGCTGCGAAAAAGAACTGGACCATGGTTGGTTATGGCGCTTATTCTTTGAGGACTAACGGATTAACTTATCTCGAGGTTGCTACTTGCAGCCTCGTTTTAGAGTTAAGCAATGTTGCACTCTTTAATGGCTCATGCGAGACATTAAATTGAAGGTCTTGTAAGCTAACCTCAAGTTTGAAATAGATATTAGTAGATAGCATTACAATTACACTTCACGTTATTAAATCGCTTTATATCTCTGTTAAGTTCACGTCATATTTTATTAAATAACCTGAACTCTGGATAATGAGTGCTTGAAACTCAATTGAACCAAAAGCTTAGGTAATAAAGTAAATGCTATAGCCAGGTGAACATCACGAATAGATATCATCAATGCTTCATTTTATGCCATTTCCAAGGCAAAACGTTTATGAATAGCGGGCTATTTATCGACGTTTTAACGCAGAAAATGGCTTAAAAGGGAGCATTGAGCAAGTGCTGCTTATCCAGAGTTCAGGTTAAATAGTAACCCAGTTATTACGCTAAAGTTGACCAACAAGTTATTGCATAGTTCTTGCCAGAGTTGGCTTTTTATTCTATTTTTTATGCCAAAATCAGCGAGAATAAGGCTTGGCAAATAAGCAATAAAAAATTAAAAAAAAACTTCATTTTTTTTCCAAATATTGATTGCAAAATACAAAGCCGCTTTCTGGTAGGGCTTGCATTTGTTATCCACAGAAATTGTGGAAACTTAATCCTCCGATCTAAAGCTGTGTATAACTTTGTTATTAACTTCTGCTCACGTTATTTCTATCCACAAAAATATATTTAATTCATTCTTATATGGCGATCGCGCTTAGTTTAATTTAAAGCGAAATACACAAATATCATCGTGAAAACTACGAAAGCAAACGCGATTAAAACTGTCTTATTGAGGCAAATAATTAGTCACTATTGTTATAGCCAGCTGATTAATTTACTCTTCACTTTTAATCGTTTAAATGAAAATGTTGTGTACATAATTAAGCAAGTGTTTATTAAAAATGTTCAGCTTTACGCCTACCCTTAATAACTCGCTTTTACATGATTGAAAATACCACGATTAATTCGGTCGCTATCATAAAACTTCACTAGCAGGCAGATTTGCTAGTTCTAGAAGGTGCGAGTTCTAAAAGGTGTTAGTTTTTAAAGAGAAGAGTAAAGGCAGCACTAAGTAATTAATGCTGCATGATACTAGAGGTAAGTTTTTTTAATAGCTATTAAGGTTTTATCCCATCATAGAAGTCTGGCAAAATTCTCACTGTTTTTATCATATTGTCTTTAACTTCAATTATCTCAAGTGGGTAGCCTGAAATTCTTACACTTAAATTAGCTTCAGGAATATCTTCTAAATACTCTAAAATTAAACCATTTATTGTTTTAGGACCGTCAGTAGGGAAGTTCCAGGTCATTTCTTTATTAATGTCACGCACGGTTGCACTACCATCAACTAAATAACTGCCATCAGGTTGTATGTTAACTTCGTCACTGGTGGTCGGTGTCATGGTCGTGGTAAAATCACCAACAATTTCTTCTAGAATATCTTCTAATGTTACTAAGCCTTGAATATCGCCATATTCATCAACAACTAAACCAAGACGTTCTTTTGCATGCTGAAATTTCAGTAGTTGAACATTAAGTGGCGTGCCTTCAGGAATAAAGTAGATTTCTCGCACTGCACGCAACAAAGTGGCTTTAGTGAATTGCTCTTTTGAAACAAGCCTTAAAGCATCACGAACATGTACATAACCTACAACATCATCGATATTGTCACGATATAACAACACGCGAGTATGGTTTGATTGGGTTAATTGTTTTTGAATACGTTTCCACTCGTTATTTATATCAATACCTACGAGTTCGTTACGCGGGATCATTATGTCTTCAACGGTAACGTTTTCTAAATCAAGAATACCTACCAGCATATCTTGATCTTTAGATTTTAATAACGCACCAGATTCATTGACCACAGTTCTCAGTTCTTCAGAGCTAAGACTGTGTTGCTCTCGTTGTTCTGAACTAATGCCTAACAAGGCTAGAATGCCATTGGTGATCCAATTAACAGCAATAACGAACGGATATAATAACTTTAGCAGTAAAGTTAGCAGCAATGAGCTAGGAAATGCGACTTTTTCAGGGTATAACGCGGCTAATGTTTTTGGTGTGATTTCAGCAAAAATTAAGATAACTAGCGTAAGTATTAAGCCCGAATAGAAAACGCCGGCATCACCATATAAACGCTGAGCAATAATACCCGTAATAAGGGTTGCGAAAATATTAACAAGGTTATTGCCAATTAAAATTAAACCGATTAATTTATCAGGTTTTGCCAGTAATTTACTGACTCGCTTAGCGCCTCGGTGATGTTGTTTTTCAAGATGTTTTAAACGATATCGATTTATCGACATCATGCCTGTTTCTGAACCAGAGAAATAGGCAGATATAAATATGAGAATGCCAAGCACGACAAACAGCATATCGGTAGAGATGTTATCCAAAATGGATCCTATATATTAATTGAAATCAGCATTACAGTAAAAGTTGAAACGTAATACAAAGGTAACTTATACGCTAAAATTTATAATAAGAGAAACTCTTTCACAAATCGACTACCAAAATAAGCCAAAGTAAGAAGAAAAGTCGCAATTAGTGTTAATGTAAGCACGCGCTGTCCTCGCCAACCTAGTTTGAAATGCCCCCATAACGTAGCAAAATAAATTACGCATGCGATCAACGATAGTACTGTTTTATGAGCGTTTTCTTTCGAGATCATGCCATCAAGAAATATAAAACCAATGACTTGGCTAAGTAGCAAACAGATACTGCCCATTAATAAGATAACAAATAGCTGTTGCTCTACCTGCATTAATGGCGGTAAATGATGAACAGCTTGGAAGTTCTTACTCTTTAGTTTTTGATTGATATAGGCAACTTGGAAAGCATAAAGCGTAGCAATCACCAGAATACAATAGGCGATAAGTGCAAGTGTAATATGACTTAGCATTGCGACTTTATCTGACACAATTTCTAGGTTACCAACCGGAGAAATAAAAATCATACTAAGTTGCCAAAGACCCGCAAAGCCATAAATACCCGGCAGCAATAAATTCACCTTAAAACGCAGTGCAACAGTAGAGATAACAAGTGTAATAATTAAACTAACAAGCGAAACAACATTAGGTAATGAAAAATTAAGGTGATTATGAGAGTTTAAAAACTGAGTACTGCTTAAGACATGGAAAATAATCGCTAAAGAAGCAAAAATTAACGTAATGATAATATTCGGGCCTTTAGGGTGAAACAAGCGAGATAAAATTGATATCGTCGCTACGCTATAACAAACAAAGGCAGTAAAAGCAGTGATACTTGAAAATTCCACAAAATGCTCCGAAAAAAGAAAAACTGTTATCAATTAGATTACACTGCGATTCTAGCAGAATAGCTATAAGACACCATAACTAATGCTTATTTTATATCAAGCATTTACATCGTTTTGCAATCGTTAAGAAGAACCTATGCAATTTGCCGTAAGAACTCGTAATACATTGTCGAGTTATCAGTGGTTTATAAAAACAAATTGGGGGGATATCGTACGATATACTAGTTTTCTACATTCTTTAAAGCTAAGTCTTTACCTTAAAAGCATAACTTCTACTTTCGCTAATTAATTGTACGGGTATAATAGAGCTAATTTTTTGCGCAAAGTTAATATTTGAGTCATTTATGTTTGAAAATCTTTCCGATCGTTTAACGAAAACACTAAAAAATATCAGTGGCCGTGGTCGCTTAACTGAAGACAATATAAAAGAAACTTTACGCGAAGTGCGCATGGCATTATTAGAAGCCGATGTTGCATTACCGGTTATTCGCGAGTTTATTGCTAAAGTAAAAGAAAGTGCGGTTGGGCAAGATGTTTCAAAAAGCCTAACGCCAGGACAAGTTTTTGTAAAAATTGTCCAAAAAGAACTTGAAGCAGCAATGGGTGAAGTTAATGAAGCACTTGACTTAAAAGCTACTCCACCAGCTGTAGTGCTAATGGCTGGCTTACAGGGTGCTGGTAAAACTACCTCGGTTGCAAAATTAGCGAAGTTTTTAACTGAACGCGAAAAGAAAAAAGTACTTGTGGTGAGTGCTGATGTATATCGTCCTGCCGCAATTAAACAGCTTGAAACATTAGCAAACGAGATTAACGTTGGCTTTTTCCCAAGTGACATTAAACAAAAGCCAATTGATATTGCTAATGCGGCTATTGACCACGCCAAGAAAAATTTCTTTGATGTGTTAATTGTTGATACTGCCGGTCGTTTGCATATCGACGGCGATATGATGGCTGAAATCCAAGAACTACATTCAGCAATCAAACCGATTGAAACATTATTTACCGTTGACGCAATGACAGGTCAAGATGCGGCAAATACGGCGAAAGCATTTAACGATGCGTTACCATTAACCGGCGTTATTTTAACGAAAACTGATGGTGATGCACGCGGTGGTGCTGCGCTATCTATTCGCCATATCACCGGCAAGCCTATTAAGTTTATGGGTGTTGGCGAAAAAATTGAAGCGTTAGAGCCTTTCCATCCAGACCGTATTGCTTCGCGTATATTGGGTATGGGCGATGTACTTTCTTTAATTGAAGAAGTAGAGCAAAAAGTTGATCGTAAACAAGCTGAAAAACTAGCTAAAAAAGTTAAAAGCGGTAAAGGCTTTGATTTAGAAGATTTTCGTGACCAACTTGTGCAAATGAAAAGCATGGGCGGCATGATGGGCTTAATGGACAAGTTACCAGGAATGGGAAATATGTCTGAACAAGTTAAAGGTCAAATGGATGACAAAGTAACCATACGTATGGAAGCTATGATCAACTCTATGACTCCGGCTGAACGTCAACGACCAGAAATCATTAAAGGCTCGCGCAAGCGTCGTATTGCTGCTGGTTCAGGTACGCAAATACAAGACGTAAATAAGTTATTAAAACAATTTACGCAAATGCAAAAAATGATGAAGAAAATGTCTGGCAAAGGTGGCATGCAAAAAATGATGCGCTCAATGAAGGGCATGATGCCGCCAGGTGGTGGCATGGGTGGCGGCGGTATGTTTGGCCGTTAACAACCAGTATTGAACTTAATATTGATAGATAGAAGGTAGCGAATAGCTACCTTTTTGCTTTCTGTTGTTTGATTTTTTGAGAAATACCAGTATATCTTGGTTTTAAATAATTAAACGAAAGTTACTTTTATACCAATTGAAATAAATAATCGATCATTTTAAGGTGGTTTAAATCGTCAATAACTTATTCCATTTGGTATTAGCTGACTTTCTTAAACCCCAAATAATATTTCAATGCGTTAATGTTTTTTCTATTCACTATTCTGTCACCTAGAGCAGTTAGCATTGAACCGCACACCACTAAACCTGCTCCAATATAAGCAAGAATATTTAAATGCTGGGCTTGGAAGTTTGTAGGCCAAATTAACTCTGCGATAGTTGCAAAAATTACCGTCAGTAGCGGGGTAACGGCCAATGTCGCGCTTACTTTTGCCGTGGGTAAGTATTCTAATGATTTAGCAAAAGTGCCATAAGCAATAAGCGTGTTTGCACAGCAAAATAATAACAGCAGCAAAGCGGTGTTATCTAATGTGGCTATTTGTAGCGGACTTGCTAACGGTAAAAAGAATACGGCGCTTAATAAATAGATACACCACATAATTTGATTTGAGCTGTAGTAACCCAACAGTTGTTTTTGAATAATAGCATAAGCTGCCCACGTTACTGCCGCGCCAAATATAATCACAAACCCCAGTAAAAAGTCACTGTTATCAAGGCCTACATTATTAATAAATTGTTGATTAAAAAATAATACTAAACCTGAAACTAATACCAAGGAGCCAAGCATTTGTCCTCGACTGAAATGTTCTTTTAATATCAGAACACTGCCAAGTAACATGAAAAAAGGCGCCATTTGTATCAGCATTTGTGCGGTTTCAGCCGGAATATAATGCAATGAAATCAAATAGAGAATGTAGTTTAAGCTCAGTAATATGGCGGCAAATAAAAGTTGCTTCATTCTACTGGGGCTTTTCAAAGCAGAGTTGGGGATTTTATTTTTTACAGATAATAATATGCCAACGAAGAAAGCCGCGAACAAGAAGCGATACCAAGTAATGGTATAAGCATCCATTAAAAGCAAAACAGACTTTAGCGCTAGGGGCAAAATTCCCCACATTATTGCTGTGACCATAGCTAGCGTTAATCCTTTTGCACTATTGTTGACGAGTTTGGTCATTTTTATCCAGCCAGAAAGGTAAGTTAAGCGTAAGTGAAGTTGCGCTCGATTATTATATTATTGAGGGCAGAATTATAGCGCTAATAATACTAATAACGTTACTGATTTGCGAAATAATTAATCAATCACGCGCTTTAGGTTGCTTTATCAGCAGGAAAGCGTAAAATACGCGAGCTTTTCTGTCGCTGAGGCGATAGAAATGTCTGGAAAATTCGTTTTAACACTTAAATTATATAGAGGACGATATGGTTACCATTCGTTTAGCTCGTGGCGGCGCAAAGAAGCGTCCATTCTATCAGGTTGTTGTTGCAGATAGCCGTAACTCTCGCGATGGTCGTTTCATCGAGAAAGTTGGTTTCTTCAACCCTACAGCGCAAGGTCAAGCGGAAAAATTACGTTTAGACCTAGACCGTGTCAACCATTGGGTTGGTCAAGGTGCAACTGTATCTGATCGTGTGGCCAAATTAGTTAAAGATGCTCAAAAAGCAGCTTAATTAACTTTGGTAGGTTTTAGGAGTTTGTTGTGGAAGTAATAGGTAAAGATGTCACTTTAGGTAAAGTAGGCGCAGTCTACGGTATCAAAGGTTGGTTGAAGATTCATTCATTCACAGATGACCAAGAAGCCATACTAGACTATTTTCCTTGGTCTTTAAAATTAGGAAATAAAGTTCAATCAGTAGAAATTACCGATTGGCGTAAACATAACAATGGTCTTGTTGTTAAAGTTGCAGGTATTGATGATCGTGACATAGCCCAAAAGCTTGTTGGCTCTGAAATATTTGTTAGCGAAGACGCGTTATCAGACTTGCCTGAGGGTGAGTTTTATTGGCGTGATCTTATCGGCATGACAGTAGTTACTGACAAAGGTTACGACCTAGGTCAGGTTTCCGACATAATGGAAACGGGCGCTAACGATGTACTGGTTGTGAAAGCTAACTTGAAAGATGGCTTCGGGAAAAAAGAAAGGTTAATCCCTTACTTAATGGACCAAGTTATACTTTCGGTAAGCACTGAAAATAAACAAATTTGTGTTGACTGGGACCCAGGTTTCTAACTTGAGTAATAGTGTATCAACAAACATACTTAGCAATAAGAAAATGTGGATTGGGGTGATAAGCCTTTTTCCCGAGATGTTTGACGCAATTACTGAGTATGGGGTGACAGGCCGAGCGATTCGTAATGGCTTAATTGAGTTTCACACGTGGAACCCAAGAGAGTTTACTCATGATAAACATCGTACAGTGGACGACCGACCTTACGGCGGCGGACCTGGGATGCTTATGATGGTGCAACCATTACGAGATGCTATTCAAGCTGCAAGAAAAGCTGCAGATGAAAATAGCAGCCCTGAGCTTATTAAAGCAAAGGGTAAAGCAAAGGTTATTTATTTGTCGCCGCAAGGACGGAAATTGGACCAAGCTGGTGTACGCGAATTAGCACAACATGACCGACTGATATTTATAGCAGGACGTTATGAAGGCATAGACGAACGATTAATTGAGTCAGAAATTGACGAAGAATGGTCGGTCGGAGATTACGTATTAAGTGGTGGGGAATTACCTGCTATGAACGTAATCGATGCCGTAGCACGCTTTGTTCCTGGAGTATTAGGACATCAACAATCAGCTGAGCAGGATTCATTTTCTGACGGTTTATTAGATTGTCCACATTACACTAGGCCAGAAGTTATGGACGTTTCAGATAACGAAACTAAGTCTGTTCCTAAAGTGCTATTAAGTGGTAATCACGAACATATAAGGCAATGGCGCCAATATCAGTCTTTAGAAAGAACATGGACTAGAAGACCAGAACTATTAACTAACCTAGCTCTGACAGCAGAGCAGCAGAAAATGTTAACAGCCATAAAAGCTGATAACAATAATGCTACTGATGACTGTGAACCCTAGGAAGAAGGTATTATGAGTAATATTATTAAGCAGCTTGAAGCTGAGCAAATGAAGCAAGATGTACCAGCGTACCGCCCAGGCGATACAGTTGTTGTACAAGTAAAAGTTACAGAAGGTGATAAATCACGTCTTCAAGCATTTGAAGGTGTTGTAATTGCTATTAAAAACCGCGGCATCAATTCTGCATTCACTGTTCGTAAAATTTCAAACGGTGTTGGTGTAGAGCGTGTATTCCAGACACATAGCCCAATCGTTGATTCAATTGAAATCAAACGTCGCGGTGATGTACGTCAAGCTAAGCTTTACTATCTTCGTGAGCGTTCAGGTAAATCTGCACGTATCAAAGAGAAATTGGCAAAAAGATAATTACGCTTTTTTAAGCTTAATTTCTGCTAGTTTTCTAGTAAAGAAAGATGATGCGAAAAACCTGCTTGGGAAACCAAGCAGGTTTTTTTGTGTGTTTTATTTGCTAAGTAACCTTAAATAATGAAATTGGAATAACTTATACCAATTGATATAAACTTTTTTGCCTATAGTAGGTAGTGAATTAATGTAAGTTGCCGATTTCACAGGCAGAAAAGGGAGTTCCTATTGCAAGTGTAACTAAATGTGTGTAAATTCGTAACCGAAATGTTAACAGATAGAGAGCTTCTTAACGTTTCTATGCATATATAGAAGAATTAATAACAAAAATTAGAAGAATTAATAACAAAAATAAAAATATTCGAGGAAGAAAACTCATGCGCAGTATCCTTTTTATCAAGTTACTATTTGTAACGGGCTTATTCTCTTTAAATGCCTCCGCCTCATTAATTGAACGAGACTATTTAGGCGTTACAGGCGGTGTTACTTATGACACCGAGAGCCAATTAGAATGGCTTGATCTATCATTCACTCGAACCATGGATTTCACTGAATATCAAGATTACCTTTTGTCATTAAATGATGAATGGAACTTTGCAAGTAGTGACTTAGTCGCAAATTTATTTAGCAACTTTGATTTAAATGACGAAGTTAATGATGACTTCGGCACTGCCAAAGTAGGAAATGGTTATCATTATTACAGCTCACCTGAAAGTGCATTTATTAATGTGGTTAATAGTTTAGTTATATTAGGTGAATCGATGAGTGAAGGCTCAAACTTCTTTGGTGTTAAGGGTTTCACTAGCGATAATGTAGGCAATGGTTATGAGCAATATATGGCTTACTACAGTAACAGCCAGAGTATTGGAGTGGTAGCACTTGCAGATTATGTTAGAGCCCCAACAGGTAAAGGCATACAATCATTTTTTACATATCGTCAAAGTAACGCAATGGCTGTAAGCAATGTTAATGGCCCTAGTTTGCCTGCTACTGCAGTACCCGAGCCTGCTACTTTAGGTTTATTTGCTATGTTTTTGTCTTTTATGGTCTTTCGTCGAATTAAACGTTAACCAAAACTTTACTTTATAGCCTCAATTGTTCAATTGAGGCATCTCAACTTCCTGAAATTCTGCACAATTTTTTGTTAATAACGCTATTAATAATACTTTTAGCTTGCAATCTAATTACGTGATTTTTGTCGAATATTAATAAGAAAGATCTATTAATATTCGACTTTAGTGGTGTATTACAACGTTAAAACTTGAGTTATGATGTTGGTAAGTTAAATTAACAAGATGGTTGAGCAACCCCTTTGCTCGTTGGTACAAATAAACCATTAAATTCAAGATTTCAAGGATTAAGCATGCAAGAACTAAAAAGCCATTATCCAGTATTAGAGCAAGCCAAAGCTCACACACATATCGATGCAGCCAAATATGACGCTATGTATAAGCAGTCAATTGAACAACCTGATGTGTTTTGGGCAGAACAAGCTGAAGAGTTTCTTGATTGGTATAAACCTTGGGATAGTGTTTCAGATGTAGATTTAAAATCAGCTAAAATTAACTGGTTTACTGGCGGTAAATTAAACGTTAGCTATAACTGTATTGATCGTCACTTAGCGACTAAAGCTAACGATACGGCAATTATCTGGGAAGGTGATGACCCGAGTGAAGATAAAAATATTACGTATCAAGAATTACATGACCATGTTTGTCGTTTTGCGAACTTATTAAAAGCACGTGGCGTTAAAAAAGGCGATCGTGTTTGTATTTATATGCCGATGATCCCCGAAATTGGCTACGCAATGTTAGCCTGTGCACGCATAGGAGCTGTGCATTCAGTTGTATTTGGCGGCTTCTCAACCGAAGCTATTCGTTCACGTATTATTGATGCAGATTGCAAAGTTGTTATTACTTCTGATGAAAGTCTTCGTGGTGGTCGTGTTATACCACTTAAAGTTAATGTTGATGCGGCAATAGCTGAATGTCCTAGTGTTCATTCCGTCATCGTCGTTGAGCGCACTGGTGGCGACGTTGCTTGGAATGACAAAGTTGATATTAAATATCAAGAAGAAGTTGCCAAACTTCCGGCTATTTGTGAGCCAGAAGTTATGGATGCTGAAGACCCTCTCTTTATCTTATATACCTCAGGCTCTACAGGCACTCCAAAAGGTGTTTTGCATACTTGTGGTGGCTATTTACTTTATGCCGCAATGACCCATAAATATGTCTTTGACTATAAAGAAGGCGAAATATATTGGTGTACAGCCGATGCAGGTTGGATCACAGGTCATTCTTATATTTTTTATGGCCCACTAGCTAATGGCGCAACAACACTAGTATTTGAAGGGGTTCCTACTTACCCTGATGCTGGCCGCTTTTGGCAAGTATGTGATAAGCATCAAGTTAATATTTTTTATACCGCACCAACCGCTATCCGCGCATTAATGAGTGTTGGGGATAGTTTTGTAGAAAAATCAGATCTATCATCGCTACGTTTATTGGGGACTGTTGGCGAGCCAATCAATCCTGAAGCATGGCAATGGTATTATAAAGTTGTAGGCAAAAGTCAGTGCCCAATTGTTGATACTTGGTGGCAGACAGAAACGGGAGGGATATTAATAACGTCTCTACCAGGCGCGGTTGATATGAAACCAGGTGCAGCGGGTAAACCATTTTTTGGTGTTAAACCGGCCTTGTTTGATAAAGATGGCAATACCTTAGAAGGTGAAAATCAAGGTTTGTTAATGGTAACAGGCAGCTGGCCTGGACAATTGCGCAGTGTTTATGGTGATCATGACCGCTTTTATCAAACATATTTAAGTCAGTATCCTGGAAACTACTTTACTGGCGATGGTGCAAGAAGAGACGAAGACGGCTTTTATTGGATCACTGGACGTGTTGATGATGTATTAAATGTTTCTGGACACCGTTTAGGTACTGCTGAAATTGAAAGTGCTTTAGTCTTGCACCCTGCGGTTGCTGAGGCTGCGGTAGTAGGTTATCCACACGAAATTAAAGGTCAAGGTGTTTACGCTTATGTTACTTTAATGAATAACGCGGCTGAATCTGATGCATTACTAAAAGAGTTAACTGAATTTGTTGCTAAAGAGCTAGGCCGTTTTGCTAAACCTGACTACATACAATATGCGCCGGGTTTACCTAAAACACGCTCTGGAAAAATTATGCGACGAATTTTACGTAAAATTGCTGAGAATGATTTAGATACTTTGGGCGATACTTCAACATTAGCAGACCCTGCAGTTGTAGATAATTTAGTGAGTAATCGCATTGTACACGGCTAGCATTTAGTCGAATTTTATAAAAAGCGCCGCAAGGCGTTTTTTTTTATCCGAATTTTAATAATAGGGCTGTACCTAAGTAAATTATAGTGTAATATAAACGATACAAAATAAGTAAACATAAATGTACAGTTATTAGGGTTTAAAAAGTGCACAATCTGCAATACCGATATTATTACCTCCCATACTTTATCTAGTCGCTTCTTGCGGCCTAGTTATTAGCAGGCATAGCTGCTAACCGAAAATGTTTTACTTAACACCTTAGTTCACTACACAGATTAACTATTTATATTAACAACTTACTTTAATTGCTCTCTATTCAGGAAAGAACCATGTCAAATTCAACATTAACTGCGTCAAACGCAACTGAAATACCTAAAAGTAGACTTAACGATGTTCATGTGAATGCCGAAGATGTTTTAATTACTCCCAATGCTTTAAGAGAAGAACTGCCTCTGCCAGAAGCAGGACGGGTTTTTGTCAAAAATGCACGCACAATTATTGCCAATATTATTCATAAAAAAGATCATAGATTATTAGTAATTTCTGGCCCTTGTTCTGTGCATGACTTAGATGCAGCAAAAGCTTACGCAAGAAAATTAAAAGAGTTGCATGATAAATACCAAGATAGTTTATACATTGTAATGCGAGTATATTTTGAAAAACCTCGTACCACTGTTGGTTGGAAAGGTTTGATCAACGATCCACATATGGATGGTTCATTTGATGTAGAAAGTGGTTTGCGTAAAGCACGAGAGTTATTAATCTATTTAACAGAATTAGGTTTACCGCTTGCCACTGAAGCACTTGATCCAATTAGCCCACAATATTTAGCTGAGTTATTTAGTTGGTCGGCAATTGGTGCGAGAACGACAGAGTCACAAACTCACCGTGAAATGGCCAGCGGATTATCTATGCCAATTGGCTTTAAAAATGGCACCAGCGGTGGCTTAGGTGTTGCTATTAATGCTTTACAATCTGCGGCCTCATCGCATAGGTTTATGGGGATCAATCGTTTGGGGCAAGTGGCACTAATTAAAACGTCAGGTAACCCAGATGGTCATGTAATTTTACGTGGCGGTAAAAAGCCCAATTATGATGCAGAAAATGTTGCGTTATGTGAAGCGGAATTAGCAAAGCAAAATTTAGAGCCGGGTATTGTTGTTGATTGCTCACACGGAAATTCAAATAAAGATTACCGTCGACAACCTATCGTGGCAGACAATGTATTTGATCAAATTTGTGCCGGTAACAAAACAATTATTGGTATTATGCTAGAGAGTAATATTAACGAAGGTAACCAAAGCTCAGATTTAGCATTTAGTGAGCTTAAATATGGTGTTTCGGTGACTGATGCTTGTATTGATTTTGAAACAACGGAACAACTTATTGCTGCCGCAAGTGCTAAGCTTGAAGTGGCTTTAAAGAAACGAATCGATTAACTGTTATTGCATAGGAATAGTTATTGCCAATGAACAATGAACTTACATTTGAACAACAGCTAGGCGAGTTGCGTAACGAAATTGACGATATTGATAGTCAACTCGTTGCGTTACTGGCTAAACGACGCGCCGTCACCACTAAAGTTGGTTTACTTAAAAGCGCTGTAGGTATGCCAATTTTTGCTCCAGAACGTGAAGCTAACTTGTTAAAAGTTCGCCGTGAGCAAGCCATAGAAGCAGGCTTACCACCCGAGTTAATAGAAGATATTCTTCGCAGGTTAATGCAAGATTCTTATATAAGCCAAGATGCTAGCGGTTATCGTTGTGTAAACCCTGATTGCAAAAAAGTAGTTGTTATTGGTGGAGAAGGGCAATTAGGGCGAATATTTGTTGATCTATTTAAGCGTTCTCAATATCAAGTTCAATCTTTAGAACAAGATGATTGGCCGAACAGTGCACAGATTTTAGCGGATGCTGGTTTGGTCATTGTTGCGGTACCTATTCGATTAACTGCGTCAGTAATTCAAAAACTAGGCTCTTTAGCTAAAAACTGTATTTTGGCCGATGTTACGAGTGTAAAAGAAGCACCTTTGTACGAAATGATGAAAGTGCATGCTGGACCTGTAGTGGGCTTGCATCCAATGTTTGGTCCTGATGTTACCGGCTTAGTTAAACAAACTATTATCGCCTGTGAAGGACGTTTTGAAGATCAATATCACTGGCTGCTTGAGCAGTTCAGAGTATGGGGCGCTAAAATTCATCCTGTTGAAGCTCATACCCACGACCAAGCAATGTCTATGGTGCAAGTAATGCGACATTTTTCTACCATTGCTTATGGCTACCATTTAATGGCTGAAGGTGCCGATATTGCTCAATTGGTAGAAATGAGTTCACCTATTTATCGTTTAGAGCTGATTATGGTGGGGCGCTTATTCGCTCAGAACCCGATACTTTACACCGATATTATTTTTGCTAACCAAGATAATATTGCTATGATGAAACGCTTCGCTTATCGGTTTTTAGAGTTACTTGAAGATGTACAACTTGATGATAAAGAAGCTTTTACAAAAATGTTTTCTCAAGTTGCCGAGTGGTTTGGTGACTATGCGGATGTTTTTATGCAGGAAAGTAAAGAAATGTTAATAAAAGCCGATCAGCTTAAAAAACACTAAATAAATCATAATAACTAAAGGGTGCTAATTTAGTTAATTAAGGTTAAAGGAATTACATGAAAAATATTTCATCAATACTGTTCAGCTTTATAATCATCGTGCTTTCTGCATGTGCAAATAGCGAATCAAAAAGCGCTAGTATGGCAATAGGCGAAATAGGCCCACAGGAACTATTGAGTGAATATCAATATTTCCAGCAAAGTTATCGTATGCATAACCTGACTGAAGAAGAGTTACTTGAGATAGATAGCTGGCCTAAAGACTTACACGTTGAAGTTTATTTTGGTACATGGTGTCATGATAGTCAGCGAGAAGTACCGAGATTTTTGAAGGTTTTGAACGAAACCGCCGGTATGACTTCTCGTTTAATCGGCCTTGATTATAATAAATCTGAGCCTAACGGCACAGCTAAAAAACATGATATAAAGTTTACGCCAACCTTCATTGTTTATCGCGATAATAAAGAGATAGGCCGAATTATTGAACGACCTAAAATCTCATTAACGGTAGATATTTCTAGTATGCTATAAAAAGGGAAAATGAATATAAAAAAATCGCATCGAAGTCACCTTCAATGCGATTTTTATTTTACAGTCTTTAACTTGTTGAGCTAAAACTAAAACAGCTAAAGCTAATTTGCTATATGTATAGTATTAAAGTTTAAAACTTGTAGGCTATACCAACCGTAATCGAGCTATCAATCCATAGCGAATCTTTGAAATTCCCACTACAAAGCTCTTGTTGACAAAACATAGCATCATCTTCATCAATGAGTGTTGCATATGCACGTAACTCTGTTACTAGGGCCATTTGTTTAGAAAACTCATAACGAGTGCCAAAAGCAACGCTCGCAGAAGGATAAACTTCATTACCACCTTGATCTGCATCGAAATACGCACCACCAAAACCTAAACTTAAAGTCGTTACGTAGTTTTGTTGGCGAAATAAAGCTACGCCGTTAAAGTGTGCATAGGTGATGTCTAGCGAGTTCTTTTCAGCGTTTTCGCCAACAAAGTCATGGCTAACACGATTTAACAACACTTGGCCTTGACCATTTACATTCTCTTCCCATGCAATACCAATGGCAAAATTACTTCCTGAATCTGTGCTGATATCACTATTGTCGCTTGCCACTAAGTCAGAGCCAAACATTTGTCCAACCATAACGCTTATCTCAAGCTGGTTCGCATGTACGGCTTTTGAAACAATTAAAGAGCAAAGCATTGTTATTAGTATTAACTGGCAGTTCACTTTCATTACAACTTATCCTATGGTTTTTATTTTTATAATCCTAGCTAATGCCATCACTGGATTTAGCTAGGGTTACCACTAAAGGCTTATTATTAACCAAATAAATCAGTTAATTTCTTTTTCGCTTTTTCTTTAAGCTTTTCTTTAGCGTCATCGGTTAGTTTTTTCTTTTGTGTTTCTTTTGCTTGTTGCCAAATTTTAGATAAAGCTTGTTTAACTATTTCACTTCCTAATTGGCTCGCAGGCAAGCCAGCTTCACCGCCAACATTGCTTAACGTAATGTCAGGTAATGAAGCACTGTGTTCTTTATTACCAAAAGCACTTAAATCAATAGTTAGCGCAGTTCCTGCAAGTATAATTTTACTGACTTTTATTTTAGGTTCTTCACCGCCAGTAGACTCAGTTGCACTAGCATCACCTTTAGGAGTGTTACGCTCAATAGCATCTAAAATATCTTGAATGTTAGAGCCACCAGTTTGGGTAAACTGAACAAACGCTTGAGGCGACTTAATAACAATAGCGTCAATAATAATTGGAGAAGACGTTAAGCTTTCTAAATTAATATCAAGTGTAACTTCTTCTAAAGCAAAAGCATTAGGTTGGCTATAGCTTTTTGGGTTAGCTAAATTGACACCTAAAATACTCCCCGCGCCACTTGCTAATTTAATGTCGACAGCTTTTACAGATACTGTTTGTTCTGTAACTTGTGTACCCACTGTTTCAATTTGGCTTTTAATATAATCGTTAAGCGAGCCATTAGCTAAAAACCAAAGAGCGCCACCGCCAAGTAATAATAAAATAACAATAATTGAGGCAATAATTTTCACGAATTCAATCCTTAAATGTAAAGTGTGAAGTTATAGCAAATAGAGCTAATTCTTCATCAGGTGTATGTATATTTAAATTATATCTTAATAATCACAAAGTTAATTAATTTTTTATGATTTGCGACCAAAGCCTTAAATCTTAGGCTAAGTTGTATCGAGCAGTACTATTTTCTAGGTTATAGTAATACTACTGTAATTTTTCGCAAATTTAGAGATTTTGATTATGTCTGCCGCTATAAGTCGTCGTATACCTTTGTTTTTACTCGTTGGCGTATTAATCGCTCTAGTTGTTTATTTACAATGGCCGAAACAGGTATCCAATCAAACTAAGCATCAGCGTGTAGTTTCGGTTAAAACAACCAAAATTGCTTTAGCTGAGTTTAAAGATGCTGTGGAAGCGGTTGGTACTTCACGTGCGAATGAAGAAGTATTTATTACCAGTAAATATTCAGACGTAATAGATGAAGTTTTATTTCAAGATGGTGAAAGCGTTCAAAAAGGTGCGATTCTTGTGCGCCTTAATAGTCGTGAAGAAGCCGCAAAAGTAAAAGAACTTACAGCTAACCTTGAAGAATCAGAGTCGCAGCTGAATCGTTTTCAAGATTTATACAAACAAAAAGCCACATCTAAGTCTTTGGTAGATCAACAAGAAGCAAAAACTAAAGCGATTTCAGCTCAACTGTTAAGCGCCGAAATTAAACTCGCAGAACTAACAATTAAAGCACCATTTACGGGGGTTTTAGGGTTTCGTGAAATTAGTTTAGGTGCTTTGATTAATGTTGGTGATGTGATCACAAGTTTAGATGACCTTAGTATTATTAAAGTAGATTTCTCTATTCCTGAGCGGTATTTAACAACCGTATCAATTGGTCATAGTATTGAGGCTACCAACACGGCATATAAGAATGAGGTATTTATTGGCGAGATCACGTCAATAGACTCGCGTGTAGATAGCGTCACTAGAACGTTAAAAGTCCGGGCAAAAATTCCCAATGCCGAAGGTAAGCTTCGAGCCGGAATGCTGTTGAATTTGCAAGTTGTTCGTAAAATAGAGCAAGTATTACAAGTGCCTGAAAGTGCAGTTATTCCGATTGAAAATGATCATTTTGTTTTTGTGGTAGAAGACGATAAAGCCGTTAAAAAACAATTGCAAATTGGCCGTCGTTACCATGGTTACGTTGAGGTGCTTAGTGGGCTGGATGAAGGCGCTGATGTGGTTATTGAAGGTGCTTTAAAGTTACGCGATGGTGTTGCGGTTACTACTCAGGAGAGTAAGTCGTGATTTTATCTGATCTTTCGGTTAAACGTCCTGTCTTTGCTACGGTAATAAATTTACTCTTAATTACGTTTGGTATTGTGGCCTTTTTAACTTTACCGCTTCGTGAATACCCTGATATTGACCCGCCGGTAGTGAGTATCAACACCACATATCCCGGCGCTTCAGCTGCAATAGTTGAAAGTAAAATAACACAAATTTTAGAAGATCGAATTAGCGGTATTGAAGGCGTTAAATCGATTAACTCGAATAGCCGTGTTGGTCGTTCAAATATTTCTATTGAATTTGAATTGGACCGAGATATTGATGCGGCAACTAATGATGTTCGAGATAGAATATCACGTGCGCTTAACAATCTACCTGAACAAGCCGAACCACCAGAAGTTTTTAAGGCGAATGATGATGAAAGCACCATTGTTTGGTTTGTTTTACAAAGTGACGCTATGAGTACGTTACAGCTAACCGACTATGCAGAGCGCTATATTGTTGATCGATTTTCAGTCGTCGATGGTGTTGCTCGTGTGCAAGTTGGCGGTGGCAGAACCTATGCGATGAATGTAGTGCTG
Organism: Colwellia sp. NW0002-52-1; assembly: GCF_057550865.1. Taxonomy (NCBI): domain Bacteria; kingdom Pseudomonadati; phylum Pseudomonadota; class Gammaproteobacteria; order Alteromonadales; family Colwelliaceae; genus Colwellia; species Colwellia sp. NW0002-52-1. The sequence continues at coordinate 506,506 of NZ_BAAJLU010000001.1, read as the reverse complement.
AACCGAAAAGCCATGGCTGCTAGAGGCGTAACGGTTAATGATATCGAGCAAACCTTACGCGCTGAAAATGTAGAACTACCGGCAGGTAAAGTAGAGTCAATTGAGCGAGATTTTTCTATCAGGGTTGAACGTAGTTATTTAACGGTAGAAGATTTTACCACTATGGTAGTGGCGCGTAACGATACTAAATCATTAGTTTACCTTGGTGATGTTGCTAAGATTTCTTTATCAGCAGAAGATGAAGAAAACATGTTTCGTGGCAACGGCAAAAACATGGTTGGCTTAGGTATCATTAAACAGTCAAAAGCGAATACTTTAGAAGTTGTTAAAGCGGCACGAAAAGAGATGACGTTAATTCGTGAAGGGCTACCTTTAGGTACAACTATCACCAACAGTTATGACTCATCAGTATTTATTCAAGGCTCAATTGATGAAGTATACAGTACTTTAGCTATTGCCATGTTAATGGTAGTACTGGTGATATTTTTATTCTTAGGCAATGTTAGAGCAACGCTAATTCCTGCTGTAACTGTTCCTGTAGCACTTATTGGCTCTATGATGGTGCTATCGTGGCTTGGTTTTTCTATTAACTTATTAACCTTACTTGCTATGGTATTGGCCATTGGCTTGGTTGTTGATGACGCTATTGTTGTGTTAGAAAACATTTATCGTCGTATCGAAGGTGGGCAAACGCCTTTACTTGCCGCTTATGAAGGGGGGCGAGAAGTCGCATTTGCGGTTATTGCAACTACCTTAGTACTCGTTGCTGTATTTGTACCTTTGATCTTTTTATCTGGTAATGTCGGACGTTTATTCACTGAATTTGCTATTGCTATTGCTGCCGCGGTAATTTTTTCGAGCTTAACTGCTTTATCATTAACGCCAATGATGTGTTCAAAAATGTTAAAGCATAAAAAGCGTAGCTCGTCATTTGGTCAGAAGTTGGATAAGGGGTTTGCCAGTTTAGAAGCAGCTTATGGCCGTGCAATAAAAACCAGTATTCATCAACCCTTTATGATTTTCATTGTCATTATTTTATCTTTATTTGCCGTTTACAGCTTATTTAATGATTTACCTTCAGAATATACCCCTAAAGAAGACCGAGGCAATTTCTTCGTGGTAATGCGAGGCGCAGAAGGCGCAAGCTATGAAAATAACGTAAGAAATATGCAACAAATAGAAGAAAAGCTCTTAACGCATCAAGAAAATGGTGAGCTTGATCGCGTGCTGGTTCGTGTGCCTGGCTTTGGCGGTACAGGAGGAATTGCAATTGTTGGTATGCCGGCATGGAAAGATCGTGTTATCGACACTTTTCAATTTATTAACAAAATGAATGGCGAGTTATCTCAAGTAACCGATGTAAGAGCATTTGCCATGATGCGCCGAGGCTTGGGCGGCGGTGGCGGTTCTGCTTCGCCTGTAGAATTTGTGTTACAGGGTAATACTTATGAAGAACTTGCAAAGTGGCGCGATATTATTATCGCTAAAGCTCAAGAGAATCCAGGTCTGAGTGGTATAGACAGTGATTACAAAGAAACTTATCCGCAACTATTAGTTAAAATTGATCATAATCGTGCGTTCGATCTCGGGGTGTCGGTTGGTGATATAGGGCGCACACTTGAAACCATGCTGGGCCAGCGACGAGTTACAAACTTCGTAGAGCGCGGCGAAGAGTATTATGTAGTGGTTAAAGGTGAAAAAACCGATTTCTCTAACCCGAAAGATATTGATAATATTTTTGTTCGCTCAACCGTAAGTAATGAACTGGTTCCTCTTTCTAATTTGATCACCATAGAAGAGAATGCCACATCTTCAAGACTGAATCGTTTTAACCGACTTCGTAGTGTTACTATTAGTGCCAATTTGGCTGATGGTTATGCCCTTGGTGAGGCTTTAAATTATTTAAATAATGCGGTGGCTGAGCACTTACCAGAAGAAGTACAAGTTGCGTATAAAGGCCAGTCTCAATTACTCCAAGAGTCAGGTAACTCAATCGCCTTTATTTTTATACTCGCATTGGTAATTACCTATTTAGTTTTATCTGCTCAGTTTGAAAGTTTTATTCACCCTTTTGTTATCATGTTGACTGTACCGTTAGCGTTAGTGGGTGCTTTAGCTGGTCTGAAGTTAATGGGCATGAGCCTGAATATATATAGTCAAATTGGTATTGTTATGTTGATTGGTTTGGCAGCTAAAAATGGTATTTTAATTGTTGAGTTTGCTAACCAATTGCGTGATAAAGGTATTGCTTTTGAAGAAGCATTAATATCAGCGGCAACACAACGTTTAAGACCCATTGTCATGACTACATTTACAACGGTAACTACGTCTATTCCGCTGATTTTAGCGGTGGGGCCAGGTGCTGAAAGCAGAATGGTTATCGGTGTTGTTATTTTTGCCGGGGTTTCATTAGCGAGTATTTTTACGCTATTTATTGTACCCGGAGCTTACTATTGGCTTTGTAAAAATACAGGTTCTCCGCAAGTGATTGCCCAAGAAATCGACCGTCAACAAGCACAAATTAGCAATAATAAGGTCTAGATTAATAGCGGATTAAAAAACCAATTAGCAGTAATGCTAATTGGTTTTTTTGCTTTTATAGCTAAGCGTTACCCTATTAAGTAATTTTTTTTGAAATTACAGCTATGGTGTGTATAAAAAAACATCGACTTGATTAAAAAGTAAACATGATATATAAGATAGGAAAATAATAATAATAAATAGTGGAAATAACCATGTTTAACATTAATAAAAAGCTCTGGTCATTTAACTTTGGTTGTTTAATTGCGGGTTCTTTAGTTTGGTTAGTTCATGTGGGTAATTTAGCACCTGTACCTAGTATCCTTCATCCTCATACCGATTTTATTCTTGATTATTATTCAGGTTCAATCACGGCGTTAAGTGCGATCATTGTTACCATATTCATGCTAGTTTTTATGCATAAAGCTTTTAAAATATGTGCGAGTGAGCATACCTTTTGGTTGTTATTACCTACCTTGTGTTTTCTAACATTAACTCTTCTTATTGGCCAATTTATGCTGGTTTCAGTGATGTTTGCGGCAATACCAATATTAATTGTTTTGACATTCAGTGCGATTTTGTTCCGCTTAAAAAACAGGCGTAAAGTTCTAGCGTAAAGATATTATTTGCGCGCAATACAAATTTTCGATATAAAAAAAGGCAGTTCAACTGCCTTTTTTTATATGCCAATAAATACTAACTTATTGCGCTACTTGGCACACTTGTTGGGCTGATATGTTCAATTGGATAACAACCTAAAATTTTAATGAAATTAGTTTGTTCAGTAATTTGGCTGATCGCCTCTTGTAATGCTAAGTGCTTCAAATTCGCTTCTACATCAATATAAAACATTTCTTCCCAAGGGCGTCCTTGAATAGGGCGCGACTCGAGCTTACACATATTAATACCTTTGTTTTTTAAAACTAAAAGGCATTCAACAAGTGCGCCCGGCTTTTGTCCGGTAGCTATTATTAGAGTAGTTTTAGCTGGAATTTGCTCCGCAACATCAATGGGCTTTCGTGACACCAGAATAAAGCGGCTATGATTTTCAGTTTGATTAGCAATCGATTTTTCTAATGCATGTAATTGATATAAGTTTCCGCCTTCTTCACTGCCAATAACCGCGACAGTATCATCTTGTAACTCATAAACCTTGGCCATAGCATCAGCGGTACTTTCACAATATTCAATGCGAATATCGTTTTGTTTATCAAGGAAATTACTACATTGAGTAAACGGCTGGCCATGGGCATAAATAGTTTTAATTTTATTTAGCTTAGTGTTCACCGCGGTTAGTAAACAGTGCTCAATAGGTTGAGTTATTTCACCAACAATCGATAAATTTGTATGTTGGAGCACATCATAAACTTCATTAATGCTGCCTGAACTGGTGTTTTCTATCGGTAACATACCGTAGTCGACTGAGCCAGACTCAACTTGCTGCATAATTTCCGCAAAGCTTTGACAGCCGCTTTCAATAATTTTTTCAGCGCGGCGAGAAAAGTAACGGTGACTTGCTAAGTAACTGTATGAACCTTTATCACCGAGAAAGGCAACACTTACGGTTGGCTCTTGTATATTAGGGTTTGCTAGTGTTTGCAGGTAAGCTTGCTGGTTTAGTACTGAGTCTTCAATAATGGTTTGAAAAACACTGGTAACGTAATGTGCATCTAGCCCAAGTACTTTACCTTGGGTAATCAGGCGAATAAGTAACTCTTGCTCTCGCTGTTGATCCCGCACTGGGCGAATTTGATGTGCTTTGCTTTTTGCAACATTTAGCGTTAGGGCACGACGTTCAGCAAAAAGGGTCAGTAATTGCTGATCAAGGCTGGTAATCTTTTCACGTATTTTATTTAAGTCTAATGCTTCGTTCACCGTGTTTTCCTAATTAGTTAATATGAATTTATGTACTATAAATAAAGTGTTTTAGTAACTTTTACTGATAATTACCATTACTAAAATTAAAAAACCTCCTAAAGGAGGTTTTCTTAAATGCCAAAACCTAAAAAGCGCTCAGTAAACTGAGAAAAAGAAAGTATTAAAGAGAAAAGGTGGTTTTGTCATTTGCATAGCCTTACTTTAGCCACCATCAAGCAAGAGTACAACCGTTTCTTTATGCCTATTTTTAACTTACAGGATAAAAAAAGCTTATAGGCTGAATTTAATAGCCAGTATCTCATTGGAGGTCGCTTGAGCTTTGTTGTGTTCAACTGAGCGTTAAACCAGATAAAACTAAATACAAAAGTAGATAATGCTGAAAGAACTAATAATTCCAACAGCCCATAACAAACTTCGAATTATCGCGACATTGAGTAAATAAGCAATATGATAAAGTACGCGTGCTACAACATGTGTTATTGCTAACTGCTCGATAAAAGTGCCGGTATTTTGTGTTGTTATTGATAACAATATTGCTGGCGCAAATATAATAAGCGACTCAAAGGCATTTTGATGCCCAGCACAAGCTCTAGCCCCAAAGCCAGTTAGTTTTGCTTGCTGGGCGCGAGGATGGTTGTTGTCGTAACCGCCGAGTTTATTCATGGCAACAGCCATTGGTATTTTAGCTAAGTAAGGCAATAATGCTGCGATAAATAAGCAAACAATTAGTGTTGTCATCATTCTTCCTTTTATGTAAGTTATATGTGTAGGTTAGTTATAAATGGCTAATAACTTAACAATGTTAATGTGTATTTACTTGGGCCTGGGAGGAAAGGTGTTGCTTCTCCTTTAACCCAACTTTCATGGCCTAAACCGTAATAGGGACTCCAAGGGTGACCAGATTGACTCGTCGGCATATGAAAAATTCCGTTTTCTTCATGACCTGGAGAAACTGCCATACGTTGCGATGCACCAAATGATTGACCTTGCACTCTTGGCATATAACTATCACCTGGTAACTCAACCTCAGGCATATCTAGCCACTGTCCGATAAAAGGGACTGCACGGCTTAAAGGATGCTGAATTTTACTGATATTTTGCTTGCCCCAAGTCGCATCTTTAAGTGACGTTGATGTGGTCATATCGGCTAGCGTTTTTTCTAAGCTGGTTTCAAATAATGCCGCCCAGCTATCGTGACCATGCCAAAGGAAATTTTCAGGTTGTTGATTAACTAACTGCCATAAAGGTGTTTCTATTTGGTGACGTATAGTGTTAAAGCTATAACTATTATCTAGTTTGGTCATATGCTCATTGAAAATTTCGAACAGCTGATCCCTAAGGTTTAATCGGAAGTTTCTGACTAAGCGATAGGCAACAGAGTTAGTGCTGGCAGATAAGTTTTCAATATCAACAATACTTTTAATTTCACGCCATTTTTCATCTTTGGCGAGCATAGAATCGTTAAGTACTTCAGTTAATAAAAAACCTTGCCAACGAAATAGAAACATTGCGCTGTCATCTAAACCAATATTGAGTATGTCTTGCTCATCGAATGTAGTTTTAGCGTTAAGACTTTGCTTTATTTGAGTAGAGCGAGCGCCGATAGCATAACCACCGTTACCTATTTTTTTGAGCATTTCTGCACCGACTACACGCGAGTTTGCGGTCCATAATCGAGCATTTTTAGGGTTGATGACTTTGGGATATTCTGCAGATGATAAAGGGGCCAACCATTTGTTTTTTCCATTGGCCCAAGAGGTTGGGATTTCACCAAAAACAGCGCTGCGTTGTGGAATGGGCCCCATTATGGTCCAGGCAATGTTACCTTGTTTATCCCCTACCATTAAGTTTTGTGCTGGCATGCCTGCACGTGCTGCAATTGCGATGGCCTGTTCAACATTTTTCGCAGTTTCAAATTCAGTTATAGCCATGTTTACGGCAGTTTTGTCATGCGCTATCCAACGATATGCTAGTAATTGGCCTTGCTCATTTTCACCAATAACAGGCCCCCAAATGGTGTCTGAAAGTGTAATGTTAATGGCTTCTTGGCCTTTTACTGCGATAATTTGTTTACGCTCATTAAAGCTTTTATATCCGTCGGGTGTTAAATATTGGCTATTATCAGCATTAGTTTCAAGCACAATAACATCGCTCCAATCACCGTAGCTGTTGGTAAAACCCCAAGCTATATGACCATTACTGCCAATAATAATGTTAGGGGTGCCAGGCAAAGTTGCACCGGTAACTTTTACCTGAGTTTGGTCATCTGCTTGGTATTCAAAAGAAGCCCTAAACCAAGTATTAGGTACTCTTATACCTAAGTGCATATCATTAGCGACAATAGCACTACCTGTTGCACTTAAGTTACCGCCCACAGCCCAATTGTTAGAGCCTGGAAAAGCTTCGCTTTGTGTTGATTCGTAGCTGTTAAGTGGTGATGTAATGCCAGCAGCAAAAATGTGTTTATTTTCTGCAATAGCTTTTGGGAAATAGGGGCGAGTAATCATCCCTTCAATATTGGTTAACGCTATATGCTCACTTGACGCTGAAGGCCAAGGCATTTTGGGTAGTGGTGACGATGAAAATTCGGTGCCATCGATGGCAGCATCCCATTGGCTGCCCTTGGGGTTTAGAAATGCAAATACCTCAGGACTTAATAGCGAGTGTAATAAACCTAAAGTACGCTCTCGCTTACCATCTTGATATTGTAAATCTATATACATACTGAAGACACTTAAGATGGTATCTTCTTCTTGCCATTCTACGGGGTCTTGGCGAAGTAGTAAGTATTCAAAAGGTGCAGCTTTGAGATATTTTAATCCTTGGTTTACCCCGCGAGAGTAGGCTTTTAACAGGGCCGAATCGGCCGCTGATAATTGGTTGACTATTACACTAGCGCGTTCCCTAAAGCGATGGCGACGTATTTCGCTGTCATAGTCGATTGCCGCTGCGCCAAATAAGCTAGAAAGCTCACCAGCTGAGTTTCGACGTAATAAGTCCATTTGAAAAAAGCGCTCTTGAGCATGAATAAAACCTGTTGCTATTGCAATATCCAAACGGTTATCAGCTTTTATTGTTGCAACACCTTGAGCATCTCGCTCTACGGTAGCGGTAGCAGATAAACCATACAGTGTTTTATTGCCATTTAATTGCGGTAGAGCACTGTCAATTTGGCTATATATCCACGTACCAGCAGTCGCAAGAACCAAGAGCAGAACGCATAATATGCCAATGAATATGTTTTTTAAATTTTTCATTACAATAAGCAAAACCAAAATTGAGATAAGTTAGAGTACCTTAAAACAATTGAAGTTTGAATCTTGTGCTAGATCCTTTTTGAGCTATGTCGTTAAAATATTTATGAATATCGCTAAAACAAAAGCTATTAGCTGTTTTACCCTATTGCATTATATAGTGATATGATTATTTAATTGTTTCTCTAAGCGCTAAGTTGATAAGGATAGTTGCTGACAATGACATCTAATGAACAAAGTAATGTTGCCATTATCGTGTTGGCGGCTGGGCAGTCTTCTCGCTTAGGGCAAATGAAACAGTTAGTGTCGATTAAAGGCAAAAGCTTAATTGAAAATCAATTAGAACAAGCGTTAAAAGTGTCTAATAAGGTCTATTGTGTTTTAGGTTTTAATGCCGATGAAATTAAGTCTAGAATTAACCATTTACCTATAAAAACTATTATTAATCATAACTTTTTTGATGGAATGGCATCTTCAATTGCTGCTGGTGTTTCGGCTTTACCTGCAGATACAAGTGCAGCTATGATTGTGTTAGTTGACCAGTGGCAATTAACTTCATTTGATTTGAACAACCATATATCTAATTGGCAAATAAACTCTGATGTCATTGTTGTTGCACAAAGCACTGAGACTTCGAAACAAGTGGGCCGTGAAAACATCGGTCCACCGGTTATATTTCCTCAACAATATTTTTCTGAATTAATAGCCTTAACAGGCAATAAAGGCGCAAAGCCATTATTAGCGAAATACAATGATAAATTATTAAAAGTTCCTCTTGAACAGGCGTTTTTCGATTTAGACACGCCTGAGCAGTTAAGTAATATGTATAAAGAATTGGGCAAATAAATAAACACAGTTAAGCAGGCGTGATAAAGTATTTATCTAACGCTTTACTCATTGTTAGTGACGATTAAAATTAAGGAAAAGATGGCATGATCACCTTGAATATTAACGGTAAAGAACATCAATTTAATGATGATGGCAATATGCCATTGTTATGGGCATTAAGAGACATTTTAAAATATACTGGGACTAAATACGGTTGTGGTAAAGGCTTATGTGGCGCTTGTACTGTTCACGTTGACGGCCAACCTGTACGCTCTTGTGTTATGCCAGTATCTGCTTTAGCTAATGTAAAAATTACCACGATTGAAGGCTTGTCTGAGCAAGGAGACCATCCGGTTCAACAAGCTTGGCAAGATTTGAATGTTGTACAATGTGGTTACTGCCAATCAGGGCAAATAATGTCAGCAGTCGCATTATTAGAGCGAGAGCCAAACCCAAACGATAAAGATATCGAACTTGCCATGAGTGGTAATATTTGTCGTTGTGGTACTTATCAACGAGTTAAACAAGCGATTCATCTTGCTGCAGATTTAGCCACTGAAGTTAAAGGGAGCTAACCATGAAACATATTGAAAATGTTAGTCGCCGTAGCTTCTTGAAAAAATTCGGCATGAGTTCAACAGCATTAGTCTTGGGCGTCCAATTACCGTCAATGTTAACCATACCCAAAGCGTTAGCGGGCGTTACCAGTTCAGATACCTTCTCGCCGAGTGTCTATGTGCAAGTTAGTGCTGATAATATTGTGAGTATTGTTGTACATAGATCTGAAATGGGCCAGGGGATCAGAACCAGTATTCCAATGATTGTTGCTGATGAAATCGGCGCAGATTGGCAAAAAATAGCGGTTGTACAAGGTCTAGGTGATAAAAAATATGGTAGCCAAAATACCGATGGTTCACGTTCTGTAAGACGTTTTTACCAGCCGTTACGTGAAGCTGGCGCTGCTGCCCGCATGATGCTGCAACAAGCCGCAGCTGAGCAGTGGCAAGTTGATGTAAGTGAAACCCTTGCAACAAATAGCACTATTGTGCACACAAAGTCAGACCGAGTATTAACTTTTGGTAGCTTAGTGTCAGCGGCAAGTAAGTTAACATTGCCTGAGCAATCTGATTTGATTTTAAAGGCTAAAAAAGATTTTAATCTTATTGGTAAATCCGATGTAGCACTTGTCGATGGTAAGAAAATTGCCACTGGCCAAACTACCTATGGTTTTGATGTTGAACTCGAGAATATGCAATACGCGGTTATTGCCAGACCACCTGTATTAGGCGCTAAAGTTAAATCGTTCAATAGCGATGCAGCAAAAGCTATTGCCGGTGTGATTGATGTTGTTCAAATGCCTGACTTAGAAGAGCCCGCGCTATTCAAGCCGTTAGGTGGAGTTGCGGTTATCGCAAAAAATACTTGGGCAGCAATTAAAGGTCGTGAAGCTTTAGATATTCAATGGCATGAAAGTGCTCATAAAAGTTACAACAGCGCAAAATATAAAAAAGCTTTGGCTGAAAGTTGTGATAATCCAGCAAAAACATTACGCAGTAAAGGTAATGTAACTCAAGCACTTGTAGACGCTAAACAAGTAATTACAGCATCTTATTATGTGCCAGAGCTTATACACGTGCCTATGGAACCACCTGCAGCAACGGCTCATTATCATGATGGAATTTTTGATATTTGGGCATGTACGCAAACACCGCAATCAGCACAAGGTACTGTGGCACAAATATTAGCTGTAGCGCCAGAAAATGTGAATATTAACGTAACTTTACTAGGTGGCGGTTTTGGTCGTAAATCTAAGCCAGATTTTGTTGTTGAAGCAGCAATATTATCTAAGCAGCTAAATGTGCCAGTTAAAGTTATGTGGACACGAGAAGACGAAGTTAAAAATGGTTATTACCATGCGGTGAGTTATCAAAAATTAATGGCCGGCATTGATGAAAATAACCAAGTAACTGCGTGGCAACATCATGTGGCCGAGCCGCCGATTGGCTCAACATTTAGTAAAGGAGCAGACTTAATTGGCTCAGAAGCAAGTTTAGGTCTTGTTGATATGCCATATGATATTGCTAATGTAAGTTGCGCCATTGGTAAAGCTCCGGCACATACGCGAATTGGCTGGATGCGTTCAGTAACCAATATCAACCACGTTTTTGCGATTAGTTCATTTATTGATGAGCTAGCACAAGCGAAAGGCGTAGACAGTAAAGACAACTTAATCAACATGCTAGGTTCGGATCGTAAAATTGATTTTGCACAAGAGAATGCCGACTACAGCAATTACGGTGAAACATTAGAGAAGTTTCCGGTTGATACTGCTCGTATGAAAGCCGTAATTGAAAAAGCCAGTAAAATGGCAAAGTGGGGAAGAAGTCTTCCTAAAGGTCATGGTCTTGGCATTGCTATGCACCGAAGCTTTGTAAGTTATGTGGCATGTGTTGTTGAAGTTTCAGAAAACAGTGATGGCAAAGTTAAAGTTCATGACGTTTGGATGGCGGTAGATTGTGGTTTAGCGGTCAACCCTGAGCGTATTCGCTCACAAATGGAAGGTGCTGCTATCTTTGCATTATCATTAACATTTTATAGTGAACTTACCGCTAAAAATGGGGTAATTGAGCAAAACAATTTTGACGATTATCAAGTCGCTAGAATTGCCGATGCACCAACCACGCATGTTGAAATTATTGCCAGCGATGCACCTCCAGGTGGTGTTGGTGAGCCTGGCGTTCCGCCAATTGCTCCGGCTATTTGCAATGCAATATTTAATGCCACCGGCAAACGTTATCGAGAATTACCCTTGAAAAAGTATGGTATTGTTTAATTAATCAGCATGCAGTTTAGCCCATCTATTAGTTAGGCTATTGTTAAGTCATTTAAAAAGCAGCACTTTTGCTGCTTTTTTATTGAATGCTGTTAAATAACCAATGAACTGATAAAATACTGACAATTTATATATTCAATTAACAAGCTAGCGCAGGAAAATAGATGGCTTCTTTACAAGATCAATTGTTAAAAGCAGGTTTAACGACCAAACAAAAAGCTCGACAAGCAAATAGCGACAAACGCAAAACCGGCAAACAAAAGCGCAGTGGCGTAAAGGTTGATGCCAGCTTACAAGAACAAGTCAAACAAGATCTTGAGCTAGCAAAAAAAGAAAAGCTTGCTCGCGATACTGCTTTAAATAACGAGAAAAAGTCAGCACTAGTTGCTAAAGAGCAGCAGCTAAGAATTTTACAAATTTTAAAGCATCACCAAGTTACTAATGTAAATGGTGAAGCCGAGTACAATTACACGTTTAATAGTAAAATTAAAAAATTATTTGTTGATAATGTTACACATAAAGCACTGGTTAATGGTCGTTTAGCATTATGTGGAGTTGATGAAACTACCTATATTGTAACTTCAGAAACGGCAGAAAAAGTGTCGAGTTTAGATGCTAGCGTTATTTTGGTGCAAAACACTAAAGTTGTTGAAGACGTTGTTGCTGAAGATGACCCTTATGCAGAGTTCCAAATCCCAGATGATATGATGTGGTAATAACCTTAGTATATAATTTTTAGTTTATTTCTTTAACAGTGAGCACAGCTTTATTATGTTTTTAATTCGTTGGCCGATTGGCCGTTTAATTTTGTTATTAAACTTTATATTTTCACCAAGTTCGCCAAAACGTTCACCGCAACTACAAAAAGAAGTTGATGCGGGTACAGCCCATTTAAGCTTATATCAACTTCCTGCTTGTCCTTTTTGTGTTAAAACTCGTCGTGCTATGAAGCGATTAGGTTTAAATATTGAATTGCGCAACATTAATCAGAATGAACAATACCGAGAAGAGTTAATTAACGAAGGCGGAAAAAGAACAGTACCTTGCTTGAAAATTATTAATCAAGATCAATCTGTTACCTGGATGTATGAGTCAAGTGACATTATTGACTATTTAGCAAAATTTTCTCGTTAGATTAGTTTTACAGACTGATTTAGTTTTATTACGAATTTTTTTATCCATTCTTTGGTCTATCTATACTGAACCGATGAAATAAGGCTCGCTTTGTGATCTCTTATTTCATCTGGTTAGTATAATTAGGTCTATTAGGGGTAAATATGTTAATTAAAACTAGAAAAAGCTACCAACTGTCTGAACAGCAAGTAACAGATGAGTCCGTTTACCACTCAAGGCGCGATCTTTTAAAAAAGCTTGGTTACCTTGGTGCCGGCAGCCTATTGGCACAATCGGCTGCATCTCAAGCCAGTCCAATTGATTTTTTTAGTAGCAAAAAAGACACCGTATTTCAGCGTCATGCGCTTACCTATGCAAAAGCTGAAGAGTCCTCACAAATTCTAACCCCTGAAGCCAAAATAACCACGCATAATAATTTTTATGAATTTGGTACTAATAAAGGCGACCCAGTAGAAAACGCTCAAGATTTCAACGTTAACCCGTGGCAATTAAAAATTTCGGGAGAAGTCGATAAACCTTACACCTTAGGCTACGATGATCTTTTCAAACGCTTTCCTCTAGAAGAACGCATCTACCGTTTACGTTGTGTTGAAGCCTGGTCTATGGTTGTTCCTTGGGTCGGTTTTGGTTTAGCACAATTAATTAAACAGGCTGCTCCTAACTCAAAAGCTAAATATGTCGCTTTTGAAACTTTGTATGATCCTAAGCAAATGCCAGGGCAAGAAAGCCGCAGAATTGGCGGTGGCGTGCAATACCCGTATGTAGAAGGGTTACGCATTGATGAAGCGATGACCCCACTTACCTTTATGAGTGTGGGTTTATACGGTAAAACGCTCCCAGCTCAAAATGGCGCGCCTATTCGTTTAGTTGTGCCTTGGAAGTATGGCTTTAAAAGTATTAAGTCAATTGTTGGCATAAAGTTGGTTGAACACAAACCGCCAACCACTTGGAATATTCTGGCTAAGAATGAATATGGCTTTTATGCCAATGTTAATCCTGAAGTCGATCATCCTCGCTGGAGCCAAGCCAGTGAAAGGCGTATTACCACTGGTGGTTTATTTGCACGAAACCGCATCGCCACTTTGCCTTTTAATGGCTATGGTGAAGAAGTTGCTCAATTGTATAAAGGCATGGATTTAAGGAAAAACTATTAGTGGCAGCAAGTGCAAATACGACCAAGCAAGTAACATTTAAAAGCGTATTTTTACGTAATAGAGTGTTACTGCTTAAAATTGCCATTCATTTAATGGCTTTTTTACCTTTATTTGGGCTTTATTTTTTGGCCTTTACTGAACAACTTGGCGCAGATCCCGTAGAAGAAGTTATTCACTTTACTGGTATCGGTGCTTTTAATTTACTGCTTCTTTCATTAATGATATCGCCGATTGCTAAAAAATTTAGGCAAGGATATTTAGTGCAAACTAGACGGCTTATCGGCTTGTATAGTTTTACTTATGCTTGCTTGCATTTACTGAATTTTTTGGCTTTTGAAGTACAATTTGACCTAAAGTTATTTTTTAATGAAATACTCGACAGACCTTACATAACCGTAGGTATGGCTGCATTAATAATTCTTCTTTCTTTAGCTGTAACATCGATAACTGCACTGAGAAGGAGAATGGGGCAGAAGTGGCAAAAACTACATAACTGGGTTTATATTGCCGCTTTGCTCATCACCTTACACTTTTTTTGGTCGGTAAAGTCTGACATTGTTGAGCCCATGATTTATTTTACTATCGCGGTATTTCTTTTAGCTTTACGCAAAGACAAAATAAAACGTTGGTTTAAATAGCAGCTACTTTTACAATGCTTAAGTGAGAGTTAAAGGTTGAGAGTTAAAGGTTGAGGGTTTAACTAAAGCTTCAGATACAAAAAAGCGAAAGTGCTTACTTTCGCTTTTAATACTCAAAAAGAGCAGTGATATTCTAACTTATCGAACATTACTCGCTACGAGCAGTTACTTCAAGTAAGTGATAACCAAATTGTGTTTTCACTGGTCCTTGTACTTCATTCAATGGAGCTGAAAATACAACTTGATCAAACTCTTGTACCATTTGGCCGCGACCAAAAGAGCCTAATGCGCCACCTTGTGCTTTAGAAGGACAGTTTGAGTGGGCTTGTGCAACGGCGGCGAAATCTTCACCGGCTGCGATTTGTTGTTTTAATGTTAGACATTGCTCTTCAGTATCTACCAACAAATGACGTGCTGACGCTCTTAACATTTTATTACCTCTTATTTATTTACATATCTCAAGACTTTAGCGTATTTTTTTTTAAAATCATAGATTCATTTTATTAAAATACATTTCTAAATGTTTCAAAACGTATAGATAATATATTGAGTAAATAAGCCCGTGAATGTGGTCTTGATGCAGCCATTTTAATATTAATATTGTCTATAGCATTAATTGTTATCGATTTAATTAATTGAAATACACCTCATTGATAAGTTAAATTATTCAGGTGTTAAATTTGTTTGCAAAAGCTAATTACTGAAAATCATAATAAATGAGCCTGTCATGTACTTACCCAACCTGAAACATTTACGCTATTTAGTTGCACTGCATCAGCATCAACATTTTCATAAAGCTGCACAGGCTTGCTTTGTTAGCCAATCAACATTGAGCAGTGCAATTTTGAAACTTGAACAGCAGCTTAATTGTCAGCTAATTGAACGAGACAACAAGTCTTTTTTATTTACTAGCCAAGGCAATGAGTTTGTTGAAAAAGCCCGTAAGCTGTTAGTAGATGCTAATGACCTAGTAAATAGCGCGAAACAACAAGGTCAAAGTGATGGCGGTGTATTTAATATTGGTTGTATACCTACCATTGCTCCCTATTTATTGACCGATTTAGTACCCGCTTGTAAACGCGAGTTAGCTAATTTACGAATTTATTTTCGAGAAGACACTACTGACAATCTATTAAATATGCTTAAAAATGGTGAACTCGATGTTGTTATTTTAGCTTTACCGATAGCACAAAGGGGTTTTGAAAGTGAGGTGGTAGGTAAAGATCACTTCTATGCTGCTGGTGATCCAAAATTAATGACGAGCTTTTGCCCAAAGCAAGATTATCAATGCTTACCTGAGCATAGCGTGTTTTTATTATCAAATGAGCACTGCTTAACTAAACATGCTTTATCTGCTTGTAAGTTAGCAGATACCAGCCGTATTAACGCTTTCTCAGCTTCAAGCCTAGCGACTTTGGTGCAAATGACCGCGTATCATCAAGGCTTTACCTTTCTACCTGAAATGGCGGTTAAAAAAGGCTTCTCTAAAGCTGAAGGTTTAACGATTGAAAAACTCTCAGGTGATGTTTATCGAGAAATCGCCTTAATGCGTCGTTCAACCAGTGCAGCCACTCCGGTTTATCAAAAATTATCCGCCATATTAGTTAATTTATTAAAATAGTTTGAAAACTTTCAAACTATTTTCACGCCCGGCTCTACCTTTAATATAAGAAGATAAATAAATAGGACATTGCGTGTTTGAGAGAAGCGATGAAACGCTAGTAAAACAAGCGCTAAAAGGCAAAAAATCAGCTTGGATTACCTTAGTAAAGCGGTATGAAAAAAATCTATACAATTACACACTGCGCATGGTGAGTAACCCTGATGATGCCTTAGATTTAATGCAAGATGTTTTTATGGCAGTATTTCGTAATTTAGCGTCGTTTCGTGGCGATAGTCCATTTAAAGGCTGGCTGTTTAAAATTGCACATTATCGTTGCATTGAATTTTATCGTCGAAAAAAGCCCACGCAATCTTTAAATGATACACCCGAACAAGAAGAACAGAGTAGCGATGCTTGCCCTGAGGCACACTTTTATTCAGGACAACAATCAAGCGCTCTGCATAAAGCACTAAAAACTTTACCGCTAAATCAAAAACTAGTGGTGGAGCTGAAATTTTTTCAACACTGTACTTTTGATGAAATTGCTAAGCAGCTGGGAATTTCTGTTAATACGGTAAAGTCACGTTTGTACAGTGCTTTAGATAAATTAAAAGATCATTTGGAGTTAGAACATGTCAAATAATGACTCAAAGCAAGTGCCAAACAAAAACGCGAACAAAGCTGAATCAACAGAGCAAGCTTTTGCTGATTGGCTAGATGATAAGTCAATTGATTGTCCGACAGATAATGAATCGTTATGGCAAGAACGTAAAAATACCGTTAATGCAATTGAACACCAAGTCGCCATGTCTATTGATGAAAAAGTGCCAGAGTGGGACCGAGCCAGTGGCTTTGAAAGTGATAAAATCCCTTTTTGGCAATGGCGAGGTTTACCTGCATTATCAATGGCATTTTCTATTCTCGCGTTAGCACTAGTGGTGTTTAAAGTTGAATTAGTCATTCAAGACAATGGAATATTACTGAGTTTTGCCGGTAGTAATAATAAGATACAAGAGCAAAACCTGGCTAAGTTAGTTGATCAGCGTTTACAAAGTTTTGCTCAAGAGCAACAAGTGGTTTTAGCGAATTACGCCGCCGATATTAAGGTTAAGCAGCAAGATAATAATTTACAACTGGCCAGTTATATCATGGGCGCTTCTCGACAAGAACGAAAAGAAGATTTGGGTGACTTTATTCAGTACATCAATGCTGAACGAAAAGATGAGTTACTGGAGCAAAAAATTAAGTATCAGGCGCTAGAGCAAGCAATTAAATATAACAACGCTTATCAAAGTGGCAATGTTAAAGGCTATGGATTACAGCAAGGTGAAGCCATAAGTACCCCTGCAAATTGGACAACTGAGGAATAAAGAATGAAGAAATTTAACCTATTATCATCGAGCGTAGTATTACCTTGTTTATTTATGTCGACAGCATTATTTGCTGCACAAAAGAATGCAGAGCAATATTCAGGTTTGTACAAACAAATGTCAATTATGAGCGATATTATTAAGTCATCGGTTACAGACCAATCGACAGATCAGTTATCAAAAATAAATAGTATTGAAAGTACTTATTTACGCGGCCAAGGTGTTGTTTTTACTATTAGCTCTGCGGCAAGTAATAGCCAATGGGGAAACTATAGTTTTAATTTTTCTATGCCTGAAATGCCTGCTATGCCAGAGATTCCAGCTGCACCAATAGCGCCAGAGGCTAATCAAGACTTTCATGAAAAATTTGATATTGATATTAATCAAACCGTTAGTCAGGCGATGGAGTCGGCAGCTGTTGGCTATGAAAGAATAGTAGAGATTTTTGAGCATAACCGCGATAAAACCAGAGAGTTAAGAGAAGAACAACGCGAACTTGCTTATGATTTAAGAGATCTTGAGCGAGAAAAGCGAGATTTAAATTATCAGTTTGCTCGCGCCAGTGATGAACGTAAAGTCGAGCTCAAACAAGATCTAGAACAACTTGCAAAACAAGAAGTTAAATTACTCGCAGATAAACAAAAAATTACCGATAAGGCTAATGCATTAGCCGTTAAGCAAAAAGCTGAGCAAGTTAAGAAAATAAAAGAGCGTTCGCAGTACTTTCAAGAATTAACAGTCAAGTTAAGTGAAACCCTGTGCTTATATGGTAATGGTTTGAAAGAGTTACCTAAAAATGAACATGTTAGTGTTATTTTAAAGTCGGCAGGGGAAAAATCAGCAGGCCGATATAAAGATAGTATTTTGGTATTTTCTAAGCAAGATATTGCTAGTTGTTCAGCAGATAAAATAACGGCGACAACATTAATCGATAAAAGCCAAGTTTATCAATTTTAATGATATGAAAATTAGCCAATAATGCTGAGTTAGTATATTTATTATAACGAAAAAAAACCGCTAATTAGCGGTTTTTTTGTGTAATGACATGGCTATATAAAGCTTATTAACGACTTAGTTAACGCTTTCTATAATAAAGCTCACTTTTCTTTTCTGATTTATGTCTTTGTTATTATCTTTATTTTCAACAGCTTTGGAAGAAAAGTTAAAGTAGGCGATAACTTGCTGCAGTTTATCATTAAATTTTGCTGCAAATTCAAAGAAGGAATTTTTGTTCTCAAGTTTTCGAGGAACTATGCTAGAAAAGTCAGCGACTTTAATACCCACCATAGGTTGTTGTGACGTTTGAGAAGCTTGTTTTACATTGATATTTTTATATTTATTATAGACTTCGCTAGTGATGGCAGGATAAGCGAATTTACTCGACTCATCGATGGCAGGTAAAGATACTTTGAAAGTAACCACTTGCTTAGTTAAGTTTGTATTTAGTTTCTGTTTTATTCTTTTTTCTGCGTAGGCTGTTGAGCAATAAAGGAAAAATACGCTAAAACCAACAAGTAATGGAACCACTAATTTGGGGGTAAATTGTATTGTCATTTTGTATTCCTCATCACATTTATATCCTGAATCAATCCTTGATTTCTTTATCGTACCATTATGTTACAAATTAATATAGATAATGACTTGTGTTTACGCGAGAACAATAAGATAGATGGTTTATTTTATCAGACCAATAACGATGGCTTTAATATTAAGATGTTTTAACTCGATAATTTTAGGCTTAACTGAGTAATAGGTTAGGTATAAAAAGCTGAGTTTGGAATCTCACATTGTAGAGGGAAGTTTGAAGGGCAAGTTAATAGAAAACTATCTGCAGGTTAAGGACAGGCAATCGATTATTTAATAACGTACTAAAGTAAATAAAGTATTAAAGTAAATAAAGTATTAAAGTAAATAACGGTATTTTTTATTAAAAAATTTCCCGGTAGCTAAGGATAACTTCATTCTTAACTACCAGAAAATTTAGTCGGCTTTATTGCTTTTACGTTATTATTTAGCTTGGGCTTTATACAGCAATCTATTTTTGTGTAATAAAGGCTCTGTATATCCGTTAGGCTGTTTATGGCCTTGAAGTACTAGTGCCAGAGCTGTTTGAAAAGCAACATTGTTGTCAAAGTTAGAAGACATTGCATGATATTGTTTATCATGTTGATTTTGTTGATCAACAACGGCTGCCATTTTTTTCAAACTTGCCAGTACTTGTTCTGGCGTACAAATATTATGTTGCAACCAATTTGCCATATGTTGGCTTGAAATACGCAGTGTTGCACGATCTTCCATTAAGCCAACATTATTAATGTCAGGTACTTTTGAACAGCCAACACCTTGATCAATCCAACGCACAACATAACCTAAAATACCTTGCGAATTATTGTCCAATTCATCAGAGATTTCTTGTTCCGTCCACTGCGTGTTTTCAGCTAAAGGTATGGTTAATATGTCGTCTACATTGGCAGGAACACGCGCTTTAAGTGCTTGCTGTAGTTGCAGAACATTAACTTTGTGATAATGCAAAGCATGTAATGTAGCAGCCGTTGGCGATGGCACCCAAGCAGTATTTGCACCGGCTTTTACATGATTAATTTTTGTTGCCAGCATATTAGCCATTTGATCAGGTATCGGCCACATGCCTTTGCCTATTTGTGCTTTACCACTAAAGCCACAGGCTAGACCAACATCAACGTTATTGTCTTCATAAGCGGTTATCCATTTTGTTAACTTGATATCTGCTTTTCTAGCCATAACACCAGCAGCCATAGAGGTATGAATTTCGTCACCGGTTCTGTCTAAAAAGCCAGTGTTAATAAATACAACGCGCTCTTTTGCCTGATAAATACAGGCTTTAAGGTTAACACTGGTGCGGCGCTCTTCATCCATTATGCCCATTTTTAAGGTGTTACGTGGCAAGGTTAATAGGTCTTCTACACGATCAAATAGCTCGTTAGCGAATGCAACTTCTTCCGGCCCATGCATTTTAGGCTTAACAATGTAAACAGAGCCTGTTTCACTGTTGCGCAGGGTATTTTTTTGCTTAACGTCATAAATTGAAATTAATGACGTAATAACCGCGTCCATAATACCTTCAGGCACTTCATTATTGTTTTGATCAATAATGGCGTTATTGGTCATCAAGTGGCCAACATTACGCACGAACATTAAGCTGCGCGCTTTTAATTGAGCTTCTTTGTTATCAAGAGTTTGATAGGTTTTATCTGCATGCATTAAACGGGTTTGTTGCTTGCCGGCTTTTTCAAATGTTTCAGATAAAGTGCCTTGATTTAAGCCTAACCAGTTTTGATAGGCAATTACCTTGTCTGCAGCATCAACAGCGGCAACAGAGTCTTCGCAGTCCATAATAGTAGTAATGGCTGACTCCATTGCAATGTCACTCATACCGGCTTGATCGCTTTTTGCAATAGTATTGTTTTGATCAAACTCAATAATAAAGTGTAAATCGTGATGTTTAAAAACTAACTCACTAGGCGATGCTTGCTCACCATTAAAACCGATAAAT
Source organism: Colwellia sp. NW0002-52-1 (assembly GCF_057550865.1). Classification (NCBI taxonomy): domain Bacteria; kingdom Pseudomonadati; phylum Pseudomonadota; class Gammaproteobacteria; order Alteromonadales; family Colwelliaceae; genus Colwellia; species Colwellia sp. NW0002-52-1. Next base: position 485,762 of record NZ_BAAJLU010000001.1, on the reverse strand, counting down.
AAATTAGTTTGCGATAATCTTGCTGAGTCGCCATTTGTTAATGTTACAACTAATTCACCCTCAACAACTTGATAACGCTTGGCATTGATATGCGAACCATGGTTTAACGGGATAGTTTGATCTAAAAATTCGCGTGCAAATGCGATAACTTTCTTACCGCGAACGGGGTTGTAAGCTTTAGTTTTTTCGCTGCCATTTTCTTCAGTTATAACGTCTGAACCATATAATGCGTCATATAAACTGCCCCAACGAGCATTAACAGCATTTAAAGCAAAACGTGCATTCATAACCGGTACTACCAGTTGTGGACCTGCAATAGTCGCAAGTTCTGCATCGACATTGGTGGTTGTTATAGTGAAGTCGTCAACTGGGGCGGAAAGGTAGCCAATTTTAGTTAAAAATTGTTTGTAGTCAGAAAAGTTAAAATTATCTCCCTGATGGTCTTGATGATAGGCGGTTACTTGTTGTTGTAAATCATCGCGTTTTAATAATAACTGTTTATTTTTGGGCGCTAATTCAGCTATAAGTTTGCCAAAGCCAGACCAAAAGGTATCTTCAGGCAGCGCAGTACCAGGAAGCACTTGTTGGTTAACAAAGTTATAAAGTTCTTCTGCTACCTGCAAATTTGCGATTGAAATTCTGTTTGTCATGGGACACCTATTTTGAAAGTTTGGAAGAAAGTATTCTTTTTTTAATACATTTACGTAAAACCACTACCTGCAATGTAGAAATAATGTGAAGTTGATGCAATAGCTGCAATTTAATGGTTTAGCCGACAAAGATAGATTTATAACTACTTTAACAAAATGAAATTTTATAACTTATTGTTAAGTATAGGATAAAATTAATACCTATTATTTTTTAAATACCATTATTCATACTATTGTTTGTTGTGATTTTTGCTATTTATTTTATGAATTATCTTGATTGAGTAATATTAAAAGTTTTTATCGTATTGGTAAGAGAAATTACATTGCTCATAAACACGTGGCCGATGAAATGACTGTAATGAAAAGCTATTTACATTCATTTAGCTATAAAAGCGTAACTAAAAAATTAATAATAAATGGGCTAAATGTAGCGGTAATAACCGCTGAAACAATTAATGCTAATGAGCTATACGCAGCATGTTCATAACTAATATTACTCACCGTGGCTGTGCCGATAGCATGACTTGCTGCGCCAATGGCTAAACCTTGCGCTTTTGGTGAATTAACATTTATAAATTTTAACCAAGGAGGGCCAACTAAAGCGCCAAAAAATCCGGCTAGGATAATGGCAAAAGCGGTTATAGCGGTATTGCCATCTAATTGTCCTGCAATGGCAATAGCAATGGGAGTAGTAACTGACTTTAAGGCCAAAGCAACCGCAATTGTGTAATCGCCAATTAATAGCATAGTAACTACAAAACTTGTAACAATGGCAATAAATGCGCCTATGCAAAGTACCAATAAAATACTTTTCCATTGCTTAGTAATTGTTGATAAATGTTGATAAAGCGGAAACCCTAGCGCCACAACGGCAGGTTCAAGTAAGGCGTTTAAAAACCAAGAACTGGCAAAGTAGTGATCAAAGCTAATATTTTGCCATAGCAAAAATGACATAATAACTAAAATACTAACCAACATTGGCTGTAGCCAAATGGCATTTAATTTGCGTTGAAAAACAGCGACAAATTGAAATAGGGCAATAGTCGCCACTACCGCGAAAATTGAAGATAATAAATGATGATTTAATAACTCAGCTAACATGTGAGCCCTCATCATCATTGTCATCTTGAACGTTGGCGTAACGCTGGTAATGTAGGCCGACGATAGTCAGTAGAATAAAGGTGGTTATAAAAGTAATCATGACAATGGTGATGCCAAATTGCCTGATCAAGTCGAAATGATTCATAATGCCGACACCGGCAGGTACAAAGCATACGCCCATATGTTTTACGCCCCACACTACACTGTCTTTAATACGGTCGGCATCAAAAATGCGTACGTGCAATGTTAGTGTAAAGAGCATTAAACCATATAAACTCCCCGGTAATAAAGGAGCATAAAAAGCACAGACTTTACCCAAAGCAACACAACTTAATATGGTAAACATACTATATAAAACATTGAATACTTTGTGTTTAAACTTGTTCAAAATATCTCACAACCCGGGTGCACTTAACGTTTAGTTAACCTTCATTTGCCGCTTCAATTACTAGTTGTCTAAACCAAATATGGCTAGCGTCATGATGTAAAAGTGGGCTCCAGATCATTTTAAGTTCTATGTCAGGAATATCAAATGGCGGTTTTAGTACGGTGTAATTAGCATCATTTTTATGAATCAAAGCTGCACGCGTAGGTAGTGTGGCGACTAACTCATCTTCAAGTGCTAATTGCATGGCAACATGGTAATTACGGGTAAATACTTTAATGTCACGCTGCTTGCCTAAACGCGCTAACGCTTCATCAACCCAACCCAATTTTTGTACATCTTTTGGATCCATACCAACACCAACACCAAAGCCTGTTTTAGAAACCCAAACATGTTTGGCATCAAGATAGGTATTGAGGTTGAACTTTGATACTACTGGGTTATCAGCACTTAACAAACAAGAAAATGTATCTCGCCAAATCGTTTTCTGATGGAACGATTGTGGTAATTCATCAAAACGGTTAATCGCCATATCAATTTTACCGGCTTCAACGTCGTGAAAATTAACATCACTTGGCGTCATAATATCAATGGTGACATTAGGCGCTATTTGATTAATACGTTTTAATAATTTTGGTAATAAAGTTGAAGCGGCGTAATCACTTGCCATTAAACGAAAAACTCGTTGGCTATTTAGCTCGTTAAACTCTTCTTCACCTTGTAGCGCTTCTTCTAACTCTAATAAAATTTTACGAATAGCTGGCCCTAAAGCGCGGGCACGTTCAGTGGGTACCATGCCGTCAGATGTTCTGACTAAAATAGGATCACTAAATAGTGTACGTAGGCGCTTTAATCCATTACTCATGGCTGGTTGAGTAATATTTAACTGGCCAGCAGCGCGAGTAACATTTTTTTCTCTAAGTAATACATCAAGATAAATCAGCAAATTTAAATCAATTTTCGAGATATTCATAAAATTAATCATCTAATACAAAAACATAACTAAGATATATGTCATGGCTAATGTTGATAATCAAGTAAATTTATATACAAAATAAATTAAATATCGCCTTTTTATCATAAAAAAAGCCATGGTAAATATTCTTAGTTATTGAATTTGTTAAGCTATTTTATATTCGCATTTAGAGTTAATACACTATTATTTTCTTTGTGAATGGCAGGTATGCTAATTATATATTTTATTTATTTTGATAGGTTGGTTTAGTATTTATGTTGTTCGGTGTGACAGCTTACATAGCGAGTTACACTATAAAGTATTTACATACTGTCAGTTATAATTTTTGGAGAAAGTAATATGTCTAATTACCAAAGTGCAATAGAAGCAGTTAAAGCGATTAAAGAAAAAGCTGGCAGTTCTTGGGATGCCATCAATCCTGAATCAATAGCGCGTATGCGTGCTCAAAATAAATTTAAAACAGGTTTAGATATAGCACAATACACAGCAGATATTATGCGTCGTGATATGGCTGCGTATGATGCTGATAGTTCTAAATACACACAATCGTTAGGTTGCTGGCATGGTTTTATTGGCCAACAAAAAATGATTTCTATTAAGAAACATTTTGCAGGCCAAACTGACCGCCGTTACTTGTACCTTTCTGGTTGGATGGTTGCTGCACTTCGCAGTGAGTTTGGTCCTTTGCCTGACCAATCAATGCATGAGAAAACTTCAGTAGCTTCTTTAGTTGAAGAGTTATACACCTTTTTACGCCAAGCAGATGCCCGTGAATTGGGTGGTCTTTTCCGTGAATTAGATGCAGCAGCAGAAGGCGACAAAGCGGCAATTCAAGATAAAATTGATAACCATGTAACTCACGTTGTGCCAATTATTGCTGATATAGATGCTGGTTTTGGTAATGCTGAAGCCACTTACCTAATGGCTAAGCAAATGATTGAAGCAGGTGCCTGTGCACTACAAATTGAAAACCAAGTTGCTGATGAAAAACAATGTGGACATCAAGATGGTAAAGTAACTGTACCTCATGCAGATTTTCATTCTAAAATTCGTGCATTACGCCATGCTTTCCTAGAACTTGGTATCGACAACGGTATTATTGTTTCTCGTACCGACTCTGAAGGTGCTGGTTTAACAAAAGAAATCGCGGTTGTTAAAGAGCCTGGCGATCAAGGTGATATCTATAACTCTTTCTTAGACGTTGAAGAAATTGACGTAGCAGACATGGCTGAAGGCGATGTATGTTTTAACCGTAATGGTAAACTTGTTCGTCCTAAGCGCCTACCTTCTGGTTTATACCAATTCCGTCCAGGTACTGGTGAAGAGCGTTGTGTATTTGACAGCATTGAAGCCATAAAAGCGGGCGCAGATTTACTTTGGATTGAAACTGCAACACCAAACGTAGCTGATATTACCGCTATGATGAACGAAGTACGTAAAGAAATTCCAAATGCTAAGTTAGTTTATAACAACAGCCCATCGTTTAACTGGACGCTTAACTTCCGTCAACAAGCCTACGACGCTATGGTTGAAGCTGGTAAAGATGTATCTGCTTATGTACGAGCTGACTTAATGAATGTTGATTATGACAATACAGAATTAGCAACATTAGCCGATGATAAAATCCGTAGTTTCCAATCAGACACAGCACGTGAAGCGGGTATTTTCCATCACTTAATTACCTTGCCAACGTACCATACAGCGGCGTTATCTACAGACAACCTTGCTAAAGAATACTTTGGTGATGCAGCTATGTTAGGTTATGTAGAAGGTGTACAACGTAAAGAAATTCGTCAAGGTATTGCCTGTGTTAAACATCAAAACATGTCTGGTTCAGACATGGGTGATGATCACAAAGAATACTTTGCTGGTGAAAACGCACTTAAAGCAGGTGGCGCTAAAAACACCTCTAACCAGTTTTCATAAGTACCAACATCATTATTGATGTCGAAAACAGACCCAACCAAAAAATATTGTGTTAAAGCAATAAGATCGAAAGTGGCGAGCTTTTAGCTCAAAACTCAAGAAAAGCAAAATCCGATGAACTTGTTCATCGGATTTTTTTTTATCTTAATAATCTCTCGACAGTTAATTTGTTTTTACTGGCGCTAAAACTCCGATAAATTTCGTAGTTTATATTTATTGGTTACATTACTTTACATTTTTATGAAGAGAACTCTGTGGTTTACCTGTTAAAAAGTCATTTGATTTGTTATAAAAATCTAATGACTTTGTTCATTTGTGTAATCAAGTTAAATAGTGTTTTAACAAAGTTATGTTAATAAAATGTTATAAAATACAAGTCATTATAAAAACATAGAAATATAAAAACATATAAAGGAAGATAAAATGAAAGTTTCAAATAGTCGTAAACATACACTCGCACTCAGCATCGCTGCAGCTTTATTTGCCTCTCAAAGTCATGTTGTAATCGCCGCCGAAAAAGACAGTGTAGAGCGAATAGAAATTACAGGTTCACACATTAAAAGAACTGACATGGAAGGGCCTTCGCCATTAACATCTTTAAGTGCAGAAGATATTGCCAATAGCGGCGTTACTGACCTAATAGGACTTTTTACTAAGCTACCTATGGCTGGGCAAGGCACATTTTCAACACAAGGGAATAGCAGTGACAATACCAGTAATGGTGGCTCAAGTGTGTCGTTACGTGGTTTGGGCGCAGATTCAACATTAATACTTGTGAATGGTCGCCGTGTTTCGGTTTCTCCATTTGCCAATAATATCGACACGGCGTTTGTTGATATTAACAATATTCCATTAGCGGCAATTAAGCGTGTTGATATTTTAAAAGATGGCGCATCAGCTACCTATGGCTCAGATGCTGTTGCTGGTGTTATTAACATCGTGTTACGTGACGATGTTGAAGGAGCAGAACTTTCAGCAAAATTTGGTGATACTGCCGACGGTGGTGGGGAAGAAAAAAGCATTAGCCTTGTTTGGGGTAACTCAACCGAAAAAAGTAGCCATACTTTTGCACTAGATTACTTTGATCGTGAAGAAATTCTTTATGCTGATCGCGACTATTCAAAATCAGCGAACCAAAGTGCTTTAAGACCTAACGACCCATTTGCCACTGACTTTAGAAGTTCATCAGGATTCCCAGGTACTATTGCTTTAAAAGATGACTCAACTATTCGTATGCCAGATACGTTTGGCAATGATGTTTGTGCGCCTGAAGATATTATTGGCAACCTGTGTGGTTATGACTATGCACCTGTAATGACCTCAGTGCCTGCTACTGAGCGTGCTAGCTTTATCTACATGGGTAAATATGAAATAAACGACAACCTACGTGGTTTTGCTGAATTAAATGGCCAACACTCTAAAACCACCATTCGTGGTGCTGGTAGCCCAAGCTTTAATGAGTTATTTATGTCGGGCGATAATATAAATCACCCATTTGCCGACATGCCAGATCATGCTTTTTATCAGCAAGATTTAACCATGCGTCGACGTATGCTAGATATTGGTAACCGTGAAAAACGCGTAACGTCAGACTACTACCGTTCAATTATTGGCCTACAGGGTGAATTAAAAGATTGGAGTTGGGAAATTGCCTATAACTACATTAAAAGCACATCGACAGAACGTGGTGTAAATGGTTTTCCTAACTCTCGCCGTACTCAAGAAGCTATTGATAGCGGTTTATGGAACCCGTTTGAACCATCAAGCAACAGTCAAGAAGCATTAGACTTTATTGAAACCACAACAACACGTATTGGTAAATCAACCAGTAAGTCATTCGACGGTAAAATCAGTGGTTCAGTCATGGAAATGGAACATGGTGAACTTGGTTTAGCTGTTGGTGTTGAATACCGTGAAGAAAGTATTAGCGATAACCCTGATGATCAATTTTTACGTGGTGAAGTGTTTGGTACTGAAGCAACACAAGCAAATGGTAAACGTAACAACACTTCAATTTTTGCCGAATTAGCTATTCCAGTTCTAGATACTTTAGAAGTACAGGTTGCTGTACGTCATGAAGATTACAGTGACTTTGGTACTACAACCGACCCTAAAGTTGCCTTTATTTGGCAACCAACTGAATCATTATCATTACGTGGTTCATACGGAACCGCATTTAGAGCGCCTTCATTGCATCAAATTGGTTTAGGTAATACTGACGAGTCGCCTACTTTAGTTGACTCAGTGCGTTGTGCTGCGGTCGGACTTGATTGTGACCCGAAAGAGTATACAGCCGTATTATCAGGCAACGATGATTTAGGGCCTGAAGAGTCTAAAAGCTACAACTTAGGTTTAATTTATGAAGTTGCCGATAACCTAGATTTTTCAATCGACTATTATGATTATGATATTGAAAACGTAATCACTAAAGATACTCAGTTTAAGTTTAGTACTTTGGGTAATGATCCTACTGTTGTTGAGCGTTTACCTTCTACTATTGCTGGCGATCCAGGTGAAGTAGTTCGTATTTTTGATCAATATGAAAACATTGGTAACATCACCACTTCTGGTTTAGATATTGAAGCGAACTACGGCTTAGATACTGACATGGGCGAATTCAAATTTACCTACGTGGTAAATTATGTATTATCTTATGAAGACGCGCGTCCAAATGCCGATGGCTCTATGCGTATTGACACTCAAGAAGGTGACTTTGAGCAACCTGAAGTACGTTGGACATTCAACACTGCTTGGGTTCAAGGTGATTGGAACGCAAGTATGGCGATCAACTATATTGGCGCATTTAAACAAGATGCAGCCGTAGCTACTGAAGGAATGGGTGATGTTGACTCATGGACTACAGTTGATACTACAGTAAATTATATAGGTATTGAAAACACCACGTTAAGTCTTGGTGCGACAAACTTATTTAATGAAGAGCCGCCGTTTGCTTATCACGACTTTATGGGCTTTGTTAGTGGCACACATAATAGCCAAGGTCGTTTTGTATATGTTAAAGCAAGTTATAAGTTTTAAATAACCCTTAACAGTTCATAAATGCAAAAGCTCTTACCTAGGTGAGAGCTTTTTTTGTTATTTTATAAAAAGTTAAATCAAGTTAAGCCAAGTCTAATTAAGCCATTAAAACCCAGTTAACTTTTAAAGATATTTTGTTGTACAAATACTTAAGCTAATTTATTTATAATAGTAATATCTTGGTGGTTATTCATTTGCCTGAAAGCTCTGGGGGTAATACCGTAACGGCGTTTAAAATGTCGATAAAAATGACTTAAATTACTAAACCCAGCAGAAAAAGCTATTTCTGTAATATCTGCATTCGAACTTGCAAGTAAATTAGCCACAGCATCGCAGCGAACTTTGAGTAGGTAATCAATAACACTAAAGCCTGAATGCTGACGAAATTGTCGAGCGAAATGGCTTCTCGACATATTAACCTGCTTAGCTACCATCTCTAATGTTATATCTAATGCATAGTTACTATTTATCCAATTTTGCGCTTTGCTGATCCGCAATGACGCTAACTCATTGGTATTCTCTTCATAACCCGCACCGCTTATATGCGTAAACAATAACTTTAAGAATACAGCTTCTTTCAAGCTTGCGTGTAAAGGAGAAGCAGATTGAGGAATATTGACTAACTCTTTAGCTGCAGCCAACAAGGTGTTTGTGTTGTTATTCACACTTTTACTCGTGTTATTAATTAAAAACTTACCTGTTGATATGGTATTTAAGAACAACCGATTAGTTGGAGTTGATAAGCTGTCAAAAGTGGGTAGATCTATGCAGGCGAATAATAATGTTGTTTCAGCAGATTTAACAACGTTAATTGCATGGGAGTATTGTGCAGGAATAAAAACAGAATGACCCGGCGACAAGCTATAATATTCATCATTAAGTTGAATATTAACACTGCCTGTTAAGCAAATTATCATCTCATGAACATTATGGCTGTGTTGTTCAATGTTTTTCCTGAATAAAACGCTAGAGCTCCAGAGCATTTAAATAGTCCGATAGTACAAGTATTAGGTTCGATCCTATGCGACAGTAATAAATAAAGATACTAAAATAATGTCAAAATAGCACTATTGCACTTTATTTTATATTTAGCCGCTTGCTTAGTTAAGCTAACTCGCTGATTTTGGCTATATGGTCGCGAAAATTAAGTTATATATTTTACTAAATTGGAGAAACTATGATTGTTGTACATCATTTAAATAATTCAAGATCACAACGTGTGCTTTGGGCTTTAGAAGAGTTAGGCGTGCCATATGAAGTTAAGCATTATCAACGTGATTTAAAAACGAACTTAGCCCCTAAGAGTTTGAAAAAAGTGCACCCGCTTGGCAAGTCTCCGGTGATCACCGACGGTGATATAACGATTGCTGAGTCAGGTGCAATTGTTGAATACCTTGCGCAAACATACGGCGAAAATAAAATTTTACCTCAAGCGCATACCGAATCGCATCGCCAGTACTTATATTGGATGCACTTTGCTGAAGGTACATTAATGCAGCAATTATTGTTGAAACTTATTTTAGAAAAAACAGTGCAGCGATCATTACCTATTCTTGTTAAACCCATTGCCAAAGGCATAATGAAGAAAGTAATGGCGGGTTATGTTGGGCCAAATATTGCCGCTAACTTAACATTAATTGAAAACCACCTAAAAAATAACCAATGGTTTGCTGGTGAAGCGCTTTCAGGTGCCGATATTCAAATGAGCTTTCCATTAGAAGCGTGGGCCGCTAATAGAGGTGCTGATCAAAATTACCCAACAATTGTTGCATACGTAAAACGTTTTCAGGCGCGTGAAGCATATAAAAATGCCCTAAAAACCGGTGGCAGCTATGATTTTGCTTAGTGCTCAAAAGTAATAGCAATAAGATAAAGGTAAGTGGTTAGCCTATCGTTAATACACGATATAACTATTAATTATCACTTACCTTTTAATAACTTATCACTAATAAAACGTTAAGTAGCGAATTGTATTTGGCACTAAAACGTTTGGTGTAATTGCAGTCTATATTCATGCTAAAGCTAAGCAAAAATCATCTAACCTGCTAAGCTATTATATTAATAAAAAAACAATTTTTTATTGTTTAACAATATTCACTTATTTGATAAAACCCACTACAACAAGCGGCGATAATGTCTTTACTTTGAGTAAATAAGCACAAAGTCGAAACAAAAAATTCTCCAACTTACTCCGTTGTTAGCTAATAAAATTAGTTTATAACGTTAGATAATAAATGAGTATTTTTTACAATCAGTTCTAAGAGATGAAATTATGATTAAATTCAAATTAAATGGTAAAGAAGTTACCACCACAGCAGATGCAAACACACCTTTACTCTGGATTATTCGCGATGAATTAGGCTTTAAAGGCACCAAGTTTGGCTGCGGCATTGGCATGTGTGGTGCTTGTACTTTGCATCTAGACGGTGCCGCTATTAGATCCTGCTCTTTTCCATTACTCGGGGCTGAAAATAAAAACATCACCACGATTGAAGGCCTAGAAAATAATCATCCACTACAAAAAACATGGATTGAAGAGCAAGTACCACAATGCGGTTACTGTCAATCAGGCCAAATTATGCAAGCGGCGACTTTATTAGCAAGTAATCCTTCACCGAGTGACCAAGAAATTGTTGACCACATGAGTGGAAATTTATGTCGTTGCATGGCGTATGTGCGAATTAAAAGTGCCATTAAAAATGCCGCTGATTCTATGTCAGCTGAGGTTCAAACTTTTGATCCACGTGCAACAACGCAACAATCATAAAGGTGAGTAATAATGAAAACGATTAAAGATGAAAAAAACAACATTAGCTTATCTCGCCGTCGATTCTTAGTTGGTTCGGTTAGTGGTTCACTATTAATGGCTTTTGCACCATTACTGAGTGCTACAGGTTTAAGCCAAAATGCACAACAAACGCTAAAAGATAAACTATTTTCTCCAACCGTTTGGTTTGAAATAAACCCGATGGGCGAAATTAATATCAACATAGCTAGGGCAGAAATGGGACAACATATTGGCACCGCGCTAGCCAGAGTTGTTGCTGATGAGTTAGGCGCTGACTGGTCAAAGGTATCGATAACTCATGTAGATACTGATCCTAAATGGGGTTACATGGTAACTGGCGGCTCTTGGTCTGTATTTCAGTCATTTAAACCATTATCTCAAGCTGGCGCTGCTGGACGTATCGCATTAATTGACGCGGCAGCCAAGATATTAAATTGCTCAGTTGAAGAGTGTCGCGTTGAAAATGGCGCTGTAATTGGTAAAGATAGCGCTATAAGTTTTGGCGATATTGTTGCAAAAGGTACATTTAATCGTACATTTACACCAGAAGAAATTGGCAACTTACCTTTAAAGCCAGCCAGTCAAAGAACCTTAGTTGGCAAGTCTAGCTCAGCGCTAGATATTCCTGCTAAAACTAACGGTAGCGCTGTTTATGGTATTGACGTGGAATTAGAGGGTATGGTTTATGCTCGCCCCATTATTCCGCCAACACGATATGGCAGTAAAATTAAAGCTGTTGATGATAGTGCAGCGAAAAAAATCAAAGGTTATATCGGCTACCATAAATTACAAGATCCTAGTGAGAACCTTCAAGGATGGATAGCGGTTGAGGCAGACACTTATTACGGCGCAATTAAAGCAGCCGATGCTATAAAAGTGAGTTATCAAGCAGGTGAAAGAGCAAAAGTCAGCGAAGCCGATATTCTTAAAGAAGGCGAGCGCTTAGTCGCCGACAAGAATGAAGGCGGCTTATTTATTGATGATGGAGACTTTACCGCTGCTAGCGAAAAAGCGGCAAAGACTATAGAGGCAATATATCGTACTCATACCGTTTTGCATTTTGCCTTAGAGCCGGTAAATGCAACAGTTGAAGAAAAAAATGGCCAATGGCACATTTATACAGGTAATCAATGGCAATCTTTAACAATGCCAGCGATAGCTAAAGCACTGCAGGTAACAGACGAAAAAGTTGTTATGCATCAACAATATTTAGGCGGTGGTTTTGGCAGGCGCTTATTTGGTGATTATGCAATACCTGCAGTATTAACCTCAAAAGCGATAGGTAAACCAGTAAAAATGGTATTTACCCGTGAAGATGACTCACGCTTTGATCAACCAAGATCTCCATCTGTTGTATCATTTAAAGCATCGTTTGATAAAACAAATAAATTTACGGGGATGGAACATGCCCTTGCGGCTGGCTGGCCAACATTAACAATGGCCCCTGGCTTTATGCCTGAAAGCCTAGATAAAAAAATCAAAATAGACATGTTTTCAACCAGTGGTGCAGATCATTGGTACAGCATGGACAACCATCGTGTTCGAGCGATCAATAATAAACTAGCACAAGAAACTATTCTGCCAGGTTGGTTAAGATCAGTAGGGCAGGGTTGGATTGTTTGGGGGCTAGAATCATTTATAGATGAAATTGCTCACCAAGCAAAAGCTGATCCCATTGATTTTCGTTTATCTATGCTAGACGGTTTAGGTAAACAAGCTGGTAAGGCACCTGAAAGTGTTGGTGGAGCAAAACGTTTAGCCAACGTATTAACCCTGCTGAAGAAAAAAGTAAGCACAGTTAAATTAGCAAAAAATGAAGCTATAGGTGTTGCAGTAAGCGCCGGACAAGAAAAAACCATGCCGGCTTGGATGGCCTGTGCAGCACATGTGCATGTTGAGCCCGACTCTAAAAAAATAACCGTTAAAAAACTTACTATGACGGTTGATGCAGGGGTAATCGTTCATCCAGACGGTGCCTTAGCGCAAGTACAAGGTTCAATGTTGTGGGGTACAAGCATGGCACTGCACGAGCAAAGCCCAATAGAAAACGGCCAAGTAAGTAAAGTTAACCTAAATACCTACTCACCGTTACGTATGAATGATGTACCAGAATTAGATATTGAATTTGTCGACAGCAAAGAGTTTCCTGTTGGATTAGGCGAGCCAGGAGTAGTATCAATAGCACCAGCTATTGCCAATGCTATTTTCCAAATAACAGGCGTTAGAGTAAGAGATTTACCTATAACTTCTGACGCAATTAAAAATGCCTAAGATAAATAGTTAACGCTATGTTTACATAGGTTTTTGTATTAATTAAATTAGCAAAGATTAACCAAGGTAAAACCCTTAATTTCGGTCATTCGAAATTAAGGGTTTTTTATTTATCTAATGCAGCATTTTGATTCATAGGGAGATATTTTATGAGAGATAAAAAACTAAGATATTAAAAAAGCATGGGGGAATTTACTTAATGTGGCTGAGATCACTGACTTTAGATTTCATGACTTACGACATCACTTTGCTAGCAAATTAGTTATGGCTAGCGTTGATCTAAATACAGTACGTGAATTGATGGGGCATCGTGATTTAAAAGTGACGCTAAGATATGCACACTTAACGCCAGAACATAAAGCTGCAGCAGTTAATTTGATTGGTTAAAAACTATTGATTTATATATTGGTTTCTGTATTATTATCGCCAATGCATCTTTTAGGTGCATAGGCCACGGAGCCTGAGCCCAACTCTATTCGACAATTCAAAAATATTATTAAACTTTTATTAATTCAATAACTGCTTTGGTAACTGGGACATATTGGCAGGCAAGGATTAATATGAAAGTCATATCTTCTCAAGAGTTCAACACTGTAGTTAATATTTTTAATTCTCTAATTAAACAATCTAATGTTTCGATTAAAAGCTCGCGTATTAGAGAGTTATTAGCAGAGTCGCAAGGTGATAAAACTTCTAATGGTTTATTATCTAGATTACCCCTCACTTTTAAAACAGACAATAATGTTGTTGATATAATAAGTCGCAATTTAAAAGAAAAATTTCAATATGAAAACGTTAATGTTAGTGAAATACTTGATAAATTAATAGAGGCAACAAAGCCCCATGTTATGCCTAGATATCTTGGTGATACAGATATTAAAATTGATTATTCAGAGTTAAGCCCTAATGATAGTCAACCATTACTTCATGATGGAATTGGCTCATTGAAGGAGGCAGTTGCCTTTCTAGTCTTTATTCCAGAACATGATGTTATTTATCCTGCTGTTGTAAAGCGAGCGGATGATTTTGATTCGCCATCCTTTACCCACGGAATAATACAAAGAGTACAGCTCCCCAACACCGTTTCACTATCTCAAATTCATGCTTTTTTGTCGAAGCCAGAGGTTATTAGCCAATTTAATATAATTAAAGCTGGATTAACAATTGAAGCGGAACCTAATAAGTTGAGATATGGTTTTTTGAATGAAAAAGGGAAAAAAGCCAAAAATGAGCTTAAACGATTGGTTGCACAAAATTTTGGTGCTTACAAAGAACCTGTTTTAGAAATTAATTGTTAAGACTGTAATTGTTTAATAACCACTTATCTTGAGGGTTAGGTGGTTAACTTTATAAATGGAAAGGTTAAATGATTGAGAAGGACTAAAGTCAGACCTATTCAGTTACATTACGATTTAAATATTAACGAGCAAACAGGAGAATGCCTGCAAAGTTATTATGATGGAGAGCTGATATTCAAAGTAAAAGGGTTATGGTTCGCAGGCAAAGCGGTTGTATCTCGTCATTACCAATGGAAAATAGAAAAAGCATAATAGCCTTAGGCTAAAGCCTAATATCGTCCAGAATAGGCTAAAGGCTTATTTTGTTGTAAATCTACAAACATGAACAACTCAGCACACATCAAAAGAGCCTTTAGCTATAAATTAGGCTTTAGCTCACATCAAAAAACACTCAAATAATTATTTTAAGGCTTTAGTTAGTCGACTGCCAGAATGGCAAAGATGCTTTTACTTGGAGTTCTGTAAATAACTGTACTGACACTTAAGTTTGTGACAAAGTTACTTATGTTTGAATAGACTTTTTAGATAAAATACTGTCTTCAATGATGTATACTTATACAAAATGGAACATTTAATCCTCGCTTGGGTGTTGATTTAGCTAATATGGTGTAAAAATGGCAAGTGGAAAACTACTTAGGCAGTTAATAAAGTCTGGTGTAAATAAAGATGAAAATGGGTTTAGGCAGATATCTGAAGCGCTCATAGCTGAAGAGCGCCAGAAACACCATAATCTTTTAGCTAATGATTTAGAAAAAATTCTTTATGGTTTAAATTCAAACAAAAACGTAAAAAACATTCTCCCGTTTAATGTAAAACAAAACATCCCACATGATAAGGAACGAGGTCTTCCACTTCTTGAAATTAAAGAACCAGTTAGAAGACTTGAAGATGTTGTTCTTAGTGATGAGAATAAAGAAAACATTAAGCGCATTTTAAAGGAATACAACAGAGAAGAAGTTTTAAGGACATGGGGTATGCGCCCTGTTGAGCGAGTTCTCTTTTGCGGACCACCGGGTTGCGGTAAAACGATTAGTGCAGAAGCTTTAGCTTATGAACTTAATAGACCGTTATGCATTATTAGACTTGATAGCGTGGTGTCATCATATCTAGGTGAAACATCGGCAAACTTAAGAAAGGTTTTTGACTTTATCCAAACATCCCCTGTGGTAGCCCTTTTTGATGAGTTTGATGCCCTAGGTAAAGAAAGAGCTGATGTTGCTGAACATGGTGAATTAAAACGTGTTGTTAATACATTTTTGCAAATGCTAGATAGTTTTGAAGGTAAGAGCTTAATTATTGCTGCTACTAACCATGAAAGCATGCTGGATTCAGCAATATGGCGACGCTTTGAAGATGTATTGGCATTTACATACCCAACAGTTCTCCAAATAAAAAACTTGTTAGGTATAAAACTTAGAGGGGTTCGAAGAGAATTTGAATATTCTAAAACAATAATTGACCTATTTAAAAATATTTCCCATGCAGACATTGAACGCATATTAAAAAGGTCGATCAAAGATATGTTGTTAAATGGAGAAGAATTTCTAAAGTTTGAACATATAGATAATGCTTTTAAAAATGAAAAAGCTAGAAAGAAAAGCCTTTTAAAATCTATAAATAATAAATAATAAATAATAAATAATAAATAATAAATTTAGCCATAACGAAGGGAGTAATCGAATTGGCAAGAGAACATTTAACTTTTAATAGAGAAGAACCAGTTACTATTAAAAGACCTAGGAAAATGAGTATTCCAAGACCAGTATTAACTGATGTAGTAGGCCATGGCCAAAGGATACTAACCTCATTAGCAACAGCAAAAGAAACTGCTCAGCTTCAAAATCAAGGTTTTGATAATAGATTACTTTTTAAAGTAGAAATATCTGATATCGAGGGTGCTAACCTTGATTCAATACCCGGAGTTGAACTTATTAGTCAGGAAGATAGAGGTATATTTCTTGTTTTTAGTTCAGAGGGCGCAATAGCTGAGTTTGAAGCAAGACTAACAATGCTAGTCGAAGGAGGAGTACCAACTCGAAAGTCCTTACTTGAAGCCCTTGAAGGGTTTAATGCTTTCACCCCTGAAGATAGAACTGGGTGGGCTTTAGGTCATTTCGGTACTCCTGAAACGCAAAGCTTTAATGTAGATGTTGAACTTTGGCCTATAACTAACCATTTAGAAAGGACGTCGCTTATTACTTCGTTTGAAAACTGGTTAAATGAAAACGAGTTAATTAACAAGGATAGAGTATCAAACGATTTGATTGTGTTGTATCGACTTGAAGTTAATACAACACAGCTTGAAAGGCTATTAAACCATCGAGATGTTCGAATGGTAGATCTACCACCTAAATTCAATCTCAATATTTCTCTATTAAATACAGATATTCAAAATATACCTGAAGTACCTTCTCCTCCTGAGAATGCACCTGGAATAGTAGTATTAGATAGTGGACTAGCAACAGGTCATCCCTTACTTAGCGCTGCAATTGGAGATGCTCAAAGTTTTTTAGATGGGAAAGGTAGTGATGACGAGCATGGTCACGGTACTATGGTAGCAGGCAAAGCCTTATACGGTGATGTATCTACTACTATTGAGAATGGTTCATTCACCCCTGAATTAAGGCTTTTTAGTGGGCGTATTCTGGACGAAAAATTAGAATCTGACACAAAACTTATTGAGCATCAAGTTGAAGAGTCGGTAAGATATTTTGTTGAAAATTATAATTGTAAAATTTTCAATTTATCATATGGCGATAGTAATAAACCATACACTGGCGGCAGGATTCGAGGATTAGCAGTGGTACTTGATATTCTAGCTAGAGAACTTGATGTACTATTTGTAGTGCCTACAGGAAATTATTATTCTTATGATAGTCCTCTAGAATGGAAAGCTGCATATCCAGACTTATTACTTGAAAATACTTTATTAGATCCAGCACCTTCAGTTAGTAGCCTTACTGTTGGTTCGTTAGCGCATTATGATCAAACTAGAAATTCCTCACGTCATGCAAATGACCCTGCGGAGCAGAGCTTTGCAAACTTTAATCAACCATCACCATTTTCTCGTAGCGGGCCCGGAATTAAAGGTGCTATAAAACCTGAATTTGTTGCTTATGGGGGAAATTACGCTGTTGATACTAGGACGGATAACATAATACAGAGTCTATTAGGTGAAGTATCCTTTAACAAGGATTTTGCACAAGGTCGCTTATTAACCGAAGACGTGGGAACCTCTTATTCAGCGCCTTCTATTGCACATATAGCTGCTAGGGTATTAGGAGTCTATCCAGATGCTTCTACCAACCAAATTCGAAGTTTATTAGCTGCACATTCGACCACTCCACCAGAGGTATTAAGTTTATTCAACCAAGATAAAAGTAAGACAATATTAACAACTGGTTACGGTATGATTGATGAGGAAGCTTTATTTAGATCTCTAGATGATGATCTATCAATATTCGCTAACGATTCGTTAAGTAATAAAAGTCATCATTTTTATGAAATCCCAATTCCAATTGAATTTTGGGAAGGTAGAAAGCGTTTAAGACAAGTTTCAGTTTCTTTAGCACACACACCACTTGTAAGAACAACTAGGATAGATTATAAAACAACCAGAATTAGCTTTAAATTAATTAAAGCAACATCATTAGAAGAGGTTTCACAAAGGTTTAACAATAATATTCCTATTGAAGAGACCACCAACTTTAAAGAACATTCAAATCAAAAGCATATCAATGAGCAACATCGCAATTATGGGACATTACAATGTTCATCTTGGAACTTTAAACAGGTAAATGCGAGAGAACGTTTAAAGAAGTTTTTCGTCGTAGTTACTCGGCATGATCATCCATGGGCTGAACGCCTATTACAAGATGATGAAGACTATTCATTAGTTGTAAAGCTTAAAGATAAAGAGAATGAAGAGGCTAGGTTATTACAACAAGTAGAAAATATTTTACAAAACCGTGTGAGAATTAGAACGTAACCATGACTACATAATGTCTACATTTAAATAGTTTTCGATAATAATACATTGATTATAATGATATTTATATGTGTGTAATTTATAATAAGCTGTTGCTAGGTCGTTGAGCACATAACAGCTTATTATATTTTCATTCCTTCCTAGATAACCTCCATTATTCTTAAATTACAATTAACCAAAATTCACTCAAAATAATAGAAGTATTATTATGTAGTTCTAAGCTACATATTTGCTACAAAATAGAAAGATAATGTTTGAAAGTTAGTGAGTAATTACGCTGAAGGCTTTGAGTTAGATGGTGGCCCCCTCCCTGACCTGAAATTGCACTTTAAGTGATTGATTTTGTTGTTTTTTGTTATCTGCTGTTTTTGTGTTTGTTACTTCTGGTGTTACATTCGGTGAATCTCATAAAAAATTTTTAAGTTATTTTAGCTTTTTCTTGGAGGGGGAGGGATATCTAGCTCAGAAGCTATTTCCTCAAGTTTTTTACTGAATAATTCGTCTTTTCCATTTTGAGGTTGCTTTAAGTTTGCCTCATCATCTTCCTGCAATTCGACTTTAGCTGGAGTTTGATCTACGTCAGAAAAAGTAGCTTGCTTTGCTTGTTCACTAATAATGTGCTTGAGAGTTTCTTCTGGAGTTTTGTGTCCCATTTTTTCTTGAATGATTTGAAGCGTTTTTAATGATTTCTTATCTTTTAGTAAGATGTGGTTATTTTCTTTGGCTTTACTTTTTAACTTTATTTGAGCTTTCTTTTGTTCTGGAGTTTTCCATTTACGAGCAGCATCGGAAATTTTTTTATAGAAGTTTTGTTTGTCTCTAGAAAATGTTGACCAAACATCTACTGAGGCTAAAAATTTAAAGTAATCATTTAGTTCAGGAGTATTATCTATTGGAGATGGTTTTGAGTACGCTACTGATTTTTTACTCGCCTTTTTGGTTAAAAAGTCGAAAGCTTTTTTACATTGTAATTCATTACGTATATCTAACCAGTCATAGCGCCAGCCAGGGTAATCAATCCCCACCAACCACGCATTATGAATATTATTAATTAGCTCTATTTTAAATGGCATCTTTTTAGGTAACATATCTAAAGCTCTAATTACAATATAGTGCTTATTTGAGTTAGCCTTTACAGCATCTAATGTTACCTCGTTAAAAAGCCCTGTGCCTTTTAAATAAAGCCAAACGAAATTACATAGTCTAAGATTTTTTTTATCTAGCCATGTAAGGTATTCATCAGGAATTAAGCTCTGATGACATGTTTTGATATGGTTATTTATACTATTTTCTGCATTTTCAAAAGTTCTATAACTGCCTTTTAGGGCTTTAATGCAAGCTTGCACGTCATTATGCAACCCAACACTATTACGTCTATCAACTATGCGCTCTAGATGTAGTTGAAATAGGAATATATCAACAAACCTCTGTTTCTTATTTAAAAGGAAACCTTCCAATTGGGTGAAACTTTTTATGTCCATAGCTGACCTTAATATAACTGCTAACTCAATCTCAGTTTTTAGTAATTCTCTTCAGAAATTGGGGGTTGTTTTATTGTTAATAATGCCTGGGTAAACTTCAGAACACATCCAAAATCAATCCTTATAACCCCCGTAAAACATCCATTATTCATCCTTAGATTTTTATTGATGACTTTGTTTGTTTGGCTTTGTGGCGATTTTTGGTTGTTTTTGTAGTCTGAGGTATTGTTTGATGATTGTTTTGGATGTTAGTGTTAATCGTCAAGTTATGCAATAGCTGTATTAATCTAGAGCATTGGCAATTTTATTTTAATCAATAACATCACTGCTAAAATATATTTGTTATCAGAGTGGTTGTGTTTTTTGATGTCAGCCTAATGCTTGGTTGTTTATGTTTGGATGATAGCTATAGCGTCAAATCGATAAGTAAAGGTTTTCTGTATGTTAATACTATCCATTCATTTTTTTAACCAATATCCTTTTTAAGTATCTAATCAATTGAGCAGTTCAATACTACTCATTAATATCAATAAATTATTTTTTACACAAGTGATTACTTCTATAGACAAATAACTATCGGAAGAAGAATCATGCAAACCTTTACAAATAATAAAAATCTTACTGTTTTTAACGGGCTTAACTTTAATGGCTGGCAAGTGGTGCCAGGCTACACTTTGTCTACTGAATATCTTGAGTCAATTGAAGTCGTATTGGAGCGAGCTTTAAGTGAGCACCCAAGAACATTAATAGTTCGTTTTGACTTACACTTACCACGAATTGTTGATTGTCCTGACTTTCCTAGAGAGATAGACACCAATGTTATTACCCGTTTCTTCAGTTCGCTTGAAAGTAAGATTAAATGGGATTATGACAAAAAAATAAAAGTAGGTGGCAGTCCTCACGCCTGTACCGTTAGGTACGTGTGGGCGAGGGAGATTAACCAGTCATTAGGGCATCATTATCATGTAGCACTGCTACTCAACAAGGACAGGTATTATGGCTTAGGGGATTACAGTGTTATTGGTCAGAACCTTGCTGGCAAAATATTCGAGGCTTGGGCTAGTGCTCTAAAGCGTACTGCACATGAGGTTAAGAACCTAGTGTATTTCCCTAAGGATTCACCTTGCTATCGTTTGAATAGTAACTCTCAGGATTATGCTTTTCAGTGTAATGAAGTGTTCCGTAGGTTAAGTTATTTAGCTAAATTTTCTACTAAGCGGTATGGCGATAAGACTAAAAATTTTTCATGCAGCAAGCGATAGCCTAATTAACCTCATTTGAGGTTTTTATATGATGATATATGTGTGTTTATTTGTAGTTGCTGAATTAAGGGGGAGTTTAATCTCCCCATTTTATGCCGTTGATTAAATTTCTGACCACCATATCTTTTCTTTGGTATCGTAAATATCGACATCAGTAACATCATAGCTATAATCGCCATGCTTATTTCTATGCACCATGATAACAGCCCAGGGCTCTACATCTTTGTAATTTGAAGTAAGCTTCTGCTGACACGATAGGTTTAACTCTCGGCGGTCAGCGCCTCTTTTGGCCTCTATAATAGGTTTAAAATCATCGTCATATTTAACTTTTAGCATTATTGGTTGAGCTGATTTTATTGATTCGAATTTTGGGTTCGTTGAAAAGTAAAAAAACTCATTAGCTACTACCCCTCTTTTTTCCTCAAAGGCATCTTCACAGATATCAGCAAGTTCATTTTGCAGGGTAGCTTTTTCTGATGTATTACCCGTTACAACCGCCCATAAGCCAGCTATAACGGATAAGCCAAGCCAACTTATAATTATCTTCTTTACTAAAGTCATATTGATTTTCCTTATTTGTATGTTGAGTTACTTTTTACGTTTACTGCCGCTAAACAAAATCATGACAATAATGAATATCCAGATTGGTAAGCTTTTAACGTTGGACAGTGCGGATATAGCCAATACTATTGCAAATGCAGCGACTAAAAAGCCTGCTATTAATTTCATAAGCTTCCTTTTGAAATAGGGAGCAGTTAGCTCCCGTTGGTATTAAGTTGAGTAGGTTTTATTCGGTACAGTCGACCAAACTAGATTCGCCGTCAGACCACGTACCACATAGCTTGCTGTGCGTGCCGTCAGGGCGGTAAGTCGTAACCGTGTACTCGTTATCAGAGTTGTGCATGTGAACAACTTGGTCTTCTTCCCAGAAGCTTTCAGAGGCATAGCGGTTATCAATGCGAGTCCATCCGTCGGCGTCATATCCGTAATCATCAAAAAAGTCTAATGAGATATGTGATACAGAATGAGTTAACCAGTCGCTTGCTAGTTCATCTAAAGAAATACCAATTAGTCCTGTATAGATTGCAGGGTTATCTGAGCTGTAACTATGGCTAGATTCTGTTTTAACTGTTTCATTATCACTGTAGAAAGTTTTTGTGATAAATGATTGCCCAGTATTTAATGCAACACGGTCTAACGTTCCACACATGCTCCAATCTACATTCTCAGCATAAGCGGTATTAGCAAGCCCGTATCCAACGCCATCGTTAATTTCAGTGAAGTACTCTGTAATGGTACATGAACCATCTATAAGGCTTAATGCTACTTCAGCTTCGATATTACCGACCTTAGTTGTGCGTTGCTGTCTGCGCTCAAGAAGCTCGTCGATATGATTTAAACCGCCACGCATTGCATTAATGCTTTCATCCCAATCACCTTTGCTTTGCAGGATGTACTCACGGCGATACCAAGACATATACAAAGGTGTTAGCTCGGTTCCATCAAGGTAGTATTCAACAAATACATAATCGGCATTGGGATTGGCTTGTTCGAGCTCAACTGTTTCAGTATAAGATTTCGCAAGTCCTGGTACTAATGAGCGCGCTAAACCGTGTAAGCTTGAGTTACCGTTAGCAATATAATCACTGTAAAGCGAATCAACTGTTAGGTTATATCGAGTAGCTACTCGAATTTCTTGGTCAATCAGTCGTTGTTCAATGACTTCCCGTAACTGCTGATTTTCAATGATTGATTCACAAGACAATTCATTGCCGCCAGCATAAAGCTCTTGTTCAACGGCGTTCCAAATAACAGTAGTTAAAGGGGTTACATTGAGTAAATCTTCATCAGTACGAAGAGCAAAGCTCGGTGGGATAACTAGGTCGTATGCTTCTTCTATTGGCGTGTCAGGTGTATCGAGGTCAATAGCGCCAACGGGTACGTGAGTAATCAGTGGTACGTATTGTCCACAATCTTCATGTACTTCAGGGATTTCAATAACCCAGCCAACTAGCTTACCGTCTTTATCTTCAGTAGGTTCAACTGTTTTAGCTGATGGTTCGTCATCATCATGAATACCGTTGAAGTTTAAATCCATGAAAATGGTTGCACCAACGATATATCCATCGATTGCCATGCCACTAATTTTAGTTAACTCTACAGGCGTAGGGGCTGGTGGATTAACTGAAACAGGCTCTGTACTAGAATCACCTCCGCCGCCACAGGCTATAAGAGATGCACTGATAAGGGTTGCTGTTATTACTTTTGTATAATTTTTCATACGGGTTCCTTTTAGATGTATGAGGGTGAAGGTTATTTGTTATCTTGATTATTTAAAGGTTTGTTAAAACGTAATGACTCAAGGTGAGTCCAAGTGGTAGGGCTGCCATTTAAGTTAGGTTTTGAGGTATGCTTGTTTTGATACTTACTGAGATTGAAGTCTTCAGGGTATTTAAAGTTAAACGTAGATAAGCTAGCGTCTTTAATTTTCTCAACTTCAATGTGTAGGTATTCATTATCCGGACACCGAAAAACAACATAAAGCGCATTGTCATGAATCCACAAACTTAAGGGTTCAATCCTTAGTTCATTTTCATCAATTACAATGCTAACGATTTGTTGTTGTATGATGCCGCGTGTCAGTTGCTCAAATACCGCATTAAACTTAGTGCTGTAATTTTTAATGAGTGGTTGTACTTGAACGTCTGAGTATGGCTGTAGCTCAGACGTTTGGATGGAAGTTGATTGTGTTTTTACTTGATGTATTTCTGTAAAAATTGAGTTGATTATGGCTTTGTATTCAAGAGGAAAGCTTCTGGTTAGCCATCCTTCAGCGAGATGGAGAAGCATACTCTCCCTTGAACCGAATGTTTTAATCGGTAGGGTTGTTCTATGATAGCCATAAGGCCTGTCACTTGTATCTTTATAAACATTAAGGTGTTGAACCATAATGTCTAAATTTCTCTGTATTGTACGAATGTCACGTACTACGCCAATATCTGTTAACTGCTGCTTTAACTCTACTGCCGTTATCCTGCCTAATCTAGGTATACGATTGTACAACTCGAAAAGGAGTGATACGTGGTCACTCAGGCTTGGTTTTGTTGCCATAACTTACTGCCTTTTATGACAAAGCGAGTCTATGGCTATGATTAGAGAGCAGCCGACAACGCTATGATGAAAGTTAAATAAGGTGGGATGTTATTGATTGAGGCGGCATTACTTGCCGACTGGATTTAGTAATTTGAAGTTTTTACCAAATCTAATATTTGGTAGGCGTAAAAATAATAAGCCCAGGCGATTGCCTGGGCTCTTATGTTGTATTGAATTTTGGTTGTCATATATGCTCCTTAAGCTAATTAGGTTGTCTGTCGCTTAAGTGATATAGGTTTATTTATTGGTGGGATTTAATTTTTAGGTTTAATTTTACTGCTTTGTCGTTTCTTTTGAATGAACATTTCAGGAGAAAGTAATGAGCCTTTTAAAATATTTTTCAGGTGAGCAATTAACCAAAGGTCAGCAAGGGTTATTAGCTCAACTACAGTTTTTTTTACAGAAAAGTTCCGACTCTACTTTTTTACTTAAAGGGTATGCTGGTACAGGTAAAACCCATATAATGTCAGGGGTTACTCGATACCTAATGGAAATAAATAGAACCTTTTTAATCCTTGCGCCCACAGGTAAAGCAGCTAATGTAATCTCAAGAAAAACTCGTTGTGCAGCTTATACAATTCACCGTGCTATTTATCGGTTTTGCGAAGGTACAGATGAAGAAAAACTTATTGTAGATGATATTCATCAAGAGCCTCCGCATACATTATCCGAGGTCAGTTTAAATGATGATGATTTTGATACTGTTTATATTGTTGATGAGTCTTCTATGATTTCAGACAGCTTTAGTGATTCTGACTGCTGTGAGTTTGGCTCGGGTTATTTACTGCATGACTTAGTCGAACACATCAATCCCAACAGAACAAACCGAAAAATCATCATGATAGGTGATTCAGCTCAACTGCCTCCAGTTAATAGTAGTTATTCGCCTGCACTTGACGAGGCGCTCTTAAAGTCTAGGTATAACCTTAAGTGTCAAAGTTATGAGTTGACTGAAGTTGTGCGACAAAAAGGGAAAAGTGGCGTTATGGATAATGCAAAAAAATTAAGAGAGGCGCTTGTTAATTGGGATTTTTACGGGGTTAAAATTGATACTACTAGTGCAGATATATCTAGACTTTCAACCTATGACTTTTTAAAAACATATATTGAAGCGTTAACTGGAAAAGGAATGGGTGTCGAAGAAGCAATAATTATCGCCTTTACAAATAAACAAATAAGAAAATATAACAATTATGTAAGAGGAATGCTGTTTTCGCCTAGAGCTAGCATTCAAGTGGGTGAAGCCGTTGTTTGTACATGCAACTATAGGGTAGATAGGGATAACTTCATCTCTAATGGTGAATTCGGAAAAATCAAAAAGGTACTTCCAAATGTTGAATGTAGGTCTATCGAAGTCATGGGTAAAATTAAAGGCGGTTTAAAGCCAGTTGTTGTAGATTTAAGTTTTGTAGAGTTACAGGTTGAGTTTGTAAATAGCTTTGGAGAGCCATATCTAGTAACAAGAAAAGCACTGTTGAATTTACTAGAAAGGTCTTCTCCAAGACCTTCAAATTTGGAAAATAAAGCCTTATATGTGGACTTCAAAAAGAGAAATTTTTTTGATAAAAAAATAAGTCATTCTGATTATATTGAAGCGAAGCTAGCTGACCCGTATTTAAACTTTCTGCACCTAAATTTTGGTTATGCAATTACGTGTCACCGCTCGCAAGGAAGTGAATTCAAAAACGTTTTTGTGGATACCTATCGAGGCAGGCAAAAAGGTGAACAATATATTAGGTGGCTATATACAGCCATTACCCGCACAAGTGACAAGTTGTACATCAAATAGTTACGGGCATATTTCCTAACTTGACCACTTCAATGCGGTCAAGTTAGGTTTTTTATGCTGTTTCATGAAAGTCTATTGCATTACTTTGATAAGCCATTCTATTGACTCGCTTAAACTATGTTTTTTAAATCTATCCTTAATCCAAGCTATAACTTCGGTTTCGGAAAGTGGTTTAGTTTCTTTATTAGGTAATGGCTGCTCGCTTTCATCTCGTTGGTCTATTTTATCTTGTACCCACTCAATGATTTCGGTATCAATCCAAGCTGTCGCACGACAACCAAGTGATACAGATTTAGGAAACAGCCCATCATTCATATATTTATAAATGCTGCTTCTGCCAAGCCCTGTATATTCTTTAACTTCCTTTAATCTCATTAATGCCATTTTGAATTCCTCTTGTCTCATTCAAAACAAGAGGCGGGTCGGTATTATTTTGCAGGCTTAATTCAGAAGCCCTCAGTAACGTCCTAATGACTAGTAGCCGTAAAGAATTTTGCTGTCTCGTTGGCCAATTACATTTTCTATCCATTTGTCGACCTCGCTTTCCACCCAACAGACCGACCGCTCACCCAGTGAGACGCTGGCGGGAAATTTTCCTTCTCCAATGTATTGATATATGCGACTACGGCTTAAGCCTGTTTTGGATATAACCTCTTTCATGCGTATTAATCTTGTAGTCATGATATTACCTCCTTCGTTTGTAAATATTTAAAACGCAGCTCATAGATAAAAGTAGTGCAGGGTTTTATTACCCTGAGATATCCCCTTGACGCATAGCATGCAAGGACTTACTCGATTTCATCAACTTCAATATAGTGTTCATTAATTATTGAGCTTGTTTCAACTACGCAGAGCAGTTACTCATGTATTTTTGTAAACGGGCAGATAGTAAGAGTTATAGTGACACTAGGAATTAACCTAGTGTCACTATTGAACGGTACTGGCTTATAAACACAGCGCCAATGACTCAATTTATTAGATATGAAAGAAAAATGGCTCAAATATAGAAGTGCAAAAATAGCTATGGGCAGGGTTGTAGCCATGCCGCGTTTGGAATAAAATTGACTCAATATTTGATTTTTCTTTGGGGAGTTCAGCAAATTCACAAAGTGTATTAAATCCCTGCTCATGCATCTCAAAACTAGAGTCTTTATATATAGCCCCAAAACCTTCACCTAAATTTGAGTACATAAAATGCAAATCTAATGCATCGTCATCTAAATCAAGCGCTTCGGTAAAATCGTTATTGTGAAATTGAGTTAGGATACGGGAAAAAATTCTATGCACACTTTTAGGGTGCTCAGATTTATCACCTCTTGGACTTTCAGTCATTTCAACCTCTGTCATTGGCATTAAAAAAAAGCCTTCATGGATTGTTTTGGTACCTTTACGATAGGTCTGCGATATCAAACTTATTGATTTATCAGAGCCGGTATTTCTATTTTCAATATCTCCCTGAACTCTATGAAATAAGTAATCAAGAAGTGAATCACTGCATTTTTCAAGGCTGTCATCGATGGAGAGTTTCATCTGGTGCAAATAGAAACCATGTCTAGTATTGAGCCATTTGCAGTACATCTGGTAAACTAACTCTAAAGAACGTGTAGTGTATTTTGCATTATCAGGTAAACTGAATTCTTTAAACTTTGACTTATTGAAAATTTCATTTTTGTCACCAGTAAACTTATCTGTAAAAATCATAAACCACCTCCGCATCGTATTCCTTCATAAAACCTGTATATCGAGTTTCACGCAACCTTGACGTTCTTTGCATTTCGTTAAATCTAATTAATCTTGTATTCATTGTTTATCCTTGTTGAATTTCGCGAGCAGTATTCACTCAAACAATGAAAGCTGAATGTAAAAAAAAGTCCGAGGACGTCCAGTGGGGTATAGCCTACGTATGTAAGCTTGTTTTTATCAATCCCAATTTATTTCAAACCTACATTATTTTTCACGATGACCACCTTAATTATTAATAGGAGCAACGTGATGCATCATGAACAATCAATACACTACATAACACACCAACCAATGACGGCTGACCAAGTATTGGAAAAGGCGGCAGAGATATTGGCAAATAAGCACCTCACCAGCGATGCCTTTACTAGTAGTCAAGCCACTATCGATTTTCTCAAGTTTAAACTAAGTAAATACGAACGAGAAGTATTCGCTATTATGATTCTTAATAACAAACATCAGCTAATCGAGTATTCCGAATTATTTTTCGGAACAATAAACGCTGCTAGCGTGTATCCAAGGGAAGTTGTAAAAGCAGTGCTTAATGAAAATGGGGCGGCTGTCATATTTGCACATAACCACCCATCCGGTGAAACGGAGCCTTCGCAAGCAGACATTGCTATTACTAAGCGCCTAAAGGAAGCTTTAGCACTTATCGATGTTCAAGTGCTTGATCATATTGTTGTTGGCGACAGTGCAACATCATTCGCAGAACGTGGACTGTTATAGCAGACCATTAAAACTAATTAATAAACTTTTCAAAGCCATAGATACAAAGGCTTAAAACTTTAAAGAGATAATCACCATGAAACTGAACTTTAACAAAGTGCAGGGCTTTGCCGTGCCTGAAAAACTATTTCAACTTATTAATACTGAGCTTGCAGAGATAACTACGCCAGAAAATACGGCTAATTCAATAACGCTTAATTTTAGAGACCAAGGCTATTCCGCCGAATCAGGAGGCTATCACCCAGTCGAAATACGATTAGAAAAGAAAAGCGAATTATGGCAAATCGCTTACATAACGGATTTTTCCTTTCAAGGTTCTCCCTTTCCTGAACTGATCAAAGAAATTGATATCTGTTTTATTACTAAGCAAGTATTCAGTTTGTTTTGCGGTTGGCTACAAAACAAAAGTGCTAAGGAGTTACTTAATTTGTTTATTGATAACTTTGTTGAGTATTACTCGATGGATTGTTACCAAGTAAGCATTAGTGTTGATTAAACCCATCAATTTACATAAGGGGTCAGGTTCTCAATTAGGGAAAACGAGAACTTGCTACTCCTTGTGTATCAAGGGCTCCACACCAAATAGCTCTATGAGGGGCTCAATTCCACGTAATACAACAAAAGAGGAAGCTGAATATGGCTGAAGTTGAAGCGGTTAAAGAGGTTGATTCTATTAAGCTAATCAGTCACTTATTGGAAATTAGATGCAGTAAGCAAATGTCTGATATTTGGAACATAGGCTTGAACCTAGCATTACGAATATCTGATTTGTTGTCAATAAAATTTAGTGACATTCAAGATGACCGATTAGTAATTAAAGAATCAAAAACAGGCAAACAAGCCAACATCAAATTAAATAGTAAAGTGATTAAATATATAAGGAGAATTCAACAGGAGCACCCAATGCATATTTACTTGTTTCAATCGTACCGAAACCAACAGGCTATTAATGCAATACCAAAGCCATTATCAAGGCGCTCAGTAACCAAAGCGTTTGCCTTGGTGGGTGAAGAGCTAAAGCTTAAGCTAGGTACTCATTCGATGCGTAAGACTAGGGGATATCATTTATATAAACAGACCAAAGATATTGGCAGGGTAATGAAGATGCTGCGTCATGCCTCAGAAGGGGTAACGTTGAGATATATAGGGATAACCCAGGACAACATTGATAAGGACTTTGTTGAGCTGGAGATTTAAATAATGGAGGGGTGACGCCCTTTATTTTTTGTATTTATGTTTTAATTAATAACAGAAAAATTATAGGATACAGGGCTAGGTGATTCAGAAATGGACTAGATAACTCAAAAATATACTGGCCTGATTTAGTGACATAAAATTCAACTTAAAACTTACAATTCAAAGAACAGCCTAATAGGACAAGAAGTAGATTATGGATAATCAAAACTACTACGATAAAAAATTCACAAATTGTCTTGCCAGTGATAAATCAAAATCTGAAGCAGCTCAAATAGTCATAGATGCTTACCTTGATAATAAACCTTACGGCTCGAAAAAAAAGAAGGTGTCGCCGGAAGAGAGGCATCAATTATTTTGGCATAGTAACTTTTGTCAGCTTATCCCATTGGACGTATATAGTTCAGAGTCTTTTGTTTTAGCACTAACTCGGTACTTCCGTCAGGAACCGGTTAGTAACTTTTCCTTGCTTCAAGTTATTTCCTCAGAATCCCCTGTATCTGTTAAAGATGCCGTTCGTTATTCAGCGCTAGTACTTAAGCCCATTTCCAACAAGTGGCAAGAATTGCAACAATTAGCTGAAGGTGATGCTAACGAATTGGATGAATTAATCGCTATCATCAGGCTGATGCACAAAGAGCATGAAAGACTGTTAAGTGATTTAGAACAAACCCAAAAAGAGTTAACTTCTTTAACACCATTAACGTGTTTAATTTATATCAGTCTGTTTGCGTTTGAATATTTACTTGGGGGCGATAATGGCAATGACGGTGATTCACCTGTCAATATTGATATGGAAGAGGCTTGGTCAGCATTTAAATACATATTGGCTTGGAAACTAGAAAATAGTGATATCAAAAGTTTTGATTTAACAGAAAGCCGTATACTTGAAACAGTCAATGAGCACCTTATTCCTTTTTTATTTCCCTCTCCAGAACAAAAAATTAATACACAAATTTACCAACAAATATCTGAATTGATAATAAAGCAGATTGCGCTCAATAGCTTTATTTCACAATCAGTTGATGCGTTTTGTTTTGATGATAGCATCGCATTTAAAATTGAGAAGGGCATAGCTGTCATTAAAGATGTTGATGTATCAGTTAAACTCGCATGGCAAAGCAATGGTCATAAATTAAAGCTTCTAGATGGTTATTGGTTTAATAGAGGAGTTGATGAACTTATAGCTTCCGGTTTGGCTGAACAACAAATTGGCTCTAAAGAAAACCATGAAGCGAATCAATTAAGTATTATTAAAACTTTTTCAAATCAGTTACGGTTAGTTGAGGTTTACGGTTTAAATGAATATTTAACTGCAGATACAGGTCTACGCGTAGATTTATATGAAGCATTATTGTCTTTGAACCTAATGTCAGCATTTTTTAATAAAGACTTTGTTGCTCCCTACCAACAGTATTTGCTTGAAGAAAAAAGCTGGTTAGCAGCAATCAGCCGCTTAGCCTTTGAAGGCATGCAACAAGGTGAAAACCGCTTCCCAATCATATGGTCATCTAAAAAAGATAAAGTGGCGAGAATTAAAGCTTGGACAGTTAATAAAAGCTTTCCTTATGGTAACCAAAAAGCAGCAGAAGCAATAATTGATTTTTGGACCCATGATTTAAAAGCTACAGCAAAGAAATCACAAAGTGAAAATTCACCATTGGTAATAATACCAGAGCTTTATGAACGCCCGATATTAAAATTTGGCAAACATATATTTCAATTCCCCTGGATGGTGGCATTTCAGAACAATTCAACTGCAGCGTTAAATAACCTTAGGCGTATTGGTGCTAATAGAACACAAGCGCGAAGTGAAACTGCAGCTATTGAATTACGGCTGGCTGAGAATTTCAAAATGCGGAACTTTAACGTTTTACTAAATTATCTTCCGCCCAAAACACCTGATTATGACCCCGGCGAAATAGACATAATTTGTGCCTTAGAAGGGCATGTTTTTGTGCTTGAAGTTAAATCTACTTTTTTACGTAGTACTAAAAATGATGCTTGGTTTCATAAAACCAGAACGCTTAGAAAAGCTGGCCAGCAAATTAGCCGAAAAGTTACTGCGGTTGAACAAGCGTTATTGACCGATGATCAATTTAAATTGTCACTTGGCTTTGGTACCGGTGATGTAAACCCCATAATAACTGGTTGGATTGTTGATACTTCGATTGAGCTTGACCACGAGTTTTTTTCCGGCTACTTAAAAGTATCACTTGAAGAAATTCTTATTGCACTAAGGGATGATAGTCAGCTGTTATTTGAAATGGAAAGGTTTGTAGAAGATCAAGAATTACAGGGAGAACCTAACTTTACTTTATATCCTGATGGCTTTACAGCTAATGGTTTTATTCAGGTTGTAGAGGATAAAGTTATTTGGAATCTTTCACCTTAAACATAACAACACTTTGAGATGTTGAAAATTTAACTATTACTTCTAGCTACAAAAAAGTAATAAATAACTTATAATAAACTAGTTTTCTCTAAACGAAGAAGTATACATTTACTGATGATTTATTTTGATACCGCAGCCTCTTACCCTACCCTTCCTGAGGTCGAATTAGTCCTATCAGACGCTTTCGATAAGTGTTACGCGAACTCCGCTTCTAGTCACATATTAGGCGATCAAGTGAATAATGAAATTAATAGAGTTCGAGAACAACTAGCTGATGAAATAGGTGCTTACCCAAGTGAAATTGTTTTTACTAGTGGAGCAACTGAATCAAATAATATTGCTTTTAAGAGTTTGTTGTTAGGAAGTACTGTTTCACCTGATAAAAAGCATATAGTGACTACACAAATAGAACATAAATGTGTGTTCGCGATTTGTGAATATTTAAAATCTTTAGGGTATGAAGTTACTTATGTTAAGCCAAATAAAAATGGAATCGTTGCCCTAGACGCAATAAAAAATGTGGTTAGAGCAGATACAGCATTAGTTTCAGTTATGCATGTAAATAATGAGCTTGGAACTATAAACCCCATTGCAGAAATTGGGCAGGTTTGTTTTGATGCGGGAATTTTATTTCATAGCGATGCCGCACAGAGTTTTCAAAAAGTCGAGATTGATGTAGATGAACTAAATGTTGACGTGATGTCATTTTCAGCGCATAAAATAGGCGGGCCAAAAGGTATCGGTGCAGTTTATATTAGAGATTTACGTAAACGAAGCTTAATGCCTGTTATCCATGGAGCAGGGCAAGAAGACGGATTGAGAGGCGGAACTGTTGCAGCTCCTCTTATTATCGGCTTCGGGCAAGCAATAAAAACATTTCCCAATTATTATCAAAAATTTACATTAATCAATGCTAAAGATTATTTATTAGATTTGCTAACAAAGTCTAAAGTATCATTTATAGTAAACGGTGATGGTAATAATCTCCCTAGTTGCGTTTCTATAACGTTACCAGAAACTAACACTAGCCTATTGATACGTGAATATGAAACAGAGTTTTGTCTTGCACAAGGTTCAGCTTGTTCGTCAAAAGAAATTGAAGCCTCACATGTTTTAACTGCAATAGGGTTATCAAGGGAGCAAGCGGATAAAACACTACGTTTAAGCTTTCCGTTAGATATTAATTTATCTGATATTGATCAGTTAGTAGACGCTATAAAAAAAGCGACTAAATAGTCGCTTATTTTTTTTATGAGAAAATTAGCTGTAAAAAACTTTATTTATAACAAGTTACACAGGCTCCACCGCCTTCTGCTTCATCATAAATATCATCAAGTTCTCCGAACTCACAATAACCTTCAATATCACCAAGAAGGGCATTACGACGCTTTTTCTTATTAAATCGAGCAACTTGTTTTTCATGGTTATCTCTTATTTTTTGTTGTACAACAGGATCTTCCAATGTGCTTAAAGGTTCTCCTTGCCCCATCCAATAAAATTTTTCACCTACAGTGGTATTGGTTTCGTCACCTTTTTCAAATTGCTTAGCTTCTTCGTACAATTTTGGATGTTTCTCCATTAACTTTAACCATTCTATTTTTCTTTGATAAAAACAGAAAGTACAACCAGAGCGAGAGCGCCATTGATAATATGCAGGCAATTCTAGTCCATTACGTTGAAGAATGTTCTCTATATCACTTCTTACTATTCCACCTTCCCTAAAGGGGAAGATTGAAGTAATTGGTTTTTCAATAACCATAAAGCCTGAACGTTCAGGTTCGTCAGCACGTATACCAACATAGTTATAAACCTCATAACCTTCATTAATAAAACCATCCACCCATTTTTCAAAAGGTTTAAGCTTCATTTGTACCGTACACCAGCGATCACGCTGTGATGGTAAATAATTTCCATGCTCTTTGAGTAAATTAGAAAAATCTTTTTCGCCTCTCCCTTCAATATTATTAAGAGAACGAGCATTTAGTCTGTGTATATAACCAAGCTTTTCTTCTAGTTGATCTATAAACTCATTTGTTTCGGGTAATTCATAACCTGTATCGGTGAAAAAGTATTCAATATCAAGTTCAGGTTGAGTTTCTTTAACGTATAACGCTAAAGCACTACTGTCTTTTCCACCCGACAACCCTAAAACATGTTTTATTTTTTTACACATTTCTCGCTTCCAATTCTGATTGTTCCATCAATGAAGAAAGTAAGCTTGTTAATGCAGCTAACTGTTTCTCTTTAGTCATATTATCAATAGATGACTTAACCGTAGTTATTGCAGATTTTACATCTGAATCGTCTTCCAATCCAAACTTAGTAAACCCTTCAAATGATTTATGGTTACCATTTTTATCTTTTGTCATAAAAGAAAGTGTTTGAGTTACATTGTTTGTATCACTTTTGCCAAATGATTCAATTCTTAAGAATTGGGTACATAAATTTTGTAACTCATCTAAACCACCTCGTAAGTGTTTATCCGTCCAATTACGTTCTGGTACACCCGTAGCAAGATTAATAACAAGCTCAAATGAACCTTTACCATCGATATATTTAATTAACCTCGAAGCAAGTTCTTTAACATTTGGCCTTTGGGCTATATTTACAATTAACTGACAACGTGCTTTTAAACTATCATCAAAATCAGCGGATAAACTACTTAAAATTATTTGTTTAAAACCAGATAAAAGCATGCTGTGTTGAGCAGATAAATCTTCAATTGCAGTTTTTAAGCGATGACTCAATTTTTCATCTAAATTTTCATCATCACTTTTTAATTCAAATATATCAGGTAAATCATCAAGAATTAATTTATATGGATCATTGGCAGCAATAACTTTATTACGAAAGTCTCTTGCAGACTTTGTTAATCCATTTACATTTTTTCCTTTTATAAAGTTTTCACCACTCGTTTTTTTCACCCAAGCAGGAAGTGTATGAACAATTTTAACAATATGTTTAGCAATACTTAATACGGCATCGCCTGATTTAGTATCACCAATAGTTGCTTTAGCTAAAGTGCCTAATAAATGAGTTTGTATTTCTGAAATTTCGAAATAGCGTACACCTGCTTCAGTAGGGTGTTTATAAATTTTAGTAATTAATTCTTCATCAAGTTCAGGTATAAATATAAACTGCTTAGTTGAATCTAAATCATAAAAAGCAACTTGGCCTTCTAAAGACTTAAGTAAAGCTAATCCGTATAAACGGCATAAACCTGCTGTTAAACCAAAGGGGGCTCTCATCCATCTATTATAAAGTGCGTCTAGTGTTACCATTGCATCACTAGATTGAATAAAGTTAACGCCATCTTCCCACAGTTCATGCATTTTAGGGTTTGCTTTTATTGCTTCAGCACTCCATTCCCTAGGAAAAACAAATCCTTCATCTGTTTTACAGTGCCAACCTTTGCTTTTTATACAAGATAAATAAATCCCTTTCTCAGGAGGAAAAGAGTTACTATCAAAGCCTAAATCTTCTTTATCGCCATTATCTAACATAGCATGCATTAATTTACGAATAGCGCTGTTAGCGCTGCCTGACGGTTTTGATCTATTAACTAATTCATTAATGACGGACGGTGCAGAATAAAATATTTTATCTGCTACTTTAGAAGCAACAACTGAAAGAGGTGCATGCTCTAAGCTTTTACCTAGGTATTTCCACTTTGCATTGTTAAATGCTAATTCTAACTCTTTCTCAATACCGTTCTGAGCTAATTTGATTCGATTAGCTAATTCATTTTTAGCAATCAAATCATGGTTTATTTTTTCTTCTTCTTTTTCTATTTGTGATAAGGCCACATATTCAATAGCAACTGCTTTCAAATTACTTAACGAAAATACATTACCAATAGTGATGTAAGGGGCGGTAGCACATAGTTTTTTAAGTTCTTCAGCAATTGTTTTATTGGCAGGCAGCAAAAACTGTAGAAAAGCATCACCCGTTAATGGCTCTACATCTATTAATTCAATTAAAGATGAGTCTACTTTACTAACCAACTTAGTATTGGCCCATCTCATCGTTCCCGTTTTATGATAATGTGTTGTTGCTAAAATATTTTGAGATATATCACAAACATTTGTCCAGTCTACACCTTGGCTAACAGACTCAATTCTTTCCAAAACCATGTTATGGATATCAATATCGCTGCCTTGAAAAATAAATAAAGCGTCATGTTTCTGTCTATAAATTACAACTGTCCAGCTTTCTAAATCTGCTATTGCTTGTTTTATTTCAGCAGATAAATCACCTCTTGCTTCAAAATAAGTTTGAATGAAACTGCGCTTAGCGTGTAGATGATGATGAAAACCAAAAATCGTTAATAAAGCGATAATTTTGGTTATTGAAATATGTAATTCAGAGCCTTTTTGGGTTGCTCTATAAATGGCATCACAACCTTCTAACCAAGCTTTACTATCGCTAGAAGTAGTAATTAAGTGATGTAAATTAAAGTGAAGGTAGTCCCACAACATTTCAGGTTTATATAAAGAAACTTGAGTAAAACCTTTAGAGTAATTGTTTGCTAAAAACTCCCTAAGGGCTAACTTTTCATGGGATGCTAAAAAACCAAATAAACTACGTTCATTTTGTGAGAATCGTCTTCTAGATATTGGGCCAAGCAATAAGCTCACTAAGGGATCCAATGGTAACGTATTTAATAATGCGTCATAGTTCCGTGCCTGTTTTTCAAACGAAACAGCAACATTTTTAACTAATTTTGCATGATTACCTTTTAGCTCTTTAGTTATTTCTGGTGTTTTGGATATTGAATCACCAACTAAAATTAATGACTCATCAATTGATGGGTTAAAATTTAAATCACGATATCTACCTTGAACTTTTGCCCATTCTTTTTGAGCTTTTACATCTTTGTTTTTGGCGTAATCTGAAAATGATTGGTGTAAGAAACCAATTAAAACAACTGAGGTTTTAGCTTGTTGTGCTATATCAGCCAACGCTTGAAATAAATGTAAATCTTTATTAGCTCTAGATTGAAAATCTAAAGCTTTACCCATTTCATCAAGAAGAAATAACACCCCATCAGCTTTAGACGCTTTAGCTAAGGTTAGTTTAATTTCTTTAAGACATTGTTCGTCATTTAAAATCTTAACTTCGTTTAGGTCAAATTCAATGTCATAAGCTGTATACAAACTAATTAAAATTGAATTTGCAGGCGCTTCTAATCCACAAACATGCTTAACGACTTTCCAACCTTTTTGAACATTAAAACGTGTAGTAAGGTCATCAAGTAAGCCGTTTGCTCTTGCAAGTTTTTTAGTTGCGTAGGCGCGTTCTTGTTTGTTTGAAGATAAGAGACTAGCTAAATAAAGTGCAACAGTTGATTTACCTGAGCCATAGGGCCCTGTAAGTGTATATGCTCTTTGTTCACTTCCTGCAAAATCACGGCTTAAGGTATCAAGCGCATTTACAGCAGTGCCATGTAAGATAAAATCATCAATAAAGCTTTTATAATCAACTAGTTCTCCGTCAATTCTTGTGGAGCTTTTATAGCGTTGATTAATATTAATAGGTAGGCTAGTCATCTTGAATATTACCGTAATATTGATCTAAAAAGTTGTCAGGAAAATTTAAAGCAGTTGTTTCAATTTTTACTTGCCTAAGGCCTAATGAGTCAATCCAGGAGATATCACCATTCGAAAACTCATAAGCTTCATCTAATTTTTGACCCAAACCACTTTCAGATAATCTAAAAATTCTACCCGGAGAATAAGGCTTAGTTAGTAATGATTCAAAATCTACACTGTTTGTATTTGACTCTGCATTTTCTGATTTTGTAAATTTGATTAATGCATAAATAAATATTTCAACCGGTAATTCAGGACGCTCAATCAAATCACTAACATAAAAGCCACCACCATTATCTTTTATAAGATTTAACTCAGATAACGGAGATGTAAAATGATCTTCATCTATTTTTAATTTCTTCTTAGCAGCAGAGCTTTTAAATTTTTTACAATAAGTATTTAAAAAACAGTCAATATCTTTCTTCAGCGTGCTTTCATTGCCGATCTCGTTCGTCACTAATCTTCTAGCCGACTCAGCACAATCAACGACTAGTTTAGTTTTTTCAAAATGCTGTACATTAGAATAATTAAAAAAATAACGATACGCAGTCATTTCGTTTTGATTAAAGCATAACCAAAAATGTATTAACCAAATAGAACCAGAGTATTCTAAATAAGGGTCTTTACCTGAATCAGAAAATAAATAATTACCATTTTCTGATGCAAAATAATTAATGTTAGACTGTTCTCGTGTAATTGAAAGGAGACTACTAGCTTCTGCCCAGTAACGAATTGCATTAACCATATTCTTACCCACACCAAGCTTTATTATTGCTTGTTGAGTTTCATCTTCTTTACTTGTTTGTAATTTACCACCGGAATTCAAATGGTTAACTGCTTTATATAACCATCCATACCGTAAAGGAAAAGTGTCGTGACCGGTAAATTTAGCTTTCATTGCTATTGCTGCTCCTGGAGAGTTTGTCCAAGGGTGATGTTAACGTGAAATTAGAAGAAGAGAAAGGGTTCAACGCAATTAAAAGTCAAAAGGCTGTAAATATATACAGTCTCGTAATTTAAACTAACGACTTGTAGATATTTATAGTTTATTGTACTGTTTTTCTCATAAAGATAATGAATCAAGCTAAATTTTAGACTTTTGAACTAATAACGAGTTAGAGGGAGCTAAATTTTTTGTTGAAGGAATATATATGCTTGTACAAGTTTTATCCAACTTTTCTGAGGATGAATTGCTAAGCTTATTGCCAAAGTCATCGATAAATTTCGCTTTATCCTTGGAAGTTAATAATAATGAAGTTAATGAAAGGGCTTCTTATAATTATAACAATCATAAATTAGCAAAAGCTGTCGCGAACGTTAAACAAGTTGAGTTTATTTTTGACTTAAAGTTACGTAATAAATTAATTGAGCGTTTATCAGCTGAGCAGTTGGTAGCGTTATTTCCTAATTTTAAAATTAAATCAAAACAAGTTACCACTAGTCATTATGATGCAGTTATTAGTTGGGCTAGAGATAACCCTGAAAAGTTTGCTAGTTTATTAGGGCTAACGGCACTGTATGAAAGTCAGTTAGAACAAAATAATGAATTACAAAGTATTACGTGTATTGAACCAAACTATGGCCTTTATCCTTATCAGCAAAGCATTAGTAAACAAGTATTTGCCAAGCTTGAACAGGATAAAAAACGAGTATTAATTCATCTGCCTACAGGGGCAGGTAAAACACGCACCGCAATGAATATAGCTGCCGAACATTTAAGGCAATCTGAAAATAATTTGGTTCTTTGGCTTGCTGACAGAGAAGAACTTTGCTCGCAAGCCTACACTGAATTTTCAAAAGCATGGCAATCTCTTGGTAATCGTCCTACTTCCCTTTATGGATTTTACTCAAGTTCCACTGAAAGTTTGAGTGGTATTGATTCAGGCTTTGTAGTTGCTGGCTTACATAAATTCTTAAGTTTGCGAAAAAGTGACTCAAGACAATTACAACTTTTATATAGCAAGCTTGCTGAAAAAGTAACATTAGTTATTTTTGATGAGGCCCACAAAGCTGTTGCACCAAAATTTCAAGAAGTTGTTCAAGACTTCATCGACGATAAGGCATTTCATGCCGACTTGATTGGCTTAACAGCAACGCCGGGAAGAAGCTACTCTGAGGATGGGCTATCGGAAGAAGATGCTCGTTTAGCTAACTTTTTTTACAATAATAAAATATCAATGCAAATTTCAGGCTACCTATCTCCGATAGATTACTTGGTTGAAAAGGGTTATTTAGCTAAAGCCAATTTTAAATCATTAAATTATGATCATTCAGGTATTGCTGCATATGAATTAAGAGATGCAGGCGGTGTTGAAACAATGACAACTTTAGCAAATAACATAGAGCGTAACCGCAAGATCCTCAACACTATTATTGATGAGTGTAAACTTGGATCACAAATTATTGTTTTTGCCTGCACTGTAGAGCATGGTATTAATTTAGCTACAGCACTCGCCTACCAAGGTATAAAAGCAGCATCGATTGATAGTAAAAATGATACAGCAGAAAGCCGAAGAGCCAAAATAGCGCAAT
The DNA here is from genome assembly GCF_057550865.1 of Colwellia sp. NW0002-52-1. Taxonomy (NCBI): domain Bacteria; kingdom Pseudomonadati; phylum Pseudomonadota; class Gammaproteobacteria; order Alteromonadales; family Colwelliaceae; genus Colwellia; species Colwellia sp. NW0002-52-1. The sequence continues at coordinate 445,477 of NZ_BAAJLU010000001.1, read as the reverse complement.
ATAAAAATGGTGAGCTACAAGTTCTTGTTAATTTTAATGTATTAACAGCGGGGTTTGATGCACCTAAAACTAACGTTACCGTAATAGCTAAACCAATGAACTCCTTAGTACAGTACTTGCAAATGGCGGGTCGTGCAATGAGAGGCTATAAAAGCGGCGGTAACAGTGAATGTAATATTTATACAGTTATGGATAACATACCTGAGTTTCAAAGTATTAGCCTCGCATTTGGTTATTGGAATGATATGTGGGCAGAAAAGGATATAAAATAATGAGTAATAGATTTTTAAGTGCTGAGACTGTTATAGAGTCGTTAAGAGATAATGGTTACAACAATACTGCATACGCTTTAGCTGAACTTATCGATAATAGCTTGCAAGCAACGGCTACTCGTGTAGAAGTTGGTTTTATAGAAGAGCAACAACAAGCCCGTAAAAATTATACCGTATCAGAAATCTCCCTTTGGGATAATGGTGTGGGTATGGATAACGATACACTCCGAGTTGCTATGCAATTTGGTGGCGGTACGCACCGTAAAGATACAGGCGGTATGGGGAAATTTGGTATGGGATTACCAAACTCTTCTATCTCTCAGTGTAAACGTGTTGATGTATGGAGCTGGCAAGCAGGTGGGGAACCTCATCATACTTACTTAGATGTTGATGAAATGAAAAGTGGTGCGCTTGAAGAAGTACCTATACCCACAGCAAAAGCAATACCAGCTAAGTACGAAAAAGCATTTTTTACTAAAAAACCAGAATCCGGCACTTTAATTATTTGGTCTAAGCTCGATCGTTTAAGCTGGAAAACGGGCAAATCTATTTATCGTCACTGCGAACATCTTGTCGGAAGAATGTATCGTAACTTCATTAGTGACGACAACATCAAAATAGAAAGCATAACTTATCGTAAATCTGCAGATGACAGGCTTGATGTTTACGATAAAGAAACTTTTAAAGCTAATGACCCTATGTATCTTAAAAAGAATACCTCACTACCAGAATTACCTGGTAGTTATAAAAATGAAGCTTTCTTTGAAAAGATGGACGAGGAAGTCATTTCTGTTGAATATATTGATGAAAACGGTGACCCTAAACGAGATGATGTGACTGTTACTACCTCAATGGTCAAAAAGAATATATCAAATCGTATCTTAAAGGACACTATTGGTAAATTAGGTGGTACAACTTGGGGTAAGCATTGTAGCAAAAATGTTGGTGTTTCAATTGTTCGAGCCAATAGAGAGCTAGTTTTAAGAGATTCATTCTTAACTTCTGCTTTAAGAGAGAGTAAAGGACGTTTTATTGGTATTGAATTATCCTTCCCGCCAACGCTTGATGCTGTTTTTGGCGTAACGAATAACAAACAAGATGCAATTCGTTTAATCCCGTATGAAATGAAAACCATTTTTACTCAAGCTGGTTTTGATTCAGAACAAGAGTACTTAAGAGATTTGGAAGAAAACTCTGATTCATTACTTCAAGTACTTAAAGTCGTGGCAGTAATTAAAAAGCATGTATCAGCATTAACGAAAGCCTTGGATACAATAAATGTAGAAGGAAAAGCAGATAAAGGGGAAGAGCCTAAAACAGTGTCTGAAGGTGCTGCATCTAAAGCAACACAAGGTTCTGCTCATCGTGAAACTCACGGCCATAAAACAAGCGATGAACCAACTAAAGAGCTAAATAAAGAAGATGTTGTTGATCACCTTACAAAAGCGGGTGGCATGAGCAAAGAAGAAGCCGAAGAAAAAGCAGAGCGCCTCATCCTTACAGGAAATCGGTTTTTAATTGAAGATGTAGCACGAGATTCAGAAGCATTCTTTGACGTATCAACAAGTAAAGGTCTAACACTTGTATTATTTAATACCAACCACGTTTTTTATCAAAAGCTTGTAAGTAAGCTTGATGGTGATGAACTCGAAATTATGCAAACCACAATTGCTGGTTTTGCTCGCGTGATGAACGAAACCACAGATGAGCGACGTTTAGCCTATTTAAATACCATTAGACGAGAGTGGGGCTTAGTTATTAGTGAGTTTCTTCAAGGCCCAGAGGATGACGAGTTGGATGACTTTTAATGACGAGCTTAATCTCAAGTTCAGAGCTCACAGTTCAGCTAGAGGGTATACTACCTAGTTGTAATGATTTGACTATCATATCTGCTTTTATGACCCAGCCGGCGACACGCTGGTTGAGTCAGTTAATTTATAAAAACCAACCTAAAGTGGAATTGATAGGCCGTTTCTCGCCAATTGATTTTGCAAAGGGTGCAAGTGACTTAAATGCACTTCGTGATTGCATTAACAATGGCTACAAAGTCAAAGCACTCATAAATCTGCACGCAAAAATTTATCAAGTTAATCACGATACTATTTTTAATGGCAGCGCTAATTTAACGGGTAAAGGTTTAGCGTTAGTGAATAATGGCAATTTAGAGTCGTGTAGCAGAGTTAATGCCTGCGAACAATCTAAAGCATTCATTAATAAAATTGTTGAATCAGCAACTGAGTTAACTATAAATACGCTTGATAAAATGCAGACGTTTATAGAGCAATTTGATACGGCGGATGAAACTGAGTTACCTGCTATATGGCCTGAAGATATACTACCACAAACAACAGAACTGTTTGTATCTGACTTCCCGTTAGGTAAACCAGGCGTTAGTTTGAATGAATATCAACTCAATCCTTCATTACCCTTTGCTCAAATTGAGAATACTAAAAACGATTTTGCATTAGCGTCAACGTTGTTCAAGCAAACAAAAGCATACTGCTGGCTAAAAAAACAAATTACTGAGAACCAATCAGACCGTGACTTAGGTTTTGGGCAATTATCAAGGTTGTTGCATGATGCATTAGCAGATGACCCCGCGCCTTACCGACAAGAAGTTAAAGATCTCCAGGCAAACTTGTATTCTTATTTAAAGCTCTATGCAAGTAATGAAATAGAGCTTTATATGCCAGGAAGAAGAAGTGAAGTTTTGAGAATTATTTAACAGTGTAGTAACTTAAAAACCGATAGTTATAAAGCTATCGGTTTCTCGATAGCTTCCACTATCTTTTCATAAAACAGAGCTCCATCCAATGGGCGCCTTGTTGGACAATGTTGTAGAGCATCGAATAATAATTGGTATAAATTGTCAGGACCAATCCAGTCATCTTTCGATAAAATTCCAGTGGGGTGTTTTTGATTTATTATCATCCAAAAAATTGAGGCTAGCTGAAATACATCTGAGTGGCTTGTGATCTCTGTATTATAGCCGGCAAACTTACTATTACTTTCTGGTGACATCCAATTTGCGGGGCCTATCTTCTCCTCGTCTGGTGTAAAGTCATTTCTTTCCTCTGGGTTTAGGTAAGCACATAAACCAAAATCACTTAATTTCCAAACACCATCCTTAATCAGAATATTGGTGGGCTTTATATCTCTGTGTATAGCTACTTTATGTAATTCAGCAAGCCCTGAAATTAAACCTCTGAACTGTCCTATATATTCTGAATAAGGAATGCTTAAATTCCCATCTTTTATATATTCTTGCAGGTTTTGATCGCACTTATCCATGATAACATATTGAATATTAGTAAACTGAGAACGTCCTGCTTTCTTATTTAGTTTTGCACGTATACTACCAGAACCAACAAAACGTACTAAGTGTGTATGGTTTATACGCTTGTGTATATCCATCTCTTGTTTAAATCTTTCAGCTCGATTACCGTGAGTTTTTATTTGAAATTTGATTGCTAATTCATCTGATGAACGACTACTTGAACATTCATGAACAAGAGCGTTTCCACCGAAATTCAAAAAGTCACCTACTTCATAAGGAATGCCGTCACATGAGAATTTACTGTCAATTATGTATTCCTTTCTATCAAACTTATGTTTAAGGGTAATGTCCATATTTTCCTACACCAATTTAGATAAATCTTTCAGGTTTTCAGGTATTTCATATAAATTTTCATCATTTATATAATTTATGTTATCTCCAAGGCATCCTATATGTGACCAGTAGAAATTAGATAACCCGGGCTCTTTATCTTTTCCCCATGTCATATACAAGTTACCTTTTTCTTCCGAGTGTTCTTCACCACATTTATCACACTTTGCTTCAGAAAAGTTGTGATCTGCTTGCGGTAGTTCCGAAAAAATACTTACTAAAACTTTATAATGATTGTCGCTCAACTTTTCATCTTTAAATAAAGGTTTTAAGATTAATGAGATAAAGTCGATTCTCCAATTTCTGCTTGCTAAAGTATTGGCAGATGCCAAACATTTTTCTGCATATAGATTAAAGAAATTAACATCGGAGCTTGGAGATACATTCCTATCAACTATTTTTAAATCACTTCTCACTGACTCTAATCGAGCAGGGTTTATTTCATAACCTTGTGTCAAGAATTTATCGATAGCAATAATTAATGAATAAAAATCAGACTTTTGCTTAAATCGTGTTTTGGCTAGAGGAAATGTCTCGTCAAAAATATAATTAATTTGTCTAATTGAGTTTAATAGTCTACCTTCGAATAACTCTTTATCAGGCCAGGTAGTGTATTCTAGGTAGAAATTATCCAGGTTGTTTTTCTTATCTTGCGGGCCTTCTATAAAGGCAGATAATATTTCTGATATATATTCAACATCATTGAGTCTTCTTTTGTTAGCTGCAGTGAATAATCTGAAATCTTCAAAATCCTCAATATTAGCTAAATCTTGAGATAAAGTTAAAAAATCACCTGGGAAGTCGGCTCTTCTAAGCTCTTGTTTATTGAGTGCAAAGGTGTATTTATTTAGGCGCGAATAAACATCTCGTAATTCTTGATCTGTTAACCCTTGTGATTCGTTAAAGTCAATTTGATAGGAAAGAAACTGTTCTTGTTCTTGTTGTGAAAAGTCTTCGAAATATTTCCCAGTTCTCTCTCCTTGATAAGGGGCCTTTAACTTAAACTCATTATTTATAAATGACAAAATAGTTTTTGTCCTTTGTTGCCCATCTATAATTATTCTATGGGTGCTCCCTAAAATGATTTTTTTTGAGACCAATATTTTCGGCATTGGGATTTCATTTAAAATTGAGTCTATCAGCATGATTTTTGCTGCATCAGACCATACTGATCCTCTTTGGAATTCAGGATTTATTTCAAGGCGATGTAGCTCATTCCAGTCTTTTAAATCTGAAATGGGATGAGGACTTGAATTCCACTTTCTCATAGTATTATTCTCCTTTAATTAATAATTCTTTTATTTTTATGCGGTAATATTATAACCATCAACTTGGAAGCCCATTATTGCAAGTTGAGTATATAGAGCGTGTTTATTGTTCGAATTAATAATCTGTTGATTATTTTCGACTATTGTAATTAATTTTTTAGTGAATTTTGACTGCTTTTTGTAATCTTCAAACGTATCATCAATATAGTCAGCTTTATTAAGTAGTAGAGGGCGTTTTTCTTCAATCACATAATCAAAAAAATCGACGTCTTGCTCAGCCATCTTTATTTTTACACGTTCTTTTAACTGAGGTAATGGTGTGTCATCAAAGCCTTCATACCCTAATAATGTTACTTTACCTGAGGTGATATGTATTTTAACTAACTGAATATCATCAAGCTCGCCATATAACTGGAGTGCAGAATATACGTATACCCTGAGAAGTGGAGATAAATCGTCGATAAACTTTTTATGTAGGGTTAATGAATGAGGTAAGCCACTTTCGTGAGATAATTTAGAAGCAGGCAATGTATCTTTAGCCTTGATACATTCTTTGGTAATTTGTTCAATATTAGCAATATCGAATAGTAATTCTTTCGCTTGGTGTAATGCTATTTTATGTGTATCAAAAAAGGCTTTGATGTCTCTTGTAATATCATCAGGTAAATTTGTGTAGCTCTTTCGCCCTTCAAACATGCCTAATGCGAAGTAGATGAGTAAATCCTCTTTTCGCATGTTTGCCGCTAATTCTAACTCATCTTTACCAAACCAATCAGTTACTAGCTTTAGTGCTTTTTTATTTGACCCTATTATCTCTTTTATTTGATCGCTATCTTTAAATTCATCATTAGCTGGTATGCGGCCATAAGCTAAACAACTTAACCAAAAAGATTCTAATAGTTCTTGATGCTTTGTAAACAGTATTCTAGCTTGGTCTTCACTTACTGGTTTCGGGGCTGTTAGGTGTTTCCATTCATAGTTGCGTTTATGTCTGTTTTTTAAGAAGCTTTGCTCTAAAGCTTTATCTTTAAAGATATAAAATATGCCAGGTGATATGGCTATAGGTTCTTCATCAAGCGTTCTTTCTATGTATATTTTTAATTCGGCTTGTGAAAAGTATTTCTGAAATGTGTTTCTTGAGGTGATAACACCATCTTTGTATGGCGTGAATTGAGATATATAGCTTTCGTTAGCTAACATAGCTGATATGACTAATAACTTATTGGTAGTCTCCCATGCACCTAATACGGCTGCCATACGCTCATCTTGATCTTCTATCACATTTATAACAAAGCCAATATTAACAATGTCTGAATTAACTATGTCTGAATCAGGGTTGAAATTAGGATCCCACCCCAAAGCATCTAAACCATGGGCTTCAAGCTCTCTAAGATCATCACCTCTACCACAACCATAATCGAATATAGAATAATCACCAGACAGAAACCCGTTTTTTGCAAGGGTCTTCATAGGAGCTGATAGTTCATGTCTAACTATTGCTGTTTTATGTCTATCTATTTCTTTGTCACTATTATTATCTGTACTTACAGCTGAACTTCTAAATAAACGCCCATCTACAAGTTCATAGCCATGTTTTGATATTAACCTCTGCCACGAATTCTTAAAGCCAATCATGCGGCTGTTATCGTATAACCCTGCTGCTTCTCCTTCTTGTGTAAGCATACAGAACTGATCATAAAACTCATGATCTTTTGAAATCATTGTTTCTTTTCTGTGAAGAATAGGTGGGTTTTCTTGTTCTGAGTATTTCGTTATACGGTGTGATAATTTAGTTAAATCAACATTTACACTTTGTTCTAAAGCAGGGTATGAGTCTTCAAAAAATAAAGGATAATTTAATAGGGATAGACGAAAGTCTTTTCTAAATACTTTAACTAGATTCCAATTGTCATCTTCAATTTTAAGAGCTTTCGCTACTACTTTAATGAACTTAGATAAAGCGTTTGGTACTTCTGAAAATGTATCTTTATGAAAATAAATTGAATCGGGTAGCTTTTTACCAATAGTCAGAGAATTAACTAACTCTTTAAATTGTTCAGCATTCATTTGATTAACTCTTCCGCTAGTATGATTGCTTCATTACCGTATGCTTTTTTCCCAGGAATACGTCTACCATTAGCACTTACATTCATTATTTGTAAGTGCTTTTCTGACTTATTACCAACACTTACGTGTATTGGTCTATCATTTCCATAATAGTAAATTTTATCGAAATCCAAATTTTTTACTATAAACAACATAACTTGATCCATTTTGTTTTCAAAGCCATTTATAAAGAAATCGCAAGCTATACCGTGTCTTTTGCAGATATGATTATTCGCATTATTTAATTCTGAAGCAGAATGTTGATCAATTGTTGGATATGTACCTGTTGAACTGTTTTTCTGGATATACCTGTTTAGTTCTTGTGATACAAAACCGTACGTGATTTTAACATCGCCAAACTTTTTATTAACGGGTAGTAAAACTGTTTCTATAAGCTCTAATATCGAATTAATTGACTCTACGTCTTTAGGAAAGTTATCAAGAGATATAACGTGTTTTTCTTGATACCAGTTTAATAAGTTATTCGCTACAGGGTGCTTTAATAATAATTTTTTATCATGGAGTTGGTATAAAAATGCATTGCCTTTTTTTTCAAAATCCAATTTTCCTGAAACTCGCATGTGCATCAGTTCGCAATCTGAAATGCCAAGTAATTGCTTGTACTCTTTTGAAGAAAACAGTAATTTCGTCTGCACAATAATAATTCAAGTAAATAATGATATAGCTATACTACAAAACTTTTGATTTTTAGTAACTAAAAGTCTATTCAAGTTAACGGTTTATGTAATTCAGGGACAATAGATTTGATTTTGACAGAGCATTTAGAGGTATTATTGATCAATAGTTGCTCTAGTGACAAACCTAGCTCTTTGTACTTAGAAGCTGGTGATTAAAATGGATTGATACCAGATTCTGCAAATATGGGAAAAACTTTCACAGAAACCTGCGCTGGTTATTTGTATAGTACTGGCGTTAACTGGTAATTTGTTAAGAATACTTTAAATAAATATATTTATCTTTACAAAAGTTTGTGACTTAAAGATTGTATTTATTGAAAATGACCAAAGTTTCATAATTCAATGTATTATGATGCAAGCGGCTGATTATTCTCGTTTTTATTTGTAGGTCATTGAAAGGACAACCGTTGAATAGGTGTGCATCATGGTTGTTTTTTGTTGGGTTAAATTTAATTAAAACAATATTTTATATTCTAAAGCTCATAATCGTGCCAACTATAAACCAGAACAGGCGTAGCATATATTTAACCTGTCTAACTTTGACAAACAAAAGTTAGTATGAACGAAACTTATTTCGCGAACGTTAAAGTTCTTTACTAACTACAAATAACTTTGAGTCCCCTAAATCCTATAACAGATAAACTACCTAATGATGCTTTCTGTATATGTTCACTCCACCAGCACATTAATACGCGCCTACGTTCAATGTATTCTGCCCGGTTATAAGCTCGTCTAACCTCATTTTTATCTACATGGGCTAATGCAGCTTCTATTACATCAGGATCAAAGCCTTGCTCGTTTAATGTCGTACTAGCAAGTGCTCGCAAACCGTGTGAAACAAGCTCTCCTGCGAACCCCATACGCTTTAACGCCATGTTGGCTGTTTGGCTATTAACGTGGCTTTTAGGGTTTCTATGGCTAGGAAATACGTACTCTCTATGCCCAGATATCTCTTTAAGTGCATCTAGCAAGTCTAATGTTTGTGGTGTTAAAGGAATGGTATGCGGCTTTTTCATCTTCATTCGTTCTTCAGGAATTATCCAGACCTTTTCTTTAAGGTTTATATCTTCCCATCGTGCAGTGGCTGCTTCTATAGGCCTCGTCATCGTGTGTAATTGCCACTCAACTAAACAGCGTGTAATTTTCATTATGCTGGCGTTATTAAGCGCCTGCATTAGTTCAGGCAATCTGTCAGGGGAAATTGTTGCCATGTTTGTTTTTTTAGGTGCTGCAAATAGCTTAGTAACATCACTTAAGTAATTTACTTCTATAACTCCTTCAGCTAACGCTAAGCGCATTACCTCATTAATGATCCTGCATAATCTTTTAATTGTTTCCAAGCTGCCCTTTGCCTCTATAGGCTTGAGAATGCCAATAATAAGTTTTGGCTTGATTGTTTCAACAGGGACGTTCTTAAGTGAGGGGAGTATATGTTTGTCTAATGATTGAAAAGCCTTTTTTGCGGTTTCTTCTTTTACTTGTTGTCTTTTTAGCTTTAGCCATTTATCGGCAAAAACACCGAAGGTATTTTCAAGAGCTTCTTTATTTTTTTTGATTGATTCTTCTTTGTGGGCTTTAGGATCGATATCCTTAGCTAATAGCTCTCGTGCTTCTTTTCTTTTCTGACGAGCATCAGCCAGTGAGACACTAGGGAAAGTACCAAAACCAATATTAGTTCTTTTTTTTGTATAGGGCTTTGAATAGTTAAATATCCAAAATTTTTGCCCGTTAGGCTTTACTCTTAGTGCTAAACCTTCGCCATCTGCTAAATTGTATTCTTTCTCTTTGGCCTTAGCTTGCTTGATTTCAGTATTGGTTAGAGGTCTTGTAATATTCGCCATTGTAACAACTCCCTTGGCTATTTATTGCCGTTGTTACGTTCAGTGTTACATTAAATCGTGGATGTTACAATATCGTGGTGGACGCTAATGGACTGAATAACAGGTAATTTAAACGTATTTACTGGCTTGCAGGCACAAAAAAAGACGTACGCGGACGTCTTTAAATGATGAAATGGTGGCCCCTCCCTGACTTGAACAGGGGACCTGCCGATTATGAGTCGGATGCTCTAACCAACTGAGCTAAGGGGCCATCTTTCTACTTTTGCTTTGAAAACATGAAAGGTTGTTCAAAGCGGCGAGAAGTATAAGCATTTTTTATTTTGTTGTCACCATTATAAAGTTAAAAAAACAGATAAATGAGTTCGTTAGTTCAATAGTTGAGCGATTTGTTGTTGCAATGTTCGCTCAACTTAACTATTTCGTTATTTTATTTGTTTTCTGGTGAGTAAAATAACTATAAATAAGATGAAGTATCCTATTGAACCGCCACCTGAAGATTTACTCTCAACGGGTGGTGTAGGTGAAGGTGTTGCTATTGGGGCAACGACTACAGTAAAGGTAACATTTTGTGTGCTAGACAAACCTTTTGAGTCTGTGGCTGTAAATGAAAGTGTTATTTCTCCTGCGCTAGCTGGTGCTATAAAGCTTGTTGTTAAAGATGTTGCAGTGGTTAGGGAAATATTAGCTCCTGCCGTTTGTTGCCATAAGTAAGTCATTGCGTCATTTTCAGTATCGGTAGCGGTTGCTGCTATGCTAATAGTTGCGCCAGAATTAATTTCGCTATCTTCGGGTACTGTTACAGTAGGGGCTGAGTTGCTGTCGTCATCTGAAATGGTTACGGTATATTTTGTAATAGCACCTAAGTTGCTCTCGGCGACAGGTGACAAATCAATAACAAAAGTTTCGTTAGCTTCGTCATCGGTATCGTCAATAATGTTAATTTGAATGCTTTTTTCTGCAGAGTCACCGTCTGCCCAGTTAATAATGCCTGAAGCTGACTCTACATCTTCACCAATTGTTGCTGTGCCTGCGCTCAGTAAATAAGAAACAGATACAGCGCCAGTTGAACTGCCTTGGCGCGCCACCGTGATGGAAAACTCACCTTGATTCTCTGCTACGGTAGTACTGGCAGATGTAAACGCTATAGCGCCACTATCGTTACGTCCGTCGATATTAACCGTTAAATAACTATGTTGATTGAGTGTTGCGCTATTACTTGGTTGGCTTAAGCGCACAAAAAACTTTTCTTTCAACTCATTACCCGTTGCATCATTTGCAATATCAACTTCAATCGTTTTATCGGCGGTATCGTTAGCAGCCCAAGTTAATGTGCCAGCAAGAGGCGTGTAATCGCTGTTTGCCTTTGCGCTTCCGGGTAGTAGTTGATAATTAACACTTACCGTTTGATCTGGGCTAGCTGCATTGCTGCGTTGCACGTTAATAGTTAGGGTTTCACCTTGGGCAGTATCGATAGCGTTGTTAGCAAAACCAAGGCTGCCTTGGGTCGATAATTGTGTGCGATCTTTTAGAATATACAAGCCACTGCCAATATCGCTGACTAAAATATTACCTGAAGGTAAGAAAGGATACGCACCCCAAGCACCGTTAAAGCCGGCATTGTTTGATGGCGTGTAAGTATCGAAAAAACCAACTGTTTCAGGATTCGCTGGGTCGGTAATGTCTAATACCGTTAAGCCACGTTCATAGTTTGACATGTAATAGCGATTGCCTCGAACAAAACCGTTGTGATCAATCGCGCGTGTTGGCCCTGTCCATTGTCCTACTTGGGTAGGGTTATTAAGGTCAGCAATGGAAAATATTCGCACTGTGGAGTTTAAGCCGCCATCTTTCTCGTCGAATTCATCGTGTAAAAAGATATGTTGTTTGTCTTCTGTGCCCCAGCCTGAATGTACATATTGGTCACGCTTTGCCACATCGTTGTATTCGCCAGTGCCGAGTAAACGAGTGGCTGAAGCGTCAGTAATATCCCAAAGTTTTACTTCTTTTTCATTGAAATCAATAAATACGGTGCAGCTCTCGTTGCTTGTATTACATTGGCTATTTTTTCTGTTGTCGGTAATATTGATTGAAGCACCGTCATGAGTGTAGCCTGATCCAAAGTAGTTATTGGGTAATGTGGTAAGTGTTGCTGGCGTTTTTAATGAGTAGCTGTGAAATGCGCCACCAAATTTATTGCTTCCTATGAGTTGCAAGGTGGGTGTTAAGCCCGGTAGTGCAATGTTAAGTGTATGATCAACATTGGTAATATAAACATTATGTGCTTTGGTAACTACAGTGTTTTTTTCCACTAAGCTAACTGAGTTAGGTAATTGGTTTAGGTTGATGATAGTGACGTAGTCTGTGGTACCGTCAACGGTTGCATAAGCATAAGCTTGCCAAGCATTAATGGCACTATCAAAGTATTGATAGACCTTAATGTCTCGCCACGTTGAGTTAAGACCACTAATGGTGCCAACTTCTTTTGGATTTTCAGGGTTTGTTACATTGATCACCGCAATGCCGTTACGTAAACCAATGAGTGCATATTCGTCACCGGTATTTAAATCTACATGGCCCCAAATATCATTAGCGCTGTTTGGTCGGCTTGAAAATTCACTTAGCGGCATATGAGCAAGTAAATCAATGTTATTACAGTCAAAACTTCCTGCTTTACCGTCTACACAGGCTAGGTCAACTTGCTTTTCACTTAAGGTAGTATAACTTTCTAGCTTACGTTGTAATGCCTTGCCTTCAGGGCTGTTTTTGCTAAATAACGACTTACCATCGGCCAAAACTATAAAACCTTGCTCGCGTAGCTGCTCAGCCATATCTAACGGAATATTTTTCAATTCTGTAGGGTTTGTATCTGGGCTTTGGCTTTGAAAGTGATCGAAGCGATTGTAACCACCAAAAATTGGCACTAATGCACTTTTTAAATAGAACAACTCTTCACTTGAACTAACGGTATATTCCCCGGCAGATACTAATATTTTATCGCCTTTATTCGCTTGCTGAACAGCATAGCCAATACTTTTACAAGGCCTAAGTACTTGATCACATTTTCCAGTATCTTTACCTATTTGAGCGACAAAGCGGGCTTTGTCATGCTCAGAGTGAGCCATAGCTAGATCACTGTAAAACAAGGCTGCGCTAACGACAAATATCAATGTTATGCGAAACATCCGATAGTCCTTATGTTAATAAAATGTTATAAATGCAACTTACTGTAACGTATTTACATTGTTTTTGAAATCATACTAACTAATAGTAGTCGTTGTTTTTACTATTATGATAATTATAGTCTGATAGCCGTAATAAATATTAAGTGAGCATTATGTTAATAAAAAGCCGGTATGCTTTTTTACTTGTATCAATAATATCGTTAAGTATTTCGGGTTGCTTTTTTAGTGAAACACGCTCAAATGCTCAGCAATTCGATGTAAAGTTGATGTGGAAAAATTCAGCACTAGACTGCCAAACTACTTTTAACATCGGTGAGAAAAATAAAACCTGGTTTATAGAGCAGCTTCAGTTTTTTATTAGCGATATTGAAGTTGGCTCGAGTACTTTGGGCTGGAAAAAATTAAATTTGGCTAACACGCCTTTTCAAGCAAGAAATACCGCTTTATTGGGCACAAATTGTAAAGATAATAATGTGTTGTTAGACGTTAACAATACCGCAGAAAGTAAAATAAAAAGCAAAGCTAATTGGGCGATTGAGCTTGCAACAGACAGCAATCATGTTTTGGATGAATACAGCAAAATACGTTTTACGCTTGGCGTACCCTTTGAGATAAACCACCTTAATCCAATCAGTCAACCAAGCCCATTAAATTTACCTTCAATGTTTTGGATTTGGCAAACAGGCCATAAATTCATGCGCTTAGAGCTTGCTACAAACCAAGAACAATGGCTATTTCATTTAGGATCTACAGGTTGTAAATCAGCAAGTGTAATGCGCTCCCCTCAATATAATTGTCTGTACCCAAACCGGTTTAATTTTCAACTTCCGTTGGTTAAAAATAATCAAGGCCAGTTTATATTAAACGTCGACTTAGCTGCTTTGTTAAAGGGTGTTGAATTGTCTGCTTCGTCGAGTTGTCAGTCAGAGCAAGACAATAAAAGCTGTCAGCAACTATTCCAGAATTTATCGTTGAATAATTCAATAGCTAATAATGCTCGTGTTGACGGGGTTTTTAAAGCAACTAAAAGTCAGTATGAAAGCGAGGGCAACTTGGTTGAATAAACTTACTATTATTGCTTTAACTTTAGTACTTAGTGTTTCTTTGTGGTCTTGCGATAACAATAAACCTAAAGAAAACAATTATAAATGGCCAATTATTAACGGTTTTCCTAAGCCACAAGTTCCGATAAACAACCCGATGACGGATGAAAAAGTAGCGCTAGGGAAAAGACTATTTTTTGATAAAAATTTATCGGCTAACAAACAGCAATCTTGTCAAACTTGTCATCAACAACAATATGCATTTGCAGAGCCTTTAGCCATATCTGTAGGCTCTACAGGTATTTTACATCGTAGAAATGCTCCAGCCTTGGTTAACATTGCTTACAATAAAACCCTGACTTGGGCACATGATGGTATTACGACTCTCGAGCGGCAGATTTTACTGCCAATGTTTGATGAGTCACCAGTTGAGTTAGGAATAACTGGTCATGAAGATGAAGTACTTGCACGGTTTAAAAAACCAGCTTACCAATTAGATTTCGACTTGGCTTTTCCAAACCAAGCCATAAGTTTTGAGTTGATCGTTAAAGCGTTAGCAAGCTATGTGCGAAGCTTAATTTCACTTAATTCAGCTTTCGATAAGTATGCATATTTAGGTGACGATAATGCAATTTCAGCATCAGCAATACGTGGCATGAATTTGTTTTTTTCAGAGCGCCTAGAGTGTCACCATTGTCATGGTGGCTTTAACTTTACCCAATCAACCAGTCATGAGCAGCAATTAATAGACCGTCGACCATTTCATAATACGGGGTTGTATAATGTGGCCCAAGCACAAGGGGTTTCTGGCTATCCGTTAAAAGATATTGGTCTTGGGGAAGTATCAACATTAGTAAAGGATAATGGTCGATTTAGAGCGCCAACGCTGCGTAACATAAAGCAGTCTGCACCTTATATGCATGATGGCAGTGTCGCAACCTTGTCAGAAGTTATTGATATTTATGCCGCAGGCGGGCGCAATATTATTGATGGAAAATATCAAGGCGATGGTCGAGCTAATCCATTAAAAAGCCCGTTTATTAAAGGCTTTGAATTAACTGCTGAAGAGAAACAAGATTTATTGGCTTTTTTAGATACATTAACAGATCAAGAGTTTTTAACCTCACCTCTGCACAAAATACCTGAAAAATAGCTTATTAACTTTAATAGGTTCGGTTTTATTTAACCTGAACTTTGGATAAGGAGCATTAAGCAAGTTCTGCTTATCCAGAGTTAAGGTTATTGATGACGATACTAAATTTCAGCTAAAAAAAGTCCAGCTAATAGCTGGACTCTTGTAATACCAATGTATTGATATTTATTCGCCGTCTAAGAAGCTTTTCAGTTGCTCAGAGCGTGAAGGGTGACGTAACTTACGTAACGCTTTTGCTTCGATTTGACGAATACGTTCACGTGTTACGTCAAACTGCTTACCTACTTCTTCAAGGGTATGATCTGTGTTCATGTCGATACCAAAACGCATTCTTAACACTTTAGCTTCACGAGCCGTTAGGCCTGCTAATACTTCGTGTGTTGCATCTTTTAAGTTTTCAGAAGTTGCAGAGTCAACCGGTAACTCACCGCTACCATCTTCAATAAAGTCACCTAAGTGAGAATCTTCATCGTCGCCAATGGGTGTTTCCATTGAAATTGGCTCTTTAGCGATTTTCAACACTTTACGAATTTTGTCTTCAGGCATAATCATGCGTTCAGCTAATTCTTCAGGTGTTGGCTCGCGACCCATTTCTTGTAACATTTGACGTGAAATACGGTTAAGTTTGTTAATCGTTTCAATCATATGCACTGGAATACGAATTGTTCTAGCTTGGTCAGCAATTGAGCGAGTTATCGCTTGGCGTATCCACCAGGTAGCATAAGTTGAGAACTTATAACCACGACGGTATTCAAACTTATCAACTGCTTTCATCAAACCAATGTTACCTTCTTGAATTAAATCCAAGAATTGTAAACCACGGTTAGTGTATTTTTTCGCAATTGAGATAACCAAACGTAAGTTAGCTTCTACCATTTCTTTTTTCGCACGACGAGCTTTCGCTTCACCGATTGACATACGACGGTTAATGTCTTTTATGCCATGCACGTTAAGATAGGTTTCTTCTTCTAACATGTTTAATTTGTAAATACATCGTTCAACATCAAGCTCGATATCAGCCATTCTCTTTGAGTGAGGAAGGCCAGCAGCTTTTTGTTCTTCAAACCAATTTTTCGAAGTTTCGTTGCCAGGAAAAATTTTAATGAACGTTGTTTTTGGCATACCAGCACCAACCACACAGTGCTTCATGATTAAGCGTTCTTGAACACGTAAACGGTCCATTACACTACGCATGTTTTTCACTAAGCGATCAAATACTTTTGGTACGATTCTAAATTCTTTAAATACTTCAGCTAAAGCATCAATTGCCGCTTGTGCATCAGCATGACCACGACCTTCAGTTTGTATTACTTTGTTAGCATGTTCGTAAGCTGTACGCAAAGCAGTGAATTTTTCACGTGCTTCTTCAGGACAAGGACCTGTATCTTCTTCTTCCTCGTCTTCGTCATCGTCGTCAGAGTCAGTATCATCTTCGTCGTCTAATTCTTCTTTCGAAAGCTCTGAGCCGATGTGCGTTGCTGCTGCAGGAATTTCTTCATCTTCAGCGTCAGGGTCTAAAAAGCCAACGATAATATCACTTAAGCGAACTTCTTCAGCTTCAAAATTATCCCATTGCTCAAGCAAGTAGTTGATTGCTGGCGGATATTCAGAAACCGAGCGTTGAACTTCTTTAATGCCTTCTTCGATACGCTTAGCGATAACAATTTCGCCTTTACGTGTCAGTAGCTCAACTGTACCCATTTCACGCATATACATGCGAACGGGATCAGTAGTACGACCGATTTCACTTTCTACAGTAGCAAGTGCTTGGGCCGCAGCTTCAGCTGCATCTTCATCAGTATTGGCTTCACTCATCATTAACGTATCGTTATCCGGTGCGTTTTCAAACACCTGAATACCCATGTCGTTAATCATTCGAATGATGTCTTCAACTTGATCGGAATCGATAATATCCTGAGGGAGATGATCGTTAACTTCGGCAAAAGTTAAATAACCTTGCTCTTTACCTTTGGTTATTAACTCTTTAAGTCTAGATTGTGGGGCTTGATCCATTGACGAGTGTCCACCTATTTATGGCTATCAAAATTACAACAGTAAGCCGGAAATTATAGCGAAATGTTTACTAAATTACCAGACGTAACTGTTTTTTGTTGTTAATTTAATGCTGACATACATTCAGCACGTTATATTATTTTTGCTCACTTAGTAGACTATGTAATTCGCCTATTTCAGCTTTGGTTAATCCCTCAGTGCGTTGCTTTTCCATTAATTCATTTGAGCGGTTTTCTAAAAATTTGTTCAAAAACTTTTCAATAATATCAAGAAAAGTGTCTTCAGCATGATCCGTTTCTACATGATGCTCTATGCACATTATTTTTGTTAACTGCTTTCCGGCTTCTTGATCTCTAAAATGTTCAATAAGCTGTGCGCTGTTAACTTTCGGGTTTTGTTTACATAACCTTAATAACTGGTTTAGTAACGGAATGCCCGGTAAATTTAAATCTGCCAAAATATTCGGATCAGGCAGCTTTTCTACTATATGGGGATGCTCTAGTAATAATGCAATAGCAAGTCTCACTGGCGTAATTTTTGGTCGCTGCGGTTTGGCTTTATTTTCTGTTGTGTTTGCAAAACTTGTATGAAGTTTTTTTAATTGCAATTCATTACTTGCGCCAAACTGATTTGCGAGTTTAGTTACTATAGCGTCTTTAAGATTACTTGCAGGAAGTTTAGCTAAATAAGGTTGAAAAGCGCCAACAGCAGCTCCTTTGCCTTCAGGCGAGTTCATATTAATTTGGCTTAACAAATGCTCGAATAAAAATTGTGATAAAGGTGTGGCATTATCTAATGTATTTTCAAAAGCGGCTTGGCCTTGTTCTCTGATCATTGAGTCAGGATCTTGCCCGTCGGGTAAGAACACAAATTTTAAGCTATAACCATCTTGAATCATTGGTAGGGCGTTATCCATCGCACGCCAGGCTGCATCGCGACCGGCTCGGTCACCATCGTAACAACAAATAACTTCTTTAACGGTTCTAAATAATGTTTGTAATTGCTCAGGCGTAGTCGCAGTACCAAGCGATGCTACTGCATAGTCAACCCCGTGTTGAGCAAGGGCTACTACATCCATATAGCCTTCTACTACCACTAAACGTGTTAATTGTTTTACAGCTTGCTTGGCTTCATATAAGCCATATAGTTCTTGGCCTTTATGATAAATGCGTGTTTCTGGCGAGTTAAGGTATTTAGGTGTGCCGTCACTTAATACGCGGCCACCAAAACCAATAACGCGTCCACGCTTATCTCGAATAGGAAATTGAATACGACCTCTAAAGCGGTCATAAGGTCTATTTTTATCACCTTGTATGGCCATGCCTAAATCAACAAGTTGTTGATTTATTTGGTTACTGCGGCCAAAAACTTTCATCATGCCATCCCAAGCATCGCTGATGTAACCAATGCCGAAACGTTTGACTATTTCGCCGCTGAGTCCTCGGCCTTTTAAATAATTAATCGCGACGTCTTTATCTGTGGCAACTTTTAATTGTTGTTGATAGAAACGGCTGATTTGTGCCATTAATTCATAGTCATCTTGCTTTTGAATATAGGCTTTTTGATCTTGTTTCTGCTGAGCAGGAGAGCGATTGCTTTGTTCGCGTGGCACGTCCATATTGTAATGGGAAGCTAGTTCTTCAACTGCGTCTGGAAACTCTAAACGATCGAACTCCATCAAAAAAGAAATAGCATTACCGTGCTCACCACAACCAAAGCAGTGATAAAACTGTTTGTCTTGGCTAACAGTAAATGAGGGCGATTTTTCGGTATGAAATGGACAACAAGCTTGGTAGTTTTTACCGGCTTTTTTTAATGGTACGCGAGAATCTATTAGTTCGACAATATCGGCTCGCGCCAATAAGTCATCAATAAACTGTCGAGGGATCATACCAGCCATAAATACCATTACTTCTAATTAAAACGCTATTTTTACACAATTAATATTGGGAAAATAGTAACTTTATGTGCGCTAGTTAAAATAAAACCGCGAGGCCAAAGCTGTCGCGGTTTATATGCAAAATGAACAGTGAAGTTCATTTTGGAAGATTAACTAGCTGTTTAAAACTTTACGAATTTGTCCGCTTACTGCGCCCATATCCGCTTTGCCTTGCATTTGCGGTTTTAACACCGCCATTACTTTACCCATATCAGCCATTGAGGCTGCACCGGTATCGGCAATCGCTTTTGTTATCAGCTGGTTAATTTCATCTGCAGATAATGGCTGAGGGAGAAAATCTTCTAAAACGATAATTTCTGCAGCTTCTTTAGCTGCTAATTCATCGCGACCACCTTCAGTAAACATTTTGATAGATTCTTTACGTTGTTTAACCATTTTAGTTAACAAGGCAATGATATTGTCGTCAGTTGCTTCTGTGTTGTGATCGATTTCTGCCTGCTTTACTGCAGATATTGCCATACGAATTACGCCAAGACGAATTTTGTCTTTGGCACGCATGGCAATTTTCATTTCATCATTAAGTTGGCTAAGTAGACTCATGGTATAATTACTTTTAAGTTAACTCAGTTGGCTTAGGATTTACTAAGGTATTCTTAGTACATGCGAACGCGACGAGCGTTCTCACGAGAAACTTTTTTAGCTGCACGTTTTACTGCTGCTGCTTTTTTACGCTTACGTTCCCAAGTTGGCTTTTCGTAAGACTCGCGACGGCGAACTTCAGAAAGGATACCTGCTTTTTCACATGAACGTTTGAAACGACGTAGTGCAACGTCAAATGGTTCGTTTTCTCTTACTTTAATTACTGGCATGTACTGTTTTACCTTAGTTAGAATCTATATTAAATCGGTGTCTGATTTCAGCCACATGGCCTCATCTTCACCCACTCTATTAAAAATTGGTGCCGTATTCTAATGCCAAGCATATGCTAATGTAAAGTAGTAATAACTTTTTCGTTTATATTTGTAAAATTATTGTCGGTAATTGGCGCTTAATGGTTGATATTGATCATAAAACTATCTTTTATGCGCTATAAATTGAAAGTTGCTAAGTGGCTAGGTAAAATCAGCGTCCAATTGACGACTGATTATTTTATTTACACTCGGTCGACTTCTTATATTGACGAAACATTTCTAGGTAAATTAAAGCTATGCGAATTTTAGGTATTGAAACCTCTTGTGATGAAACCGGCATTGCCATTTATGATGACGGTGAAGGTAACTTACCTGAAGGTATAGTTGCGCATAGACTTTATAGTCAAATTGCTGTTCATGCAGATTATGGCGGAGTAGTGCCTGAATTGGCATCGCGCGATCATGTGCGTAAAACAATTCCATTAATAAAAGAAGTGTTGGCAGATGCAAACTTAACTCCTGCAGATTTAGACGGTGTTGCCTATACTGCAGGACCAGGTTTGGTGGGGGCTTTATTAGTTGGTTGCTCAATAGGGCGAAGTTTGGCTTATGGTTGGAACTTACCGGCAGTGCCTGTTCATCATATGGAAGGGCATTTATTAGCACCTATGTTAGAAGAGAATGTCCCTGACTTTCCTTTTATTGCTTTATTAGTGTCGGGCGGTCATACCATGTTAGTGCGTGTTGATGGTATTGGTCATTATGAGCTATTAGGTGAATCTGTAGATGATGCCGCCGGTGAAGCATTCGATAAAACCGCTAAGTTGCTTGGACTAGATTATCCTGGTGGCCCGGTATTAGCTAAAATGGCTGAAAGTGGTCGCAAGGGGCGTTATAAATTTCCACGTCCAATGACTGACAGACCTGGGTTAGACTTTAGTTTCAGTGGATTAAAAACTTCAGCGGCTAATACTATTCGTAAAGAAGAAAAAGAAGCATTAACGCCAGAACAAAAAGCGCAAACTCAAGCCGATATCGCTTATGCTTTTCAAGAAGCTGTCGTTGATACTTTAGCTATTAAATGTAAGCGCGCACTAAAACAGTGTAATTTAAATCGTTTAGTTATTGCTGGCGGTGTAAGTGCAAATAGTGCATTAAGAGAAAAGTTAGCCGAGATTACTAAAAAGCTGGGAGGAGAAGTATTTTATCCTCGACCTGAGTTTTGTACTGACAATGGTGCCATGATCGCTTATGCAGGATTACAGCGTTTAAAATCTGGCGTAGATGCCGATTTAACTTTTAAAGCGACACCACGTTGGCCACTTGATACTTTAGAGCCAATTTAATTTATTTGCTTTGAATGTATAGCATTAAACAGGTTTATTTTTTTGTAAAAGATATTTTTGATTCTGAGCCTTGTATCAGTCTGATGATATTTTCTTTATGGCGAAATATAATCAGACCAGACAGCATCAACACTGGAATAACATAAATAGGCTTTAGCAACCATGTATATAAAGGTGCCATTGATACAGTTACAATGGCAGCTAAGCTTGAATAGCGTGTGGTTTTTGCCACAATTAACCAAGTTAATATTAATAAGCCGGCTAAATCTAAACCAATAGGTAACAATACCCCAAAGGCAGTAGCCACTGCTTTGCCACCTTCAAAATTAAAAAATATGGGGTACATGTGTCCCAAACAAGCGGCGAGAGCAATAACACCTAAGTAAACGGGTTCTATACCTAAAAAATAACCAGCCCACACGGGTAAAGTACCTTTTAGTATGTCGAAAATTAGTACTGATGCAGCAACAAATTTATTGCTAATTCTTAGTACATTTGTAGCGCCAGGGTTATTAGAACCAGCAGAGCGGGGATCAGGTAAGCTCAATAGTTTGCAAAGTAAAATGGCACTCGAAATTGAACCTACTAAGTAGGCCATAACCACCATTAAAAACGTAACAAGTAAACTAGTGATACATAGTTCCTTTCAAAGTAAGCTGTAAAAATAACCTATTATTTTAGCTTTTTGTCATTGTAGCGTGTTGTTTACTAGTTTTTCTAGACCTGCACAGGTAAACTCGCCATTTATTTTGTAAAGTAAGTTGTGGCGATTGTTTGTACTATCTCATGAAACGCCATTACATAAATAAGGTTTGAGTGTGGATAAAGTTTATATTGAAGGGTTAACTTTTCAAACAACCATTGGTTTTTATGCCTGGGAAAAAGAAATTAAACAAACACTTGTTATTGATTTGGCCATGGGATGGAATACAGCACAAGCCGCTGAAAATGACGAACTGGCTAAAACACTTGATTACGCAGCTATTTCTGAAGCGATTGTCGAATTCGCAAACGCTAATCCGGTAGATTTAATTGAAACGCTAGCAGAAAGAATTGCAGCCTTTCTTATCGCGAATTATCAAATACCTTGGTTACGCTTAAAACTGATGAAACCAACCGCTGTACATAACGCTACTACAGTAGGTGTTGAAATAGAACGTGGTTCACTGCGACTTGAACAAGCAATGTAATGGCTGAAATTTATATTTCAATTGGCAGTAACATTAATCGCCAGCATTATATCGAACAAGGGCTGAATGCCTTAACCGAAGCCTTTGGTTTGCTGACATTGTCTTCGTTATTCGAAAGTGAAGCAGTCGGCTTTGCTGGAAAAGCATTTTACAATATGGTGGTTGGCGTACAAACAGAGCAAAGCCTAGGCAGTGTTGCTTCAGTTTTACGCAAAATAGAGTTTGCTCATGGGCGTAGCCAAAATGCTAAAAAATTTAGCCCGCGCACATTAGATTTAGATCTGCTGCTTTATGATGATGTTATAACAGACAGCCCAGCACAAATACCACGAGAAGAAATTACAAGAAATGCCTTTGTTTTATGGCCATTAGCCGAAATAGCGGGGCATCTAGTTCATCCTAGTCTTGGGCTTTGTTATCAAGAATTATGGCAACAATATGATAAAGACCAACAACAATTACAAATAGTGCCCTTGATTTGGGCAAGGAAAAATAAGGAAATATAAGTAATATGAGCACTGTAGAAGTTTTTATTTTAGCGTTGATTCAAGGTTTAACAGAATTTTTACCTATTTCTAGCTCTGCGCATTTAATTTTACCTTCAGCTATTTTAGGCTGGCAAGATCAAGGCTTAGCATTCGACGTAGCTGTTCATGTCGGTACTTTGTTAGCCGTTGTACTTTATTTTCGTAAGGAAGTAGGCAGCATGGCTGTGGCTTGGTTTGGTACTTTAAAAGGCGAACGTGATAATTTTGATGGAAAATTAGCGTGGTGGATAATCTTTGCCACTATCCCTGCTGGGCTATTTGGACTATTAGGTAAAGACTTTATTGAAGAGCACTTACGTAGCGCACTTGTGATTGCGGCAACCACATTATTGTTCGGTTTTTTACTAGGTTTTGCAGATATTAAAGCTAAGCAAAATAAAAGTATCGAGAATTTAGGCTTTAAAGGCGCAATGTTAATTGGTTTAGCACAAGCCATTGCATTAATTCCTGGCACGTCGCGCTCTGGCATTACGATGACTATCGGCCTAATGTTAGGCTTAAGTAGAGAAAACGCTGCACGTTTTTCTTTTTTATTGTCGATACCTGCAATTGCTATGGCGGGCAGTTATTTAACCTTAAAACTTATTTTAGAGGCGGGTGCGGTTGACTGGTCTGCCATGGGCCTAGGCAGTGTTTTAGCTTTTGTGAGTGCCTATGCGTGTATTCATTACTTCCTTATCATGGTAAATAAAATAGGTATGATGCCATTTGTAGTCTATCGCTTAGTTTTGGGCGCTGGTCTGCTTTGGTTTGTGCTCTAATCGTTGTTACAATATTATTTAATAGAAAACGCGCTTTGGCGCGTTTTTGCTATATAACCTGAGCTCTGGATAATGAGTTAAAAGGAAGTATTGAGAAAGTGCTGCTTATCCAGAGTTCAGGTTATATAACTAAGAAACTATGTTTGAAAACAGTATAAGCTTATTTAATTTAGCGACTGTAATTTAGAAATCACAGTTTAGAAGCCAAAGTTTAGAAACATAGTTTAGAAACATAGTTAGCTGACACAATTATATCGTTAGTCCTAATAATATTAACGCTAGCCATTACCGTCATCGGATAATACTAAACTAATAAAAGTGAGATTTTTGATGGATTTTTCTTTAACTGAAGAACAAATAATGATTCAAGATATGGCAAGAAAGTTTGCCGATAGTGAATTAGCCCCCGTAGCGGCAGAGCTTGATGAAACAAGAGATCAAAGCTTGTTTTTAAAAAACTTAGCTCAACTAAATGAACTAGGCTTTATGGGCTTAAATATTAAAGCTGAATATGGCGGAGTTGAAGCTGGTACGGTCGCTTTTAGTTTAGCCATAACCGAACTCGCTCGCGCTTGTGCTTCAACAGCGGTAACAACGTCTGTAACTAATATGGTTGCAGAAGTCATTCAAGCGGTAGGCAATGAAGAACAAAAAAATAAATACCTACCAAAAATTTGTAGTGGCGAATACCGAGCTGGTGGTTTCTGTTTAACAGAAGCTACAGCAGGTTCAGATCCCGCAGGTATGAAAACGCAAGCGGTTAAAGATGGCGATGATTATATCATTAACGGTAGTAAACTTTATATTACCAGTGGCTCTTTTGCTGATGTATTCGTAGTTTGGGCAGTTACCGACCCAGAAGCTAAAAAAGGTAAAGGCATCTCATGTTTTATTGTTGAAGCCAATACCGACGGAATAACCATAGGTAAAGCCGAAGAGAAAATGGGCCAAAAAGCATCACCAACTAACGAAGTAAACTTTACTAACTGTCGCGTACCAGCCTCAGCGTTAATGGGGGCAGAAAATAAAGGCTTTGGCGTTGCTGTTGGTGAGCTAGCTGGTGGTCGAATTGGTATAGGTTCATTAGCATTAGGTGTTGGTCTTGCTGCACTTGATTATGCTAGAGCGTATATTGTAGATCGTAAGCAATTTGGTCAATCACTAGCAAATTTCCAAGGGCTACAATGGAAGTTAGCTGAACGCTACACTGAAATGGAAGCGGCTCGATTATTATTAATGCAAGCAGCGTATACTAAAGATCAAGGTCAACCTTTTGGTATGGCAGCGTCAATGGCAAAACTATTTGCCACAGAAAATGCCAACAAAGCTTGTTACGACGCATTACAGTTAATGGGTGGGGCAGGTTATGTGAAAGAATACCCACTTGAGCGTATGGCGCGTGATGTGCGTGTAACGGCAATTTATGAAGGTACAAGTGAGATTCAAAAAGTTATTATTGCTCGTGAATTATTACAGAACGTTTAAATAGTTAACCTTGTTTTGAAAACCTAAATCATAAAATGCTAAGTCTTAAAAGTCTAAACGCTCTGACCCCATTATTACGCTTGAAATTAAGCGAGGGTTAGAGCGTTAATTAAGCGCTAAATACAAAACTTAGTGCGCATAAATATTATAGCCTAGGCAACCACTTGAGCGATCAGTCGCTTAGCTTTACTGATAAAGCTAGGGTCCCGAAATAATTGACTAATTTGTTCTAGCTCTAGTTGTTCAATATTGGTTTGTATATAGGCAAAATCTGAACTACTTAAAGCCGCTAAGCCCTCGTTTTCAACTTTAAAAATATCACTAACACCTTCAAAAGCAATTAAATCACCTAATCGACAAGCTAAATAACACAGTAATGTATTTTTCGCCTCTTCGTGCGGCATAACACGATTTAATTTATTATTAATCAAAGGAGATAAGCTATTAGCAAGTCCTGACACAATTGACTTTGGAAGCTGCCACTGTTCGGCTAAAGCTTTACCGATTACTGCGGAGTTTAAACCTAGTGATGATTGTACACTTTCTACTCTTTCAAGCAGTGATGTTTTTCCCATGTATGTATTGGCTATTGAAGGTTGATAAGAAAGCATTGTCATATCCCCTAAACTTGTAAGTAAACACAGTGTAGACAATTCAGCGGCGTTCTCTTTATTTAAGTGCTTAGCGATTAAAAATACTAAAGAGCTCGCAATATAACTAGATAGCCAAATTCTTTTATAAGCTGCTGATTGCGCTTCATCTTTAAAGGGGACGCTTTGTTGTAAAATAAACTGTAAAGCGATACTTCTAACAGATGTAACCCCCATAAATATTATGGCATGATGAATACTCTCAATTGGCTGTCGTAACGAAAAAAGTGAAGAGTTAACGGTATTGATGATCTTGGCTGTCATTTCTGGATCAGATTTAATCAAAGATATTAGCTCTTTAGCCTCCAGTTCGCCTTTGGTCAAACTCAGTAATAAAGGATTTGGTTGACGGCAGCACTGACTCATATCATAAATTTTTTGTTGCTGATTGCGATCAAGAGCATCAAAAGGTAATAAGGTAAAATTCATTAAGTCATTTGAATTTTTTACAACGCTATTCTGATTATTATTTATTTCTGGAATCAGGCGTACAGGAGCTTGAATAACTGTGTTTATGCTGCGTATCTTCGCTGTAGATAATTGACTTCGTTGAGCAACAGTATTTTGAGTTCTTCTCATTTTTTTAGTGCTGCTTCCTCGCTTTAAATACCAGAGAACCGAGGTAATTATGACGAAAACTATAACAAAAAATTCTAATGACATTTCATGACTTATTTAATAATAAAATTCGATAAATTATGAACTTATTAATAATGTTGGTCAAATGCAATACTATTTTTTTGTTACATAAACGATAATCCAAAGCGACATGCGAATTAAATAATTTGAAGATACTTAAAAGTAATTGCTATCTAACATATCTGTAACGCAGGCGTTAATGACAACAATAAATATTTAAGGCATTTGCTTGCATCTTTAGGGTTTGACCCCACTTAAAAATATATGTCTTTATTATTGGAACTGCATTGATGGCAAATTCTATTGCGATTACCTTAGAAAATTTTCAGCAAGTTATTCTCGAAGAATCAAAAACTAAACTTGTATTGGTTGATTTTTGGGCCCAGCAAATAGCAGAAAGTGTGGAGTTACGAGATAAGTTAGCTATCGCATTAGCGAATGCTGGCGAAACGATTATATACGCTACTATTGATTGTGAAACTCAAGGGCAAATAGCTCAACAGTTTGGTATTCAAGGTTTACCAACGGCGATTTTAGTTAAAGATGGTCAGCCACTAGATGGATTAACTGGGCCTCAAACTGATGAAAGTATTAGTGAATTTTTAGCGAAATACTTACCTAAAGCCGAAGACGCTTTATTAGCGCAAGCTAACGAATTAATTTTAGAGAATAAAATTACAGAAGCATTTCCTGTGATCAACCAGGCTTATCAACTTGACAGTGAACGTGCTGATATTAAGTTAGTGCTGGCAAATGTTTATATTCAAACAGGTAAAATCTCTGAGGCTGAAACGCTGCTTAATAGCATTAAAATGATTGATCAAGATAGTCACTTCAAATCATTAATGGCTAAGTTAGAATTAGCAAGCCAAGCGGCTGATTCTCCAGAAATTCAAGCGCTTGAGCAAGAGTTACAAAGTAATCCTGAAAATGTAGAGTTAAAGCAGAAGTTAGCCGCGCAATACAGCCAAGTTAACCGAAATGAAGAAGCTTTGGCAATTTTGTTTTTGCTAGTGCAAAGTAATGGCGCTGATATTACCAGTAAAGATTTATTATTAGATGTATTGAAGTCACTGCCAGACGGCGATGCCTTAGCGACAAAATATCGACGTAAACTGTATACCCTTATGTACTAACACCGTTTGTGACTATTCTTAAGCTCAGCTATTCACGCTAAAACTTAACGTTAATAAAAACTAAAAAACGCATAGCAATTAAATTGTTATGCGTTTTTTATAGAAAAATTGTTGCTATTAAACATTTACTTGCCTGAAAACTTTGACACTTAACTTGCTTGAGGTATTAAGTCTTCATCTTTTAATAGATAAGAGAATTCATTTAAGAACTTTTGTATTTTTCTCACGACCACTAACTGGCAATATTTATTTTCTGGGTTGTTAGTAAAGTAATCTTGATGATAACTTTCAGCGCTATAAAAGTTATTAGCGGCCTTCACTGAAGTAACAATAGGCTGATCAAAAGCTTGTTTGTTAGTTAACTCTGCAATTCGAGCGATAGCTAATTTTTGCTGAGCTTGATTGTGAAACAAAATTGTTGAGCGATATTGGCTACCAATATCATCGCCTTGACGGTTGATCGCTGTAGGATCGTGTATGGCAAAAAACACGGTTAATATTTGTTCAACGCTAAGTTGCTCAGGAGAAAATGTGATTTGAACTACTTCTGCATGATTAGTCGTGCCAGTACAAACCTGTTCATAGCTTGGGTTTTCAATATCGCCATCAGCATAACCACTGGTTACAGAAACAACGCCTTTAATTCGGGCGAAAATATTCTCAATACACCAAAAACAGCCAGCGCCTAAAGTTATTTTTTCGATGCTCATTTTCTTTTCCTCTTCACTATTGCTAGTGAACAACATAATTACGTGATGAAAACATAAGACGTTTAGACGTCTATGTGTTTAACTTTTTCAGAAGATATCACCTAGCCGTTTAGATGTCTATATGTTTTGTGAGTTAATTTATTAAATAATTTATCCGTTAAATTGATTTGATAAGGACTCTTGTCGCTGAGTCATTGTTGAAGTGGTACTAAAGTGAGCGTGTATAAAGCAAAAAAACAAATTCTAGAGTTTGTTTTTTATTTAGCGAGCTTTAGGAAGGAGAATAGTTTTTTTTATGACAAATTTATGACATTTTTACGCGCTTATTTAAGCTTATACTTTAAAGCCAATAAGAGTAAACATAGAGAACCTAGTGCCTTAGTTAGCACTAGGTTTACAATATGAAATTAGAAAAAATTAATCTGAGGTTAGATTAAAAGCAATATGCTGATGAAAGCGTAAAGTTAGTTCATCTTTTGCTGTTGGAAGCTCTAATTCAGTCGCTAATAAACGCATAGCTTGTTCAATTTGATTAACAAATTTAGCATAGTTTTGTTCTTCGCCATTCTCACTGTTAGCAACAAATATAAACTGAACATTATCAACTAGTTCAGCTGCCTGCCATCGACTAACTATGCCACAAGGACTCTGGTTTGGGTTGTAGCCTAACATTTGTAATTCGCCTACTTTAGAGACTAAATCATGTAAGCTGTTTCTAACAATTGGGACTAATCCATTTGCGATTAAAGCACCATTGTTCAAGTTAAAACGTTTCGCCACTAAAGAAAAAGTATCTGTTAGGTAAGTATAAAGCGGGTTGTAAGGATCTTTTGCTGTAGCGTCAATATCTACCAATTGCGAAATTCTATGATCAAGTGTTAAGTCGATAATGGCATAGGTGATAGAAGCTACATTGTTAGGCAAATCAACATTTTCGCTTGAATACCTTTGGGCAATAGGTCTAAATTTATGTGCTGTACTTGTATTGCAGCCTTTGTTTTTAGCAAAAATATCATAGGTTAAATGCTGATGATCACGCATACGTATTTCGCTTAATGGTAGCTTAATTTTTTCTGCAAAACTTTGGAGTAGGGCTTTAACCCTTTGGTGAAAACTGGCCGCACCAATTCTAATCTCAGTACCTGAAGCTAAAAACAACAAGGTGATTTTCTTTGCTCTGACATTGGCGTCAAAAAACGAATTTTGTAATACGTGTTGATTTGGATCGTAATAAAATATGATTTGTTGTTTTGTTTGCCACTGATGCATTTCTTGGCTATAACGCACTCTCACTAATTTGTTGTTCGCTACGAGTATGCTATTTTTAATGCCGCTTTCATCGCTTAGTGTAAACAATAACTTAGCTAACGCTTGATAGCAGCCATAATAATTATTGCTGCCGTCTTTTGCTATTTGTGCAGGCAAGCTTGCGAGTAATTCGTCTGTTAAAGCAAATTCAGCCAAGATATACTGATTGTCGCGTGCATTAGTTGGTATATAAGTTTTAGCGGCTGCATTACGCTTCCTAACTATTGACATCATAATTCCTTGTATCAAATTTAGGTATCACACTGATACCAATTCGTTAATATGATGTGATTATAAGCAGCAGACATGACATTTTTATGTCAGTAAATTAAGCAATAATAAATAATATATGAGGGCTCGGTTGAGCAAACAAACTTTATGTCGGTAGAAAATAATGCAGAATTAATTGCTGCGATTAATCAAATAATGCCCTTTGGGAAATATAGTGGCAGAAAGTTACTTCAATTACCCGAACCATATTTAGTTTGGTTTCATGCTAAGGGCTTACCTGAGGGCAAACTTGGCGAGCAGTTAGCACTTATTTATGAAGTAAAACTTAATGGCTTAGAGGATATGTTAAGGCCTTTGTTAAGAAGTTAAGCGCTAATCCAGTATTACGGTAGCACTAATCAGTTTAAAACTCTTAGCGCTACGCTGAGCGCTAGGGGCTTATTTAACTTAAAGAGGTATAATTGAGCTTAATGGCTTTATTGTTATGTTAGTTTTGTCTTATTGACCATGCTAAGCTTGAATTACCCTGCGCAAATAGGGCACTTTTGCTGTTTCTTTAAAGCAAATTGTTGCCATGAATTATTTAAACCATCGAAAATATTTAATTGATTAGTTTTCACAGTATTACCGGTTAAAAACTTAATGGCTTGCAAAGCTTGCATACCGCCGATAACCGCGAGTACTGGCCCTAATATGCCTAGGGTTTGGCAGTTATTATCAGGGGCTTTTTTCTCTGCAGGAAATAAGCATTGATAACAGGCGCTGTCTACTTGGTTTGGATTTACAAACATAAATTGACCGTCAAACCCTGTTGCAGCGCCAATAATTAAGGGTTTTTTATGTTCGATACACTTTTGATTGATTAAATAGCGTGTATTTATGTTATCAGTGCAATCAAGTACCAAATCGACTAATGGCAAATAATAGTCGGCAAGCTCAGCGTCGAGCATTTCATCGAGCACTTCAATGTTGGTACTCGTATTAAGTTGCTGGAGTTTTTCGGCGGCTATATCAGCTTTGTTTGTGCCAATATCATGTTCATTAAACAATATTTGTCGATGTAGGTTACTTATATCAATAGTGTCGCCATCAACCAAATAGATATTACCAATGCCAGCGGCATTCAAATAAGCACTTACAGGGTTACCCAAACCGCCAATGCCAACAATTAAAACGCGTGCATTCTTTAACGCTTGCTGGCCTTGTTCGCCAATGCCTTTCAACATGGTTTGTCGACTGAAACGTAATTTTTCGTTTGCACTAAGCATGAGTTATTGAGCCTGTATAATGATAGCTATGTACCGCATTAGCTTTAAACTGAAGATAGATGTTGGCGTTGACTACTAGCGCCATACGTTTTGCTGACCATAAACTTATTTGTGCATAGAAAACCTGCTCTGCACATTTGAGGGCAATTAAAGCATTAGTATTATTGTAATCAATAGCGGTAATGGTTGCTGGTAAATGATTCACAATTGAGCTGTGCTCTGGTTCGGTTAAACAGAGACTGATGTCCCGAGCGTGAATCATACAAGGGAGTTGCTGACCTATTAAGCTTTCTTCATCTGAGTGCTGAGAATTGAGTGCAAGTAATGGCAAATAAATACTTTGCTCAGTGTCTAATAATCCAGAAAATTTCAGTCGTGTCAGGCCGTATTTAGGTAAATGTTCAGCAATGGTTAGCGACAAGCTCGTTTTTACGCTAGTTTCACCACGGCTGTTTAAGTAATGAATAGCCTGATGAATTGGCGCTACATGGCTTATTTTTCCAGCTGAAACTATCACTAATTGCTCCGCTATATATTGCAATTCACTTAAACTGTGGCTGACATAAAGCATGGGTAATTGTAGTTGCTGCTGAATGGTTCTTAAAAATGTCAGCATTTGTGATTTTGTCGTTTTATCGAGCGCACTAAATGGCTCGTCTAATAACAGCAATTTAGGCTCAGCGAGTAAAGCTCGAGCAATGGATACTCTTTGTTTTTCACCGCCAGAAAGTTGCGATACATTTTGGTACTGCAATGATGTTAATTGCGTTAACGTCAGCACCTCTTCTATGGTTAGCTTAGGATTTTTACGTCGTTTTGCACCATAAGCGAGGTTCTCATAAACACTTAAATGAGGAAATAATCGACTGTCTTGAAAAACTAAGCCTATGTTTCTACTTTCAGCTTTAACAAAATCGCGTTTTTCACTGTTTTGTAGCGTTACTTCATTGAACGATACTTGGCCTTTTGCCTGTTTTTCAAGCCCGGCAATTACCCGCAGTAAAGTTGACTTTCCTGAGCCTGAATCGCCATAAATGCCAGTAATGTTATCGATACTAATATTTTGTTTAATGGCCGTTTCGAATTGACTAAATGAGACTGTAAAATCTAACGATAGAGTACTAATCGCATTGCTAAGCGTAGGCGAGTTATTTGGCAACGTTGAAAGGCTCATAACTTAGTAACTCGTTGCTTTTTGTTTAAGTTGCTATTTAAATGGTTACCCAATAAATACACCAAAGAAAGCAGTAATAAAGAGGCAATTAACAGCCCAGCAGAAAGTATATGAGCATTAGCATAATTAAAGGCTTCAACATGATCGAATAACGCGATAGACAGCACTCTTGTTTCACCAGGAATATTTCCGCCAATCATCAACACCACGCCAAACTCGCCAACGGTATGCGCAAAGCCTAATACGGTTGCGGTAATAAAACTGGCTTTGGTTAATGGAAAAACAATACTGAAAAATCGGTCTATTGGACTTGCGCCCAACATAGCGGCAGCTTCAAGGTGATGATCGCCTAATTGTTCAAAAGCTTTTTGCAAGGGTTGCACCACAAAGGGCAAAGAGTAGAGCACAGAGCCAATAACAATGGCGCTAAAACTAAAAGCAAGCTGGCTACCCGTTGCACTTTGCCATAGCTCACCAGGCAACGATGTCGGTGAAAACGCCAACAATAAATAAAAGCCTAATACCGTGGGTGGTAATACTAATGGCAAGGCAACTATCGCCTCAAAAAATACTTTAAAGCGACTTTGCCATTTTGCTAAATACCATGCCAGTGGCGTGCCTATCAGTAACAGAATAACGGTAGTCACGGCCGCCATTTTTAAGGTGGTAACAAGGGCGAGAATATCAGCTGAAATGTCAGTCATATTATAGCTTGGCCTCATCTAATGGGTTTGATGAAGTTACCGCTAAATAACCTAGACTTTGTAATTTTGCTTGGCTATTGGTCTGGAGAATATAGTCACTAATTTTTTTGGCTAGGGCGACTTGACGGCTAGATTTAATAATCACTAATTGTTGTGTTATTGGCTGATAGTAATGCGTTGGAATAATAACACCGCTGAGCTTATTCATCACCAGTTGACTATTCGCTACTATACCAAATGGAACGGCTTGGCTGCGAACCTGTTGAAAGGTTTGGTTGATGTTAATACCGGTAATTAAATTACTTTTAATTTTTGGCCATAAGGATAAGTAGGTAAGTGCTTGCTGAGCCGCTGCGCCATAAGGTGCAGTGTCAGGGGTGGCAATAGCCAATTTTCCTTCATAGTGTGTTAAGGCATTTAAATGACTAATTGGTTGAGTTGCCGACCACAAGGCTATTTGTCCTAGAGCATAAGTTTTGCGGCTATTTTCTAGGATTAAATGTGCTTGCTCAAGTAACTCTGGGCGTGTTGCATCAGCCGATAAAAATAAATCAAAAGGAGCACCGTGTTTTATTTGCAAATATAGCGTGCCAGTAGCTGCGCTAATAATTTGCAGGTTAAATTGCTCTTTATTTGGCAAGTCGGCTAGGAGTATTTTAAGTGCAGGGGCAAAATTGGCTGCTACGGCAATGCGTAAAGGCCCTGCTTGAGCCTTTTCTGTCATAGCAAAAGTTGCGTTGGTGAATAACATTAATCCGACCACACATAATGAGCTCAATTTTGATAAAAATGTTGGCATTAATTTACCCATGATCTTCAACATCGATATTTCTATAAGGTGTTTTTATAAGAGTTTTTTTATAAGTTATGTTCTAGCAATTAAGCTTATGTAACCTTTAAATGCGGCACAAAGTTACATGGGCGATGGCTAGCGTCTAATTGCTCAACAATTAATTTATCCCAAGCTGTTTTACACGCATTGGTTGAACCTGGGACCGACAAAATAACGGTACTATTTGCCATGCCACCAAAAGCACGAGATTGAATCGTTGAAGTGCCTATTTCGGTGAGAGATATTGCTCTAAATACTTCGCCAAAGCCTTCAATATTTTTATCGAATAAAGGCAATAGTGCTTCAGGGGTATTGTCTCTTGCCGTAAAACCCGTACCACCGGTAGTTAATATAACGTGTACATCATCACTGGCAATCCATTGAGAAACAACAGCACGTAATTGATATACATCGTCTTTTGAAATGGCTTTAGCGGCTAACTTATGACCCGCTGCCTGTAAACGTTCAACTAAGGCCTGCCCTGAAGTGTCGTTGTGTTCTTCGCGTGTATCTGAAACAGTTAATACTGCGATATTTAATGGTACGAAACCATCGCCACAATGGATAGAAGATTTGCTAGACATGAGATTTCCTTTGCAAAGATAAAAGTTGTTTAGCCTGTTGCCATTGCTCAGGCGTATTGGTGTTAAATAAACATTGACCGTTTTTAGGTGTAATTGCCTTGTGCGGCACTTGTGCGAGTAAACTGCGTACAGAAGGCCCTGATAAATTACGTTTACCGTGAGCCTTTTGTGTAGCTACTTGAGGCTTCATAACGGATAAAGGTTGTTGAAAAAATTGTTCAACAAAAGCATTTACTGGTAAGTACAACGGCAAGTAATGGTCAGTAAAATAACAAGCTCGTTGACTTAATTCGCCCGCCTGTTTTAACGCTGAGAGTTCGTTTGAGGTCATTAAGGGTAAATCAACCGGTAAGATTAACAGCGCTTGTGGTTTAAATTGTTCAATAATGCTTTGAATGCCGCCGAGCGGACCCATGTCAGCAACAAGATCGTTAATACCGCGTTCGCCGCCACTAACAATAACTTGCGAGCTTCCCACTGCGTTAAGTAGCGACTTACTATAACAGAGCATATCTTGATTTTTGCGCAGTAAATTAGCTTTGTTTTCGCCCATTCGAGAAGATTTCCCTCCCGCTAAAACAACCCCTAAACATGATTGAAATAGAGCCATTATCCGCCCAACATCGCAAGGTTCTTTGTAGCGCCAGTGAGCTTTTCATGTAAAAAGTGAGTTTGCTTTTTATCTGTTAGCATGCTGGTAATTGCCGCTTTTAGTGGTTCAACATCATCTGTTTGTAAATAGTCTTTTAACGATAAGCCTTGCTCGGTAAATAAACATAAATGCAATTTACCTAACGAACTTACGCGCAAACGATTACAGGTATTACAGAAATCTTTCGAATAAGGCATGATTAAGCCGATTTTACCGGCATAATCTGGATGATAAAATTCTTGTGCTGGTCCTGCTGTTTTATCGTTAATTACTGGCAACCAACCATCTAAAATTAAGTTCTGCTTTATACGAGAGCCTTGCACATGTTGCGCATCAAAAAACGCTTTATTATCGCCTGTTTGCATTAACTCAATAAAGCGTAATGTAACGGGTTTATCTTTTAACCAAGCTAAATAACTCGCAATATCGTAACCATTATATTCACGCATTAATACGGTGTTTATTTTAATGTCGACATTGCCGGCGTCGAGCGCCATATCAATACCTTTGAGGATATGATCAAGTTTGTCGTGGCCGGTAATAGCATGAAATTGTCTTGGGTCTAAACTGTCGATACTGATATTGATGGCATCAATACCTGCAGCTAGCCAAGCAGGTAAGTGCTCAGGAAGTTTATAGCCGTTTGTAGTAATAGCTACTTTCTTAATGCCAGGCGTTTGCTTACATTTTGCAATTATTTCAGGCAGGTCTTTACGCAGTGAAGGTTCACCGCCAGTAATACGAATTTTTTCCGTACCCATAGCTGAAAATGCTGAAGCTAAACGGGTTATTTCAGGCAAGGTTAAAAATTGTCTATCGTGATCACATTTATAACCATCGGGTAAGCAATAGCTACAACGAAAATTACAAACGTCAGTGATCGATAGGCGCAAGTAATAAAACTTGCGGCCGAAGTTGTCTGTTAACATGTCACCTTTCCAAAGTCGGGAGGCAAACAAGTTTCCTTGTTAACCCTGGCAAACTCAAGTTTAAAACTTGGTTTACGGCTTAAGTAGCATGCCTAA
The DNA here is from genome assembly GCF_057550865.1 of Colwellia sp. NW0002-52-1. Classification (NCBI taxonomy): domain Bacteria; kingdom Pseudomonadati; phylum Pseudomonadota; class Gammaproteobacteria; order Alteromonadales; family Colwelliaceae; genus Colwellia; species Colwellia sp. NW0002-52-1. The sequence continues at coordinate 409,180 of NZ_BAAJLU010000001.1, read as the reverse complement.
AATTATTAGGTGTAGCTAAGAAAGCTCGGCGAATAATAAATGATTAAATATTTTATATCATACAATGGCAAGCATAGTATGATTCGGCTTAATATAACAGATAAAGACCGTGGTTATGTTAAATAGTGTTCACTGATGGAAATATTATTGTTAACGTTCTTACTTAAATTTAATTTATGAATAAAATTTCAAAACTGGAAGCGTTTTATTATGGTTGATTGTTGCTCTGCACCCGGATTAATACCCTTTGAGCAAGCATTAGAGAATATGCTTGCCGCTATTAAGCCAATAACTGATGTTGAAAATATTACCCTAACTCAAGCATTGGGCCGGGTTTTATCAAACGATATTACGAGTCCGATTAATGTACCAGGGCACAATAACTCTGCTATGGACGGGTATGCATTTGCCCATGAAAGCTTGCAAAACCAACAAAGCTTAACATTAGTTGGGCGCTCTATGGCGGGTCAACCTTTTGAAGGTGAGTGTAAAAAAGGCCAGTGCATTCGTATTATGACTGGCGCTAAAATTCCCGCTGATTGTGACACGGTTGAAATGCAAGAAAACTGTCAAGTAGATGGTGAAAATATTCATTTTTTAGCACCTAGACATCTTGGCGATAATGTTAGATTAGCAGGCGAAGATATCAGTCGTGACCAAGTTGTATTTAAAACAGGACGTCGATTGTCAGCTATCGATATTGGCGTATTAGCATCACTTGGTATTAATGAATTAAGTGTTTATAGAAAACTTAATGTGGCTTTAATTGCTACTGGCGATGAATTAAAAGCCTTAGGACAACCGCTAGAGAGCGGCGATATTTTTGAAAGTAACAGTTATGCTTTATCAGCAATGCTTAAAAACCTTAACGTAAATGTAATTAATTTCGGGGTAATTGCAGATGATGAAAAGGCGATTAGAGAGGCATTTTTACAAGCCGATGCCCAAGCCGATGCGGTTATTTCTTCGGGTGGGGTCTCAGTGGGTGACGCCGACTATACTAAGTTAGTGCTTGAGCAAATTGGTGAAATAGCTTTTTGGAAAATAGCAATGAAACCCGGCAAGCCTTTCGCTTTTGGTAAACTTCCCAACAGTATTTTCTTTGGTCTACCGGGTAATCCTGTTTCGGCGATGGTTACCGCTGATTTATTGGCAATGCCAGCATTAATGAAGCTGCAAAACTACCAAACTCCCCCTGCAATAACTTTACGCGCAAAAACGGTAACTGATTTAAGAAAAGCACCAGGGCGTATGGATTTTCAGCGGGGTGTTTTATCTTATAACGGGCAAGGTGAGTTAATGGTAACTAGCACTGGCAACCAAGGTTCAGGCATATTAACCAGTATTGCTGCTGCTAATTGTTATATTGTTCTGCCAGCGGAGCAAGGTCGAGTTAAAGCGAATGCAACAGTGAATATTCGTTTATTTGAACGCTTTTTTGCTTGATCACTTTTATGACGTTATTTTCAGGAAATCACCGGTTAATGCTTTATAAATAACGTTTGTTAGTGATTGTTTATCTGTAATTATGTCAATTCCAATTTTAAAAAAGTAGGATTAAGTTTGTCAAAAGTCATTTACTTTATTCCCGGTACTATGTGCAATGAAAAGCTGTGGCAACCCGCTTGGCAATTGCTACAGCAGCAAAGTGTTGAATGTAACTGCGATTATCAGCTGATTCATTTAGTGATACCCAGTTCCGGTAGCATGGATGAAGTGGTTGCTAACTTGGCTAACAAAATAACCCACGATAATGCAATATTGGTTGGGTTTTCACTTGGCGGTTATATTGCGAGTGCAATCGCGTTAAAACTTGGCAATAAACTTAGGCATTTGCTCATAGTGTCAAACTTTCCGCAAAACCTGCCGGCAGCAGAAGTTAAGCAACGCCAACGAACGGTTAGTTGGATAAAGCAACGTGGTTACTCTGGCATTCCGGATAAGCGCATTGATGACTTGTTGCATCCAAATATTAAAGCGTTCAGTTTGTCTCGCTATCAAGATATTAAAAAAATTATTACCGCCATGGACCAAGAGCTTGGCGGAAATGTATTATTGCATCAAATTGAGGTCTCTTTGCTCAGGCCTGATTTATTGCCTTTATTGGCCAATTTAACCTTACCAATTACATTTCTTGTCGGTGATAAAGATAACTTAGTCGATCTTATTGCGTTAAGGGCAGAGTTAACACAAGCGCCTATTGTTGCAGAAAATATTACCATAGAAGACGTTGCTAATACCGGCCATATGTTACCGCTAGAGTCGCCAAAAGCCTTAGCGAAAGTACTCTCAAACCTAATAGTAAATTAAGCTTGTTTTTCATGCTTTTATTTTAACGACTAATATAATTGCGTAAAGCTGTGCTTGCGTGAGCGAAAGCGTGTAAAATAGCGACAATTATTTTTTACGTTAGGACTTTGACGTTGAGCGACAGCAAATTTTCATCACTTACCTTGCAATCTGCAATTTTAGAAAACCTTTCATCTCTTGGTTACCACGAGATGACAGAGATACAAGCTAAGAGCTTGCCGGCTATTTTAGCGGGGCAAGATGTTATTGCTCAAGGTAAAACAGGCTCTGGTAAAACAGCAGCCTTTGGCCTAGGTTTGTTAAATAAACTACAAGTTAAAAAGTTTAGAATTCAAACTTTAGTACTTTGTCCAACACGTGAATTAGCTGACCAAGTAGCTAAAGAAATTCGAAAACTAGCGCGTGCTATACATAACATTAAAGTGCTAACACTTTGCGGTGGCACACCTTTTGGACCACAAGTGGGCTCATTGGAGCACGGCGCGCATATAATTGTTGGTACACCGGGTAGAATTGAAGATCATTTAGGGCGTGGCACTTTGTCGCTAGAGCATGTTGATACACTCGTACTAGATGAAGCTGACCGTATGTTAGACATGGGTTTTCAAGCAGCTCTAGATAATATTATTGCGACCATGCCACAGCAAAGACAAACCTTATTGTTTAGTGCAACCTTCCCTGATCAAATACAAAAAATTGCCAATAAATACTTGCATTCGCCTGCGGTGATAAAAGTAGAATCGACTCATGAAAGCAGCACAATATCACAACACTTTTATCAAGTAGAAAGCGATGAAGATCGTCTGTTGGCTATTCGTTTACTGTTGTTAACACACAAGCCAGAGTCGAGCGTAATCTTTTGTAATACCAAAATTGAAACTCAAAATGTTGCGAACAAATTAGCCGCATACGGTTTTGGTGTTGTGGCATTGCATGGCGATTTGGAGCAAAAAGACCGAGATCAAACCTTAGTGCGTTTCGCAAATAAAAGTGCTTCAATACTGGTTGCCACAGATGTTGCGGCGCGTGGTTTAGATATTGAAGCGCTTGATGCGGTATTTAACTATAACCTTGCTCATGATACCGAAGTGCATGTGCATCGCATTGGCCGAACGGGGCGTGCAGGTAGTACTGGACAGGCGTTTACTTTGTTTAGTAATAAAGACAGGTATAAAATTGGTTTATTAGAAGATTATTTAGAGCGCACCATTGAAGGTGAAGAGCTCCCGAGTAGCGACGTGCTAGAGCAAAGCGTATTCAGCGCGAAAATGACCACAATACAAATCGATGGCGGCAAAAAGCAAAAAGTTAGGCCGGGTGATATTGTTGGCGCACTTACGGGCGAAAATGGTATTACATTTGAGCAAGTAGGGAAAATACAACTTGGTCCAAATTGGGCTTATGTGGCGGTTGAGAAAATGGTGGCAAGAAAAGCGTTAAACAAACTAACGCACGGTAAGCTAAAAGGCCGTACATTTAGAATACGCGAATTAAAGTAACTTAAATTTTTTACCTTATAAATTATCAGTTGCCAGATAACATTGTCTGGTAATTTGATAAAACTTAGGTATGATACTGTTAATATGTACAGTTATTGTTTGGATGTATACTGCGTGCTACAAATACATTTTGGCAATAACTAGAGTTTGGTAAATAGTTAAATAAGGGATAACAATGGCAGTTGAAAGTCGATTTGTCGTCATAAGACAAGGTGTGGAGGTAGAAACATTCATGGATAAAAAAGCCGCAGATGAATACGATAAAATGCTTGATATGGCAGACAATTTATCTGAAATGTTTGAACAAGCACCTGTAGAGCTTTCTGAAAGTATTCGTGAAGAGCTTGCTGTTTATTTAGCACAAAACCGAGATAACGTGCTTATTGCATTACAAGCTAAAAAAGCTAAAGCAGAGAGCAAAAAAGTTGTTGCGCCTAGCTCAAATAAAGCTAAAAACGAAACAGTAGAAAAAGCAGTAGAAAAAGTTGCTGAAGATACTGCTGAAGCACCAAGTGTTAGCACTGCTACTGAGACCGTTAAAAAAGCTAAGGCAACAAGTACTAAAGCAAAAGCGAAAGCTAAATCTGCTGCATAGTCGCTAACTTTTCGAGCACAATTAAGCGTATTTTCTGAAGTAAACCACCATACTTAGGTGTATTTAATTTGATTAACGCTCAGTTAAACTGGATGTAATATGGTGCTGTTTTGGAATATCAGTTAATACGCAGTGAGCGAAGAAAAACAATTGGCTTACAAGTTAAAAATGCTCAAGTTATTGTCAGAGCACCAACATTTGTTAAAACGTCGTATGTTGAAAGTTTAATCCAAGCTAAATTACAGTGGCTAAATCAAAAAGTTGCTGAACAACAGCAAAACTCTTTAGTAAATCCTTCTTTTAGCGAGCAATTTAAGCGTGAAAACGCTAAGCAACAGCCATCTGTTTTTATCGATGGCTTACCCCATCGCATTATTGTTAGCTTTGGTAGCCCAAATGTTATTCATGATCCACTTGAGCAAAGTTTAACGGTTATTATTAATAATCGTTACCATGCGCTCGGTTTGCATTGTGATATAACTGTGTCGAAAATTAAGTCGCAAATTGAGCGTTGGTTTAAAGTCAGCATTGAGAATTATCTCGCAAACCACTTAGCGCTTTTTTCAAACAAAATGTCATTGCACGCTTCATCAGTCAAAGTTAGAAAATACAAATCCCGATGGGGAAGTTGCAATAGCAGGGCTGAACTAAGCTTTAATTACTTACTAAAAATGCTACCAACGTGGGTAGTTGACTACGTTATTATTCATGAGTTATGCCATATTGAGTACATGAACCATTCGACAAAATTTTGGCAGCTGGTTGCTATATATTGTCCTGAATATAAAAACGCTAAAATTTGGATGCATCAAAATCAGCCCAATCTTAAATGGTCTTAGTCGCTTTAAAACTCTGATCACCTGACAGCCCTTCAAAAATAACAACCCTAAAGAAAGCTCCTAATGTATTATTCTAGCTATCTTTTCAATAAAAATGATTGGCACAAAATCTGCTTCTGTTTATTACTGAACAATTAAACAATTAAACAATTGAACAATTGAACAATTGAACAATTAAGCGATTAAAAAATCAAAACAATAAAATTTAATGTGCTTCAGTATCAATAATTACCCACAATTGTTGATTACATTGAAAGTTAGGGGATGATGATGAAATTAACAAATTACCGTTGGAAGGCAATAGGCATTTATTTGTTATCTGCAGTTATGTCAGTAACTTTTATTGAGTTATTAATAAACTTATAACCCGTATTGTTAGTTGCTTACGGGTACTTACTTTATGGAATTACAACCTGCACTAAATATAATTAAATGCGTTGAAATAAGAAAATACATTTAGTGGTAAGCTTATGAGCCCACAATGGTCTAAGCAATAATAAGAGGCAATAACTTACATTTTGCTAAAGCGCTATAGCTATAAACTTAATTAATAGCGCTAATATCAGTTTAAATATGTCACAAGTTAGTATTATTAGTTGCTAAAGTTGCATAAAAATGTCGCCTTTATGAGTTTTTCAATTAACAGCAGCGTAAATTTAAGGTAAATTAGGCGTTAATAAAAAAAATAATTAAGGAATCGCGCCAAATGAGTACCCGTGTTCTTATTTGTGATGACTCTAACTTAGCAAGAAAGCAAGTACTTAGAAGCCTTCCAGAAAACCTATCAACTGATGTGCAATTAGCTAAAGATGGCCAAGAAGCACTGGATATTTTACGTAATCAACAGATTGACATTCTTTTTCTTGATTTAACTATGCCTATTATTGATGGGCTGGGCGTACTTCAAGCATTACAAGATGAAGAGATTAGCCTGCCAGTGTTTGTTATTTCTGCCGATGTTCAACCAGAAATGCAAAACCGCGTATTAGCATTAGGTGCAAAAGCATTTTTGCGTAAACCGATAGAATTAGATACATTAAATGAACACTTAAAAAGTCACGGTTTCCTATGAACGCATTTGACTTAACAGAAGATCAACACGATTGTTTACAAGAGTTGATCAATGTCGCCATGGGGCAAGCGAGCGATCAACTTGCTCGATATTTAGATACCTTTGTGTATTTAAAAGTCCCTAGTATTGAACAAGTTCGCTCTGAGTTCTTATTCGACAGCCTTAATCATGACTTAAAAGCAACGTCGATTGTAAGCCAAGGCTTCTTTGGTTATGAAGGTATTCGTGGTGAAGCTTTGTTAATGTATCAACCACTTGATTCAAGCCGCTTAGCTGACTTACTTGGTTATGAAGCAGAAGAATTATCATTTGATGAACAAATGATAGATTTAAGTTCAATTTTAACAACGACTTTTTTGAATGTGTTTGCTAGTCAAATCGATAATCAAATGTCATACAGTGCCCCACGACTTTTATCGACAAATTTAAACACGATAAATCAGCACATTCAGCAGCAATCTTTTAATTGGGATTATGCACTAAAAGTGAGAATAAGTTACCAAGTAACAGATTACTCATTCAATTGTGACATGGTACTGCTAATACCTGAAGAAGCTATTAGTAATATTAAAGCAGTTATTGATCGCATACTGGCAGACTTTTAAAAATGTTAGATAACCTTTTTGCAGACCTGCCAAATCGTCTTAATACCGGCATTTTAATTTTAGATAAAAACTTTAATATTCTTATGTGGAATCGGTTTTTAGAGGTACATGCCAATAAAAGCGATAAACAAGTTGTTGGTAAAAGTATTTTTACTATTTTTCCTGAATTACCTAGGAAGTGGTTTGAACGAAAACTCTCAAGCGTAATACAATTAAAGAATCAAACTTTTTGTGGCTGGGAGCAACGACATCACCTTTTTGAACTTTCTCACTCTCGGCCAATTACTACAGACAGCGACTTTATGGCGCAAAACTGCACTTTTTTACCTATTGAGGTTGAAGGTGAAGTTGAGCGTATTTGTATTCTAATAGAAGATGTTACCGATGTTTGCCACTACCAAACACAACTCAATAAAGCATTAAATGAATTAGCGTTATCTAATCGAATAGACGGCTTAACCCAAGCGTTTAATCGAAAGCATTGGGAAGAATGCTTAGCCTCTGAATTCTCACGTGCTAATCGTTATAAGCAAGAACTCGCTTTAGTGATGTTAGATTTAGATCAGTTTAAGCTTTTAAATGATACCTATGGTCATCAGGGAGGCGATAAGGTACTCATTGAAACGACAGAAGTCATTAATGAACTATTACGCATGGGGGATTTATTTGGTCGCTATGGTGGCGAAGAATTTGCTGTAATTTTGCCTAATACAGAATTGACAGGCGCACACGATGTAGCTGAGCGAATACGTAAAACTATAGAAAATAACGCTATTGAGTATCAAGGGGAAAACATTAATGTAACGGTTAGTATAGGTATTGCCGTTATGAATGAATATGATGCCCGCTATGAAGACATTATTAGTCGAGCAGATATAGCTTTATATAAAGCAAAAAACTCAGGTCGAAACCAAGTTTGTGTCGCTAAAGAACGAAACGTTTCCTGAATACTTTTAGAAAATATTCACTCTTCCTAACTTTTATACATATATTAGTTTTTTTTATTCATAAAAAGCAGTTGACACAAAAAATCATATCAGGCACTTTATACCTATGAATATTCTATTTCGTCGCAACATTACAATTATTACCATTACCACCCTCACCGGGATGGTGGTCATCGGCTGACGTGTAGAATTTAGCAATTTTATAAAGCCCGTGACCATTTAGGTTACGGGCTTTTTTGTTTTTTAGGGTTTAAAGGGGTAAAAATGCGTGTATTAAAATTTGGTGGTTCGTCATTGGCTTCAGGGCAACGTTTTATTGAAGTTGCGAACATCATCAAAAACAAAAGCCAGTCATCTCGTCTTGCAGTAGTTGTATCTGCGCCACAAGGGGTGACTAATCACTTGGTGGCCATGGCAGAAAATATTTCTAACGAAGATAAGTTGAAAAGTGACTTATTGCATTTTAAACACGCTATTGAAAACATTATTCAAGACTTATCAGCCACTTTACCTAGCTTTTGTCCACAACACAGTGAGCAAGCTCTTGCCACTTGGGAACATCAATTAAGCCGGTACTTGCACGGTGCAACATTACTTTCTTTTTGTCCTGAACATGTTCGTGCTCGTATTATTAGTATTGGTGAGCGTCTAAGCGTTGCGTTATTGCAGTCTGTATTAGCTGTTGATGCAATCGAAGCTAGCGTCATTGAACCAGAAAAGTTTTTACGCACCAACGATGTTGCTATGAATGCCGTGGCAGATTTAGTGTTATGTAAAGAGAAGTTCCAAAATAACTATAGTGATCTTAATAATATTGCACTTATGCCAGGTTTTATCGGTGTTGACAGCAGTGGTAATGTTACAACATTGGGTCGTAATGGTTCAGATTACTCTGCTGCGGTTTTAGCGGTATGTAGCGAGGCAGAGTACTGTGAAATATGGACAGATGTTGATGGCGTATATAATGCCGACCCACGTTTGATCAAAGAAGCGCAACTTTTAGATTACTTGTCTTATCAAGAAGCAATGGAATTATCTTATTTTGGTGCGAGTGTTCTTCACCCGAAAACGATTGGTCCTATTGCTCAACATCATATTCCTTGTCTTATTAAAAATACGGGTAATCCTGATGCGCCAGGTACGTTAATCGCGAATGAAAACGATCAACAAAAACGCGTAAAAGCTATTTCAAACCTTGACGACTTAACGATGGTTAACGTTTCAGGCCCCGGTATGAAAGGTATGGTAGGCATGGCTAGTCGTGTTTTTGCCACTATGAGCCGTGAAAATATCTCGTTAATTTTAATCAGCCAATCTTCAAGTGAATATTGTATCAGTTTCTGTATTTATTCTTCTGATGCCGAGAAAGCAGAGCAAAGTCTGCAAGAAGAATTTGAATTAGAGTTATTAAATGGTTTATTAGAGCCACTTTCGCTTACTCACGAATTATCTATTGTGTCGTTAGTTGGTGATGGTATGCATCATCAGCAAGGTGTTGCCGCTAAATTTTTCAGCTCGCTGGCACAGGCACGTGTTAACGTTGTAGCGATTGCGCAAGACTCGTCAGAGCGCAGTATTTCTGTGGTTATTGAAAGCAGAAAATGTACCGATGCAATGAAAGTGAGTCATCAAAACTTTTTCTCACACAAACCAGCAATCGATGTGTTTTTGGTTGGATGTGGCGTGGTTGGCAGTGAGTTGTTAGCTCAAATTGCGCGCCAACAAGAAAAACTTACCGCCGATAATATAGCGCTTAACGTTTATGGTTTAGCAAACAGTAAAGGCATGGTGTTTAATCGTGATGGAATTGATGTAGCAAATTGGCAAGCGAATATTGGCGAGAAAGCTGTGCCAGTAACGGTAGAAAACCTTAAACAGTTTGTCCGTGAAAATCATTTAATCAACCCAGTATTGGTTGATTGTACTTCTAACGAAGCGCTAGCTTTACAATATGTTGATTATTTAGAAGCTGGATTTAATGTTGTAACGCCAAATAAAAAAGCCAATACAGACTCTTGGGAATATTACCAGGCGTTGCGCACAGCCGCTCAAAAAACTAATCGTCGATTCTTATATGAAACAACGGTTGGTGCAGGTTTGCCGGTAATTGATACCTTACAAAACTTGTTAAAAGCAGGTGATGAGTTAGTGCGTTTTGAAGGCGTATTATCAGGGTCGTTATCTTATATATTTGGTAAGCTTGATGAGGGCATGACATTATCTCAAGCTACTACGTTAGCGAAAGAGCAGGGCTTTACTGAGCCAGATCCTCGTGATGATCTTAGTGGTATGGACGTTGCGCGCAAGCTACTCATTATGGCACGTGAAGCAGGTATGGCATTAGAGTTAACGGATATTACCATTGAACCAGTGCTAGACCCGTCATTTGATGACAGTGGTGATGTAGCAACCTTTATGAGCAACTTACCGACACTTGACAAGGCATTTGCTGAGCGTATTGCTACAGCGAAAGCTGAAGGGAAAGTATTAAGATACATTGGTAATATTGTTGATGGAAAATGTCAGGTGTCTATTGAAGCTGTTGGCGCTGATCACCCATTATATAGCATTAAAGATGGCGAAAATGCCTTAGCGGTTCATAGTCGCTATTATCAACCGTTACCTTTTGTTTTACGTGGCTATGGCGCTGGCGCTGCAGTTACCGCTGCCGGTGTTTTCGGTGATATGTTAAGAACTTTAGCATGGGAGCAACAACACTAATGAGTGTATCTGTATTTGCACCGGCATCAATAGGTAATGTTAATGTTGGTTTTGATGTTTTAGGCCTAGCAGTTAAACCTGTTGATGGCACATTACTTGGCGATGTTGTAACAGTGACGCACAGTAATGACGGCGACCAAATAGAAGTAACAGGTGATTTTGCTAAAAAATTACCTAGCGACGTAAAGCAAAATATCGTTTGGCATTGTTTACTGTTATTCAATAAAGAATTGTTAGCCAATGAACAAACTATTGCAGCTGTTAAACTTACTTTAGACAAGCGCATGCCTGTAGGTAGCGGGCTGGGCTCTAGCGCTTGTTCTGTAGTAGCGGCTATTGCTGGCTTAAATGCTTTTTATGAAAAATACCATCAGTTTAGTTTTTCTGAGCAAGCTTTATTAAAAATGATGGGACAAATGGAAGCGCAAATTAGTGGTAGTCTACACTATGATAATGTTGCGCCTTGTTATTTAGGTGGTATGCAGTTGATGGTGCCTAATCCTGAAATAATTACCCGTAATTTGCCACAGTTTGACGATTGTTATTTTGTTATGGCATATCCAGGTATTGAAGTATCAACAAAAGCATCCAGAGAAATATTACCAGCGTCATATTCTCGTGCAGACTTAATTAGTTTTGGACAAAACTTAGCAACATTTGTCGATGCTTGTCATCGTGGTGATAAAGCCCAAGCATTTTCAGTGCTAACCGACGTGGTTGCAGAGCCTTATCGTAAATCAATTTTACCCGGTTATAGCGATGCAGCGCGTTACTTAACCCAAGAAGGTTGTTTAGCGGTGGGTATTTCAGGCTCAGGCCCAACCCTTTTTTGCGTGACAGACGATGAAGAAAAAGCGAAGAAGTTTGCAAACTGGCTAAACGAAAATTACTTACAAACATCAGCAACAGGTAAAAGTGAAGGATTTGTTCATATTTGCCAAGCTGATACTCAAGGTGCAATGTGTTTACCTGAGTGAGTTATTAGTTCAGCTTGCTAGTAAAAAGTAAGCTGAAGAAACCCGATATAGGAATTGAGTGTGAAATTTTATAATTTAAAAGAAAATGATGAAAAAGTCAGCTTTGCTGGTGCGGTAAAGCAAGGCTTAGGGCGTAATCAAGGATTGTTTTTTCCAGAAGAAATGCCGCGCCTTGAGAATATTGAAGCCATACTAGCGTTACCTATGGTCGAGCGCAGCGTTAAAGTGCTTTACCCATTTGTTAGTGACGATTTAACTGAAGCGCAGTTAACTGAAATAGTAACCGATGCCTTTAACTTTCCAGCTCAAATACAACCTATTAGCGAAAAACGCGCGATACTAGAGCTGTTTCACGGGCCAACACTTGCGTTTAAAGACTTCGGTGCGCGTTTTATGGCTAAGTGTTTACAAGCTTTCAGTCAGAATAAAAAAATAACAATATTAACCGCGACCTCTGGTGATACAGGTGCTGCGGTAGCTCATGCTTTTCATGGCATTGAGAACATTGAAGTAGTTATTTTATACCCGAAAGGTAAGATCAGTTTATTACAGGAAAAAATGTTCACCACTTTAGGCGGAAATATCCGTACGATAGCGGTTGAAGGCACGTTCGACGATTGTCAGTCTTTAGTAAAACAATCTTTTGAAGATAAAGAATTGAAAGAAACTATCGGGTTAAACTCGGCTAACTCAATCAACATCAGTCGTTTGTTAGCGCAAATTTGTTATTACTTTGAAGCTGTGGCGCAACTTTACCGTCAAAAAGGTGCTGAAGCGTTGAACGACATCGTATTTTCAATTCCAAGTGGTAACTTCGGTAACTTAACCGCTGGGCTATTTGCCAAAGCTTTAGGTTTGCCAATTAAGCGCTTTATTGCTGCAACCAATGCCAACGATACCGTACCGCGTTATTTAGAAACTGGCGAATGGACACCTAATGATACCGTAGCGACAATCTCTAATGCCATGGATGTTAGTAACCCGAATAACTGGCCACGTGTTGAGCACATGCTAAAAGCAGGCTTAGTTGAACAAGACTGTGTTAGCTCTGTATCAATAGACGAAGAGCAAACACAAATGTCGATGATCCAACTAGCAAAACTTGGCTACATAAGTGAGCCACATGCTGCAGTGGCTTACCGAGCATTACAATACAATGCCACGGATACTGAGTTTGGCGTGTTCTTGGGTACCGCACACCCGGCGAAATTTAAAGACATCGTTGAAAGCACTTTAGGCCAACCTATTGGCTTACCAAAAGAACTTGCAGATTGTGCAAGTGAAACCATTCTTTCAACAACAAGCTCTACTGATTTTGCTGAACTTAGAGCGTACTTATTAGCATAACGCTAATAGGTTTATAAACTGATGGCGCATTAGCGGATGTCATATTATTTTAAAGGCAGTGAAAACTGCCTTTTTGATATTTGCTTGTTTTTTTTGAGTATAAATAACCTGAACTCTGGATAAGCAGCACTTGCTCAATGCTTCATTTTATGCCATTTTCTGCGTTAAAACGTCGATAAATAGCGCGCTATTCATAAACGTTTTGCCTTAAAAATGGCATAAAATGAAGCATTGATGATGTCTATTCGTGATGTTCACCTAGCTAGAGCATTTACTTTATCAACTAAGCTTTTGATTCACTTGAGTATCAAGCACTCATTATCCAGAGTTCAGGTTAAATAATATGCTAAGTTTAGAATTATCTATTTAACCCACTAATTATGCTCTGTTTAAAGGCTGCGTTTAGGTGTTAAATCAACTAGGGAAGATTGATGACAAAATTGGAATTTGCGGACAAATTAGAAACGTACTACAAAAAACAAACAATAAATAAATGGTTATTTCTTATATTAGGAGTCGTTTTTATTGTTTTAGTGTTTATGCCAAGCTTATCGTTAGCTTTTTATGACAAGTTTGGATTCGGTTCAACAAGTTTACCTTTTTTAGCCGGACTTTGTCTTGGTAAAGCGTGGCATATTCAAAGGGGCTCAGAAGAGCACGAACTTTTGGTTAACGCGCTATATTTGATTGCTAAGAAAGAGAATAAATAGGAAGGGAAATATAATATTATCTACCTTTAAGTGTTAAAGGCGCTTTCCATTTGAATCATATTAAGTAGGGTCAGATACACATTACTCCTTATTAAGTTAACCATAATAACTTCAACGACTAAATGTACTCAAAGCTTGAATTCGTATGACAGCTAATAATAAATATTATGGCCAATATACTTCAATATATGGTCAATAATACATAAAAGTTAATGTCAGTTATTAACTATCGTAATGTTGTAACAAGCGTGGCAATCTAACTTCATCTCTAGAACCCCACTGATAACTTTTATTCACCATAGCGTTGAAAGTTAGTACGATGCATAGTTGCCCTTAGTAACTATTTTTCATTTCACTCGATGACATACCCCCACATAATGCCTCATAATAGAGCGATACTACAAGTTACCTGGTGCGCTACTCAATATGACAACGTTAAAACCCCAATGGCAAAAAATAATTGCTCATGAGCAACAACAAGATTATTTTAAAAAATTAACCTTAGAGGTAAATACACAGCGTTCGAGTGGCGAGGTGATATTCCCTCTGGAAGAAGACGTTTTTTCTGCTTTTGCTAGTGTTGATTTATCTGATGTAAAAGTGGTTATACTTGGTCAAGACCCATATCATGGCTTAGGAAAAAATGGAGAGTCACAAGCGCATGGCTTAGCGTTTTCTGTACGCAAAGGAATTAAAGTACCACCTTCATTAGTTAATATTTACAAGGAGCTTACGCAAGATATACCTGATTTTAAAACGCCAGAGCACGGCTACCTAGTTGAATGGGCAGAACAAGGTGTACTGTTGCTCAATACCGTACTTACCGTTAAACAAGCGCAGGCGCATTCTCATGCAAAGTTAGGTTGGGAAACCTTTACCGATAAAATAATTGCTGAAATAAATCAACATAACCAAGGTTGCGTATTTTTACTGTGGGGCAGTCACGCACAAAAGAAAGGTAAGAATATAGATCAAGAAAAGCATTATGTACTTAATGGGCCTCATCCATCACCGCTTTCAGCTTATCGTGGTTTCTTCGGCTGTCAACATTTCTCAAAAGCCAACCTTTGGCTAACAGCACAAAATAAAAGCATGATTAACTGGCAAATCAACAATTAAATTTCTTTAATTTTTTACTGCCAATTAAGAAAATAATTTCAGTTCAGTGGGATTTATAAAATTTATTTTCTGAAAATAGATAAAATATAACAATATAGGTTTTTTAATTTGTCTTATGTTTTTATTGTGGATTTTATTTGCTATTTATATTGGTTTGTTGGTTTTTTATTGCTCAACATCTACTAGGTGCTAGTATGTTTTTATTAGCACAAGTTGAGAGTTAGCAAATGTCTTTAGAAAATTATTTTTTACCTTTTCGTCAGCAAGTTATAGGTCAAAATTTACAACATCAAGTTAATGGGAAAACACTTGATATAATATATGCCGATTGGACTGCCAGTGGACGATTATACCAAGCTGTTGAAGATTACCTTACCAATGAATTAGGGCCTTATGTTGCCAACACCCATACTGAAACTAATTTAACGGGCAGTGCGATGACCCACGCTTATCATGATGCTCAGCATGTCATTAAGCGTCATGTAAATGCTTGTGATAACGACGTTTTGATCACCGCAGGTGCAGGTATGACCGCTGTGGTAAATAAATTTCAACGCATTTTAGGTTTACGTATACCTGAGCGCATGCAAGCACAGGTCAGCTTTTCAGAAAATGATAGACCAGTAGTTTTTATCACCCATATGGAACACCATTCAAATCAAACCTCTTGGTATGAATGTGATGTAACACTAGAAATTATCGACCCTAATGAGCAAGGTTTACCTTCGCTTGAACATTTATCGCAATTACTAGAAAAATATCAAAATCGCGCGGTTAAAATAGGATCATTTACCGCTTGTTCAAACGTTACGGGTATTAAAACACCTTACTATGAGTTAGCCGAAATAATGCATCAGCATGGCGGTTTATGTTTTGTCGATTTTGCCGCTTCTGCTCCGTATGTTGATATTGACATGCATCCTAGTAACCCTAAGCAAGCGCTAGATGCGATTTATTTTTCGCCACATAAATTTTTAGGTGGGCCTGGTAGCTCAGGCGTGTTGGTATTTAATAAAGCACTCTATAAAAACAAAGTGCCTGATCATCCGGGTGGCGGCACAGTTACTTGGACTAACCCTTGGGGAAAACATAGCTTTTTTAATAATATAGAAATGCGTGAAGATGGTGGCACCCCTGGCTTTTTACAATGTATTAAAACCGCATTAGCGATCAAAGTAAAAAATGCCATGGGAGTTGATAATATTGCAAAGCGCGAGGCTGAAATAACTCATTATGTAATGGATAACTTAGCTAAAAATGAACACGTTGTTATGTTAGAGCCTAATATTCGTGATCGCTTAGCCATTGTGTCGTTCTACATACCTGGTGCTCATTATAATTTAGTGGTGCGTTTACTCAATGATAAGTTTGGCGTACAAACGCGCGGAGGTTGTTCTTGCGCCGGCACTTATGGCCATATTTTATTGAATGTTGATCAAGATACGTCGTCAAAAATTACCCAACAAATAGATTTGGGGGATTTTGCTGAAAAGCCGGGTTGGATTCGCGCGTCGTTTCATCCTACAACCTCAGATCAAGAAGTGGCGTTTGTGGTTGATGCTATTAATAAGGTAACAGAAAACATAGTCGAGTGGAGCAAAGCGTATCGCTTTAATCCTGCTATAGGTGACTATGAGCATTGTAAACACGACGTGGAATTTCCGAGTTTAGCTAATTTTAATGCTTTAGGAGCTTCAAGATTAAAAGCTAAAACAAACAGCTTCGAAGCACCCTCAATGTTACGCAAATTTTTTGGATAATTTAGCTACCAGAAATACTCGTAAACACGATTAATCGCGAGCAATAGCGATTAATCGTTTGTTCGCTATTTTTTTAGTCGAAAGTAACCATCATTTCAGCGGCCTCACAATGGCAATTGTGCTGGCATACAGGGCATTCGTAACCTGCAAGGCTGAGTTCATGCCATCTGTCTGGGTGTTCTTTAATGAGTTTGCCGCCGCATTTGGTAAAATATTTTACCGCACTATTACCCGGGCTTTGTTTCCATAAGTGACTTACACCAGCAATGGCACCTTGTTGCTTTGCTGCTGCAATTGAGCGTTTTAATAGTTCGCCGCCAATACCATGGCCACGATAGTTTTCATCAACAGTATTGCATTTAAAGTAGCAGACTTGATCAACAGCAACAGGCCATAGCGTTGGCGAACACCACTTGTCTACTTGCCATTGTTGAGCAGCATAAGTAATTCTAAACCCAACTAATTTATCGTCATGATAAACCACAAAACCGGCATTAATGCCATTTTTAAGACCTTTGTTATACCAATCTTGCATGCTATTTTGATCAAGGTAGCCTGCACCGTGTACTTCAGTTGCTAATTTAATCACAAGTTCAAAGTCAGCTGGTGTTAAATGTTGGTAGTTAAGCGCTATGCTCATAAAGTTATTTTAATTGAGTTAGTTATTACAGCATTGTACTGTGTTTTTTGAGATACTTTAAGCGCTCTTATAATGAAAAATAATTTAAAACGTTGGAAGTGAAAATGTACGATCCTTTGCATGATTTATCCCCCGGTTGTAATGAACCTTATCCTGACAGTTATTGGGCAAATGTATCAGGTATAGCGCCAGAGCACGATGGCGCTGTTATCGCAGATCTTGATGTTGATGTGGCTATAATTGGTGCTGGATATACTGGGCTTTCTTGCGCACTGCACTTAGCGCGAGAGCACGGTATTAAGGCGCATGTTTTAGAAGCTAATCAAACAGCATGGGGGTGCAGCGGTCGAAATGCCGGTTTTATTTTGAAATCGTCAGGTCGCAAGTCTTATGGCCAAATGGCTAAGCAATGGGGCGAAGAAGTGATGCGCGGCATCTACCAAGAAATGGCGGCAGGGGTAGATACGGTAAATAGCTTGATCGGCGAAGGCATTGATTGCGACAGGCAAAGTCCGGGTTATATTAAAGTTGCGCATAAACCGAGCAAACTTAAAGAGCTAATTGAGCTGGCAAAACTTCAACAGAACATGTTTGGTTATGACGTTGAAATATTGTCACAAAGCCAAGTACGCGAACAGTACATGGATGACAAAAATGCCTATGGCGCCATTCGTTATCAAGACGGTTTTGGTTTGAATCCATTAAAGCTTGCGTGGGGATATCAAAAATTGACGCGTGAGGCTGGCGCAAAGGTGCATTGCTCTTCGCCCGTTACGCAATGGCAAACTCAGGGTAATAAACAAGTACTGCATACGCCTAATGGCACGGTTAGCGCACAAAAGGTTGTAATAGCCACTAATGGCTATACACCGAAAAATTTTCACTCGCTAACTACTGATAGAACTTTACCTGTATTGTCGCAAATTATTGTCACTGAGCCTTTAACAGAAGCACAAATTGCTGCCTGTAATTTCCTAACTTCAAATGTGGTCATGGATACTCGGGCGCTAAAATATTACTATCGAAAATTGCCTGATAATCGCATTTTATTTGGCGGTCGTGGGGCAATTACCGGCAAAAGTGCTGACGATCCTTATTATGCTCAACGATTACTGTCAGTGCTTAAAACCAGTTTTCCTGCCTTGGCGAATATAAAATACAGTTATGCTTGGTCAGGCTGGATATGCATGGCGTTAGACGACTTACCTCATATTTATCAAAATGATGAGCAATCGGTTTTTTATAGTATGGGCTATTGTGGCAGTGGTGTTGCCTTCTCGGTACAAGCTGGCAAACGTTTAGCGGAGAAAGTGGCTGAAAAAACCGTAACGAATTTACCTTTGTACAATAAGGCGCTGCCTAAATTTCCCTTTGCGCCGTTAAGACGCGTAGGGCAATGGGGCTATTTTCATTATGGTAAAGTTAAAGACCAGTGGTTTTAAAGCGCTTAGTTAAGGCGCCCAATTTAGGTACTTAATTTAGGTACTTAGTTCAGATGCTTAAATAGGGCGCTTTTAACTCAAATTTTTAATCGAGGCGATTAACACGATTACCTTGTTGAAACGCAACGATATTATCGGCAACTAAGTTAAGTAAAGCTTGTTGTGCTTGCTCGCTTGCCCAAGCAATGTGAGCGGTGATCTTTAATTTACTCGACTGAGCAGCTAAAAGTATATGATCTTCTGGCGGTGGCTCTTGTTCCAGTACATCTAAAATTGCACAAGCTAATTGATTATTGTTGAGTGCGGTTAATAAGTCATGATTATTAATTAATGCTCCTCTGGCGGTATTAATTAATACAGCACTATTTTTCATTTGGCTAAAAACTTCGGCGTTGAATAAGTTTTCAGTTTCAGCTGTTTGAGGGCAATGCAAGGTAATGATGTCTGCTTGAGCAACAACCTGGTTAAATGCGATTCTATCAGCACGAATTGTTGTAGCATTAGGTCGGTCAGCGATTAACACCTGCATATCAAAAGCACGGGCTATAGTTGCTACTTGGCCACCTAATGCCCCGTAACCAATAATGCCAATTGATTTCCCTGCTAATTCACTACTGCCTTTGCCGTGCAGACAAAACGTTTCACTTTTTTGCCACTGGCCTTCACGGGTATTGTTATTGTGATCTTCAATATGGCTATAGTACGACAGCAGTTGCGCAAACACATATTGTGCGACTGAATTCTTGGCATAGCCACTAACATTAGTAACGGCTATGCCAAGCTTACGTGCGGCGTTAATATCAACATTGTTATAGCCTGAGGCGGTTATACAAATAAGCTTTAAATGCGGTAACTGTTTTAAAGTTGTGCTATTTAGAACGACTTTATTAGTCAATATGACTTCGGCGGTTGAACAATGCTTTAGTACCTGCTCGGGTGTCGTTGTTGAGTGAAAATCAAACTTGTTGATAACTTTATTGAGTGCTGATAAATCAAGCGAAGGGCTAAAGGTTTGATAATCCAAAAATACCGCGTGCATGTTACATCCTCAGAAGGAAAATTTTTCTAAGTTTATAACACTTTATACACACGAGCGACTCCATTATTCATCAGTAAGTGTTGTTTAACCTACCGGTAATTCTAATTCAACAATTTGCTCGGAAATCAATTCAAGCTTTTGAGACATTAATGTTTGAGCATCGAATAAACCTCGATTGTAATAAATGGCTCCTAGTTCTTTGGTAAAAAAATCAAGTAGAAAGTCAGCATCAAACTGTTCAAGTTCTTGATCTAGCTCTCGGCTGAAGTAACGTTGTAGTTTGTCGATTAACAGTGACTTTTCAGCCTGAGAAAATTGAACTGGCGACATAGTATATTCCTTGAAATTAATTTTGTGAGAGTAAACGCGGTTAATTGGTATTATACTCGTAAAACGGACACTAATTTAAGTAACATGCATTGAATAAATCAACTTTTAAGCAATGGTGGCATACCGACTGTCAGTTTTGTCGAAAATCTAGAATGATTGTTTTCTGGCTAATTTTGATGTTAGTTGCAGACGGGCTTTGGTTTGGTTTAATTATTCACTAATAGCATAAAAACAAGGTAACACTATGACTTATCGCTGGACAGATTCACTAGATATTGCGCTTGATTTGATCGAAGAACACCCGGATGTTGATCCGATGAAATTACATTTTCCTGAGTTAATGCAGTGGGTGCTCGCCTTAGAAAATTTTGATGATGATCCTAAACATTGCGGCGAGCGTGTACTTGAAGCAATTCAGTTAGCGTGGATTTCTGAGAGCGACTAGCCAGAATTTGTTCTGTTTACATTAATATTATTTAATAACCAATTTTAACTTTTTTAAAACTGATATTTGATTATAATGCGCACACCGTTATTTTCATGATGAATTTTCATCATTCACCTAAAGCATAAAAAGATTCAACTATGACATCTGAAAAAAATCAACGTCCTTTATATATCCCTTACGCAGGCCCTAGCTTACTAGAAACACCACTATTGAATAAAGGTAGTGCATTTAGCGAAGAAGAGCGATCGCATTTTAATTTGACGGGTTTATTACCACCACGATTTGAAAGTATTGATGAACAAGTTGAACGCGCCTATATGCAGTATCGTAGTTTTGATACTAACTTAAATAAACATATTTATTTACGCGCTATTCATGACAATAACGAAACCTTATTCTTTAAATTAGTGCAGGCGCATTTGGCTGAAATGATGCCAATTATTTATACCCCCACGGTAGGTGATGCCTGTGAGCAGTTTTCTGATATTTATCGCAGCTCTCGTGGTTTGTTTGTATCTTATGATCAGCGCCACCAGCTTGACGACATTTTACGTAACGCGACAAAAAACAAAGTTAAAGTTATTGTTGTTACCGACGGTGAACGCATTCTTGGTCTAGGCGATCAAGGCATTGGCGGCATGGGTATTCCTATTGGCAAGCTTTCGCTTTATACCGCTTGTGGTGGTATTAGCCCAGCTTACACCTTACCTGTGATGCTTGATGTAGGCACGAATAACCAAAAGCTATTAAACGATCCTATGTATATGGGCTGGCGTCATCCGCGTATTGAACAAGATAAATATGATGAGTTTTTAGACATGTTTATTAGTGCCGTTAAACGCCGCTGGCCGCATGTGTTATTACAATTTGAAGATTTTGCACAGCCAAATGCTACGCCATTATTAAACCGTTATCGCGATGAAATTTGTTGTTTTAACGACGATATTCAAGGTACTGCATCTGTAACTGTTGGCACCTTGTTAGCAGCGTGTAGAACTAAAAATGTTGCATTATCTACGCAACGTGTGGCTTTTGTTGGTGCGGGCTCAGCAGGTTGTGGTATTGCAGAGCAAATCATCTCGCAAATGGTCAGTGAAGGTATTTCAGAACAACAAGCACGTAGCCAAGTATTTATGGTTGACCGTTTTGGGTTGTTAACTGAAGGCATGGTAGGTTTACGTGACTTTCAAGCTCAACTTGTACAACCAAAAGCGTCATTAGCATCATGGAATATTGCCGGTGAGTACGCTTCTTTGCTTGAAGTAATGCTTGGCGCGCAGCCAACCATTTTAATCGGTGTTTCAGGTGTACCAGGTTTGTTCACTGAAGCGGTTATTAAAGCGATGAAATTAACTTGTGATTTACCGGTAATATTTCCGCTAAGTAACCCGAGTCGTCAAGTTGAAGCGACTCCAGAACAGGTAATTAACTGGACTGATGGTGAGGTTATCATAGCTACCGGTAGCCCATTTGACCCGGTTGAATACAAAGGCGAGCTTTACCCAATTGCCCAGTGCAACAATAGCTATGTTTTCCCAGGTATTGGTTTAGGCGTGATATCAGCAAATATTAATCGTGTTACTGATGAAATGTTAATGGCAGCAAGTGCGATGTTAGCGCAAGCTTCTCCTTTAGCAAATAATGGCACAGGTGAGTTATTGCCTCCTTTAGTAGAAATTGCCGACTTAAGTAAAAAAATTGCTTTCGCCGTTGCTCAAGTTGCCTTTGAACAAGAGTTAGCTTTACCACTTAGCGATGAACAACTTTTAGAGCATATTGAACGTAATTTTTGGACACCTCAGTATCGACAATATCGCCGAGTGAGTATTTAAATCTACTTCTTGTAGTATTTATGTAAACGATTGATAAACGCTCACAATGATGAGCGTTTTTTTTTGGCTTGAGTAATCATTCATAACAAAATTACCGTAAGCCCAACAAGAAACATCAGCTTTAGTCAGCGCAGACCCACAGTTATATATTCCCTTACGTAATATCTCCTAATGCAAACCCTACAGTGAAAAATGATAACCCTAGGCATTTGCATTTAATTCGTCTATAATCGCGCCAAAATTTATACCGTATTTTAATTCTAATTTTATTGAGAGGGCTATCATGGCTATCGAACGTACTTTTTCTATCGTAAAACCAGACGCAGTTGCTAAAAACTTCATTGGTCAAATCTACAACCGTTTTGAAACTGCTGGTTTAAAAATCGTTGCTTCTAAAATGATTCACTTATCAAAAGAAAAAGCTGAAGGTTTCTACGCTGAGCACAGCGAACGTCCTTTCTTTGGTGCTTTAGTTGAATTCATGACTTCTGGTCCTGTAATGGTTCAAGTTTTAGAAGGCGAAAACGCTGTTCTTAAAAATCGTGAAATCATGGGTGCTACTAACCCTGCTGAAGCTCTTGCGGGTACTATTCGTGCTGACCTTGCTGATTCAATTGACGAAAACGCTGCTCACGGTTCTGATGCTTTAGAATCAGCAGCACGTGAAATTGCTTACTTCTTCGCTGACGAAGAAATTTGCCCACGTACTCGTTAATTTTAAATTTTACAAATTAGCTGTGCTATTTAAGAACAGCTAAATGTAGTTTGAAAATTAATTTGAAGGATTTTACTGTTAATCGGTAAAATCCTTTTCTCTGTTTTATGACCATATAAAATTGAGTGCTTTCAGCGTATATACATAACTGAGAACATTGACCTTTATTTAGTTTAAGCCTGTGTAGGTTTTAAAGTAGAATCACTAAATTGTTTGTTTTGTATAAAAAGCGTACAATTTAATCTGTAAATTTTTGTAGTTTTGAGAAGCTTTTATCATGAGTGATGTAACCGAAGTAGTAACCCCAGTGAAGAAAAAAATTAACTTACTAAACCTTGATCAACAAGGTATGCGAGAGTATTTTGCTTCAATCGGCGAAAAGCCATTTCGTGCTGACCAAATAATGAAGTGGATGTACCATTTCGGCTACGACGATTTTGAGTTAATGACTAACTTGAACAAAAAGCTACGCGAAAAATTGCAACGTGATACAGAAATTAAAGCCCCAGAAATCTCTGAAAAACAAGTTTCAAGCGACGGTACAATAAAATACGCCTTAAGTCTTGAAGGTGGTCAAGAAATTGAAACTGTTTGGATACCTGAAAATGGCAGAGCAACACTTTGTGTTTCATCACAAGTAGGCTGCGCTTTAGAATGTACTTTTTGTTCTACTGCCCAACAAGGCTTTAACCGCAACCTTTCTATGAGCGAGATTATTGGCCAAGTTTGGCGAGTAGCTAATGATATTGGAGCTACGCGCATTGCCGGTACACGTCCAATTACCAATATCGTGATGATGGGGATGGGCGAACCATTACTTAACATGAAAAACCTAATTCCAGCGTTAGATACTATGCTAAATGATCTGGGTTATGGCTTGTCAAAACGTCGTGTAACGGTAAGTACATCAGGCGTTGTACCTGCTTTAGATATGTTAAAAGAAAAGATTGACTGTGCGTTAGCAATATCTGTTCATGCAGGCAACAACACCTTACGTGACGAATTAGTACCAATTAATAAAAAGTATCCGTTAGAAGAGTTTATTGCTGCAGCGGCGCGTTATATTGATGGCTCAAAAGCTAATAAACAGGCAACAATTGAATATGTAATGTTGGATCATGTTAACGATAGTACTGATCAAGCACATGAATTAGCGCATGCATTGAAAGATTTACCGAGTAAAATCAATCTTATTCCATTTAATCCTTATCCTGGTTCGCCTTATAAACGTTCAAGTAATTCTCGTATTGATCGCTTCGATAAAGTACTGCAAAGCTACGGCCTAACAGTGATTACACGTCGAACTCGTGGTGACGATATTGACGCAGCATGCGGGCAATTAGCAGGTGAAGTTTTAGATAGAACTAAGCGCGCAGGAAAAAAAGAGGTGAAAGCTGAGTCAATTTCAGTAAAAATGGTTTAATTACAATTTTTTAACCTTTACTAAGTGACCTCATTTTTATTATGAAAAAACTATTACCGGTGTTTATCGCGTTGCTATCAACAAGCACACTTACCGCTTGTGTGACGCAAAATTATGGCAATGATAAAGACACGCCATTAATTGAAAACGAAACCAGTAACAACGAAATAGCTATGACCCGCATATCGCTTGGTTTAGGTTACTTAAAAATGGGTAACACTCAGCAAGCTAAACTTAATTTAGAAAAGGCGAAACGTTTTTCGCCTAATTTAGTGCAAGTTTACACCGCTTTTGCACATTATTACGATACTGTTGGAGAACCTGAGTTAGCAACTAAAGCTTATGAACATGCGTTGAGTATTAATAGCCAAGACGCTGATACACTTAATAACTATGGTGTTTTTCTATGCCGCAATGAAAAATACGCAGCTGCTGAAAAACAAATGTTAAAAGCGATAGCGATTCCTAGCTATATTTTAGTCGCGCAAAGTTACGAAAACTTAGCTTTTTGCCAATTAAAAGCTGAGCAATTTGATAAAGCACAAACTTACCTTGAAAAAGCTATAGCTCATAGCCCAAATAGAGCGAGCTCTTTGTTACAAATGATGCGTTTACAATACGCTAAAAGTGACTATAAGTTAGCGCAAACTTACCTTCACCGTTATGAAAAATCGACTCGTCGATTTAGTGCTGATGCTTTAGCCTTAGCGTTTAAAATTTTTCAAAAGCAAGGGAATAAACGTATTTCATCTAACTATGGCAGAATGTTAGTTAAAATGTTCCCAAACTCATTTGAAGCAAAACAATATATATTAAATGAACTTTATCAGATTGATGCAGACAAACTAGCAGAGGTATACCAAGCTTCACTGTTAGGTGAAAGCGGCAAAAAAAGTAAAAAGCGAGTTGTTGTATTATCTCCAAAAACAAGTAAAAAAGTTTCTGATGCAAGTTTAGCTCATTATGGTTTAAAACCTGTGATGGAAAACTCTGTCATGCCAACATCTCAGCAAGAGGCTAATGTAAACGCAGAGAACTCTAAGGCTAACGAGCAAAAACACGCTTCTAAAACGGTTGTTCAAAAAACATTTGTTAATGATAAAGAAACAGAGAATAAGTCAGATAAAAAAACAGATATAACACCGGTAACTGAAGTTAAAGATGAAGAAAATATAGCGCCAGTGGTGTCATTACCCATTCATGTAGTGGCCAAGGGTGATAGTTTGTTTGCTATTTCTAAGCAATACAATATTGTAATGAAAAGTTTAGAGCGTTGGAATAAGTTAGGTCGCCCATATCTGTTAAAAATTGGTGATGTTATTTATCTCGCAGACCCAAAATCAGCGGCTAAACGTTAAGAGAAACGCTTGATGAAGCAAGAGTTAAATACATTGAAAAATGAACAAAATGAATCAGTAGCCGCTACCGACGAAATCAACTTAATTGTTGGTCCTGGAGCGATACTGAAAGAAGCACGAGAAATTCGTGGGTTAAGTGAGCAGCAAGTTGCTGATAAGCTTAACTTTAGATTACGCTTAGTACAAAATATAGAAGTGGACATTTTTGACCGAAGCTTGCCTGAAGCTTTCAATCGTGGTTATCTCAAAAGTTACGCTAAATTGGTAAATATTCCAGAAACTGTGGTGTTAAATAGTTATGATCAGTTAGCTGAAGTACAAAACCAGTGTGCTGGTATGCAAAGTTTTTCTAAGGGAACAGAAAAGCAAGCTGAGCATAAATTGTTAATGTGGATTACTTATCTTATTTTGGCAATATTCCTTACGGCAACAGTGGTCTGGTGGCTTCAAACGCCTTCAGAGCAACCTGAGCCTATTGAATCTGAGAATGTTAACCTAGTTGCGAAAGCGTCAGCTACTAAGGAAACAAACAATAATATCCCGACAACAACTAGCGCTATAACTAATGAAAGTAACCTTGACGATTCAGGTGTAACCGAAAACAATGCAGTTAGTGAAGGTGAAACCTTCGATGTTAATGATGAATTAAATACATCAACAGAAAATGCTACTAATACCGAAACTGTTAATATTGAGACTGAGCAATTAGATAATGGTGTAAGCTCTGCTATACCTAGCGAAACTGTTGAAAGTTCTAATGTTGAAAGCATTACTGATGAAAGCATAACCGAAGAAAGCGAAACTTCATTAATTGCTAATGTGGTTTTTACATTTTCAGGTGACTGCTGGGTTAATATATATGATGCTACCGGTGAAAGAGTTGCTTGGGGTGTGAAAAAGTCTGGCTATGTTATGAAAATTTCGGGTCAAGCGCCTTTCTCTATTACTTTAGGTAAACCTGAGTTAGTGGCAATAGATTACAATGACCTTGCGGTTGATATGACGGGTTTTAACGCTGGAAATATCGCTAAATTCTCACTACCTATGACGCCTTAATTCGGTCATTTTTTGTTTAATTAATATCACAATACTGAAATTTTATTATGTTTAAAGAATCTCCTATTATCCGTCGAAAATCACGTCAAATTATGGTTGGTAATGTGCCAGTTGGTGGCGGCGCACCTATTTCGGTGCAGTCGATGACCAACACGCTAACCACAGATGTGGCAGCAACCGTTGCACAAATTAATGCCCTTGAAGCTGTTGGTGCCGATATTGTTCGTGTGAGTGTGCCGACGATGGATGCTGCCGAAGCCTTTCGTGAAATAAAGTTACAAACTAATATCCCCTTAGTTGCCGATATTCATTTTGATTATCGTATTGCCTTGAAAGTAGCTGAGTATGGCGTTGATTGTTTGCGTATAAATCCGGGTAATATAGGCCGAGAAGATAGAGTTCGCTCTGTTGTTGAATGTGCTCGCGATAATAATATCCCTATTCGCATTGGTGTTAATGGCGGCTCGTTAGAAAAAGATATTCAAGAAAGATACACAGAACCAACACCAGAGGCGTTATTAGAATCAGCCATGCGTCATGTTGATATTCTTGACCGTTTAAATTTTCATGAATTCAAAGTCAGTGTAAAGGCATCAGATGTTTTTCTTGCCGTGGGCGCATATCGTTTATTAGCTAAACAAATTGATAACCCATTGCACCTTGGTATTACTGAGGCAGGTGGCTTGCGATCAGGCTCTGTTAAGTCATCAGTAGGGTTAGGTTTATTGCTTGCTGAAGGTATTGGCGATACCTTACGCGTTTCATTAGCGGCAGATCCTATTGAAGAAATCAAAGTTGGTTTTGATATTTTAAAGTCTTTAAAACTGCGTAGTCGTGGTATTAATTTTATCGCTTGTCCAAGTTGTTCTCGCCAAGAGTTCGATGTTATTTCTACCGTAAATGCTTTAGAGCAGCGTGTTGAAGATATTATGACACCTATGGATGTTTCTATTATCGGTTGTATTGTAAATGGCCCAGGTGAGGCATTAGTGTCTGACTTAGGTTTAACCGGCAGTAGTAAAAAAAGTGGTTATTACCTTGATGGCATAAGACAAAAAGAGCGTTTCGATAACACTAATCTTGTTGACCAGCTTGAACAACGAATTCGCGCAAAAGCTAAGATGCTTGATGCGAGCAATCAAATAGCAATACAAGAGCTAGATTAATTAAGCTTAATTCATTACGCTAGCGGCTGTTATTTACGTTTGATAGCAAACTGCCTATACTATGCGCGATAAATAATGGCGCTCAACAAAAGTATATTTTGTATCAGCGAATGAATTAAAAATGAACAAATACAAATGAGCGAGAAAATAATACGTGAGTAAAGCATTACAAGCCATTAGAGGTATGAACGACTGTTTGCCAGCAGAAACAGGTATTTGGCAAATGGTAGAAACAGTATTACGCCGAGTTGCCAGTAATTACGGTTTTGCAGAAATACGTATGCCTATAGTAGAGTCTACAGCCTTATTTAAGCGCTCTATAGGTGAAGTTACCGATATTGTTGAAAAAGAAATGTATACTTTTGATGATCGCAATGGTGACAGTTTAACATTGCGACCAGAAGGTACGGCAAGTTGCGTGCGAGCAGCTAATCAACATGGGTTACTGTATAACCAAGAGCAACGCTTATGGTATATGGGACCAATGTTTCGCCATGAACGTCCACAAAAAGGGCGTTACCGTCAATTTCATCAATTTGGCCTAGAAGCCTTTGGTATAGCAACACCAGATATTGACGCTGAAATTATTATGTTAACGTCGCGACTTTGGCGGGAACTTGGTATCAATGAATTTGTCACACTAGAGTTAAACTCTTTAGGCTCGAACGAAGAGCGTGGTAAATACCGAGATGCACTTGTAGAATTTTTATCTGAAAAAGAAGATCTTTTAGATGAAGACAGCAAGCGTAGAATGCACACTAATCCATTACGTGTGCTAGACAGTAAGAACCCAGATGTGCAAGCAGCATTAACGGGCGCACCTAAATTAGCCGATTACTTTGGCGAAGAATCGAGTGCACACTTTGCTTCAGTTTGTCAGCGTTTAGACGCTGCAGGGGTAAAGTATGTAATTAATGATCGCTTAGTTCGTGGTTTAGATTATTATAATCGCACTGTTTTTGAATGGGTTACATCTAGCTTAGGCGCACAAGGTACTATTTGTGCCGGTGGCCGCTATGACGGTTTAGTAGAACAATTAGGTGGAAAAACAACACCTGGTTTTGGTTTTGCATTGGGTATTGAACGCTTAGTCTTGATGTTAACCAGTTTAGAAAAAGCGAATAATGTTAGAGCCCAAGTGGATGCTTACGTTATTATGCTTGGTACTGACGCTGAAATAGCGGGTAATGGCTTAGCTGAGCAATGGCGCGATCAAGTACCAGAAATAAGATTACAATGTCACTGTGGTGGTGGCAATATGAAGAAACAAATGAAGCGTGCAGATAAATCAGGTGCCCAAATAGCATTGATTCTTGGTGAAGATGAAGTAGCTCAAAAAATGGTAACCGTAAAATATTTGCGCGGACAACAAGAACAACAAAGTTTGCCACTAGAACAAGTGGCAAGCCTTTTAACAAATTTACTTTAAGGGTTAGTTTTGGATATACATCAAACAGAAGAACAACAAGTAGAAGCAATCAAAACGTTTTGGAGTAACAACGGAAACGCAATTATTGCTGGTTTAGTTATTGGTTTTTCAGGATTTATAGGTCTTAATTACTATAACGATTATAAATTACAACAAGAACTTAATACTTCAGAAGCTTATCAAGCAATGATGGAAGCTTCGACTGAAGAAGGTGCTAATTTTGAAGTAGCTGGTAATGCTTTTATTGCTGAAAATGAAAGCTCTAGCTATACAATGCTAACGGCAATTGCCTTAGCTAAAGAAGCTGCTGAAAACCAAAACTGGGAAAAAGCTGAAACATATCTAAGCACAGCGATTGAAAAATCAGTTGATGACGGTATTAAAGCAATAGCCACAGTGCGTTTAGCGCGTGTGCAGTTACAGTTAGAAAAATTTGAACTAGCGTTGAAAACATTAGCTCCTAAATTACCTGCCTCATTCGATACGAGTGTTGAAGAAATTAAAGGTGATATTTACTTTAAACAAGGTAAACCTGAATTAGCACGTACTGCTTATCAAGCGGCCATCGACAGCGCAGATGATAGCAGCAACCCAGCTTTACAGATGAAACTAGATAATCTAGCGCAAGTTATTAACTTAAACAAATAGAGAGCGATAAGCATGTTTATGAGTAAACGCTTTAATAGAAACCTCCTTGTTATTTGTTTTTTAGCACTAGGAATTTCTGCGTGTTCATCAACTGATGATGAAGACGAAGATCTAAAGGTTGCAGAATTAACTGAAATAAAAGCATTGTTTGAACCTGATGTGAAATGGGATGCAAGCGTTGGCAACGGTGTGGGAGATTACTTCTCTCGTATTCAACCTGTAGTTGCTTACGGCAAAGTGGTTAGTGTAAGTCGCGAAGGTGAAGCTTACGCATTTGACGAACAAAGCGGTGATCAAGTTTGGCATGCTGATTTAAGCGACATAGAAAATAAGCGCGGCTTTTTTGACGATAAAGAGCCTGCTTTAATTAGTGGCGGTGTTGTTGCCGGTATTAACAAGGCTTTTTTTGGTAGTGAAAATGGTGAAGTTTTCGCACTTGATATTGAAAATGGCAAGCTAGCTTGGAAAGGTAAAGTTAAAGGTGAAGTTATAGCTGCACCAGCACTAGACTCAGGTAAGCTAGTTGTAAATACAGCATCAGGCGTAATGAAAGCATTTAATGCCTCAAACGGCCAAGACGATTGGCAAATAGAACAAGATGTACCACCATTAACATTACGTGGTATTAGTGCTCCTGTTATTGCTGGCGGTGGTGTTATTGTTGGCTCTGCCGACGGTTCATTATCTGTTTATTTACTTGAACAAGGCCGCCAAGGTTGGACGGTAGATATTGGTGAAGCTGCAGGCTCAACCGAATTAGAACGTGTTATTGATGTTGACTCAACGCCATTAATTTACGGTGATAACATTTATAGCGTATCTTCAAGAGGCAATTTAAGTGCCGTTGAACTACGTTCAGGTCGTGTATTATGGCAGCGTCAATATTCATCTTATCGTGAAGTGTCGATAAGCGGTAACAGCTTATTTTTAACTGATGTTAAAGGTCATGTATACGCAATTGACCGTAATAATGGCTTAGAACTTTGGAGCCAGTTATCTTTCACTAATCGTGGCGTAACTGGACCGGTTCCTCAAGGTAATTATGTTGTTGTTGGAGATTTTGAAGGTTATTTACATTGGTTAGATCAAGATACCGGCGAAATAGTCTCTCGCCATCATGTTGATAGCAGCGGAATTCATGCAACACCAACAGTTGAAAATAACGTTTTGTATAGCCAAGCACGTAATGGTGATTTAGAAGCGATTACTATTCCAAAATAAATAATTTAATGAGTCAGTTAAAAAATACCGACTAACTAAATATTTAGACTAAAATTATAAACGGCTCCAGTGCAAAATGTGCTGGAGCCGTTGTTTATTAATAACGCTAACATCATATTAGCGTAAAAGAAATTTGAGGTGAACATGCTTCCTGTAGTAGCACTCGTTGGGCGACCTAATGTCGGTAAATCAACACTATTTAACAGATTAACACGCAGCAGAGATGCTTTAGTTGCCGACTACCCTGGTTTAACGCGTGACCGCCAATACGGAAAAGCGGAAGTTGAAGAGCATCCATTTATTGTTATTGATACTGGCGGCATTGAAGGTGACGAGAAGGGTATTGATGCTTTAATGGCTGAACAGTCTTTAATTGCTATTGATGAAGCCGATGCCGTATTATTTATGGTTGATGCAAGAGCAGGTTTAACATCTGCTGATCAAGGTATAGCCAGCCATTTACGTAAACAAGATAAAAAAGTATTTTTGGTTGCTAATAAAGTCGATGGTATAGATGCTGACTCTGCGGTTGCTGACTTCTACTCACTTGGTTTAGGCGATGCAGTACATCAAATTGCTGCGGCTCATGGCCGTGGTGTTACGCAACTATTAACGTTAGCCTTAACACCTCATATTGAAGAGTTGGGCAGACCGAAAGCACAAGAAAATGACGAATTTGACGGTGATTTCGAAGAACACTTAGACCCTGAAGCTCTCGATAAAAAGAATATTGAAGAAGCGCCAGAAGAAACTGACACTATAAAACTAGCGATCATTGGTAAACCTAACGTAGGTAAGTCGACTTTAACTAATCGTATTTTAGGTGAAGACAGAGTCGTAGTATTTGATATGCCGGGTACAACGCGTGATAGCGTTTATATTCCAATGGAGCACAATGGTCGTCCTTATACTTTAATTGATACGGCAGGTATTCGTCGTCGTAAAAATGTTACTGACATCGTAGAAAAGTTCTCAGTTATTAAAACTTTACGCGCGATTGAAGATGCTAATGTTTGTTTGTTGATCATTGATGCTCAAGAAGGCATTAGTGATCAAGATTTAAGCTTACTCGGGTTTATCTTAGAAGCAGGGCGTTCATTGGTATTAGCAGTGAATAAATGGGATGGTTTAGATGACCACGTTAAAGATCGTATTAAATCTGAATTAGATCGTCGCCTAGGCTTTATTGATTTTGCTCGAATTCATTTTATTTCAGCGTTACACGGCACAGGTGTAGGGCATTTATATGAGTCAGTTGAAGAAGCGTTTATTTCAGCAACTAAACGTATTTCTACTTCTATGGTAACTAAAATTTTAGATATGGCGGTGTTTGATCACCAACCTCCTATGCACCAAGGTCGTCGTATAAAACTAAAATATGCCCATGCCGGTGGTTACAACCCACCTATTATTGTGATTCATGGCAACTTAGCGAAAAACCTACCGTTATCTTATAAACGTTATTTAATGAACTATTACCGTAAGTCATTAAAAATAATGGGAACCCCAATTAGAATTGAATTTAGAGAAACATCGAACCCATTTGCGGGTAAGAAAAAACTAAATTATACCGAGCAAAAGAAACTTGCCCGAGCAACTCAAGGTTATAAAAAAGACTAAGTATTACGCTTAAGTGATAACAAAACTGACAACTCAATGTCAGTTTTTTTATCCGTTTTTTTTGCTTGTTTTTAATACGATTGATATTGCCTTAGTTAATGTATTCCGCTAATGTTAAATACCCTAAGCAACTTATTTAACAGAATAATTTTGTTCTATTAAGATTAAACTTTTGGAAACTTATGCCTGATCCCTCTGCAAAGATTGAAACAGTAGAACGGTTAAATAAAAATTTAGCATTGTTACACCCTGGTTCTGTTGTAACACTCGATATGTCGACCCCAGCAGGGCAACGAGGTAAGTTTCGTTCAACGTTTATCGGTTATTTACAAAAGCATTATGTTTTAGTGCAATACCCTGATAGCTCAAAAATGGGCACTTTCGCGAAATACATTGCTCCCGGCATGGGCGTAACTGTTCGTGGTTTAATTGAGGGTCACGAAGGGGCGGTAGTTGCATTCATTTCTAATATTAAAATGGCTATTCAAATTCCTTCTCGTATTTTAGTACTAGAATTTCCAAGAGAAGTAAGCTTACAGAATCTTCGTGGTTCAATGCGCATTGAGACCTATATAAAAGCTAAAACTAAAATTAAAGAGGAATATTGGGGCTCAGTAATTTCTGATATTTCTGTTTCTGGCTGTAAACTCATGATCACAAATGGTGAAAAGCTAACATTAACGGAGGATAAGCCGATAGAAATCATTATTGAAGATTTCCAAGGTTTAAAGAACCTCAAGCTAGCAGCTGAAATTTGTAATAGTAAAATACAAACGGCCGGCGTATTGCTCGGGGTTAAATTTAACGATTCAAGTAAAAGCGAAGTAACTAAGTTATTACAAGAAGCGGTAATTTCAACTGGCTAATTGGCCTTTACTGCTAAAACTTTAGCATCGACTACACCATCAGAAACTTCCACTTTAATATTGGTTTCAATTTCTAAATCTTTAATACTTTTAACCATTTCCCCTTGCTCAGTTCGAGTTATACTATAGCCACGAGCAATAGTCGCTAATGGACTAACAATATGAAGCTGTTCGCATTGATGAGAAAAAACTTCACGTTTAGCCATTAATAGCCGTTGTTGGGCTTTGATCAATTGTGTATTTAATTGCGCTGCATACTGAAGTTTTTGTTTTACTTTATTAGCCGGGCTAGCATTAATAAGACGTTGCTCAAGGTATGTTGGCTGATGTTTAACTTGATTTAACTTCCTCGAAATAAGCCCTTGTAAACGAAGCGTGAGATCGTCTGATTTTTGTTGTTTATTTCGTAACTGTTGTTCAGGATGAACTTGGCTCAACCTATGATTTAAACTCCCCAACAAATGGCTTGAGCGCTTTAGTTGTTGGCCAATAGCTAAGTGCGCGCGCTTGGAAAGAGAAAGAAGGTTTTTGATACGCTCTTCTGTATCAGCAGAAACAAGCTCTGCAGCAGCTGACGGCGTAGGGGCCCTTAAGTCTGCTACATAATCAGATAACGTTGTATCTATCTCATGACCTACTCCGCTAATTATTGGTAATGCGGATTGGAAGATTGCTCGTGCTACAATTTCTTCATTAAAAGCCCACAAATCTTCTAAAGAACCTCCACCTCGAGCTATTAATAATACATCTACTTCATTGCGTTGGTTTGCTAACGTTATTGCATGGGTAATATCATATTTAGCTTGTTCGCCTTGAACTAACACCGGATAAATAATAACTTTTAAGAGCGGGTTTCTTCGCTTTAATACGTTAATAATATCTTTTACTGCCGCACCCGTCGGCGAAGTAATGATGCCGACTGTTTCAATTAATTTAGGTATAGCTTGCTTATGATAAAGCTCAAATAAACCTTCTTTATGCAACTGGCCTTTTAATAATTGATACTGTTGTCGTAGTAAGCCTTCTCCAGCAGACTCCATTTGCTCAATAATCAGTTGAAAGTCGCCACGCGGCTCATACAAGGATACTTTAGCTCGCACTAGAACTTGTTGGCCATTTTGTGGCTGAATGCTAACCCTACGATTATTACCTTTAAACATAGCGCAGCGAACTTGCGATTTTTGATCTTTTAAAGATAAATACCAATGTCCAGAGCTTGCGGCAATAAAATTAGATATTTCGCCACATAACCAAACAGTATTTAACTCACTTTCTAGAATAAAACGTACTTTTTTGGTGAGTTCACTAACTTGTAGAATATGCTGTTGAGCCATAAATATTTTACTTTCTATATGATTAAGAGGTAACAAAATGTTATTGCCGACCATTATATATTTGTTTAACCCATAATCGGCAGTTTATTTTCATTTTATCGCAATTATAAGTTTACCTTAGTCGTGAAAGCGGTTAAAATTCTGCCGCAATATTTCCTCCCTAACCACTCATTTTAGAGAGATGTTGCGATGCTAAGAATTGCCCAAGAAGCGTTAACGTTTGACGATGTTTTACTGGTACCTGCTCATTCTACGGTACTGCCCCATACTGCCGAGTTAAAAACTAAATTAACTCGAAAGATCAACTTAAATGTTCCAATGATCTCTGCGTCGATGGACACAGTGACCGAAGCACGTTTAGCTATTACCTTAGCTCAAGAAGGTGGTGTAGGTTTTATTCACAAAAATATGACCATTGCTGAACAAGCTAAAAATGTTTCTAAAGTTAAGAAATATGAAAGCGGCATTGTTTCAGATCCTGTTACGGTTAACCCAACAGCCACTATCGAAGGCACCATGCGCTTAGCTGATGAACTTGGTTTTTCAGGCTTTCCGGTTGTTGACGAAAAAAATAAACTTGTTGGCATTATTACAGGGCGCGATTTACGCTTTGAAACTGATTTAACTAAGCCAGTATCGGCATTGATGACCAAGAAAGACAAACTTGTCACAGTACAAGAAGGTGCATCACGAGAAGAAATACTTTGTTTAATGCACGAACATCGCATTGAAAAAATACTAATGGTAGACGACGCTTTTACGCTTAAAGGTATGATCACTGTTAAAGATTATCAAAAAGCTGAAAGTAAACCTAATGCTTGTAAAGATGAGCTAGGTCGCCTACGTGTTGGTGCTGCTGTTGGTGTTGGCGCTGGCACCGATGAACGTATTGATGCACTTGTTGCTGCAGGTGTTGATGTTTTATTAATTGATACATCACACGGGCACTCACAAGGTGTTCTTGATCGCGTAGCTGAAACTCGCGCTAAATACCCAGATTTACAAATTATTGCCGGTAACGTTGCTACAGCTGCTGGCGCTAAGGCTTTAGCTGATGTTGGTGTTGATGCTGTTAAAGTAGGTATTGGCCCAGGCTCTATTTGTACTACTCGAATTGTTACTGGTGTAGGTGTTCCACAATTAACCGCTATCTCTAATGCTGTTGAAGCATTAAAAGGGACCGGAATTCCGGTTATTGCCGATGGTGGTATTCGTTTTTCAGGCGATATTGCTAAAGCATTAGTTGCTGGTGCACATTGTGTCATGGTTGGCAGCATGCTTGCTGGTACAGAAGAAGCGCCAGGCGAAGTAGAGTTATACCAAGGCCGTTACTATAAATCGTATCGTGGCATGGGTTCTTTAGGCGCCATGAGTCAGAAAGAAGGCTCAAGTGATCGCTACTTCCAAAAGTCTGATGGCGAAGCCGATAAATTAGTACCAGAAGGTATTGAAGGACGTGTTGCTTATAAAGGCCCAGTTGCTGCTATTATCCATCAACAAATGGGTGGCTTACGCTCTTCAATGGGCTTAACAGGCTCTGCTACCATTGAAATTATGCGCACCAAACCTGAGTTTATGAAAATAACTTCTGCCGGTATGGGTGAGTCTCATGTTCATGATGTTGCTATCACTAAAGAAGCGCCAAATTATCGCATGGGCTAGTAAGAGCGGTAGAGTTATTTAAATTAAGTTTGTATTCGCTGAGCACCTATTGACGAATGTTGAACAGGTACTTTGATCTGAACTTGAACTTAAATACTCTCAACGCTTTGTTGTTAGAAAAATAAAACTGAAGATGATTTTTTACTCATCTAAAGAAATTCAAATAGGCTGAGCGCTATCTCATTTTGAGCAAGCTCAGCCTGTTCATTTTATAGTTAAATAAAAGTAGGAAAACAACATGAGTAAAGACATTCATGATCACCGCATACTGATATTAGATTTTGGTTCGCAATATACTCAACTAATCGCTCGTCGTGTTCGAGAAATTGGTGTTTATTGTGAATTATGGGCTTGGGATGTTACTCAAGAACAAATTGAAGGTTTTAATCCTACTGGCATAATTTTAGCGGGCGGACCTGAGTCAGTTACCGAACAAAACTCTCCTCGTGCACCTGAATATGTATTTAATGCGGGTGTGCCAGTATTGGGTATTTGTTACGGCATGCAAACCATGGCTGAACAATTAGGTGGCGGTGTAGAAGGTTCTGAACATAAAGAATTCGGCTATGCAGCGGTAGAAGTTATCGCAAAATCAGCACTCTTTAATGCTATTGAAGATAATGTCAGTCAAAACGGCAATGCATTATTAGATGTGTGGATGAGCCATGGCGATAAAGTGTCAGCTATTCCTGAAGGTTTTGTTACTGTTGCCCAAACGCCAAGTTGTAAATACGCGGCAATGGCAAATGAAGACAAGCAATTCTACGGTGTACAATTTCATCCTGAAGTTACTCATACTAAGCAAGGCTTAAGAATTCTTGAGCATTTTGTTGTTGATATTTGTCAGTGTGAAAAGTTGTGGACACCAGCATCAATTATTGAAGATGCAATCGAGAAAATGAAAACACAAATCGGAGATGACGAAGTTGTTCTTGGTTTGTCTGGTGGTGTTGACTCATCTGTTGTTGCTATGCTTTTACACCGCGCCATTGGTGATAAACTAACTTGTGTATTTGTTGATAATGGTTTACTCCGTTTAAACGAAGGCCAGCAAGTAATGGATATGTTTGGTGACCATTTCGGTTTAAATATTATTCATGTTAATGCCGAAAATCGTTTCTTAGACCGATTAGCTGATGAGAACGACCCTGAGAAAAAACGTAAAATTATTGGTAATGTTTTTGTTGAAATTTTTGACGAAGAAGCCGGTAAACTTAAGAATGCTAAATGGTTAGCCCAAGGTACTATTTACCCAGATGTTATTGAATCAGCTGCGTCTGCAACTGGCAAAGCCCATGTGATTAAATCGCACCATAATGTTGGCGGTTTGCCTGAAGATATGGAGTTAGGCTTAGTAGAGCCACTACGCGAATTGTTTAAAGATGAAGTGCGTAAAATTGGTTTAGAGCTTGGATTACCTTATGACATGCTTTATCGTCATCCTTTCCCAGGGCCAGGTTTAGGTGTTCGTATTTTAGGTGAAGTGAAAAAAGAATACGCAGACTTACTTCGCCGTGCCGACCATATTTTTATTGAAGAATTACACAAGCATGACTTATACAAAAAAGTCAGCCAAGCTTTCACGGTATTTTTACCTGTACGTTCAGTAGGTGTAATGGGCGATGCAAGAAAATATGACTGGGTTGTAAGCCTACGTTGTGTAGAAACTATCGACTTTATGACCGCTCGTTGGTCGCACTTACCTTACGATTTCTTAGGCTTAGTGTCTAACCGTATTATTAACGAAATTGATGGTATTTCTCGCGTTGTTTACGATATATCAGGGAAGCCGCCCGCAACAATTGAATGGGAGTAACCCTACCTTAAGCTTGTTAGAACATCCAATTTCGGCGTTGGAAGTACTCACCTAGTAACCTAGGCTCCGTGCTACCGCCTTGAACTTGAATGTTCTACCTGCGCTTAAGCGTGAATTACGGTGACATCCAATTTCGGCGTTGGAAGTACTCATCTAGTAAACTAGGCTCCGTGCTACCGCCTTGAACTTGAATGTTCTAACTGCGCTTAAGCGTGAATTACGGTGACATCCAATTTCGGCGTTGGAAGTACTCATCTAGTAAACTAGGCTCCGTGCTACCGCCTTGAACTTGAATGTTCTACCTGCGCTTAAGCGTGAATTACGGTAACAATCGATTTGTCGATTGGAAGTACTCACCTAGTAACCTAGGCTCCGTGCTACCGCCTTGAACTTGAATGTTCTACATGCGCTTAAGCGTGAAGATAGGGTGAATAGGCTTACGTGTTATTTTCAAGTGGCATTGTTGCTAAGTAATGAAGTTTATAAACTTAAAACCTGCTGTAATCAGCAGGTTTTTTTATGGGCGATATTCAATATTAGTCACTACATTATATTACTTATTGGGTCTTAACTATTTCATTAACGATCAGAGTTAATTATTGATAATACGCAGAAAAATATGTACATTGTGCTCGTTAACTTTGTTAACAAAACTATAACAATTAAAAATAATAAATTGAAAGGGATTCACAGTGAAAACATACATTCAAAGCATTGTAGTATTACTTGCGTTACTAATTACTGGCTGTGCGCATCAAATTGAAATTAACCCCGATATGGCAAATATTAATCAAGTAGAAAATAAAAGTGACAAAATAGTTGGTTATTTCATTTCAGAAGAACACAAAAAGAAAAAAGTAACAACACCAGGCGGCGGTGGCGATAAAATTTCTTATCTGCCATATAGCGACTTAGAAAGCGCTTTTTATACTGCTCTATCGAATAAATACAAAGATGTTTACTCTGTAAAGTCACTAGATGAAAGTAGCTTCATTAAAGAGAAAGGTATTTCATTAATTTTTGTACCAGAAATAGAAACTGATTCAAGCTCAGATAGTATTATGACTTGGCCTGCCACTGACTTTTCAATCAAATTAACATGTAAAGCTATCTCTGCTAGTGGTGACTTAGTTTGGGAGAAAACCATTGAGTCTGCTGGTCATGCAGAGTTTGATGAGTTTAAGAGTGATTTTTCCTTATCAGCACGCCGCGCTTCAGAACAAGCCATTAACTTGCTTGTTGAAGAGCTCAATAATATTACAGAATAATACTGAGGGATCATTATGAAATATTTAGCCGTTTTGTCGGTGTTGTTACTATCTGCTTGTACTATGGTGGCACCGCCATATAAAAATTCAATGGATAATTTACAACATTTAAAGCGAAGTGATATGCAAGAAGTCGCTGTTGGAAATATAGAAGATAGCAAAAAAGTAAATTCTATTTCTCTTCGTGGTTCTAGTTTGGTTTCCCCAAATAATAAATCTTTTGGAGATTATTTAGAGCTAGCACTAGAGAGTGAGTTGACTGCAGCTAAGCTTTATTCTGGTGTTTCTTCAATCGTTATTAATGGAAAACTCATTGAAAATGATATTGATGTTTCTGGTTTCTCAGTAGGTGAAGGTAACATGACCGTAGAGTTTGTTGTCTCAAATAAGGATAGCGTTATCTTTACAAAATCAATCTCGGTAACCCACGAATTTGATTCATCATTTATTGGGAATATTGCTATTCCAAATGGCCAATTAAGCTATCCAGTATTGGTGCAAAAGCTTTGTGGTGCTTTATTTACCGATCCTGACTTTCTGAAAGCAACCGAACGTTAATTATTAGTGTGAAAAATCATAAGCCCTGTTAACATCTAACAGGGCTTTTTTATATGTGAATGAAAATTAAATGACTATTGAAAGATTAGAAACTAAACCTCGCATGAGCCGTATTGTTAAGCACAATGGTACGGTTTATTTATGTGGTCAAGTATGTGCAGATGCAACTAAAGATATAACCGAGCAAACACAAACGATGTTAGACAAGGTTGAAACCTTATTAACGCAAGCTGGCAGTTCAAAGCAACATATGCTTTCAGCAACTATTTATTTAAAAACTATGGCTGACTTTTCGGCAATGAATGCGGTATGGGATGCATGGGTTCCAGATGGGCATGCACCAGCACGAGCTTGTGTTGAAGCTGCAATGGCGAGAGATGTACTGCTAGTTGAAATAAGTGTCGTTGCCGCTGAAATATAGCGCCGTCCTTAATTTATTAATGCGATGGCTACTTTAAATAATAACGTACAATTAAGCAGTTTAATTTTCTTTTTGTTTTAAAATTTTTCGATTGCTGGTTTAGATTATCGAGTGTTCATTTATTTATTTTTAAATAGTGCGTTTTATGCTGCTCATTTTTTATTGTTTGTTATTTGAGCGCGTTGTGGTTGTTTTTTGATCGTCACAATTATTGTAAGTCATTGCATTATATAGATAAAATTGTCAGGTTATTTTACAAGTCGGATCAGTTGGTTTTTATTTGGTGATGTAACTCATTGTATTTTAAGTTTAATTTTATGTTGGCTTATTTTTTGCTCTTTGTTGTTTTGTACACATTTTTTATATATTTATTAAAGGAATAACAATGAAAAAACTTTTCGCTATTGCTCTTGCATTTGGACTATCAACCGCTGCTAACGCTGGTTTGATAACACAGTCTTTTACGGGTAATTTTGATGATAACGATGCGCGCTATTACATTACATTTGATGTAACCGTAGATAACACCGATGTTGAGTTAATTACTTTGGGTTATGCTGGTGGCGTAAACTTATTTGGTACAACGATTGAAGATGGTGGTTTTGATCCTCAATTATTCTTATTTAATTCAGCGGGTTCATTAATTGAAAGTGATGATGATGGTTCAGGCGTGAGATCAGCGTCAAACGGTATTGCTTATGATTCTTTAATTGAACGTAGTTTAAATATAGGCTCGTACATTGCTGTATTAACACAGTATGATAGTGATTATGAGTCAGGTGACTTATTTCAAGGTGAATGGAGTAACGCCGGCCAAGTAGACTTTGATGGCCGTACGTCTAATTACGCATTTGATATTTCAGGCGAAGATTTAGCAAATGTTAGAGGCCTTGGCTTCAATGTAACACAAACTACTAGTGTACCTGAGCCTGCATCTCTTGCCTTATTAGGTATGGCTTTGTTTGGTATTGTTGGCCGTCGTAAATTTAAAAAGTAAATTTTTACTTATAATAAATTTTATCAGTAATAAGCCTTACTTATGAGTAAGGCTTTTTTATATCTGTTATCTAAAGTTCGTATTCATAAAATAATTAATTGTAATATATGCTGTTATAAAATTTATTCGGTACACTAGTATAAAGAATAAATAATTAGGCTAGATATGTTGCCCCTTCAGCAATCGTTAAAAACACACTTCGGCTTTGATAGTTTTCGAATAGGTCAAGAACAAACTGTTCGGCAGTTGCTTAATGGCGAGTCATCACTTGCTATTTTTCCTACCGGCGCAGGTAAGTCGCTTTGTTATCAATTAGCGGCAATAAATTTACCGCATTTAACCTTAGTTGTATCACCTTTATTGGCCTTGATGAAAGACCAGTTAGCTTTTTTACACAGCAAAGGAATTGCCGCAGCTAGTATTGATTCCACTCTATCGTTCGAAGAAAGCCAGCAAGTAAATCGTGATGTACGTTCGGGGAAAATTAAAATTCTAATGGTCTCGGTTGAGCGCTTTAAGAATGAACGTTTTCGTCAGTTTATTGAGTCAATTGCTATTTCAATGCTAGTAGTTGACGAAGCACATTGTATTTCGGAGTGGGGGCATAACTTTCGCCCTGATTACTTAAAACTGCCACGTTATCGTCAAGAACTGAATATTCCGTTAGTGCTTTTACTTACCGCAACAGCCACGAAACAAGTAAAACAGGATATGGCTGCTAAATTTGCCATTAGTACTGAGCATATAATACAAACCGGTTTTTATCGTAGTAACTTAGACTTGTCGGTTTTACCTGTTGCAGAAGTAGTTAAAAATAAAACCCTAGTTGATTTAATTCAACATCACCAAGGCTGTGGTATTATTTATGTTACCTTGCAGCAAAGTGCTGAAAAAGTAGCTGATTTTCTGCAACAACAAGGCATAGTTGCGAAGGCTTATCATGCCGGATTTCAAGATGATGTCCGTAAGCAGATTCAGCAAGATTTTATGCAAGGTAATACCCCGGTAATTGTAGCGACTATTGCTTTTGGAATGGGGATAGATAAATCTAATATTCGTTTTGTTATACATTACGATTTACCCAAGTCGATTGAAAACTATAGCCAAGAAATTGGCAGAGCAGGTCGAGATAGCAACAACTCAGCTTGCTATACATTGGCTAATCTTGATGGAATACATACCGTAGAAAACTTTGTTTATGCCGATACCCCCGAAAAAAACAGTATTGAGTATGTGCTAAACAATATTCGCAATGAAATGCATAATGGGCAATGGGAGTTACAAGTACTCAGTCTGTCAAATGCTAGTAACATTAAGCAATTAGCACTAAAAACCTTGTTGGTGCAATTAGAGTTACTTGGTGTCATTCGTGCTAAGTTTAGTTATTTCGCTGACTTTAAGTTTAAATTCATCACGCCTAAAGAAGATATAATTCGCGCCTTTAATACCGAACGAAATACTTTTTTAACGCAAGTTTTTAGTGCTGCTAAAATGAAAAAAATCTGGGGAGAGCCAGATTTCGATGTA
Source organism: Colwellia sp. NW0002-52-1 (assembly GCF_057550865.1). Lineage (NCBI taxonomy): Bacteria > Pseudomonadati > Pseudomonadota > Gammaproteobacteria > Alteromonadales > Colwelliaceae > Colwellia > Colwellia sp. NW0002-52-1. Next base: position 365,863 of record NZ_BAAJLU010000001.1, on the reverse strand, counting down.
ATGTTCAGCCGTTATCAAGCGCCTAGAAAACGAATTGTTGCAGCATTAGAGTATTTAGCAGATCAACAGCATATTGTATTGGAAACGAAAAAGGCCACTGAAGTCTATAGTGTTGATACAACTGTATTAAATGATAATACTTTAGCGGATAGGTTGTTTAATTATTTTCATGAAAAAGAGCAATCAGAAATTAAACGTATTGATAAGTTAGTGTCATTTTTTCAAAGTGAGCAGTGCTTAACGCAAGCGCTTTGTCATTACTTTGATGATCAGCAAGCGCCTAAAAACTGTGGCCATTGTTCGGTTTGTCGCGGGCAGATAGCAAAACTAGGTTATTCAAACACTGTTCAAGCCGTAAGTTCAGAAACAATTGAACTTGCCATTAAGCAATTACAACAGCATTTTTCTACACTAAAAACCACTGTTCATGAGCAATCTCAGCAAGTATCTATAGAAACAATATGTCGATTTTTATCAGGCATGTCGATACCGCTATTTACGCGTGCGAAAGTCAGGAAATTAAGTTATTTCGGTATTTGTCAAACCATGCGCTATGCAGAGATAAAAACAGAAGTTTTTAAGTTATTGTCTTATACCAATTGATATAAACAATCGATCATTCTAAAGCGGTTTAACTATCCAGTATCTACGTTGCTTTCAATCCCAATAGCCTGCTATTGCTCAATCAAGCGCCTTGCTACTGAAAATTTATCCTCGTTTAAAATTGATCGATTCATTAAATCAATTGGTATTAAAACAAAAAAGGCACCTCATAGGTGCCTTGATCTTTAAGTGTAGCGTAAACTAATTAATGGCTATGGCCACAACCGCCTTCTGCATGGACATGACCATGAGCTAACTCTTCTTCAGTGGCATCTCGCACTTCTAAAATTTCAACATCAAACTTTAAATCAATGCCAGCTAACGGGTGGTTACCGTCAACAGTAATTTCATCGTCTTGCACGTCAATTACTATCACCGTTTGTTCGCCATCATCGGTCGTTGCTCGTAGTTGGCTACCCACATCTAGATCTTCAATACCACCAAACATTTCTTTTGGTGCCGTTTGTACAAAACCGTCTTCACGTTGACCATAGGCATTGTCTGCGCTAACTTCAACTTCAAACTTATCGCCTGCTTGGTGATCAACTAATGCTTCTTCTAAACCAGGGATAAGATAATGTGAACCTTGAATTACCGCTAATGGGCTGTGATCGTATGAACTATCAATTAAGGTGTCTTCGCTATCAGAAACGGCGTAATGTAGTACAACCACTTTATTGTCGGTAATTTTCATATTGTGTCCTATGCTATGTCTGTGTTTGTTTTATATGGTAAAGGGAGTATGGCTAAATTTGAGCTCTGTTCTTTAATTCTTAATTCGGTATTTTCGTCAACATCGTTAGCTAACACACCTTGAATATAAGTTTGATTATTACTTGCTTGATAAGCGGCTAATACATCACCAGCTTTACGCCAGTTCTCACCCAACTTCTTCTCTATAATATCACCTACATTGGCTTGAGTTGCTTCACCTGATAACGCAAAAAGTGCCCGCTTATTTTTACCTAGATATTGCATACGGGCAACGGTTTCTTGACCTAAGTAACAGCCTTTTGTGAAACTAATACCGTTAATCGCCTGTAAGTTAAGCATTTGCGGCACATATTCAGCAATGGTTTGTTGAGCCAGTTGTGGGAAGCCTTCACTAATTTCAAGTAGGCTCCAAACGGCATCATTATAAACAGTACAATCTAATGCCGCTGTAAAAGTTGATAGTTTCGCCGCATTATCAATAATAAGGTAGCGATTCATATTGCCAGCGATATAAACTAACGTTGCATTATCTTGATGAATAACAGGGCTTTGTGCATCAGGTACTTGCTGAAATAAAGCGGCCATTTTTGCGGGGGCTTGTTGCCCGGCAATTGCTAAGTAAGCTTGTTCAGTATCTTCAGCTATTTCAACTTTAGCGAAAACACCAAATTTATTTAATTCAGCTAATGACTGTTGAATCGATGATTTAGGTTGAATAAGAAAAAATTTACCCTCGCGCTCAAGTAATCGAAATGCAGAAAAGACTTTACCTTTAGCATTGCAATGAGCACCAGTTAGCAACTTCTCTTGCTCTAAATTAGCAACATCACAAGTTACTTGGCCCTGTAAGTATTTTATTTGCTCTTCACCCATTAAAGTTATGGCTCCAATACTATTGAGATTAATCGCAAATAGTTCAGGTAATTCGTTATAACTTGGTAAGTTATTATTCATGATGATGTTCATCCGGCAATAAGGCTGAAAAAGTCTGTTAACAAGTAAAGTGAGGACATTTATTCAAATTACAACCACAGGTGTTATTTTTCTGCTATTTTGATAAGACATAGGATGAATTTAATGATCAATTCGTGGCTATTTTTACTGTGGGTTTGTTAGAATATATAAAAATATTTCCTAAGTAGAGTTATGTATGACATTAACAGATAATAAACCTCGATTACGATGGGCTTGTCGACGCGGCATGCTAGAGTTAGATGTACTATTTATGCCATTTGTTGAAGAAGCCTACGATGATCTCTCAGCTGAAAACAAAGCTATTTTCGAACGTTTATTAGTTTGCCAAGATCCTGAGTTGTTTGCTTGGTTTATGGGACACGAAATTTGTGAAGACAAAGAACTCAACGCCATGGTCCAAATTATATTACAGCGCGTTAAAGTATAATATTGAAGTATCGCCCTCTAAGCACAGGGCGATTTTTAATTGGTTATTTTATACGGCTTTTATCTATCTTACGATAACAGTGCTATTCGGCTTTTATCTTTGGTTAAGTCTTTTATGCGTTAGCTGTTTAATTTTTCTTAATTATTTTCATCGCCAGATTTCTCTACTGCTTTCAAACCAACCAAGCTTGAGTCACAATACTTCAATTGATCATTCAATATTAGGCAACTTTGTTTTAACAGATACCGGTGAGTGCCAATTTAATAGCCAAGAAACTCTGCAAATATCAGCAAAATCTCAGATTAATTTATGGGGGTATTGGCTAGTATTTACAAAAAGTGATGCTGCCTTGAAAAAACATTTTGTTTTTAAAGACAGCATATCAAGACAAGATCAGGCACGTATTGCTCGTACCATATTAAGGGTGAAGAAGTATGGCTAAAACAGTAGCGATGAAACAGCAGCTATGAAATTACGTCTGAAAACACACTTAAACAAACTCAGCTAAAGCTAATCAACTAATTACTTAGGTTTTAGAATCGTTACCTTAGCTTCTGCCTGTAAATCAGGGTAATCAAGCGTGTAGTGTAAGCCTCTGCTTTCTTTTCTTTCTAATGCAGAGCGTATAATTAACTCAGCTACCTGTACTAAGTTACGCAATTCTAATAAATTGTTACTTACTCTGAAGTTACAATAATACTCTTCAATTTCACTTTGTAATAATTCAACGCGATGCAAGGCGCGTTCTAAACGTTTGGTTGTTCTTACGATGCCAACAAAATCCCACATAAATAATCGTAACTCGTGCCAATTATGTTGAATCACCACTTCTTCATCTGAGTTAGTTACGCGACTTTCATCCCATGGCGGTAACTCAATGTTAGGTTTATTTAAATTAATGTTTTCTTCAATATCAATGGCGGCTGCACGAGCAAAAACAAGACATTCTAATAATGAGTTACTTGCCAAGCGATTTGCCCCATGTAAACCGGTATAAGCAACTTCACCTATGGCATATAAATTTTCAATGTCTGTTTTACCTTGTTGGTTTATCATGACACCGCCACAAGTGTAATGCGCTGCAGGTACAACAGGCATAGGCTGCTTGGTAATATCAATACCTAATGCTAATGTTCTTTCATAAATGGTTGGAAAATGTTGCTTTATGAAGTCACTTGACTGGTGGCTTATATCTAAATACATACAGTCAGCGCCTAAGCGTTTCATTTCAAAATCGATTGCACGCGCTACGATATCTCTTGGTGCTAATTCTGCTCGCTCGTCAAAGCTAGGCATAAACCTTGTGCCATCAGGGCGAAGAAGCACTGCACCTTCACCGCGTAATGCTTCTGTTAACAAAAAGGTACCTGCTTTGGGGTGAAATAAGCAGGTAGGATGAAATTGGTTAAACTCCATGTTGGCAACGCGACAACCGGCACGCCAAGCCATCGCAATACCGTCACCACTTGCCACATCTGGATTAGATGTGTATTGATAAACTTTACTTGCGCCACCGGTAGCTAAAATTGTTTTTCTGGCAAAAACACGCTCTACATGTTCGTCATTACGATTCCATACATAGGCGCCTATACATTCACGTTTTGCAATCGATTCATTATCTTGATAAACCAAGTCAATGGCATTGTAACGTTCAAATATACGTATTCTGCTATGATTTTTTACTTGAGAAACCAGCGTAGTTTGAATTGCTTGACCCGTTGCATCAGCAGAGTGCAAAATTCGTCGGTGGCTATGACCACCCTCGCGGGTTAAATGATAATGAACATCTCCATTCTCACCAGGTTCGTCTTGATCAAAATGCACACCTTTATCAATCAACCATTCTAAGCATTTTTTCGCATTTTCAGCGGTATATTGTACTGCTGTTTCATCACATAAACCTGCACCGGCAATTAAAGTGTCAGTAACATGAGAAGCCACACTGTCATTTTCATCAAATACCGCAGCAACTCCGCCCTGAGCATAGAAAGTTGAGCCATCATTTATTTGACCTTTACTCAGTATGATAACATCGGCATTTTTTGCTAAATGAAGAGCTAATGATAGTCCTGCGGCGCCACTACCAATAATTAAAACGTCACAATTGTGTTGTTGATTCATATATTTTTGAAATTGGGGTACAATAATTGATAGCTCAATATTAGCTTTTATTGCAGTTACAGAACAGCACTAAACTATTTTTATAAATAAAAATTAATTTTTTTCAATATTTATCGAACTTTTTAACACAAGGCTAGTCCTACTTGTAGCGTTTGCCATGAGCCAGATGTAAACCAGTTGTAGATAAGTTAAATAATGGTGAGTAGGAGATACGGCTCAAATGAGCGAACAGAACGTTGACCAAAAGTTGGTTGAGCGGGTGCAACGTGGTGATAAAAACGCATTTAACCTGCTGGTAACTAAGTACCAACATAAAGTAGCAAATTTGGTTTCACGCTATGTTAAAAACCATAGTGATGTACCCGATATAGTACAAGAAGCATTTATTAAAGCTTACCGCGCCTTACCTAATTTTAGAGGCGACAGTGCCTTTTATACTTGGCTTTACCGAATAGCGGTTAATTGTGCAAAGAATCATTTAGTCGCTGGAGGACGTAAACCTCCCGGCTCAGATATTGATGTTGAAGATGCAGAGATTTATGACTCAGGCGAAGCTTTACGCGAAAATGCCTCACCTGAGAAATTATTACTAACAGCTGAAATTAAGCAGGTTGTATTTAAAACCATTGAGCAATTGCCAGAAGATTTACGCACAGCAATTAACTTAAGAGAGTTGGAAGGCTTAAGTTATGAAGAAATTGCAACGATTATGGATTGTCCTGTTGGCACTGTGCGCTCAAGAATATTTAGAGCGCGTGATGCAGTAGATAAAAAAATTAGGCCGTTATTGCAAGAATAGTAAAAGCAAGTACATAGAGTATTACTCAATTATTTTTATTGAGTGATGAATGAAGTATTAGATTTTAAGGTATATTTATGAGTGAAAATAAGTTTGAGAATGTATCGTCGGTTGTTGATAACTATCAGCAAACAGATGAATTGTTTGATGAAATACTCAACGACTCACACTTGTCAGCAACCTGGCAGCGTTACCATTTAATGGGTGATGTTATGCGCGGTGATACTTCTGATGTTATTGATCTAGACCTTTCATCAACTATAGCCTCAGCTATTGCAGATGAACCAACAATTTTAGCACCTCGTGCAAACAATAATGTTGTTGATAAATTAAAGGCTAAAGTTGTACAGTTTGCCAAGCCTTTTGGTCAAATGGCCATTGCAGCATCTGCGGCAGGTCTTATGGTTATGGGAGTTCAGCAAAACTCAGCAGATAACGATGTTTTATTACCTGAGACTCAAGTTGTAAAAACCATGCCATTTGGTGGGGTTGCAGAACCAGTAAGTTTAAACTTCCAACAAACCAGTCGCACAAGTGAAAAACAAGCGTTTATTGAGCAACAAAGACGTTTTCAAGCGTTATTGTCTGATCATCATCAACAAGTTAAATTAAGCTCAGTTGATGTAAACTCAACAACTGAACAAGATAAGGCTGCAGAATCAGCTAAATGAAATTAATATCAAGTCTGCTGCTATTGGTCACCATTAGCACATCAGTAGCAGCCAATGAAAATGAACAAGCTGAACCTTGGCTTGAGCGCCTTGCACAATCCTTACAAACGCTAAACTTTAGCACTTCATTTGTTGTTGTTAAAAATAATCAAGCTGAGCCTTATCATTGGTTTCACGGTGTTGATGAAAGCGGCAACGAATTAGAAATATTGTCTTTATTAAATGGCCCACGCCGAGATGTATTACGTAAGCACAATACGGTAAGTTATATTGAACCTGAAGCACCTCCTTATTCAGTATCTTCGCAACAAATAGCGGGTCCTATTCCAGCTGTTTTACGTGAAGGTGTTACACAACTGGCAAAAACTTATGACTTTATTTCTGTTGGGCGTAGCCGTGTTTTAGGGCGACCAGCTCAATTAATTCGTATTGTTTCTAAAGACGTTTATCGATATGGTCATTGGCTTTGGTTAGATCAAAAAACTGGTATGTTATTGAAATTGGCCTTAGCAAATCGTACTGGGCAATTACTGGAACAAATTCAATTTACGCATTTAGATATTACTGATGATTTAAGCGAAAGCTTAATGCAACTTCAGCAAACAGCCTTGCCTGCTGTGATTGAAATACCAGACGGTTATCAAGAACAAGTGCTTCAGTGGCAAGTAAAGTGGTTACCTGAGGGCTTCACGCGATTAAATGCGAACCGTCATCGTATCTCAGCGACTAAAAAGCCTGTTGAGTTTATGCTTTTTAATGATGGCTTAGTGGATGTTTCAGTTTATGTTAATCAGTCAGAAGAAAGACAAAGAGCAACAGATTACGTTATGGACGGCGCAACCGTTGTATTAAACCAAGTTATTAACGGTTTTGAAGTAAGCGTAGTGGGTAAAATTCCAGCCAAAACAGCAAAAGCTATTGCTGACTCTGTTATTTTTACGCCTAAAGAACTGCCATGATTGAAGAAAAGGCGACAGTAGTCGCCATCGATAATGATAATGTTACCGTCACTAGCTTGATTAAGTCAGCTTGTGGTGGTTGTCAGCAAGTTGACAACTGCGGCAGTGGCCAAGTAGCGAAAGCATTTCCGCAAAAAAAATTAACTTTAACGATAAAGTCACCCTTAGCACTCGCATTGGGTGACCATGTTATTTTAGGTTTGAATGAAAGTGCTTTATTACAATCAGCTTGGCAAGTTTATTTATGGCCACTGTTAGGGTTAATAATATCGTCTTGGTTTGGTCAGTGGTTAGTAAATAGCGCCATTTTACCTCATGAAATATTCGCTATTATTTTTGGCTTTATTGGTGGTTATAGCGGATTTTTATTAGCTAAAAAGCAACAAATAAAAAGTGCTACCTGTGCAAAACTAGCACCAAAAATAATCCGTAAAGAACCTCAAAACATCGCGATTACAGAAATCACTGATTGATTCGCAACAAAAGATAGCCCCAACGCGCTAAATTCGTTAAAATCTCGCCATAATTGAATTAACTACAAGCTTATTTGACTTCCCATTTATGAAACATATTCGAAATTTTTCTATTATCGCCCATATTGATCACGGTAAATCAACATTATCAGATCGCCTAATACAACATTGTGGTGGTCTACAAGAACGTGAAATGGCAGCTCAAGTACTTGATTCTATGGATATTGAGCGCGAGCGTGGTATTACCATTAAAGCGCAAAGTGTAACATTAGACTATAAAGCGAAAGACGGTGAAACTTACCAACTTAACTTTATCGACACGCCAGGCCATGTTGATTTTTCTTATGAAGTATCACGTTCTTTAGCTTCTTGTGAAGGTGCGCTTTTAGTTGTAGATGCTGGTCAAGGTGTTGAAGCCCAAACGGTAGCGAATTGTTATACCGCTATAGAAATGGAATTAGAAGTTATCCCAATTCTAAATAAAATTGATTTACCGCAAGCCGATCCTGAGCGCGTGAGTGAAGAAATTGAAGATATTATTGGTATTGATGCAACAGGTGCTGTTACTTGTTCAGCTAAAACCGGTTTAGGTATTGAAGATGTACTAGAAACTATTGTTGAAAATATACCACCTCCGGTAGGTGATTCAGACGCACCACTTCAAGCACTTATTATCGACTCATGGTTTGATAACTACCAAGGGGTAGTGTCATTAGTAAGAATCATGAATGGCCAGGTTAAAAAAGGCGATAAAATGGTGGTTATGTCGACAGGACAAAACCATATTATCGACAAAGTAGGTATTTTTACACCTAAGCAAACAGATACTGGTATCTTAAAAGCCGGTGAAGTCGGCTTTATCATTGCTGGTATTAAAGAAATACATGGTGCACCTGTAGGTGACACTATTACTATTCTTAAAAAAGAAGCTGATAAAGCGTTACCTGGTTTCAAACGCGTTCAACCGCAAGTGTATGCGGGTATTTTCCCAATAAGCTCTGACGATTATGAAAATTTTCGTGATGCATTGAATAAATTAAGTTTGAACGATGCCTCGTTATTTTTTGAACCTGAAAATTCATCAGCGCTTGGTTTTGGTTTCCGAATTGGGTTCCTGGGTATGCTGCACATGGAAATTATTCAAGAGCGACTAGCTCGTGAATATGACCTTGACTTAATCACCACTGCGCCTACAGTAAATTATGAAATAGCCTGTACTAATGGTGATGTTATCTCTATTGATAACCCTAGCGACATGCCAGCAACAAATAATATTGATGAAATTCGCGAACCAATTGTACAAGCTAATATTTTAGTGCCACAAGAACATTTAGGTAATGTTATTACTTTATGTATTGAAAAACGTGGTGTACAAAAAGACATTATTTATCACGGCAATCAAGTTGCGGTAACTTATGAATTACCAATGGCTGAAGTGGTCATGGACTTTTTTGATAAGTTAAAATCAACCAGTCGCGGTTATGCTTCATTAGATTATCATTTCGTACGTTTCCAATCAGCTGACATGGTGCGTGTAGATGTCATGATTAACGGTGATAGAGTTGATGCCTTAGCTATGATCACGCATCGCGCGAATTCAGTTCCTCGCGGTCGTATGTTAGTTGAGAAATTAAAAGAATTAATTCATCGACAAATGTTTGATATCGCTATTCAAGCTACTATTGGTAACAATGTTATCGCGCGTACAACCGTTAAGCAATTGCGTAAAAACGTAACCGCAAAATGTTACGGTGGTGATATCTCGCGTAAGAAAAAATTATTACAAAAACAAAAAGATGGTAAGAAACGCATGAAGCAAGTAGGTAATGTTGAAGTACCTCAAGAAGCGTTTTTAGCTGTACTTAAACTGGATAAATAATTAATCAAACCGGTGACTTACTAACATTACTTTTGTGCTACTTTACAGTGATAAACGTAACCAAGTAAGTCATTTACTCATCAGTTTGATCTTAGTGTAGAACTAATAAATAGGAATAATATGGCAGTTTACTTTTCAATTTTTCTAGTCATTGTTACCGTAGTTACTGGTATTGTATGGCTTGCGGATAAGTTTTATTTAGCACCGCAAAGGCAGCTTAAATTAGCAGCAACGCAAGCACAATGTGATGGCGAATTAAGTGATGATGTTGTAAGAAAAATCGTAGAAGCACCTGCTTTTATTGATACGCCAGTGCAAATATTTCCCGTTATTGCCTTTGTTTTAATATTACGTTCATTTATTTACGAGCCATTCCAAATTCCGTCTGGCTCTATGATGCCAACCTTGCTTGATGGTGACTTTATTTTGGTGAATAAGTTTAACTACGGTTTACGCGATCCTGTGGCACGTAATAAGTTTGTTGAAGTAGGTTTGCCTGAGCGTGGCGATGTTGTGGTATTTAAATACCCACAAAACCCACAAATTGATTATATTAAGCGCGTAGTAGGTTTACCGGGTGATCGGGTAATTTATAAAAATAAAATTTTATACATTAAGCCCGCCTGTACCGCTTCAGATGATAAATGTCCTGACTTTGAACAAGTAGAACAAACCTTTAAAAATAAAACTGATTATAACGACCAAGGCATGCCGTTATCACGTTACACCTCAACCATGGGGGAGAAAACGCATGACTTATTAGTTAATGAGCAAATTTTACCGCGCGTTCAACACTACTTTAGACAAGGTGGCACTCAAAATAATGAATTTGTTGTTCCTAAAGGGCAATACTTTGTTATGGGTGATAATCGTGATAATAGCTTAGATGGACGATTTTGGGGCTTTGTACCTGAAGAAAACCTAGTCGGAGAGGCTGTTGCTATTTGGATGAGCTTTGATTTCGACCGTTCAGCAGACAGCTTTTTACCAAGTTGGATACCAACAAATGTGCGTTTTTCTCGAATCGGCGGAATTGAATAGCTGTGTTACTTAATCCTACCGCGATTGCGCGGCTATCAAAAAAAATTGGCTATACTTTTAAAGAGCCTAACTTATTGGTGCAAGCGTTAACGCACCGAAGTGCTAAAGGTGCTCACAATGAGCGCTTAGAGTTCTTAGGTGACTCAATTTTAGGTTTTGTTATTGCTGAATCTCTGTATCAAAAATTTCCAAAACAAGCTGAAGGCGATTTAACACGTATGCGCTCAAGCTTGGTAAAAGGTGTAACCTTAGCAGAAGTGGGTCGATCCTTCGATTTAGGACAGTATTTAATCTTAGGTCCAGGCGAACTTAAAAGTGGTGGTCATCGTAGAGACTCTATTCTTGAAGATGCAATTGAGGCTATCCTTGGGGCTGTTTATTTAGATTCAGATTTACCAACCTGCCAAGCACTTATTTTAAGTTGGTTTGAGAAGCGCTTAGCCGATATAAAACCAGGTAATGAGCAAAAAGATCCAAAAACGCGTTTGCAAGAATACTTGCAAGGGCGAAAAATTCCGTTGCCACAATATGATGTAATTAATACCACTGGGCAATCGCATAATCAGCAATTCACGGTTCGTTGCACAACCAGTGTGCTTGAAAATGAAGTAATTACAAAAGGCACTAGCCGTCGTAAAGCTGAGCAATCAGCGGCTTTGCAAGTGCTTACATTAATCGAAAAAGCTAAATAGCTTTTTTGACAATAAAGTTGATAATCTAATTATGACTACAGAACAAACCCATTGCGGTCTTATCGCTATCGTTGGTCGACCAAATGTTGGTAAATCTACATTACTTAATACTTTGCTTGGTCAAAAGGTAAGTATTACCTCGCGTAAACCGCAAACTACACGCCATCGTATACTAGGCATATTAACTGAAGGTAATAACCAAGCCGTATTAGTTGATACTCCAGGTCTTCATTCAGAAGAAAAACGGGCGATTAACCGTTTAATGAACCGCGCAGCAAGCAGTACGTTAGCTGAAGTTGAAACCGTGGTGTTTTTAGTTGAAGGTACACATTGGACTACAGACGATGAAATGGTACTTACTAAAATTAAAAACAGTGGTGCGCCATGTGTTTTAGTGGTGAACAAAATTGACAATATTCAAGATAGAGACACTTTACTGCCACATTTACAAAAATTAGGTGCTATGCATAACTTTGCTGATATTGTGCCTATTTCTGCCAGTAAAGGCGACAACGTTGCTGCAATTAAAGACATTTGTTTTAAAGCACTGCCAGAAGGCGACTTCTGGTTCCCAGAAGATTATATTACCGACCGTTCAAGCCGTTTTATGGCATCAGAGATTGTTCGCGAGAAACTGATCCGCTTTACAGGTGATGAGTTACCTTACTCAACTACTGTTGAAATTGAACAGTTTAAGATTGATGATAAAGGTGTTTTGCATATTAACGCCTTAATCTTAGTTGAGAGAGCAACCCAAAAACGCATGGTTATTGGTAATAAAGGCGAAAAATTAAAAGTTATTGGCCAAGAATCAAGACGCGATATGGAAAACTTATTTGAACGTAAAGTTTTTTTAGAAACGTGGGTTAAAGTCAAATCAGGTTGGGCAGATGACGAACGAGCGTTAAGAAGTTTAGGTTACGGTGATGATTATTCAGGTTAGTTGTCAGAGACTAACCTAAGTTCGATAGCGTAGATTAATAGTTTTTATTGTCTTAGAGCATTAGAGTTGCTTAGATCTGATCATCAACGAAGTAACTTTTGTGTTCAACTTCCATATTCTCACTGAGTAAATAGTTCGATAGCCTTGAACCAACTTAGATAGCAGATACCAATGCAAGAAATTACCCAATCAGCTTTTGTACTTCATACTCGGCCATACCGAGAAAACCAGTTATTGGTTGATTTATTGACTGAGCATGACGGCAAGTTGGCAGCATTAAGTTATATTGGGCATTCTACTAAATCTAGTCGCAAGGCTTTACTACAGCCATTTTTACCGATTAGCATCACCTTAAAAGGGCAGAGTAGCCTTAAAAATTTGCTCCGTGTAGAGCCGATCGGCAAGTCATACTTGTTAAAGCAAAACGCCTTATTTAGCGCATTTTATATCAATGAATTATTAGTGAAATTACTGGGCGATAATATTGCTTGCGGCGATCTGTTTCAGCAATATCAAAGGTGCCTTCAGACTTTAGCCCAAACCAGCAATATTGAAGTTTGTCTGCGAGAGTTTGAGTTAACGCTAATGGAAGAATTAGGCGTTTCATTTGATTTTTCGTTAGTATTTGAACATAGCGCTCAAGGTTTTTATTATTTACCCGACGAAGGTTTTATACCCGCTTATACCGCTTTAAAACAAACTTGTTATAACCGTGAGCATTTAATCGCTATTGCTCAAAACGACTTGTCGTCACCTGAAATACTCAGTACATTTAAAGCCTTAATGAGGCAAGTTATAAATCACTTGCTCAATGGTGTACCTTTAAATAGCCGAAAATTATTTAGTAAAAAAATTACAAACCTGAATATATAGATATAAAGCGCAAAGTGCTTTTAAAATACTAATTAACATCAGCAGCATAAAGCAGTTTAGTGTTTAGAACAGTTTTTAGAACAGTAATCAGAACCGAATTCAGAATATTAAGAAGAGATTGAGCATGAATGATATTTTATTAGGCGTAAACGTAGACCACATAGCCACCTTACGACAAGCCCGTGGCACAAACTATCCTGATCCTGTTTATGCGGCTTCGGTTGCTGAGCATGCTGGTGCCGATGGCATTACGGTACACTTACGTGAAGACCGTCGCCATATTCAAGACAGAGATATTTATGTATTAAAACAGACTTTGCATACTCGCATGAATTTTGAAATGGCCGTTACCGATGAAATGTTAGATATTGCCTGTGATGTAAAGCCTGTTTTTTGTTGCTTAGTGCCAGAAAAACGCGAAGAGTTAACCACTGAAGGTGGCTTAGACGTTGCAGGTCAACAAGATAAAATTAATGCTGCGGTAGCACGTTTGGCTGACTCAGGTATTCAAACAAGTTTATTTATTGATGCCGATAAAAAGCAAATTGACGCGGCATTGTTGAGTAAAGCGACTTATATTGAAATTCATACCGGGCAATATGCAGAAGCAGTAACTGAGCAAGAACAAAAGCTAGAGCTGGAACGTCTAATCGAAGGTATAGAATATGCCCATGGTTTAGGCTTAAAAGTGAATGCTGGCCATGGTCTTAATTATTTTAATGTAAAACCTATTGCAGCTATCCCTGAAATAATAGAGCTGAATATTGGCCATGCCATTATCGCCCGCGCGGTTATCGATGGTTTAGATAAAGCAATACGCGATATGAAACGTCTAATGCTTGAAGCACGCGGTTTAGCTTAAATTGGCACCATAGAGGGTTATAATTTGTCAGTGGTTGGAATTGGCACCGATATTGTTGATATTCGCCGTATTGCTAAAATGTCTAGCAATGCTCAGCAGCGTCTGGCAAAGCGAATTTTAACGGAAAAAGAGTTTCAACACTATTTAACTCTCAAACAGCCTGAACGTTTTCTTGCTAAACGTTGGGCTGGCAAAGAAGCGGTAGCTAAAGCATTAGGGACTGGAATTGCCAATGGCGTCTCATTTCAACATATTGAAATAGTATCTTTAGCATCAGGCCAACCTACTCTCGAACTTACTTCACAGGCGCTAACTTTAGCGAATGAGTTAGCTGCTACTTCTTGGCATATATCACTTTCAGATGAAGTTAAATATGCTACTGCTTTCGCTGTTTTATCAAAATAGCTTATAAAAATAAGCCTCTAATAAAAGTATTTACTCTAGTTAACCTGAACGCTTGATACTCAAGTGAATCAAGCGTTCAGGTGGTAAAGTAAATGCTATAGCAAAGTGAACATCACGAATAGACATCATCAATGCTTCATTTTATGCCATTTTCAAGGCAAAAATTTTATGAATAGCGCGCTATTTATCGACGTTTTAACGCAGATAATGGCTTCAAAGAGAGCATTGAGAAAGTACTGCTTATCCAGTGTTCAGGTTATATAACCTGAACACTGGATAATGAGTGCTTGATACTCAAGTGAACCAAAAGCTTAAGTGGTAAAGTAAATGCTATCGCCAGGTGAACATCACGAATAGACATCATCAATGCTTCATTTTATGCCATTTTCAAGGCAAAACGTTTATGAATAGCGCGCTATTTATCGACGTTTTAACGCAGATAATGGCTTCAAAGGAAGCATTGAGCAAGTGCTGCTTATCCAGCGTTCAGGTTATTTAATAATAAATTTAGTCTTTGTAATCATATCTGTTCTATACTTAAATTACGCAGATTGAGTTTTTGAGTTGTAGCTGTTGATTCAGGAGTTGAAATGGAAACGGAAAAATACCCAATTGTTGATAGACGAGAAGAGCCCCCTGAGCAATCAGTATGGTGGTCTAAACTCTCATTAGCGCAAAAGTTTTCCGCGAGCAGCCTTGGAAAATTTGGTTACGAATTATGTTTTGTTCGCAATAATGAAGGGCATAGTTTAGCGGTACTAATGTGCAATTCCGGTATTGCTGTTATTACTGAAGATGGCGATATTAATACTTCACCAGATATTAAAATTCGCTAACGTTTAGTCTTACATATTCTTTTGTGCTTCTGATACTTTATATTTTTTTGATAAAATCTTCAGCATCTTCAAGCACCAAATCTATTTGTTCAAAAAATTCAAAAAATTCTGGCTGTAAATCATCTAAGCCAATTCCTCGTTTTAATTCTGTTTCAAGTTCATGAGTTACTTTTCCTAAACTCGGTACGCCAGAGTAGCAGCACGCGCCATTAAGTTTATGGATGAGTACCTTCAGTTGTTCTATATCTTGAGATATAAGTGCTTCAGATATATTAACTTTACTTTCAGGTAAGCTATTTACCAAACCAACAAACATATCTTTAGCTAACATTTGCTTTTGACCAGCGCGTTGCAGCGCTAATTTCCAGTCTATAATTTGGGGCCTATTACTCGCAATAGTTTCGATAAACGGTAACTCTAGCTTTGGAGAACTAGCTAGTTGAGTTGAATCACAGTATTCATAAATACTATGATGTAACATAGCTTCATCTATGGGTTTGGTAATAAATGAATTAAAGCCATTACTGAGAATTTTATCTTTTTCTTCACCAAAAACATGCGCTGTTACAGCAATTATAGGTGTTTGCTCATTAAGTGTTTGTTGACGAATAATACCTAATGCTGAAATGCCATCAAGCACAGGCATTTGTATGTCCATAAAAATGAGATCAAACCTTTCATTTTGGCAAAGAGCAACAGCCTCAGCACCGTTTACTGCTGTACTAACATCAACGACTTGTTCGAGAAGTAATTCTTTTATTAATTTTAAGTTGGCCTCGTTATCATCTACGGCGAGTACTTTGATCGGTACTTTTTGGTCTGATACTTCAATAATATGACCACCTTGTATTGTTGCTGAAGGCACCAGTGTTTTACTAAGGCGTTGAACTGTAATGGGTTTACTAATACAAGTTTTAGCGCCACTTGAAATTAACGCTTCATGTAAACTAGGTGAATTACTATTAATCGCAAGGTGCACTGATGGGATAATATCTTTGAGTGTAAAGAGTAATTTTTTTGCTTCATTAAGGGCTACAGGCGTAACATCATGGCCTATTAATGCGAAGTCAAAAGAAGCTAATGCGGCTTTATCCTGAAGAATTTCGTCTAAATCGCTACGTAATTGAACCGCTGTTGTTTGCATCTGCCAACTTGCTAATATTTCGCTGGTAGCTAAACGGCTTGCTGCATGCGGTTCGTAATAAAGTATTGATTTTCCAATTAAGCATTCAGGCGCTGATACTTGTATAGTTGGTATCGTGTTTAATTCACACTGAAAGGTAAACCAAAAGGTAGAACCTTCACTTTCCATACTCTCAAAACCAATATTCCCCTGCATTTCTGACACTAAACGTTGTGATATAACTAAACCTAACCCCGTTCCGCCATAAATTCGCGTAACGCTCTTATCACCTTGACCAAAAGCTTCAAAAATTGAATTTTGTTGCGCTCCAGGAATACCAATCCCCGTATCTTGTACTGTAACTCTGATTTTATAGAGATTATTTTCAGTAACATTTCCTTCAAGGTTAATATCAACCGCGCCCTTATCAGTAAACTTAATCGCATTACTGGCTAGGTTTACCATGACTTGCTTTATACGCATGGCGTCACCGATAAGCGAATCTGGTATTTGTGGGCTAACACGTAAAGATAATTCTATATTCTTTTTATGGGCACTCGGCGCGAGTAAGGTAAGTGTTTCTTCAACAGACTCACGGATTGAGAACGGAATGTTTTCAATAATCATTTTGCCAGCATCAAGCTTAGAGAAATCTAAAATATCATTAATAATAGAAAGTAAACTCGCGGCAGAGCGCTCTATCGTTTGCAGATGATCACGTTGTGTATCGCTTAATGGCGTTTTTAAAACTTGGCGTGTAAAACCAATAACGCCATTAAGTGGCGTACGCAACTCGTGGCTCATATTGGCTAAGAATTCAGATTTAACCTTGTTGGCATCTTGTGCCTTGCGCTTGGCAATATCTAACTCAACGTTTTGAATTTCAAACTGCTCTAAACTTTCTCGCAAGTCGATAGTGGCTTGATCAATACTGCGTTGCATTTCGTCTTGGTAATCGCCAAGAGATTGCGCCATGGCATTCACACCATTTTTTAAAAAGTTTAGCTCGCCAACAAGTTGACCACTAATCCGGCTCTCGATTTTTCCTTCTCTAATACGATCTATAGCTAACACCATTGAAGATATTGGCCGAGTAACGCTGTTAACCAGTTTAAAGGCAAAAAGAGCACTGATAATAAAACCAACGAGTAAAATAAAAAATACCGTTATCAGTAGCTGTTGTTGAGCATACTTAATGGTGCTTGTGTCAATTTGAAGTGCAATATAACCGACAATATTCATATCAGATGTAATTGCTGAGTTTTCAGTTGAAAATTCGTCAATAATAGGCGCACGAAAGATAAGGTAATTACCTTGTTCATCAAACTGTATGCGTTTGGGTAAACCTTGCCCTGGTCTTACCCGTAAAGTATGCGTATCGCCATGATACGCACTAGTGACAAAAACTTGGTTGTCTTTAGTAAATATTGCAATACTTTTGATAATGTCTGACTGACTGCGATGACTAAAGCCGATTAAGGTCCTTAAGTCATCTCTTTTTTTCTCTCTTAACGGTTCAGCGCTACTGATAGCTAGCGGAGAAATAATACTGGTAGCACGTTGGTAAATAAATTGGTCGAGTTCGCTGTAGCGGCTATAAGATAGATAGCCGGCAATAATTAAACTAAGTATGACTGTCGGAAAGATGGTAAGTAAAATTACCCACTCTTTCAGGCTTATTTTATGCATTATTTGCTGAACTTTAGTGTGAAATTTTTAGGTTAATAACGCTATAATGGCACAATTAAGATCAATACCAAATAGATAATCGTTTACTATAACAGCAAATGGGTAATTTATGCTGCTCATTGTTCGCAAACTAAGATAACTATGGCAAATTTTTTTAAAGCAAGCCCCAAAAAAGTAACAGCTCTACCAAACTTAACGTTGAAAGTAAGCCATCTAGATCATCAAGGTTGTGGTGTTGCATTCCATAACAAAAAGCCGATTTTTATTGATGGTGTATTGGAAAATGAAACGGTTGAAGTAAAAGTATTTGAGCAAAAAAGTAAATTCGCCAAAGCTAAGTTGCTTAATGTTGTTTCGGCGAGTGATGACCGTACCGAGGTTAAGTGTCGGCATTATTTCCAGTGCGGCGGATGTAACCTACAGCACATGGTTTATCAGCAACAGCTGGTGTATAAGCAAGATAAAATAACACAATTGTTTTCTCGTCAAGCACTCGAACAAAACTTACCATGGCAAGCACCTATTGTGAGTGAGCCATGGCATTATCGCCGTAAAGCAAGAATAGGCGTACAATATAATAAGCGAGGCGAACCTATTATTGGCTTTCGCCAACGTGAAAGTAACCATTTAACAGAAATTAAATCATGCGCTGTTCTTGTGAATGATTTTGACCATGTTTTTGACGAGTTAAAGAAAACCTTGCCCAAACTTTCAGGAAAAAATGCGGTTGGGCACATTGAAGTGATTTCAGCTAACGTTAATGTAGTTGTTATTCGACAGCTTGTTAACATTACAGCGGCAGACAAAAAGGTTTGGACTCACTTTGCTAATAATAATCAATGGCAAGTCTATTTTGATGATGGAAAAAGCATTTCGCCATTACTCGAAGATGTAGCCTTAAGTTATGCCCTAACCGATACTTTAGATATTGGTTTTACCGTGCAAGATTTTATTCAAATAAACCACCACGTTAATCAAAAGATGATAGCGCAAGCTCAAACTTGGTTAGCATTAAATGAAAATGACGTTGTACTCGATTTATTCTGTGGGTTAGGTAACTTTAGTTTGCCGATTGCTCAGCAAGTCAGCCGTGTTGTTGGTATTGAAGGTGTTAGCGCTATGGTAGACAAAGCACAAGACAATGCCTTAAAAAATGGCATTACTAATTGTCGCTTCTACCAAGCAGACCTTAACAGTGATTGGCAACAACATGATTGGATAAAAGAAAAATATACCAAGGTTTTGCTTGATCCCGCGCGTGCCGGAGCTTACGAAGCGTTAGTACAATTGCTTACTTTTAAAGTCGAAACAGTGCTATATGTTAGTTGCGATCCTGCTTCTTTAGCACGTGATGCCAAGTTACTGATTGAACATGGTTATAAAATTGAAAAAATTGCCTTAATGGATATGTTTTCGCAAACAAAGCATGTTGAAACTATGGTAATGTTTAGCTTATAAAACGGATCTAACATTGAATCACAGGTAGGGAGTTTCATGGTTTCTGTACGTAAGTCGCATCAAATGTCACAAGCAAGTTTTGAACAGTGGCTAGTTGCGCTTGAATTAGATAATGACAAGAAAGCAGCATTAGAAAAATTGTATGCGAAAGTAAACGATTTATTTGATGCGAGTACTCCTTGCCAAACTAAATCTTTAGAGATGGTAGAAATACTGTCTGCCTTAAACCTTGATACCGATTCACTATGCGCCGCCTTTATTTGCCCTTTATATGAATATGAATGCATTAGCCTTGAGTATATTGAAGAGCATTTTTCGAAAAAAATATATTTGCTTTGCAAGGGCGTAAGCCAAATGGAAGCAATTAAGGCTCTTAATCAATCACAATCTAGCCAAGTAAGTGCTAATCAAATTGATAATGTGCGCCGTATGCTATTAGCTATGGTGGAAGATGTTCGTGCTGTGGTTATCAAATTGGCCGAACGTTTATGTCACCTACGTTTAGTTAAAAATAGTGATGAAGAAACCCGTGTTTTGGCTGCGAAAGAAACCAGTAATATTTATGCACCTTTGGCCAATCGTTTAGGTATTGGACAGTTAAAATGGGAACTAGAAGATCTTTCTTTTCGTTATTTACACCCGAATGTATATAAAACCATTGCAAAACAGCTAGATGAAAAACGTCTCGACAGAGAGCAGTACATGACTGACTTTGTTGCTAATATTGCAGAACAGCTGAGATCTAGTGGCATAAAAGGTTGCGTTTATGGCCGACCAAAACATATTTACAGCATTTGGAAAAAAATGCAGCAAAAGTCGCTGGATTTTGAACAGTTATTTGACGTGCGAGCCGTACGTATTGTTGTTGATGAATTACAGGGCTGTTATGGCGCACTAGGGTTAGTACATACCAGCTGGAATCATTTATCAAAAGAATTTGATGATTATGTCGCGACACCAAAAAGTAATGGCTATCAGTCAATTCATACTGTTGTTATTGGCCCTGAAGGTAAAACGATAGAGATCCAAATAAGAACTCAGCAAATGGATGATGATGCCGAATTGGGCGTTGCAGCCCATTGGCGCTACAAAGAAGGTAATGCCAGTGGCAAAACCTCAGGTTTTGACGAAAAAGTAAGCTGGTTAAGAAAAATTCTACAGTGGCAAGATGATGTTTCAGAAAGTGGCGAGTTACTTGATGAGTTACGTAGCCAAGTGTTTGAAGACCGTATTTATGTTTTTACCCCAAGCGGTGACGTAGTCGATTTACCAAGCGGTTCTACACCGTTAGATTTTGCTTACTATATTCACTCAAACGTTGGCCATAGCTGTATTGGCGCAAAAGTATTTGGTCGAATTGTACCTTTTACGCACACCTTACGTACAGGCGACAAAGTTGAAATTCTGCGCAGTAAAACCTTAAACCCAAGTCGTGATTGGTTAAACCCAAGTTTAAAGTATCTTCATACTTCGCGCGCTAGGGCAAAAGTTCAGCATTTTTTCCGTTTACTAGACCGAGATAAAAACCTCGCTGCTGGTAAAGAAATGTTAGAAACCGCGTTAGGTAAATTACAACTGTCATTAGCAAAAGTTGATTTATCAGTAGCAACAGAGCGCTTTAATTTAACCACTAATGATGACTTGTTTGCTGCTATAGGCTCAGGCAATACCCGTTTGTTACAAGTGGTTCATTGTTTACAGCAACAAGATGAAAAATCAAAACCTGAAGTAGAGATTGATCCGCAAAGCTTAATTCGTCAGCCACAACAAACTGATACGCAAACGGGCGATAGTAATGGTATTACAGTTTCTGGTGTCGGCAATTTATTAACCCACATGGCTAAATGTTGTCAGCCGGTGCCAGGTGATGAAATACTCGGTTTTATTACCCAAGGTCGGGGCATTTCTGTACACAGAGTTGATTGTGACCAACTTGCCAATTCACTGAACCAGCAACCCGAGCGTGAAGTAGAAGTGCAGTGGGGTGGTAGCAACAATAAAAGTTATCAAGTTAGCATTAATATTATCGGTGGTGATCGCCAAGGCCTACTCAGAGATATATCAACAATTATTTCTAATGAAAGAGTCAGTATTATTGGTATTGAAAGTAACACTGATAACGCCAAACAAAGTATGAGCATGACCATCAAAGTAGAAATTGCTAACAATGAAGCTTTAACGCGATTATTAGCAAAACTTAAACAGTTAGATGATGTTACTGAAGTTAAAAGATTATAGGCGGAATATTTAAAATAATGTTAAACGAAAAACCCTCAATAGATAAACTTCGTTGGATAATGGCTGAGTTACGTGATCCTGAAACTGGCTGTCCATGGGATTTAAAACAAACCTTTGCTTCTATTATTCCGCATACGCTCGAAGAAGCTTACGAAGTTGTTGATGCCATTGAGCAAGAAGACTTTACTGAGCTTGAAAAAGAGCTAGGTGACTTACTGTTTCAAGTGGTGTTTTATAGCCAACTTGGCGCAGAAGAAAAGCGTTTTGATTTCGACAGCGTTGTAAGCGCCATTTGTGAAAAACTAATTCGTCGTCATCCTCATGTGTTCGCCACTAGTGACTTTACATCTGATGCTGAAATTAAAGCCAATTGGGAAAATGAGAAAGCTAAAGAACGTCAACATAAAAACAATGATAATAATTTAAGTATTTTGGCTGATATTCCACGTAATTTACCGGCATTATCGCAAGCGGCAAAAATTCAAAAACGCTGTGCACATGTTGGTTTTGATTGGGACAATATTGATGATGTTTTTGCGAAAGTAGAAGAAGAGGTTTTAGAGGTCAAGGCAGAGCTGCATCGAGATAATACTGCTTTGGCAGAAGAGTTAGGTGACTTAATGTTTGCTGTGGTTAATTTATGTCGTCATGCTAAGCAAGATCCCGAAGTATTATTACGCCAAGCGAATAACAAATTTACTAAGCGATTTCATGGTGTTGAAGCACAAGTAAATAATACTAATAAAAGTATGGAGCAACACACGCTAGATGAACTTGAAGCATTTTGGCAACAAGTGAAAGTTTCAGAAAAACCATCGTATTAGCATCACTATTCAACCCACATCTTGAGGTAAATATGAATTCTGTACCTGAGTTAGTCGATAGCCAAATAACACTACATAATCAAGTTGTTACCTTAACTTTCAATCGCCACGATGTGCGAAATGCGTTAACGGGTACGACAATAGCAGATGATATTGTAAACACAGTTGAATGGATTAATAAAACACCTGAAATAGCGGTATTGATTATAACTGGCGCTGGTTCTGCTTTTTCTTCAGGTGGCAATATTAAAGATATGGCTGAACGTGCTGGCGACTTTGCTGGTGATGTACAAGCACTTGAGCGACGTTATCGAGAAGGTATTCAGCGTATACCTCTAGCGCTACATAAGTTAGAAGTGCCTGTTATTGCGGCGGTAAACGGACCAGCTATAGGCGCAGGTTTTGACATTGCCAATATGTGCGATATTAGAATTGCCTCAACTAAAGCTAAATTTGGCGAAACTTTTGTCAACTTAGGGATTATACCTGGTGACGGTGGTGCCTGGTTTATGCAGCGCTTAATTGGTTATCAAAAAGCGGCAGAGTTAACATTTACCGGGCGTGTTATTAATGCCCAAGAAGCAAAAGAAATAGGTATTGTTTTAGAGATTGTAGCGCCTGATGAATTAATGGAAAGAGTGAACCAACTGGCGAATGAAATGGCGGCTAAGCCTGTTGCTTCCTTACGGTTAACTAAGCGATTAATGAAATTAGCACAACGTACAGAGTTACCCGATTTTTTGGATATATGCGCTGTGTTTCAGGGCATGTGCCATAACAATCCTGAGCATTTAACGGCTGTAAATACCATGATTGAAAAACTGGCTAAATAACTTAGTTCGACATATTAAAAGCTATTAAAAAATTATTTAAAAGGGCAGCTAGTCAGTTGCCACTTTTAATTTCTACTAGTTTTGTAATGACTCAAAATGAGCTACAGATAGCGTTATCTAAGTTGTTCTTTAACTTGCTTTAAAGCGTGGTTTAACTGCTGAATAAAGTTATCGATATCAGTTTTATCAATATCTAAATGTGTCACTAGTCGCATAGGATTACCTGGGGTTAGCAATATATCTTGGTGCTTTAATTTCTCCACTAAGCTCACTACATCGACTGCTGCTGCAAAAGTAGCAAAAACCATGTTTGTTTCAACGTGCTCAAGGTTAACTGAAACATTAGGTAACTGGTTTAGAGCGTTAGCCAAATATTTTGCATTTTGGTGATCTAATGCTAGTTTTTGCGGGTTTTGTTCTAAAGCTATTTTGGCTGCAGCGGCAATAATACCTGCTTGGCGCATACCTCCACCAACAACTTTTCGCCAGCGTTTAGCACTTTTTATTAACGCTTCTGAGCCTAATAATATTGACCCTATTGGAGCACCAAGGCCTTTAGATAAACATATCGACATTGAGTCTACATATTGGCAAATCTCAGTAATATCAACATTTAATGCTGTGGCCGCATTGTAAACACGCGCACCATCTAAGTGTAATGCTAAGTTATGTTGCTGAGTGAACGCGCGCGCTTTTGCCATATACTCTAAAGAAAGCACTTTACCATTAATCGTGTTCTCAATGCTCAGTAACGTCGTGCGGGCAAAGTGCGAATCGTCGGGTTTTATCGCCGCAGTAAGCTTTTTAAAGCATAAAGTGCCATCCGGCTCATTATCGATGGGTTGTGGTTGAATCGAACCTAAAACTGCAGCACCGCCGCCTTCAAATTTATAGTTATGAGCTTGTTGGCCACAAAGGTATTCATCACCACGTTGGCAATGCGCCATTAGGGCTAATAAATTTGCTTGTGTACCTGAGCTACAAAACAGAGCACTAGCAAAGCCGTGACGTTTAGCTGCCCAAGATTCAAGCTCGTTTACCGTAGGGTCATCACCGTATACGTCATCGCCTACTTCTGCATTTGCCATAGCAGTTCGCATTGTTTTACTGGGGCGCGTTACGGTGTCAGAGCGAAAATCAATCATGGTGTACCTTTTTAATTAATTTGAAATAGACAGAGTATTAATGGCGTGCAGCAGCAAAAAACTTCATATTTAAATGAACGCGCAATCCATTTGTTCTAAATAAAAAAGGCATCATATTGATGCCTTAGTTTTAGTCATTGATAATTTGCTTATTCTTCTGGAAGCTCAGCATTGTGATAAATATTTTGTACGTCGTCACAATCTTCAAGCATGTTGATGAATTTTTCGAAATTAGCTAAGTCATCTTCACCTGAAATTTCAGTATAAGTTTGTGGTACCCACGTAATTTCTTCTACTTCAAGCTCAACATCAGCCATGTTTTCTGCAAATTCAGTTTTCAGTTTAAAAAACTCAGTATGCGGTGCATAAACGGTAATAATACCGTCTTCAAGTTCAACATCGGTTACGTCGATATCGGCCATCATTAGGTTTTCTAGTACAACTTCGTCATCTTCACCTTTAAAAGCGAAAACAGCTTGGTGATCAAACATGTGAGAAACGGTACCAGATGAACCAATTTTTGAATAAGTTTTGGTAAAACATTGACGAACATCTTTAATGGTACGATTGCCGTTATCGGTTAAGCAATCAATAATTACCATACAGTTACCAGGGCCAAAGCCTTCGTAACGTGACTCAACGTAATCTTCACCGCCAACACCTGATGCTTTCTCAATTGCTTTTTCAATAACATGCGTTGGCACTTGATCTTTTTTGGCTCTTTCAATAGTACGACGCAATGAAAGATTACTATCGGGGTCTACGCCACCATTTTTGGCTAATACGTAAATCTCTTTGCCGTATTTTGAATAAACTTTAGTCTTTTGACCCGCAGTTTTGGCCATGGATAATTTACGGTTTTGGTATGCTCTGCCCATCTGAATACGTCTCGTTGCTAATGATTAAAATTTCTATGCGCTAGATTCTAACGGGTAGTGTCGGCTATTTCTAGTGCTGAGCTCATTTGAGCTTTCAAATTTTATAATAACATGCAAATATTTACCTATTAGCCGTGCATATTTGAGTAATTATTTGAATATTATATTTGTTGCCGATATTTTTGGTCGTACAGAAGAATTTAAGGCGTTATGTCAGCAAATAACTTCTAATGTTGAGCAAGTGCTTAACCTTAAAAACTCAGTTAATGTTGAATGTCACTTAATAGGGCCATATCAAAAGCAACCTAAGCTGTTCAACTCTGAGCAAGACGCTTATCAGTACTTTACAAAAAATGTGACTTTGCAAGGCTACGTTAAGCACCTTAAGACAGAACTTTCTAAAATATCAGGTATCAATTTTCTGGTGGGTTTTAGTGTTGGAGGCAGCGCTATTTGGCAGTTATGTGCAGAAAATACTGCTAAGCAAAATGTGTTGGCTACTTGCTTTTATAGTAGTCAAATTAGACATATGATGCAGTTAACACCGAATATTGAGACTAGGCTTATTTTACCTATTAGCGAGGAACATTTCTCGGTTGCAGAAATGCGCAGCGTTTTACAACAAAAATCAAACGTTACCATTGAACAAAGCAGCAAGCTGCATGGTTTTATGAATGCGTTATCGCCGAACTATGATAGTAATGCGTATCAACATTACATTAAAAGGCTAACTGATTTATTATCAATAAAATATAACCAGTTCATCACAGAGCAATCATCAACTTCAACCGCAGCCAAATAACCTGTAAAGCTGTATTACCTAAAGTATCGACATTAACCATAGAGTAAATCATGAAATTTAAAATCGTATTTCCCTTCGCTGTTTTGGCTTTGCTAGGATTGAGCGCTTGTGAACAAGCGAGTACCGAGATAAAGCATACTGAGGTAGCGAATACCGAGGCAGCGAGTAGTGTAGAGGTTAACTTAAAGAACCTTCACCAAGATATTAAAATGCTAGCATCTGATGAGTTTGAAGGCCGTGGTCCACTCACTGCCGGCGAGAAGCTAACCATTGAATACTTAGCAAAACAATACCAGTCAATAGGATTAGAACCCGGAAATAAAAGTAGCTTCTACCAAGCAGTACCTATGGCAAAAGTTACACCTGATCAAAATATGCAGTTGGTTATTGGTGAACACAGCTTTGTTGCCGGTCGAGATTTTACCGCACGAACAAAGCAGGTTAATGGCGATATTGTATTAGCGAATTCTGATGTGGTATTTGTTGGTTATGGTATTAACGCACCAGAATACCAATGGAATGACTATGAAAATGTTGATGTAAAAGGCAAAACTGTCGTGGTATTGGTTAATGATCCCGGCTTTGCAACCCAAGATAATACGCTGTTCACTGGTAATGCCATGACATATTACGGCCGTTGGACTTATAAATACGAAGAAGCCGCTCGACAAGGTGCGAAAGCCGTTTTTATTATTCACGAAACAGCGCCTGCAGCATACCCTTGGAGCGTTGTTGAAAGTTCAAATACTGGCAGTAAATATAGCTTAGTCGATGACGAAAATAATGTCAGTAAGCTCCCTGTTATGGGCTGGATACAACACGCAGTGGCCGATAAAATATTTACCTCAGCTGGTTTATCACTTGAAGACATGCAACTTTTTGCTCTAAATAAAAACTTTAAAGCGGTTAACTTGCAGCAAGCCGCTAATTTAACGTTAAAAAGTGCAATCGAAAATGCTGAATCTAATAATGTTGTTGCAATGATTAAAGGCGAAAGCAGAGCTGAAGAATATATTGTGATTAGCGCTCATTGGGATCACTTTGGCACTAAGCAAACAGCGGAAGGCTTGAAAATATATAATGGCGCAATTGATAACGCCACGGGTAGTGCTGCAACGGTTGAACTAGCACGTATTTTGATGAAGCAACACCAAATCAAACCGTTTCAGCGTTCAATTTTATTTGTTAATTTCACCGCTGAAGAAACCGGTATGATCGGCTCAGAGTTATTTGCTTTAGGTACTATTGTACCGACTAAAAATATGGTCGCCATGTTAAATATTGACGGTATGAACGCGTTAGACGCGGTTGACTATATTTTGCAATACGGTAAAGGCATGTCAGAAATTGAAGGCTATTTAGCTGATGCTGCTGCGAAACAGCAGCGTAAAGTTAAAATGGATCCTCGACCGCAAAATGGTTTATTTTTTCGCTCTGATCACTTCTCATTAGCAAAACAAGGTGTACCCAGTTTATTGTTTATGAGTTTAGGTGATACAGACCCAGACTATATAGCGCATCGTTATCATAAAGAAGAAGATGACTATTCTGCCTCATGGTCGTTGGGCGGCATGGAGCAAGACATAAAACTTATTGCTGATATTGCCAGTACATTGGCCAACAGTAATGACTGGCCTAAATGGCAAGCAGATTCTGATTTTAAAAAGCGAAGAATGCAAGATCAAAAATAAGTAGGTTACTGACTGCAGGCCATTAAGGGGCTAAGTGCTAACTGACTATAGTTAGCACTTTAAGGTCAATTGATTTTAGCTTTTAAAATACTCATTACCTTTAAATACCTCGATTTTTATCGGTAATGTAAAGTCATAAAGCTTCACGCTAACTATAATTTAATCGGGTGTTTAAGGTGTTAGTGGTAAATAGATAAGCCCAACTCTTCAGCTAGGCTCGCGACTAAATTTGTACCAATAACTGAGTTACCAAATGAATTTAGAGGCGGGCTCCAGGTACAAATGACACCATAGTTAGGCACTATGGCAATAACACCACCACCAACGCCACTCTTAGCCGGCAAACCAATAGAAAAAGCAAACTGACCCGATTGGTCGTACATGCCGCTGGTTGATAATATCGCATTAACGCGGTGTGCATCTCTTGGGCTGCAAATAACTTTATTGGTTAGTGGGTCAACACCTTTATTGGCGAGAAAAAGCAAACTAGTTGCTAGCTGTTCGCAACTCATTGCTACCGAGCATTGGGTAAAGTAATGGCTTAATAAGTCAGGTATTTCTGCTTGAATATTACCAAAACTTTTCATCAAATAAGCCAATGCCGCGTTTCTGTTGCCGTGAGCCAATTCAGAATGAAAAACATGATTATCGATAAACACTGACTCGTCATGCGCTAATTTTCGCATAAAACTTAAAAAGGCTAATTTACTGGCAGAAAAATGGCTAGTTAGCACATCAGCAACTAATAAAGCACCAGCGTTTATCACCGGATTTCTAGGAATACCTTTCTCCCATTCTAATTGAATAATAGAATTAAAGGGCTGCCCAGATGGTTCCATATTTACACGTTGCCATAAATCATCGCCAATGCGTTTCATTGCCATTACTAAGGCAAAAACTTTAGAAATACTTTGTATCGAAAAAGGTTCTTGATAATCACCAGCGCCGGCTGTTTTACCGTCAATCGTTGTTACACAAACCCCCATTTTTTTAGCACTAACTTCTGCTAAAGCCGGAATGTAATCGGCGACTTTTCCTTGAGTATAAAAATTTTTTTGTGCGGCGAGTAAGGTTTGTAACTTTACCTGTAAATTAGAAATGTCTTTGATCATATATTGAACTTTTTTGCCTTGATAAACGCTTATAATAAGCTTGCAGGGGCTTTATTATGCACAAAAAGACTTCAATACCCAAAGGTTTGTAAGTTTTGAGTTGGCTGTGATGGAATCGCACATTATTTTATTTATTTTGAAGTGATGAGGATTTAGCTGGTATGAATAGCGTTGCAACGCAATTAAATAAAAACTTGTTGATGTTTACTTAACTGCGTTATTAATGAAAGGCAGCATTACTCATTAAACTGATGATAGCGCTATAGGCTATAATAATGAGTAATGCGCTAGTGTTATTCAACGTCCCACTGACTAATTGAGATATGTTTTATTTCAATTAAGAAAGAGATGGTTTCGTTTATTGTGCTTGCTATGTTACCAATCATGTAAAACTCCGTTTAGTTAAAAATATAATTAAATTGATAGTTAAATTGATAGTTAAATTGATAGTTTATATAGACGTATTAATCAGCTAACTCTGTCATTGTCTCAACTTGTTCAAGTGGTAAAAGTTGCTTGATTTTTTGTAAGTTTTTAACTGTAATTTCATTGTCATCAATTTTTACAGCAAGTTCAAAGTCGCTTAATGCAGCATCTAATTGGTTTTGTCTATATCGAGCTACACCACGGTTACTGTAATTTAACGCGGTTAAATATTTCACCTTGTTACTTTGGCGTTTTACTGACTCTAAGGTATTAATAGCGTCGGTACAGGCTGATTCAGACTTGTTGCTATGACTAAGAGCAGATTGCAAGTAAGCCACACATAGATTCATTTTATTGGCATAAAAGTCTTGAGTTTTTTCACTTGAGGTTAATTTCTTTATACCTGACTCTACTTTACCTTCTGTTAAGTCAGTAGTACCTACAGCGCCTTTAACAACAGCTACTTGAAATATCGAGTTGCTGGCCAAAGTTGAGTAACTTGTACTTAATAACAAAGTGGCTAAGAGTGTGCTTGTTAACATTGATTTTTTCATTTTTATTTCTCTATATTAGTTGCGTATCTAGTTGATACAGCATAAATATAAAGACATGCTCCCTTACTGACAAACGATTAGATTACACCCATCAAGTGAATATAATTCACCTATACTTCAATAGTTTAAAAGAACAGGTTGAATGCTATGTTTCGATGAAAAAAGCAACAATCAATTGAGGTGATTCATGGTCAAACCATAGGCTATGAATAGTTATCTCGCTGACATAATGATTTTTCAGTGATCTAATAACCAGTAAATAGAATAAATCACCTTCACAAGAAAGTATCGAAGCAAATGGCTACGTTTTTTTAAACAGTTCTTGCGTAGCTTTAGATATCGAAAATAGGCAACATTTTAGTTATTATCATTAACGCTTTTTAAATACTCTATAAGTTAAATTATGACACCTCTAGTATTTCACCCTATTTATAGCCAACTTGAATTACCTTTTAGACATAGATTCCCGATAGAAAAATATGTAGGAATACGAAATGCACTTGCCGCTAATGGGGTTCCTAAAGATTGGTTTAAAAAACCAACACCGGTTAATACAGATAATGTAAAAACTGTCTATGATCCTACCTATATCCATCAGTTGATAAATAATCAATTAGATCCTAAAGCGATGCGAAGAATAGGTTTTCCTTGGTCTCAACAATTGATTGAACGAACACTAACTGCTGTTGGTGGAACAATAATGACTGCACAGTTAGCCTTACAACATGGGAAATCTCTAAATTTAACCGGAGGTTATCATCATGCTTTTGCTAACTTTGGCTCTGGGTTTTGCATGATTAACGATTTATATCTAGCCGCATTATCCATGTTACAAAATGATAATATCAACAAAGTACTTATATTTGATGCTGACGTACATCAGGGCGACGGAACAGCAAAGTTAGCATCAAATAACCAGAATGTGTTTACAGTTTCAATTCATGGTGAAAAAAACTTTCCATACCGTAAACAAGTTTCAAATTTAGATTTTGCTTTGCCAAAAGGAACAACAGATGCGCTTTACTTGGAAACAGTAGAAAATGCTTTGAACGAAGCCTTTACTAGTTTTAAGCCTGATGCAGTAATTTACGATGCAGGGGTAGACATTCACTGTAATGATGATCTTGGTCATCTTGATATTTCCACCCAAGGTGTTTTAACGCGTGACAAACTAGTATTTGATTACTGTAAGCTTAAAGGTATACCAATCGCTGCAGTCATTGGTGGTGGTTATCAAAGAGATATTGAAGCATTAGTTAATGTGCACCTTCAACTTTTCATTGCTGCAGGCGTTATTGAATCAGGTGTTCACCTATTATGATGAGCCCGATAAGTAATAATGTGTACCTGACCTATCCACACAAATAATCTATAAAAATCTATAAAAATCAATAAAACAATTTAAAAAAGGGAACATTCAGATGTGTAATGTTTAGAGCTATCGCCAAACAAACAAACACAACCAAATAAAGTAGGGTAAAAATAAGTAGGGTCAGATACACATTAATCTTTAGTTGCCTGTTATTTCCTAAAGAAGCGAGCAAGTGCTCAAGCTTTAAGCTCAACATAAACGTTTCACAGTTACCAAAACCACCAAAACCAATTAATGTGTATCTGACCCTACTTTATATTAAAAGCTGTAGGGCAGTAGCTGACTTCACTTATTATTAAAATAGAAATAAACATAAATGTTCTGATTGTTAAAAGAAAACAATCCAGTTAAAGTATTTTGATTACCAACAATATGCAATAACGAGTAACGCTACAGTCTCGTTAGTTTATAAAAACGAGTTTAAAATGAATCTAGAAATCCACCACGCCATTATAGTTTTCATGGCTTTTTTCGCAATTATGAACCCTTTGGCAAATACAACCGTTTTTCTAGGGCTAGTGGGTGAAAGGTCTAAAAGTGAGCAACGGAAAATCGCAATGAAATCGCTAGTCATTACTTTTTTAATTGTTGTTATATTTGCCGTACTTGGTAAGTCAATATTTCATTTATTCGGCATAACACTTCCTGCTCTGAGAATTACTGGAGGTATTTTAGTCTTTCTTATTGGCTACCACATGTTACAAGGCTCAAGTTCTAAGTTACATACAGCTGAATCTTCTGAAGATACTGATGTTGCTGTCTCGCCTTTAGCTGTCCCTCTTCTTGCCGGTCCTGGTACTATTGCCACTGCTATGAATTATTCAGCGGCAGCAGGAGTAGCTGAAATATTTATTACAATTTTGGCTTTTGCGACACTTTGTATAATTACTTTTTTCTGCTTTGTTTTTAGCTCGAAAATACTTTCACTGGTTGGCGAGAGTGGACTTGGGATAGTTACTCGTTTAATGGGGCTTATACTGGCAGTTATTGGTATGCAAATGCTTATTGTCGGTATAAATTCAGTAATGTAAATCACCATGTTTACAGTAAAGCAGAGTGTATATTAAAAGATTATTTAACTTAAATTTTCTATATCTAGCTTCCACTGTATGTGATTTAACTAAAACAATTAAAAACAACTATGCGCCTAACCAAATTAATGAATGAAGGGGTAGGCTTGTTATATTGGTCGCTTCTTATTCAGTTCAGAGCATGCTCGCATGCTTTTATTGCTTTAAACAAACCTGACCCCACAGGTACCCACAATATTATCTTTGCTGAGTTATGGCTACGTCAAAGCAATAATTAAATTAGAAGATCCACAGTATTATCAGGCTGAGGACACTAAGCTCATTTTGTGTGGTACTTAGCACATAATCACTAAATTGATAACTTGGCGAAAAACTAAATCGAAAAGCTTTCTTTTACCCATTTGGCGAATAAGGTGAGTTCAGCATGGTTGTCCATATTTTCATGTTGAATAAGGTAATACTTGTCATTGGTATTTAATTCTTCGTCAAACAACTTTACTAATAGCTCTTCACTGAACCAGGCTTTACTCATTGGTAAAGGTACAAGTGCTATACCCATGCCTTGTTGTGCAGCTCTTGCAACACCAAACATGCTATCAAACTGAATGATCTGCTTAGGATCAAAATCATCAATATTATTTTTATCAGCCCACTGATGCCAAGACCATGGGCGAGATCTATGTAAAATTAATGGTGTAGTTTTTAAGGCGTCAAAACCAGAGTTCTTTAATTTTTTATACAGTTTTTTATTACAAGCAGGGGCATATCGAATAGGGAATAGCTCTTCCACTATTTTCGCGTTAGGTTTGCCATTAGCAAGTACGATAGATAAGTCTGCTGACTGTGAAGGCTCGCTGCCTGATTTTACCGTTTCTAGCTGTAAGTTAATGGTGGGGTTTTCTTCAGACCATTGTGATAAACGAGGAATAAATAATTCACTAGCAAAAAATTCCGGCAAACTAATCACAATAGTTTGGTTTTGTTGCTTTTGGGTGAACTCAGTTATAGTCGATTCTAACTGGGTAATAATGGGTTGAATAGATTGGTAAAATTGCTTTCCTGCACTGGTAAGCTCAATGGTGCGTGTACCTCGATTGAATAA
This sequence comes from Colwellia sp. NW0002-52-1, assembly GCF_057550865.1. Classification (NCBI taxonomy): domain Bacteria; kingdom Pseudomonadati; phylum Pseudomonadota; class Gammaproteobacteria; order Alteromonadales; family Colwelliaceae; genus Colwellia; species Colwellia sp. NW0002-52-1. The sequence goes on along the minus strand of NZ_BAAJLU010000001.1, from coordinate 332,312 downwards.
CACGATACCTAATTGTGTTTCGAGTTGTTTTATTTGATGACTAACAGCTGAAGGCGTTAAAAATAATTGTGATGCGGCATGTTTAAAGCTTAAGCATTTTGATGCTACGCAAAAAGAGCGAAGGCCACGTATAGGAGTTTGGATAGACATAATTAATATTTTTTAATGAAGACATGAGTACAATTGCAAAACTCAAGCCGACTTTTAACTTGCTGTTTTTAAATGTTTTATTTTATTTTTGTGCCTTTTTGAAGCTTTAGGGTGCACCATAATAGTGTGCTTGCACCAAAATGAAGGTGTAATAGCAATTGAATTAAATACTTTAATTTAACTTACAAAAATAATAAAAAAAAAGGACATCAAACGATGTCCTTAAAATGAAACAAAATTAACTATGTAAAGTGCGTTTTGTAGAATCGGGGGAGACTCAAAAACAAGTTCATCTTAAGGGCACTTTCCCGGCTCGGCAAACGAGATAATTTCATCTCATAGATGAATTAAATTAATTTGTCGATAAATCATACGATATTGTTTTTACGTTACTTTTTGCTTTTTTCTATATGAGCGGAAAGCGGATAAGTTTCTTTTTTGTGATTTACTTATTGAATTTAAATGGTGATTTTTTATGGGTAAACATATAAAAAACACATAAAAAAAAGGACATCAAACGATGTCCTTAAAATGAAACAAAATTAACTATGTAAAGTGCGTTTTGTAGAATCGGGGGAGACTCAAAAACAAGTTCATCTTAAGGGCACTTTCCCAGTACGGCAAACGAGATAATTTCATCTTATAGATGAATTTAATTAATTTGTCGACAAATCATACGATATTGTTTTTACGTTACTTTTTGCTTTGTTTATTTAGGGGAAATTAAACAGATAAGTTTTTTTGTGATTTATCTATTGAATTTAATTGGTTATTTTTGTGTGTGGGAACGTTAAAAAAAAGCATAAAAAAAGGACACCAAACGGTGTCCTTGAAATGAAACAAATTAACTATGTAAAAACGTTGTGTCGAATCGGGGAAGATCCAAAAACAAGTTCATCTTAGAGTTATTTATTTCAAGCGGCAAACGAGATAAATTCATTTGACAGGTGAAAAAAATTCATCTAATTAAAAATAAAAACTCCCTTTAATTTGCATCTTTAATTTTTGTTTTAAAACGCTTTACCTTAACTCTCTACGCAATAACTTACCGACGGTAGACTTTGGTATTTCGTCAATAAATATTACATGCTTTGGTATTTTATAAGCGGTAAGACTTTGACGACAATGCGCAATAATATCTTGCTCAGTTATGTTTTGTTCCGCTTTTACGATAAAAAGCTTAACGGCTTCACCTGTTCTTTCATCAGGTACGCCAATACAAGCAGACTCTAACACGCCGGGCATTTTGGCAACCTCAGCTTCAATTTCATTTGGATAAACATTAAAACCAGAAACATTAATCATGTCTTTTTTACGATCAACAATGTGAAAGAAACCGTCATTATCAAGCATGGCAACATCACCGGTTTTAAAGTAACCATCGGCTGTCATACATTCGGCAGTTGCAGTGGGGTTATTCCAATAACCTTGCATTACCTGTGGGCCTTTAGCGCATAATTCACCTGACTCGCCATCGGCGACGATATTACCATTGTCATCTCGAATTGAAATGTCAGTATTGGGCATAGGTACACCAATACCTGAAATATATTGACTTTGATCACTGTTGCCAAAGTTTAAGGTGAGCACTGGTGAGGTTTCAGATAAGCCATAGCCTTCATATAATCTAGCGCCAGTAACTTCTTGCCACTTATCCGCTACGGCTTGTTGAACTGCAGCACCGCCACCTACGCACACTTTTAAGGCTGAAAAATCGACTTGATCAAACCCTGGGGTATGCAGCAAACCGTTAAATAAAGTATTTACGCCTGTAAAGGTTGTCGCTCGGGTGTTTTTCCAAATTTCAACAAAACTTTCCATATCGCGAGGATTAGTAACGAGTACATTTTTAGCCCCAAAACAGAAGTAAGCTAGTGTGTTCGCCATTAACGCGAAGATGTGATACATCGGGATCGCGGTAATAACAATGTCATTACCATGGTCGATATGTTTTTTAGTAAACTCTTGATATTGCAAAATGTTGGCAATTAAATTGCCATGACTAAGCATAGCGCCTTTAGAAAGCCCTGTGGTTCCTCCAGTGTATTGAAGGAATAGTAAGTCACTATGTGTTATTGCTGGCGCTGTCAATTCAAGTTGTTCACCTTGTGTTAAGGCGTCAGTGAATTTAATGGTATTAGTTAAGCGTTCGTCGAGCGGAGCACAAGGTAAACCTTTATCGACTAAATCGTCTAAATTTATCGTTATAACGTTTTTCACTTGGGTTTGATCAAGTACGTCAGCTAACATTTTGCTTGATTGAGAAAATATAATAATCGTATCAACTTGGGCATCGTTAAGTTGATGTGTTAATTCTCTAGCTGTATATAAAGGGTTTACGTTAACTTGCACCGCACCAATGCGTATTATGCCCCACATAGCAATAGGGAAACATAGTGTGTTCGGACACATCAGAGCGACACGTTCACCTTTGGCAATAGCTAATTTATTTTGCAAGTAGGCGGCAAAATTACGTGAAAGTTCGTCAACTTGCTTGAAGGTAAGCTCAGTGCCAAAGTTACTGTAGGCGGTTTGCTGATCATACTTAGTGGTTGTTTTATGAAATAAGTCTAATAAAGAATCGTAACGCGATAAATCGATTTCATGCGCAACGTTTTCTGGATAATTTTTCATCCAAGGTTTAGTCATGTTATTTCCTTTCGCAACGGGTTGCATTTAGGCTTGAAAAATAAAGTTAAACAAGCAAAATAAGTTAATTAACGAATAAATAGTTTAAATAAAAGCTGGTGAATTTTATTACCAAATGGTGGGAATAATAATGACCCTAAGCTTATTTTTCCGCGTGAAAATACCGACTTGCCATGTGAGAACGTTTTAAAACCTTCATCACCATGATACTGCCCCATGCCTGATGCACCTATGCCACCAAAAGGTAAGTCGTCTACGGCAACATGAAACGCTGCTTCGTTAATACAAACCCCACCAGCATGGGTATTCAATAATATTTTTTGTTGAACAGACTTATTAAAACTACAAATATATAAAGCCAGTGGACGTGGTTTGCTATTGATATAAGTAATCACTTCGTCAAGGTTTTTATAGCTTATGATAGGTAATAGCGGACCAAAAATTTCTTGCTGCATTACGGTCATATCGTCATTAACATCAGTAATAAGGGTTAAAGGCATTTTTCGTGGCATTTTGTCATTTGTGTTTGTAGCTAAAGGCATAATCTTTGCGCCTTGCGCTTTAGCATCAGCTAATAAGCTATCTAAACGTGACTTTTGACCATCATTGATTATGCAACTGTAATCGTCGTTTTCAGCAATGTTTGGGTACATGCTTTGATAAGCGGTTTGAAAAGCTTCACTTAGTTCATCGACCTTGTTTTCTGGGCAGAAAATATAGTCAGGTGCCACACAGGTTTGTCCTGCGTTTAATACTTTTCCTAATATTAAACGGTTAACGGCGGTTTTTATATCAATGTCATTATCAATAATTGTTGGTGATTTACCGCCCAATTCTAAAGTAACAGGTACTAAGTTTTCAGCCGCGGCTTTCATCACTAATTTGCCTACGCCCGTAGAGCCGGTGAAAAAAATATGATCAAAACTGGTACCTGAAAAAGCCGCCGCCATATCAGCTTCGCCACACACAATAGCGACCTTATGTTGAGGAAAAACCTCAGCCAATAAGGTGGCTAATAACGTATTGGTTTTTGGGGTATATTCACTCATTTTTATCATTGCCGTATTACCTGCGGCAAGTGCTGTGGTTAATGGCCCTAAGGTAAGAAAAACAGGGTAGTTCCACGGCGCAATAATGCCGATAACGCCTTTAGGTTGATAAACTACTTCACCTTTAGCGGGTTGAAATAAAATACCGATATGTTTTTTCTCGGGCTTCATCCACTTTTTGAGTTTTTTAATCGCATAGTTAATACCCATTACAGTGGTAAGAATATCGCCTATTCTTGAGTCTGTGGCACTACGATGACCAAAATCTTGGCTCATGGCATCAATAAAAGCTTCTTGATTATTTATCAGCAGTGCTTTTAATTTTTTTAAGTCGCTAATGCGACTTTGGTAGCTTGGATAAGTATTACTGGCAAAGTATTCTTTTTGTTGTAAAAAAGTATCGGTAAGTGCTGTTTTAGTTATTATTTCGGTCATTACTTTTTATCCTGTTTAGCACTTGCTTTGACTAGTTATGTATTTGCTATAAGTGTTATCGAGCCTAACATTTTGTTAAGTATTACGAATTTCTCCGTCTAAATATCTTCTTAACTGAACTATAAATTCAAATAATGTCATTCATGCTTAAGCGCTGTTAGCGCAGTATTGGAGATATTTACCTCGCACTTAAAATCTATACAAACTTTTATAGTCATATTTCAAATACATGTGGTGTTGATATGAATAACAATGCGGTTATTTCTAAAAGTTTTCAAGTAATTAATAACAACGCAATATATCTCAGCGAAAGTATTTTAGAGGCAGGTACTTTTAACGGCGATCTTATTGGCTGTTTCTGTATTGGTATTAGTTATTGTACTTAGAGAGGAAAGATTGCCGATATGGCTCAAATATAATAGTTAGCTGTTATAACTTTATGCATATTGAGAGACTTTTTTGCTGTTTTTATATTAAAGCGTTTAAAAATAATTTGAAATGTTCAGATATATTTTGGTATTCAATTAAGGGGGTCGAGGTATAAGAAATGTGCTTCGTATACAAACTAAGTTTTTGTAATATTAGGCGTTAAATTAATAAGCTAAGTTAGTTATGCTAATCTAACGTTTAAATGGCGCTAGATTAGCATTGCTAAAAAAAATATCAAAAAAGCATATATTGGTAAACTGGGGGTTATTATTTATCGGTTACTAAATTCCAGATAATTAATTAAGCAATATGCTTTTTTTAGCGCCTCAAAACCCCTTTTTATATAACACAGTAAACTGAGGCTAGATTAATGCTTTACTCTTTGATTAAAACTTAGCACCTACCCAAAGCCAAACTTTATCTGTATCAACTTTACCTGCGGTTGAGTCTCCTGCAGAATATGCGGCGTACTTTATACCTGCACTATATTTTTTCGCAAACTTCTTCGCGTAAACCGCGTTAATTTCGGTGCCTAAATCATCAACATTTTCTGTTGCCTCGTCAGCAGAAAAGTCATGTACGGCAATTGTCCAGCCGCCACCAAATGCTTTGCCTGAAATTGAGGCATATAAATCGACTAAACCCTCTTTTGGTGTGCCTAAAAATTGATCTGACCAACCATTGAATTTATGCAAAGTCGCTAGGGGTGTTGAAAAACCAAACATTGCATCGTCACTGCCCAGTATTTCAGCACCTAATTTAACGGTTACTGTATCAAAGCTGTAGCCGCCTTCAAGCGCCATATAGGTTACAGAATAGTCTGTTGTGCTACTGTCAGCGTTTTGCGTAGCAATTTCAGCGTAGTATGAGAATTTATCTTTTTTGCCTTTAAAGTTAGCACCAAAAGTGTCTAAGCTGTTTGACGTGCCATTATCAACTTCCAATAAGTAGCTGTATGCCGTTAGTTGTCCGTGATCTGTTTTATAAGAAAGGTTTAGTAAATGATCTTTTGAGTCTATATCTTTAACTTCGCCAAAAATACGATTACGTTTAGTGAGGTAACTGTAGCTAGCTTTTAAATGCTTTGATGCCTTATAAACTATGGTTGCTGCATCAAAAGTTTGTCTATCTTGACGCCATCCTACATGACCAACATAACGGTGATTGTCTAAGGTGATTACTTGGCGACCCACTTTAGCGGTTACTTTGCCTTGTTTATATTGCACATAAGCTTGATCTACTTCTGTTGTTTCAGGATCGGCAACAACTGAGTATTGGGTATTATTGCCAGTGGCATCGTTATAACTATCTGCACCAAAAACTTGCCTTGAATCTTCAAATTCAACAACACCGGTAAAGCCATTATAGCTGGCAGTGGTGTGTGTTAAACGTGTTCTTAATGTTAATGCTGAAGCATCTTTTAATGCATTGTCTTGATCAACGGCTTCATAACGTAAGTTTAAATCAAGGCTGGTTTTAGCTTCGGTTTCAGTCTCGTTATTTGCGTTAGCCGAAATACTGGTACTTGCCAATAAAATTAATAGGCTAATTTTTGAAAGTTTATCTGCTGATTGCATGGTTTATCCCTTAATATTTTATTTTTAAATTGGTTTATTATTTTTTTATTTTGCTATTGTCTAAGCAACATTAGATGTTTTTTCTTGTTCTTCTTCGGCTGTTGTAGTTTTCGGTATTACTTCAACTTTGCGTTGTTTTTCATATAAAAATTTTAAAACTGCGGAGCGGAGTCGGTTATATTCAGGATTTTCGGCTAGTGCTAAACGGTTTCTTGGGTGCGGTAAATTAACCTCTAAAATTTCACCTATGGTTGCTTCTGGTCCGTTGGTCATCATCACTATGCGATCAGACAATAAAACGGCTTCATCTACGTCATGGGTGATCATAATTACGGTATTGTTTAATTCCTTTTGAATTTCCATTAACGAGTCTTGCATGTGTGCACGGGTAAGCGCATCAAGAGCACCAAAGGGTTCATCCATCAGTAATACTTCAGGTTGCATTGCTAATGCTCTCGCAATACCAACACGTTGTTTCATGCCTCCTGATATTTCATCTGGACGTTTATGCATGGCGTGATCCATGTGCACTAATTTTAAATTGTGTTCAATCCAATCTTTCTTCTCAGCCTTTGTCATGGTTTTACGAAAAACTTGGTCAACGGCTAGCTCAACGTTTTGATAAGATGTTAACCATGGCAATAATGAATGGTTTTGAAACACGACGGCACGTTCAGGGCCCGGTTCATTCACTTCTTTATTTTTCAGTAATACTCCGCCTTTAGTGGCTTGGTGAATACCAGCAACAATATTTAAAACGGTAGATTTACCGCAGCCTGAATGGCCAATTAGTGAAATAAACTCGCCTTGTTTAATTTGAATATCAACATCTTTTAAGGCAGTAAAACTACCGCTTGGTGTCGGAAACTCCATATCAATACGGCTAATATTTAAAAAATGTTCTTCTGAATTTTGTGTTGTAGTCATCATAATTTCCTTAAACCGTTGCGCTTGATTTATCCCAAGATACTTTGCGTTGTAGCATCAGCATAATTCGGTCTAGCAAGAAGCCGATAAAGCCAATAACGATTACTGCGGCCATAATGCGTGCTAGTGAATTTGAGCTGCCATTTTGGAATTCATCCCAAACAAATTTACCCAAACCAGGATTTTGTGCGAGCATTTCTGCCGCAATTAATACCATCCAAGCCACACCAAAAGACAATCTCATGCCGGTAAAAATCATGGGCACTGAAGCAGGTAATACTATTTTTTTTATGTGCGTTAATGTCGGTAGACGTAAGACTTTACTGACATTAAGCAGATCACTGTCGATTGAAGAAACACCGATCGAGGTATTAATTACCATGGGCCATAAACTACATAAGCTAACGGTGATTAATGAGGTTAAAAATGATTTAGATACTAATGGGTCGTCTGATACATAAAGCGCACTGACAACCATAGTGACCAGCGGTAACCAGGCTAGTGGTGAAACCGGTTTAAATATTTGTACTATAGGGTTCATGGCAGAGTTTAATTTGGCACTGAGTCCCATCCATATACCTAGCGGTATGGCAATAATTGCAGCAACTAAAAAACCACTGGTTACGGTTATTAAACTGGTAAATATTTGGTCAACAAATGTTTCTTTACCTGTGTATGCTCTGATTTTAACGACAGCATCTGGGTTTTTTTCAAGTTTTTTCGCGTTGCGTTTTTCTTGTCTTTCATAGAAAGCTTCAGCTTTTTTTCTTTCAGCAATATGTTCGTCGTACAGTGTAGAAAATTGTTTAACAACGGCATTTGGCCCCGGGAATTCCCCTAACGATGTATGGATACTTTGCGCTGTTATAGACCATAATGCTAAAAATATAGCAATACCGACAGCGGGTAGAAGTAGTGCGTTTGATACTGTGTTAAGTACGCCTTTTAAGGTTTTCATTATTTTCTCATTGGTCGTTAAACGATTGATAGTTGCGGTTGTTAAACTCATGTTTAATTCCTCTAAATACATACGTTAAGTGTTGATGCTAACCATGAGTTTAATCATGGTTAGCACACAAATGACTTAAAGTTTGTCACCTTGTTTAAGACCAATTTTAAATTTTTCTAAGTAAGCATTTGGCTTGTTACCGTCATATACAATGTCATCAATAAAGTGTTGTTGAGGTGGCTTAAAACCTGTTTCTGTAGCGAAGTTAGGAAACTCATTGGCAGGAATTATTTTCTCAGCAATTAAAGATTTAGCCGCTTTTTCATAAATGTCGGGACGGTAAACTTTTGCAGCAAGATCTTTGTACCATTGGTCACTTTTATCATCGCTAATTTGTCCCCAACGACGCATTTGCGTTAAGTACCAAATGGCATCTGAATAGTATGGGTAAGTTGCGTTGTAGCGAAAGAACACGTTAAAGTCAGGCACGGCACGTTTGTCGCCTTTTTCATATTCGAAAGTACCTGTCATTGAGTTAGCAATAACATCATAATCTGCACCAACATAGTTAGATTGAGATAATATTTTTACGGCAGCAGGGCGGTTAGCATTGCTGTTATCATCTAACCATTTAGCCGCTCTTATAAGTGCACGGGTTAAGCGAATAGTGGTATTGGGGTATTTTTCAGCGAATTTTTCAGTAATACCAAATACTTTTTCTGGGTTGTCTTTCCAGATCTCATAATCTGTAACAACAGGTACGCCGATATTTTTGAAAACAGCTTGTTGGTTCCAAGGTTCACCCACACAGTAACCATGAATAGTACCGGCTTCCATGGTTGATGGCATTTGCGGTGGCGGTGTTACAGAAAGCAATGCTTGTGCATCAATTTGGCCTGATGTGTCACCTTTATGAGGTGCGTAGTAACCAGGGTGAATGCCACCAGCAGCTAACCAATAACGTAATTCATAGTTATGGGTAGAAACCGGAAATACCATCCCCATTTTGAATGGTTTACCATCATCTTTAAGTGCTTCAATAACCGGCACTAATGAATCAGCTTTAATTGGGTGAACAGGTCTACCATCAGCCATTTTAGGAATGTTTGGCTTCATTTTTGCCCAAATATCATTTGATACAGTAATCGCGTTACCGTTTAAATCCATTGAGAAAGGCGTAATAATATTGGCTTTAGTACCATAACCCATGGTTGCCGCGATAGGTTGACCCGCCAGCATGTGTGCACCGTCTAAGGTGCCGTCGATAACACCATTTAACAAAACCTTCCAGTTAGCTTGTGCTTCAATAGTTACGTATAAACCTTCATCTTCAAAGTAGCCGTTTTCATAAGCGATGGCTATGGGGGCCATATCTGTTAGCTTAATAAAACCAAATTTTAGTTCTTCTTTTTCTGGCTCGCCTAACTCTGCAGCTTGTATAGATGACGTTAATAATGCGCCTGAGATACAAATACCTGCAATTACAGCATGGCATAACTTTTTATATTCATTTTTTATACGTACTTTCAACATACTTTTCTCCAAATAAAAAAGCCCACAGCACTTCGGTACAATCCGAGTGCTGTGGGCTACAATGCCAAACTAATAATGACTACGCCGTTGCAGTGCAATTAGTTTTAACGAAATTAGTTTTGTAGGTTTTACTTGTTTGTTAATACAACCGCTGTTGATTGCTTTAACGTAAAAACTCCATTTTTATAAAGCATATATAGTGCCATAAATTAATGTCGTTAAAAATCAATGGTATAGTATTTTGTTGGTTTGTGATTTTAATTTATAATCTAAAATTGACTCATTAATGTGAAACGAGTGCACAAGTTTGGTGACTTTTTTTGCTATTCAGACTTCAGAATGACTTATATTCAATTGCATTTGGGCGAGTTGATCGCGTTATCATATATATCTTTTCTAAAGATAGCAGCAATACTTAATTCAGCACGTTGTTGGCTACTAATATGGCCAGACTCTTTCATTAAGTTGGCAATATTTTCCCCACAATACTGTCCAGGGTTGTTAAATTCTGAATTGCCTAAGGTAGAAAATTGATTATATGTCGGTATCTTTCGCGGTGTTGTGTCGTTAAATGTTAAACAACTACCGAGTAACGAAGGTGCTATAACATCAATATTTGTGTCTAGGTAACATGAACGGCTTAATAGTCTTGCTGCTTCAAACCGGTTGGGTATATTTTCAAGCCATTGGCATGCTTCATATAAAGCCGAAACCAAAGCTAACGTTGTTTGAGGGTGTTGCTGTTGCCAATTAGACATTAAGCCTAAAACTTTTTCTGGGGAGTTTTGGTATAAATCTGATGAAGTTACACCTGTTATACCTACACCGTCACGAACGGCTTTCGCATTCCATGGACCACCAACACAAAAACCATCAAGGTCGCCAGACTGCATTGATGGCATCATGTCAGAAGGGGGGACAATTAATAAATTAATATCTGACAGTGCAATATCACTTCTTTTAAGCCATTCAATAAGTTGATAATAATGGCAGCTATAAGGAAAAACGACAGCAAAGGTTAATTTATTACCTTCTTTTTTGCGCTTTTCTATTTCATTAAGCAGAATATTTGCCGAAAAAGGCATATCTATTTTCGTGGTGTTTTGTTGTGTTAATATTTTTTTATATAGCTTCGTGGATAAGGTGATGCCATTACCGTTACGACTCAATATTATTGGAGTAATCACCTGAGATTTTTGACCATATAAGCCTAATTGACTGGCTATAGGCATTGGAGCTAACATTTGTGCAGCATCGATAACACCTAAATGTAATTTATCTCGTAATGTTGCCCAAGAGTTTTGCTTGTTTAAGCTTACGTTAAGCCCCCACTTTTTAAACATCCCCATTTCATGGGCAATAATTACCGGTGCACTATCGGTTAATGGCATAAAGCCAAGCGTTATATTTTTCTTTTCAACATTAAACATTTTTTTTCTCTAAAATATACTGGCAACTGATAGGATATTCTTGGCAACATCATCCATTTTTTGACTGTTATCCATCGCTATTTTTCGGATAAAATTATAGGCATCTACTTCGGAAAGTTGTTTAGTTTCCATTAACCAGCGTTTCGCTTTATCGATATTTTTTTGACTGGATAATTTTTGTTTTGTATCTGCAAGCTCTTGTTTAAGGCCTTGAAAAACACTAAACCTGGCAATGGCTACTTCAACAACTGATTTCACTCTTTGTTGACTCACTTCACCAACTACATAGGCACTCACCCCAGATTTAACTAACTGATTAATCGTGGGGTTTGGGTGTTGTTGCTCTGAAAAAACGATGATAGGTTTAGGCGCAAATTGGGATATTTTATTGAGATTTTCAAGCATATCTCTATCGGGAGACTCTATATCAATAATGATGATATCTGGGTTTAATTGCTCAACATCTTTTAATAGAGGAACACCAGAGTGTGCAATATGATGGATGTCATAGTCGGTACTGGTAAGTTTACTGATTAATGCTCTAGCTTTTGCATGATTATTCTCTGCAAGCAGTATTTTTAACTTTACAGTGTTGTGCAGAATATGATCATGCTTAGTTAATGATAAGGTGTTTTTTTTCAATTCATTCACATTAAAATAAATACCCAGGTAAACCGAAATATAGAGCAGCATTCATACCACTATATAAAGTTATTTTATTTCAGTGGCTTGCTTTTTTATTTTGCTTTTACTTTGGTTTTAAATAGGCTTTTGTTAGTTTATGATGCAAGACTTGCCCTAAAATAATATCTTCATCACTTGAGTGGATATAACATTTTTTAAATTTTTAATTGAGCATTTTAAAATTTGTGCAACATAATGTTTAACCTGTCGGGTAACTTTTTATTTTAGTTGGTGGTTAGCTTTTTATATATTTGCTATCTATAAACAAAAATCCCAGTTTAGTCTCCTAACTTGGGATTTCTTACAGCAACAATTAAGTTAAACAATAGAACTAACCAATTAACCTAATATTTCTAGTTTGCCATCAGTTATACGCGTTTCGTACGTTTTAATCGTATAAGCATCATCATCTAAACAAACGCCAGAATTTAACATAAAACGTTGCTTTAATAATGGCGAGGCAACGTAAACATTACCTTTAGTCTCACCAATTAAACCGCGATACAAAACATTGGCTTTACCGAAAGGGTCAAAGTTAGAAACGGCATATACTTTGTCATTGCCAACTTGAAATAAAGCGACTTGTTCTTGGTTTGCTAATAACGCACATACACCTGAGTTTTTCACTAAGTCGCTTGTTGGGCAGATAGTTTGCCAGCTATTTTCTGTCGTCATATTAATGTCCTTTTTCTTTGGTAAACTTTTATGCTGGCGTTAAGTCAACTGCTTGAATTTTCACACCGTATTTTTTCTCTTCATCCTTAGCGGGGCGAATTTGTTCGCGCTCGGTAACGAATTCAATATTGCTATCGATGGCATCAGAGTTAACAAATTGGCGGAAACGTTTTAATTGCTCTTCGCTTTCAATGGTGGTTTTCCACTCACATTGATAAGTATCGACAACATTCTGCATTTGTTTCTCTAGTTCGTCATTAATGCCTAAATGGTCATCTTTAACAATTTTTTCCATGTAAGCTAAACCGCCTTCTAGGTTGTCTAACCAAACTGAGGTACGGGTTAATCGGTCCGCTGTTCTAACATAGAACATTAAATAGCGATCTATGTATTTAATCAGTGTTTCATCGTCTAAATCAGTAGCAAATAAATCGCCATGGCGAGGCTTCATACCACCATTACCACTCACGTATAAGTTCCAGCCATTTTCAGTGGCTATTACGCCGATATCTTTACTCTGGGCTTCAGCACATTCGCGTGTACAACCCGAAACCGCAAATTTAATTTTGTGTGGCGAGCGTAAGCCTTTGTAACGATCTTCTAAAAGAATCGCCATTGCCATACTGTCTTGTTGGCCGTATCTACACCAAGTGCTACCGACACAAGATTTAACCGTACGTAACGACTTACCATAAGCGTGGCCAGTTTCCATGCCTGCATCAATTAAGCGTTTCCAAATAGCGGGTAATTGGTCAACACGGGCACCAAATAAATCAATGCGTTGACCGCCAGTTACCTTAGTGTAAAGGTTGTATTCTTTCGCTACTTCACCAATAACAATGAGCTTATCAGGTGTAACTTCACCACCAGGCATACGTGGTACAACAGAGTAAGTACCATCTTTTTGCATGTTACCTAGGAAGATGTCGTTGGTGTCTTGTAGCGCCACATGATCTGGTTTTAAAATGTAGTCGTTCCATACCGAAGCAAGAATAGAGGCAGCAGCAGGTTTACAAATTTCACAGCCTAAACCTGAGCCGTGTTTTTCTAGTAATAGGTCAAAACTTTTAATTTGCTCAGCTTGTACGATATGAAATAACTCAACACGGCTATAAGCAAAATGTTCACAAATATCTGTACTGATTTCAACGCCACGTTTTTCTAATTCGTGATCAGTAACTTTTTTCAGTAACGCCGCACAACCACCACAACCGGTAGCTGCTTGTGTTGACGATTTAACTTGGCCAACATCAACAGCACCGCAATCAATGGCAGCAACAATGTCGCCTTTGGTAACGTTTAAGCATGAACATATAGTTGCGGTATCGGGTAAGGCGTCAACACCTAATGTTGGTTTCTCACCTGAACTTGGTAAAATTAATCCGTCAGGGTTTTCGGGTAATTCAATGCCATTTAAAGCATATTGCAGTAATGAGTCATACTCGCTGGTATCGCCGACTAAAACCGCACCGATTAATTCTTTACCATTTGGGCTAACGACAATTTTCTTATAAATTTGATCTGGCTGATTCGAATATACATAGCTTTTACAGCCTTCGGTTCTGGCATGTGCATCGCCAATTGAGCCTACATCCATGCCCATTAATTTTAACTTAGTGCTCATATCAGCACCGGTAAATTGTTGTTCACCACCAATAATGTTATCGGCAGCAACCTTTGCCATAGTGTAACCAGGGGCAACTAAACCAAAAATAAAGTTGTTCCAAAGGGCACATTCACCAATAGCATAAATACTGTCGTCAGAAGTTTTACAGTTGTTATCAACTACAATACCGCCGCGTTCACCAACAGCTAAATCAAATTCTCGTGCAAGGTTGTCGTATGGACGAATACCAGCAGAAAATAAAATAACGTCAGTTTCTAAATGAGAGCCATCAGCAAAGTTCATGCGATGAACACACTCTTCGCCATCAACAATTTCATTGGTAGCTTTTTGGGTGTGCACTTGTACGCCAATGCCTTCGATCATTGAACGTAATAATGCGCCGCCGTCGGTGTCTAATTGCACGCCCATTAATTGTGGTGCAAATTCAACTACGTGTGTTTGTAAGCCCAGTTCTTTAAGTGCATTTGCAGCTTCTAAACCTAATAAACCACCACCAACCACAACGCCAACTTTGCCAGCTTTAGCTGATGCTTGAATGTCGTCTAAGTCTTGAATAGTGCGATAAACCAAACAATGATCACGCTCTTTACCTGGAATAGGAGGAACAAATGGGTACGAACCTGTCGCCATAACAAGCTTATCGTAAGCGTAGGTTTCACCCGACTCAGTGGTTACCTCTTTCGCTGCTTTATCAATATGAGTGACTTTCGCGTTGGTGAAAAAATTAACGCCAATTTCGTTGTAATAGGCTGGCGAAGTCATGGCTAAATCTTCCGCCGTTTTGCCAGAAAAATATTCTGATAAGTGAACACGGTCGTAAGCTAAGCGATCTTCTGCTGATAGTACGGTAATTTCATAGCCTTCATGTTTTGCCATTTCATCAACAAAGTGATGACCAACCATGCCATTACCAACGACGACGATTTTTTGAGGTGCTGTGTTCATATTTTTACAGTCCTATTGCTTTTAATTAGCGCTATATTTGAGTAGCTAGATTTTTACTAGATTTTTACTAGATATTTGCAATAAACGAACCTGCAATAAACGAACCAGTTAACTTTTTTCAATTAATTCAATTGGCTAAGTTTTTTGTAGCGTATTAAAAGTAGATGTTTGCACTGTATTGAAGATGTTTACGCACCAAGGGTGTGCGCAAAAAAGTTTAAACTATTATTGATAAGTGGTGGGCTTAAAGCTTAGTGGAGTAACGCAAAAATTAGCCCAATAAATAATAAGGCTGATAATGATTGCCAAAATAAAATAGGGTTACGTTTTAATAACGGCTGACTGTTGTATTCTTCAATGGCATTTGTTTGTGGGTTACTTAAATCAGCAAAAAACTCTGAAAAAGCGTTATAGCGCAATTTAGGATCAGCCTGGGTTGCTTTTTGTAAACTTAAATCTAACCATAAAGGTAATTCAGGTCGAAACTGTTTAATGCTGCGATATTGCATGCTGTTATAATCTTTAATGGTTACCTCAGCCCGCTGCATAGGTTTATAGGGGAGCTCGCCTGAGAGCATTTCATAACAAATAACGCCTAAAGAAAATAAGTCACTTTGATTGTCTGCTCTCATGTGTAATAACGTTTCAGGCGCAATATAGTTTAAAGAGCCAAATGGCACTTCTTCTTTAATGGTTTCTTGGTTTTCATCGAGTGAAGCAACAAATACAGTGCCGTAATCAATCAACTTAATGTGGCCATATTGGTCGATCATAATATTGTCGGGTTTTAAATCACGATGCACTAAATCTAAACGCTGAAAGGCGCGTAATGCGCTGATAACCTGTTTCATAATATCACGAACTTGTGCAATGCTAGGTTTAGGATTGTCGTGTAACCATTCACCTAGTGTTTGGCCTTGCAAGTATTCGCAAACGTGATACAAAAATTGGCTGTTTTTTCTGCCGGGCAGCACTCGCATTACATTGCCGTGCTTAACGCGCTCGCCAACCCAAGCTTCTCGCATAAACCCTTGTAAATAAATAGTATCTTCTGCAAAGTTGGCTGAAGGTGTTTTTAAAACATAGGGTTTATCTGTCTCGATATCGATAACTAAATACAAATGTGATCGAATGCTAGCGTGAATAACTTTTTTGATCAGGTAGCCGTCTAGTTTCTGCCCAACTTTTAATGCTGGTGGTATGACTTTTGTACTAAGATCACGCTGGATTTCCGCCAGTTTACGATTCGGTACCGCTTTAACATAAACTAATAAGCAGGTGAGGTTATCGTTACTACCTTGCTCAAGTGCCGTGTTAACTATTTCAATTGAAAGGGCTTCTAAATCGCCTTTTTCTGGCGATACGGGTAAAGCATCAAACAGGGTTTTAAAAACCGGCTTTGTTATGTAATCATGAATACCATCACAACTGAGCATATATAAATCGCCCGACTGCAAATCAACCTGATGCACGTCAACTTCTAAGCGGTTATCAGCACCCAAGGCACGGGTTAATAAAGCTTGTTGGCCAATTTGCTTGCGATTATGGTCACGTGTAATAACCTCTAATTGAAGATTACGATACTTGGTAATACGCGTATCACCCACATGAAAAATATAACCAGTATTAGACTTAGCAATGAGCGCTGAAAATGTTGTTAACCACTGTGGAGAATTCTCGTCGGCTAAGCCTTCAACAAAATCACTTTGTGAATACAGCCAGTTATTTAAACTGGTTAATACTTTGGCAGCTGACTTCTGCGTTGACCAAGTTTCAGGGGTCGCGAGATATTCTTGAATAAATTGAGTAACAGCAAGTTGCGAGGCATCTGCCGCTTTATTAGCACTTGATAGCCCATCGGCAATAGCCGCAACAGCACCTTTAGCGCGTAATTCGTGGCTTTGGGGCACAATAGCGGCGAAAGCGTCTTGGTTTTCGGCCTTTAAACCTTTTGAAGAAAATCCGCCAATGCACAATTGCAAATCTGCAACCGTGCTTTGGTTTTGCTGGGTTTCATTACTCATATTTACTTAATGGCTAACATTAATTAACTCTACCGTACCATCTTCTCGTACTTCAGTAATAGTGCCTTTGGGCTCTTCCATAAAGAGTAACGTTGTGAATCCTAGCACTGCAGTAGCGGCTATCACCATAAAGAAGGTTGAATAATCAACCATGGTTAATACCGTTAAATAAACCACAGCCCCGACGTTACCATAAGCGCCTGTCATGCCCGCAATTTGCCCGGTTAATCTGCGTTTAATTAGTGGTACGGCGGCAAATACGGCACCTTCGCCTGCTTGCACGAAGAATGAACAAGCCATGGCTGTTACTACCGCTAACGCTAATGGCCATTCACCGGTGATTTCCGACATTGCAAAATAACCAATTGCTAAACCCGCCGTTAAAATTAATAAGGTTTTTTTACGACCAAATTTATCAGACAACCAACCGCCGCCAGGGCGAGACATTAAGTTCATAAAGGCATAAGTTGACGCTAACATCGCGGCATAAACCATACTTAGCTCAAAGGTTTCAGCGAAAAATAACGGTAGCATTGAAACAACTGCCAATTCTGAGCCGAATGTAGCAAAGTAAAGAATGTTTAATACCGCGACTTGCTTAAATTTATATTGGTGAATTTTTTCTACTGGCTTTGAAAATAAATGACCGTTTACTTTTATGGTTTGCTTAACTTCAATCGCAAATAAAACCACTAAACCAATATAGGCCAGCAATGCACTTTGATCTGATAATAAACTTACGCCTGCCGGTGATAATTTCCAAGTAAGTAAAGCTAAAGCACCATACATTGGCACTTTCATAATGAGTAATAGAAAGAAGTCGCCAGTTGACGTAACTTCCATTGCGCCAGTTTGTTTAGGTTTAAAGTAGGTTGAACCTTTTGGGGTATCGGTAACGTTTTTATACCAAATAATACTGAAAAGTAAGCTTAATGCTCCAGTAAAAGCAACAGCATATCTCCAGCCGTTTTCACCACCAAATACTAATGCCAGAGTCGGTAAAGTCATTGCCGCAGCAGCAGAGCCAAAATTACCCCAACCACCATAAATACCTTCAGCAGTACCCAGTTCATTCGCCGGAAACCATTCAGATACCATACGAATACCGATAACAAAACCAGCGCCAATAAATCCTAATAAGAAGCGAGACAATGCCGCTTGTTCAAAAGAGCTTGCAAAAGCAAACATAAAACAAGGGATACTACATACGGCAAGTAATACCGCGAAAGTTAAGCGAGGGCCATATTTGTCGGTTAACATGCCGATAATCACGCGAGCGGGAATAGTTAAGGCCACATTTAATAGCATTAAGGTTTTTATCTCTGCTTTAGATAAACCGAGTGAGTCTGCAATAACCGACACTAAAGGCGCAAAATTAAACCAAACAGCAAAGGTGATAAAAAATGCTATCCAACTCATATGTAAGGTTTTCATTTTTCCTTTAAATGAAAAAATATTAAGACTATCTTGACCGCTCATGCAACAACTCCTAAAAATTAAAATCTATGCTTTTATTAACCAGAGACACTTTTCTGCGTTAATAACAAATAATGGCTTTGTTATTTTTGTTATCAGACAGGCTTAGTTGAGTGCCAATAACAGTAGTGAACACTGAGTAGCAAATGCAATGCCAGACAATACTGATATTACTATGGTGTTGTTTTAATTGTTTTTTAGTGTATTTTGCATAGATAATTCTACACGTTATTAGGTTATGGCTGCACGATACAAAAGCGCCAACGCACAGATTAAGTGCAGAAAAAATGGTAAGCAATGCGTAACAGGTAAAAATAGGGTGTAATGATAAACAGCTAAGATCTCAATGTTAATCTTATTATTTGTGGAAAATATTTGTGGACGTTATTTATGGAAAGTATTTATGGAAATTATTTGTGGCAATGGTTTGCGCTTAGCCCGTTGTATTTAGCTTGAATGCTGGCTTAAGTATGATGGAGCTTACTCATCTTATTCGTAAAAGCCTTTGCTTGGCACTTTAAGGCCAGGTATTTTAAGTCTAGATACCTAACTCTAGTTACTTTAAGTTATAAGTTACCCACACCGCCTTTTTTATAAAACAATGCATGCCAGCACCATATCAGTGCATAAACTTATATAAATATCAGCATAATTATTATTATTTTGAACAACTCTATAAAGAAAACACTTTAATTACAATAAGGTAAAGGGGAGTGCAGAATTAAAAATCTCATGGCACATTACCTGCATTTAGCTCTATATAAAGTTTTTATAGTCACAAAAGAATGGCGAACTGAGTAACTTACCTTCGCTACCAACATAACGTGACAAATATAGGCAGTAAAATGGCTAATACCGAAAAACCCATAATTAAGCGTTCAAGCAGCAAGCCTGTTGAGTCAGTTGTGCAAATAAAACCTGCATTGGTGATCATTGGAAACGGTATGGCAACAGGTCGCCTGCTCGACGAAATAATCAAACGTACGCCGAATAAATACCAGATTACCGTGATCTCTAAAGAGCACTTTGGTAGCTACAACCGAATAATGTTATCAGCTGTTTTAGCGGGTGAAGCAACCATAGACAGTATTATGCAAAAACCACCAGCATGGTACAAAGCGCATCATATTAATTTTTTAAGTGGCGGTGTTGTTACTTATATCAATAAAGAAAAAAAGTACGTTGATTTAGCCTCAGGTGTGCAAATAGATTACGACGAACTTATTATCGCTACAGGTTCACGCACCGCTAAAATTCCAGCCAAAAATCAAAATATTACCGGAATATTTAATTTTCGAAATATTGCCGATACCGAAAAAATTCAAGCCTTCACTAAGCAAGCGGGCACAACTAAAAAGCAAGCGGTTGTGATTGGCGGTGGTTTATTAGGGTTAGAGGCTGCGTACGGGTTAGCGCTTAGCGGAGTCGAAGTAACATTAGTGCATCGTAACAAATGGTTGTTGAACCGCCAGCTTGATAAAGTGGCCGGCGTTATGCTGCAAACCATTATAGAACAAAAAAATATTAGCTTTGTTTTGGGCCATGAAGTTGCCGCTTTTGAAAGTAACATCGATCAAAGCTTAGCAGCTGATAATGAGAAAACTGAAATATTATCAGGTGTTACGTTAACCAATGGTACGTTTATTTGTGCGCAAATGGCCGTTATTGCAACCGGTATTACGCCAAACAAAGAATTAGCGCAAATCAGTAATATCGAAGTTAATCGTGCCATATTAGTTAATGATTACATGCAAACCAGTGAACTTTCGATAAGCGCTTTAGGCGAATGTTGTGAGCACCAAGGAGCTACCTTTGGTTTAGTTGACCCTATTTGGGCACAGTGTATTACGCTTGCTGAGCGTTTATGTCATAACCTAGAAAAGCCATTTTATAACGCACCTGTAGCAACCAAGTTAAAAGTGTCGGGTGTGCAGTTATTTTCAGCAGGTAATGTTGAAGTATCAGAAGATAGCCAATGTTTTACGCTATTAGATAAAAAAGCGCTTATTTACCGCAAGTTAATCGTTAAAAACGACAAAATAAGTGGTGTTGTGCTCTTTGGCGATGTGAGCTCTGGTATGGCTTATTTTGACCTAATGCAACAAGCAACAACAGTTACTCCTATGTTGCCAGAGCTTTTAATTGGCGAAGAGTTTGTCACCCTTAGCGATAATGAAAAGCAAGTCAGTATCGCATAACTTACTTTTGCAACATAAGGCTAGTTTTGCTTTAGCTTAGCAGTAGCGCACACGACTTTGATATTAAGAAGCCACTTAATTTAAAATTTTACCAACGCACTTTTTGCAAAAAACGAATAATAATTGCACTGGTGAGTTAACGTTTGAGAACTTCATGACCGATATTATTTTTACCGATAAACAACCTTCAGCTTTAAACAATAAACTCACCACAAATAAAACTAATTGCCCTTATTGTGGGGTAGGTTGCGGTATTGAAGCCACTGTTGAAAATAATAAGGTTATTGCCGTAAAAGGTAATAAACTGCACCCTGCAAACCTAGGGCGCTTGTGCGTAAAGGGTTCTTCACTTCATGAAACACAAGGGGTAAAAAATCGAATCTTAAGCCCGCGTATTGATGGCGAAGATGTAAGTTGGGACCAAGCAACGTCTAAAATAGCCAAACATTTTCAAGAAACAATTGCGCAATACGGCCCAGACTCAGTCGCTTTTTATTTATCAGGGCAGTTACTTACCGAAGACTATTATGTCGCCAATAAACTCATGAAAGGCTTTATTGGCTCAGCCAATGTTGATACCAACTCACGATTATGTATGGCGTCTGCCAGTACAGCTCACAAACGTGCCTTTGGCGAAGATATTGTGGCTGGCTGTTATGACGACTTAAGCGCCGCCGAAGCTATATTTATTATTGGCGCTAACCCCGCTTATGCTCATCCCATTGTTTATCAGCGCATGATTAAAGCGAGGGAAGAAAACCCAACACGTAAAATAGTGGTAATCGACCCACGTAAAACGGCTTCTGCGAAAGATGCCGACTTATATCTGGCAATAAAGCCTGGCAGCGATGCTTATTTCTATAACGGCTTGTTAATGTATTTGGCTGAGCAAGGGCATTTAAATAACGATTATATCGCCAAGCATTGCCAAGGTTTCGAACAAACATTACAAACCGCACAAAGCCAGTTTGCTGATATTTCAGCTGTAGCAAAGGCCTGTGATATAGAGCTTTCATTATTGCTTGAGAGTTACCAGATTTTTGCCGAAACTGACAAAGTCGTTACCTTTTTCTCGCAAGGCATTAACCAATCATCAAGTGGTGTTGATAAAGGTAATGCCATTATTAATTGTCATTTAGCGACGGGGAAAATAGGGCGAGAAGGTGCTGCTGCGTTTTCAATTACCGGGCAACCTAATGCTATGGGTGGTCGCGAAGTAGGTGGCTTATCGACGCAGCTTGCCGCGCATTTACATTTTGAAAACCCCAATGAAATAGACTTAGTTAAACGTTTTTGGCAAGCCCCTAACATTGCGACTAAGCAAGGCTTAAAAGCGGTAGACTTATTCGACGCGGTAGATTCTGGAAAAATAAAAGCCATTTGGATCATGGCGACTAATCCTGTAGTGAGTATGCCTAATGCTAACCTTGTTAAACGCGCATTAAAAAAATGCCCTATGGTTGTGGTGAGCGAATGTTATGAAAACACTGACACTGTTGCTTATGCTGATGTGGTGTTACCCGCAAGTACTTGGGGCGAAAAACATGGCTCTGTAACCAACTCTGACCGAACCATTTCTGTGCACAAAAGCATGTTAAAAGCGCCAGGTGAAGCAAAAAATGATTGGCAAATAATTACCGACGTTGCACACAAGTTAGGCTTTAAAGCAGCATTCAATTATCAACATCCCGTCGATATATTCAAAGAGCATGCGGCATTGTCAGGTTTTGAAAACAGCCACCCTTATGCCGATAAAAGAGCTGAACATGATATTTACCGGGTTTTTGATATTTCAGCGTTAGCTAACATTTCACTATCTGATTACGAAAATTTTACACCAACGAAATGGCCAATTAATACAGCGAACCCCAGCGGGGTAAAACGTGTATTCACAGATGCTGTGTTTGCGACAAAAAATCAAAAAGCGAACTTTATCCCTATTATTGCGAAATTACCTAAAATAGCGCCGAGTCTTGATCAAGTGGTAATGAATTCGGGGCGAATTCGCGATCAATGGCATACTATGAACAGAACCGGTCGTGTTGCTAAGTTAATGACTCACTCAAGCGAGCCTTATATTGCTGTTAACGAAGAAGATGCCAAGCGTTTTCAATTAGCAGATAAACAACTCGCTGTGCTCACTAACTTGGGTGCTGAATATATTGGTAGAGTAAATATTACGAATGAGCAGCGCACGGGCGAAATTTTTGTTCCTATACACTGGAATGATAATTTTTCGGCTTCTGCTCGCGCATCTGCATTGGTAAACCCGATAACTGACGATCTTTGTGGGCAACCCGAATTCAAACACAGTCCAGTTAATATTAGGCCGTTTAATGCTGTATGGTCTGGCTATTTAATCTCTTCGCAAGCGGTAAACTGTTCAACCCATTACTGGAGCAAAATACAGCTTGAACAAGGTCACAAATATTTATTATCTGATCAGCAAGAGCTAGCTGAAGATGAAACTTTTCTCGCTGACTTATATCCGCAGATTAACGACTGGGTAGTATTAAAAGACCAGCAAAAAAATGTATTACGTATTGCCGGCTTTATCGATAACCAACTGCATTGTTTTTTTGCAGCAAGCACCGATTTAAGCCTGACGTTTAACAGTAGATTTATTGAACAGCAGTTAAATAAATTCCTACCAATAAAAACTCGCTTTAAGCTAATGTCGGGTATTGATAGTGATGGCAAAGGCGATGTGGGCGACATGATATGCTCTTGTTTTCAGGTGGGTGAAAAAACCATACAAGCAGCGATTAAATCCGGCGATTGTAAGTCGGTAACCAGTTTAGGTGAAAAGTTAAAATGTGGCACTAACTGTGGTTCATGTATTCCTGAATTGAAAACATATTTATTGAACGGTTAACTTTAAAAGCAATTTTTTACATTGGTATAAAGTTAGCACAACACTTAACATTTTATGAAAATGTTAAGTGTGTATAGGTTCTGACTTCATCTGACAGACAGTTATGAGCCTGAAACTGGCGTAGTATAACTCGATTAATATCTCTGTTTGAGCACATTGCTGATATTTCAACGAACCTGCCTCCGTAGTTTATGTTTAATTTTTATTGTAAAAGCCAACAAAATTATCAACTAAAAAGTATTGATGTAAAAACACATTGATGTAAAAAAGTATGGCAAGGAAGCTAGCAGAAAACGTTAACAGCGAGAATGACTTTGAATAAATCATCACCTTCAATGAACCAGAGTAAATAGTTTATATATATTGTTAACCTGTAATTGGCTCATAGTTTTCTTGGTATCACATGATCCACTGAAATACTGTTTTTTCAGAAGAGTTTACTTAAAACGGCTCTAATCCTTTTATCCACATCGGCTCTTAAATATGAATAAGAAAAAGAGAGCTCATATATTTATCTTTATTTATTTTGTTACGCCACAAAATGTACTGTGCATCTATACAGTTTGGTGCTGTTTCCTGCTTTCATCCAATAAAAAGGAAATATTCTCGTTTATGTCTTTAACATCACGAGATGTTTTATTAGTAACTTATTGTAGATAATGAATAAATCAGGTATGTTTTGATTATCTTAAAATATGAAAGAAGGATTTTTTCCTTGTTTAAACAAGGATTTTTTCCTCATAATAAGCTGTTATACGAACACGGAGCGTGGTGTGAATCTTGAACTTAGAATAATCCCATACATGAATTTCTCTGAAAAATGGTTTACCAAATTTTCACTGTTATGGTGTTCTATTTCTCTCTGCATTGGGTTATATACAGTGAATGATTTAGCCTTAGTCATTGCGGCACCTATAATGACTGTTTTTATGTATTTCGCTGCAATCGTAATGGTTACACTTGTGATCGGTTTTCAACGAGTAAACCCTTTTAACTCACCTAAATCTAATTTTGTAAAATATGCAATTTTGCTTTGTTGGGGCTTCGGTATTTTTGGGTTCATTAATTTTTTGTTTACGGGTATATTTCAAACAACAGAGTTCGAAAACTCCAATTATTTTATAATCGTGGGCTCAGTATTTCCATTGGGTGTTTCTGTAGGAGCAGCTAAAGAATGGAGTAAATTCATAGCTAGTAGTTAAAGTTCGTATAACAAGAAATTAAACAAGGACAAAAAACAGTTGGCTTTTTGTTCACTCCGTTCACTTATTTTAGCCAACAATTTTTTGCCTGTTAATTAGGCGTTAGTTTTTTTCTTATTTCGGTGTTGTATTTAAATATTAATTAATCACCTTTAGAGGCGTTTGTGAATAAAGCATTTATAGTTTTAATTACTTTTTTAACATTCCAAACTTACGCAAATGATTCTGAATTATTTGTAAGTGTTATAGATGAACAGCGATTATTAGTTACTTTGTTAAACGATAGTGAAGACCCATATGAAATAATGGAAATATCACATAAAACGTTGTGTAGTTCAGCTATTGGACAACTAAACTTTTATTTACATTCTAAGGATAAAGTTTACATACCTGATAATGGTCACATTAATTATATTTGCGATCTAAAAGGAAGTACTTCTTTACCTATGTATATGGGGATATCTAAAGTTTTTGATTATTCTTTATTACTACAAGAATTTCGAGTTAATTCAGAGATAGAACAGGATGTTGCAGTAGATGGTACATACAAACTTAAAGCGGTTGTGTGTAACGCTGAGCTTCAATGTTTTAATAGTAATTTATTAGATGTTGTTATTAAAAATGGTACATTATCTTTTCTATAGTGTTATAAAAAACTAACAAAACTTCAAACGGAAAAAATACAGTTGCCTGTTTTCACTCCGTTCAACATTTTAGCCAACTACATTTTTCAAATTAACGAGACACCCACTCAAATTTGCATTTTATGAACGCTGTTCTATGCTTGTGAGCAAATAGGATTTTAATCAGGAAGCTAGGATGGCAACCCCTCGAAAAAGACAAATCAGTTTAGTCGATACCCCTTATTACCATTGTATTTCACGTTGTGTTCGACGTGCTTTTTTATGTGGAGAAGATGCCTTTACAGGGCAAAGTTATGAGCATCGCCGCCAATGGGTTGAGGATAAGTTACATTTTCTTAGTCAAGTCTTTGCGATTGACGTTTGTGCTTATGCGGTAATGAGTAACCATTATCATGTGGTGTTATTTGTGGATGAAGAAAAAGCCAAACAGTGGAGTATGAATGAGGTACTCGAACGTTGGCACCGTTTACACAAGGGCACATTACTGACACAACAATACTGTCGTGGTGATGTGTTAGCGAAACCGTTGCTTGAAAGCGTTAAAGCCAGCGCTGAAGTGTATCGCAAACGCCTGATGAAAATCAGCTGGTTTATGGGTAATATCAATGAAGGTATTGCCAGAGCCGCTAACCAAGAAGATAACTGCACAGGCCGTTTTTGGGAAGGACGTTTTAAATCTCAAGCACTCCTTGATGAAGCCGCACTTGCCGCTTGTATGGCTTATGTTGACTTAAACCCCATTCGCGCCAATATCGCCAACACCCCAGAAGATTCAGTGCACACCAGCGTTAAATTACGATGCGAGCAAGCCACACAAAGCCAACAACCCAAAACCCTCACAAAAATTAACCGGACACTCATCTTAATTGAAATTACAGAACACTGAGATATTATAAGATCGCTGTTATGTGATTAGATTTTATTTAGAATGAGTGCCTCTATTAATTACTATCTATTAATTACTCCTCTATTAATAATTAATTACACAGGGCAGCTCTCAAAAAAAGCTCAGCGATAGTAAATATAAACTATCGCTGAATGTTAACGCAGCCAATTCATTCAGCTAATTTACTAGCCAAATAGACCTTTTAATTTGTCTTTGAGTTTGTCTTTAACCTTTTCCTTTGCTTTATCTTTAGCGCCGGAGCTTACATCAGGGCGTATTTTTACTTTATGAAATGGTCCGGTAATTTTAATTGGTATTACCACACCAGAGTCAGTACTTTCTGCTGCTTGGCCTTGAGTTGACGCTACTAGCTTTGATTTAATATGCAAGTTGACTTTGGTTTCAGGTAAGTCGATATCACCAGTGCCCGATATTCTGATAAAGGGATTATCTAAAGATAAATTGTCAGTATTAGCGACACCGTTATTAAGTGTAAATTTCCCGGTTAAAGCGGCAAAGTCAGTTTTTTCTGCATTACTAAAGTCGCTGTCTAAACTTACTGCAGATAAGTTACCTTGCATTATGTTACTCGCACTTTTTGCAATAGCGGCTAAATTTAAGCCTTTAACTGCACCGTCGATAAAGCTAATGTCGAGCTGGCCATTAAGTTTATTAATAAACTCACGTTGGCTAAGCCCTTGAGTTGAAAGATCCCAAGCTAAGTGACCTTTACCTAGTAGTTTGTCAAAGCCAACTGCATCGGTAAGTAAGGGCTCGGCGTTAATATTAGCTAGCTCAAATTTAGTCGTGATTTGGTAAGGTTTTTTATTCGCATTAACCCTAATTTTACCACTGCCATTACCTTCATAACCCTCGAAACTTTTTAATTGCATATCAGCAACACTATTGTTTAACACAATCGCTAATTCATTTTTACCAAGCTTGATATCACGTACCAATAGTTGACTCGATTGAATTGAAATATTGGCATTTATTGACCCTAATGCTGACAAATCAACCGGGGTATTATCCCAAACTATGGGTTGAGCCGCTTTATCATCGCTTGGTGGTGTTTCAATGACAGTGCTTGGCTCAGGCAAGTATGGATTTAGATCAAGCACGCCTAGATCAATTTTACTTTCAACATTAAGTGGCGTAGTTAAAGCGATGCTAGTTGTGCCTTTAAACTCTAGGGCGTCTAAACTAACAATTAACTGCTCTAGACTCAGCTTATTGTTAGCAAAGCCAATATTACTTTTAAATGAAAACTTATTGAATGCTTCATCTTTAGCTGGCAATGGAATATTTTGCCAGTTGAGTAGCTCTTTAACAGAGTCACCGGAAACCGATAACTTGCCGCTTAACTCTTTGCCCTGTTGTATAACTTCACCTTGGTAATTTAATTTCAGCAAAGCGGATGATAAATCTAATTCTACAGAAAATGGCTGATTATTTATGGCCTTAGCGGGTGAAGTTATGCTCGATTCAAGCTCAAGCACTTGCGCCATATACCTTACACTGCCCGTGAGTTTAAGGGGTTGTTGTAAAGAAGGCAGTTTTACCGCTAAATTTAGTTGGTCGATTACCTGTGTTTGCTTATTTTGATGATCAATAAAAGTGAGCTTGCCGGCATTAATTTCTACTTGGCCTAAACTAATATCAAAACCGTTAGGCAGGGTAACCGACTGACCTTTATTTGCTGAATTTTCGGTATTGTTTTCTGTGTTTTTTTCTGCGCCTGTTAATGTTGAAAACTGCCAATTAACGCTGCCATCAATATTCTTCTCTAAGAGGATGTCAGGATTATTAATCACAAATTTTTCAATCGCCAATTCCCCCGAAAACACTGAAAGCCACGGAATATGAATCAGTAGTTCGCTAATGCTTGCCATGTCTGACTTAGAGCCACCTGCCGCATTAGAAAAATGCACATCTTTTAATGTTACCGACAAGCTAGGAAAAACACGTAAACTCTGTTCGCCATCAACCGTTAATGTACGTCCGGTAGATTGTTCTACGTTAGTGCTTACCCGGTTAACAATATCCTCTGTTGATATTAACTGTGTTGCAACCACGGCTAATAAAACAATGGCAAGAATAAATATAACGATGGATTTTAAAAATATTTTCATAACAGCTCTTAGATAACTAAAGTTATTGCCTACTATAGTAAAAAAGAAGATTAAATTCATCGAATAGGCAAATAAAGATTCGAGTATTTTGTAAACCAAGCAAATTATTATAATAGGTAAATTTTGCTTGAAAATAGGTTGGAGTACATGCCGTTAAGTATGTTTTAAAATTGTGGCATACCTATAGCGTTACTAGGTTATTATGATGCTGACTTATCTGAAGCACTCGTAAAAATATACAAACAAACACAAAAAATGTATTGATTAAAAATAAATTAGACATATTATGTCAAGGTTGCGATCAATTACTGGAGTTTAACATGCAGCGTATTGTCTTATTCTTATTAACTAACTTAGCGATTATGGTTGTGCTAAGTATTACCATGAGCATTTTAATGTCAGTATTTGGCATTGATCGTCAGGGCATGGGCGGCTTACTGGTTATGGCGAGTGTTTTTGGTTTTGGTGGCTCATTTATTTCATTGCTAATGTCGAAATGGATGGCAAAGCGCTCTGTTGGTGCTTATGTGATTGAACAACCAAAAAATAACACTGAAAAATGGTTACTTGAAACGGTTAAGCGTTATGCCCAACAAGCTAAAATTGGTATGCCTGAAGTAGCCATTTTTGATTCACCCGATATGAATGCTTTTGCAACCGGTGCCAATAAAAATAATGCCTTAGTAGCGGTTAGTACTGGTTTATTGCAGCACATGACACAAGAAGAAGCTGAAGCAGTTATTGGCCATGAAATTAGCCATGTAGCTAATGGAGATATGGTAACGCTAACGCTAGTGCAGGGGGTGGTAAACACTTTTGTAATTTTCTTAGCGCGAGTAATTGCCGGCCTTATCGATAACGCTACTAGAAGCAATAATTCAAATGGTGCAGGTTTAGGTGGCTTTGCTTATTTTGGCATCGTATTTGTACTAGAAATGCTGCTAGGTGTGCTAGCGAGTACTATTGTGGCTTGGTTTTCAAGAAAAAGAGAATTTCGTGCCGACATTGGCGGCGCAAAGTTAGCTGGTACATCAGCAATGATTAGTGCTTTAGAGCGACTTAAACGTAGCCAAGAAAGCCATTTAGAAGGTTCTATGATGGCATTTGGTATAAATACTAAGTCTTCATTTAGCCAATTATTTGCTACGCATCCGCCACTAGAAGATCGAATTAATGCGTTAAAGTCTATGTAGAAATAGGGTTACAAAAGCAAAGTTTTATCGGTAAACACGCTTGCTAAGTAATATGTAAAAAGCGCTAACCTTGGTTAGCGCTTTTTGTTTTCAAATGGGCATTATTTGCGGGTAGCGTTTAAGAATACCAGCGTAATGTGATATGTTTTTTATTAACCTAGCTTAATTAAATCAGCCAAAAACAAACGCAAGTCGCTCCAACTCATTTCGCCATTTTAATCTTCGAAAACTCTTTGTATAAACCTTGAACAAGAATCTTGAACAAGGATAGTGATGAACCACTCCTCATTCGATATATATGGATGTTTTTGTGACTAAAAATTTTATTGAGAATAACTTGTGCAGTTATTTTTCGTAAATATTTGAATGACGCTACTGACTTTCACACGGTTTAAATGTTCTGATAACTTTTAAGTGCTTGTTAATAAAGTCTATAAAATTTTATTCTCAACGGAACTAACTTTCTCAATATTTTTTGTTAGCTTGATTAAAAAAATGATGTTGAGCTTTTTTAATAAAAGTGCAAAATCAGCGAAATTTTTACTTAGGTAGGATTTTAATTATTGTTTTATAACGTAAAAAAACAGAAGTTTAGGCAAATAATTTATTCTATATGTGTATTTGAAAATGAGCACCTAGTGAATAAGATACTTAAGCTAAATAGCGACTAAGGTATTGCTTGTGTATTGTTAAATAAGTCAGGGAAAACTTAGGGAATTTAGAATAATAGTTAATATAATCAGCGACATGCACTAATGCAGCGCGTATCAAACACATAAATAGTTTTGTCATTTAAATGAGTAACCATGGAACAACTAATAACAGATAATAGCATTGTCTTTAGCGACGATAACTTATCTATTTACAACTTTGGTGATGACTTCTCATCAGAGAATTCTAATATCGACAAGCGTTTTTTTGAAGGCGGAACTCGCTACAGAGATGCGGTGCAAATAGTTGTATCTACTGGCGAATATTGGATATTTGATTACGGTGTAGTGGTGTTTTGGGCGGTTGATAAAGTTGA
This sequence comes from Colwellia sp. NW0002-52-1, assembly GCF_057550865.1. Lineage (NCBI taxonomy): Bacteria > Pseudomonadati > Pseudomonadota > Gammaproteobacteria > Alteromonadales > Colwelliaceae > Colwellia > Colwellia sp. NW0002-52-1. The sequence goes on along the minus strand of NZ_BAAJLU010000001.1, from coordinate 301,596 downwards.
GCGCCAAGCGTTAATTAATAGCCTTAAAAAAGACAATACAACGCATTTTGAAAAAATTGAAGAACATTTAAGCTTTACATTCGCTAGCGAATTGATGATTAAAAAAGATCTTATTACCTTGCCAGACGATGATCCTTTAACGCGTTTAGCCATAAGTCATGCGTTGGCGCAATCGAGTAAGCTTATGGAATATGAGGTGCAAGCGCAAAACTCGATTAAAGACTATGCCCATATTCCAGAAGAGTTGGCTAAGTTTGGCAAAATATCGATTAGCCCAAAAGAAATAGCTAAAATTCGAGGCACGTTATTAAGTACTAAAAGCGACATTATTCTGCATTATGGCTTATTAGATACACCTGACTTTTTTTGGGAGTACCCGGAGCATGAAGTGGCTTATCAGCGTATGGCTCGATATATGGATATACATCAACGTATAGAGCTATTATCGAAAAAGCTTTCTACCATTAATGAGCTATTTGAAGTGCTAGCTGAAGAGCAAAAACATCAACATTCATCATTTTTAGAGTGGATCATCATCGTGTTGATCGCCATTGAAATTGTTATATTCTTGGCAGAAGAATGGAAAAACTTAATGGCTTAATCAGCAGAATACTCTAATGTGCAGCGCAAAGACCTAAAGTAGCTTTAGGAATATTTAAAGCGTCTAATGTAGTTAATTAGGCGCTTTTGTATTCAAAAACTTTTGTACATCAGCGTTTTAAATTGGTACATCATTTAACTATAAAGCTTCAACTTATAGGTAAGAGCTTTGGTTAGCTACTATCTGGGAAAAAAAATTTAAAAAATCACGCTTTACTAATATTTTTCCCTGTTAGGAATAGAAGTTCCTTTAAGCGAATTTATAAAGCAGGAGCATAGTGCTCAGGGTGTGCTAATTTAAAATTATTAATAACTTTTTGAAATTCTTTATTTTTGTAAAACTCTTCCGACAATTGTTCATATTTTTTAGCTGAATGAGCAATTTTAGATTTCTTTGATAAAGCCATAAAAAGTAATGCGGCATCATCTAAATCGACGGTCATTTTTTTTATCCCTTTATTACTCGAACTTTGAAACTTTTCGAGTTCGTTAAACTCAGTTGAAATGACAACGTCAACTTTACCAGCGGCTAGAACACGAAATGCAGCCGCCATATCATTAATATAGACTTTTTCAAAGTAATCATCGGGCGCATTATCAAATTTTTCAAACTGTTTTATACCTTTCAATACCGCTATTTTTAAGCCTTTAAGATCTGCAAATTTAGTTATTGTTGGGCCGTTTTGGTTAACATAAAGAGATTTCTTATTTAATGAGCCATATACAAGTAAGTGTGCGAATTCACGACGTTCAGGTGCGTCTAATAAACCCGACATAATATCCACTTTACCAGCTTTTAACATGCCTAAACAACGCCAAATAGAGTTGTCCTGTGTATATTGAACTTCATAGCCGAGTTGATTAAAAAAATAAGTTGTAGCGGCAATATTTTCACCAATAGGTGTTCGATTAGGCAGTACAATCTGGTACGGCGGAAAATGTGAAACGCACATGGTTAACACTTTTTCTTTAGCAGCAAAGGCTGAATTTACATGGGAAATTGATAATATAAATATCAAAAAAGTAATATATTTTTTTAACAATGTAATGGCTCAAAACTAGGGCGTAAAACTTTATATATTATAAGGTAGGTAAAAAAAGAAGTACAAGATATGTGAGCAAGAGGTTTTATTTGAAATAAACGATGCAGCCTACTGAACTAGGTTACAGCCAAGATAATTTATCTCAACTATAAAATAAACTTATGACTATAAGTTTTGGGCTGCTGATTACAAAATATATTTATTAACATTATGCCTTAAATTCATTTGCTAAATTATTATGTCCATTTTTTTTACAGTAATTACAGTGGGTTGAATTTTATTTTATTTAATAATTTGAAATTAAAGGATAAATTTAAATTGGCTTGTTTTGTGCTTTAGATGCTTTGTGTATTAATGAGTGTGTCTAGCTTAGAAAACAGTAAGTGATGTTGTTTCACTTTAGTATTTACCTCAAGAGAGTTTGCTGAGGGATTAAAAGGAATATCAAATGAAATTTAAAATTTTGAAAGTTGCAATTGTAAGTAGTTTTTTGTCTGTAAGTAGTTTTGCTAGTGCTACTTTGATACCTTTTGGTATACAAACCGATATCGATACAAGTACCTTAACCAATAACGGATGGAGTTTAAACTTTCAGTCAAACTGGGGATCACAAGACGCCCATGACTACGAAATGTTTGCTGGAATTGCTCTAGATGAATATGTTTTTATTGGCGCATTAGATATTGGAACTAATAACATAGCCTTAGGCTCTGCTGTGCTTTATTCTGATTTGTTAAACTATACCTTAGGTAATGCTACGAACGACTATAACGGTGCATCTTGGTATTTTAGAAACGATTATTCAATGGGCTTTGTTGATATAGGTGAAACAGTGACTTTAAACTCCGCTGATACATCTGCTGATAATGGTGCTTTATCAAAGTTATCATGGCATATGCATGATGACTATACTGCTGGATACAAAGTTGGAAACTATGCTAGTAACAGTAGCGGAGTGTATGAAAAAGTTGTATTTAGAGCTTCGGCAATCGACGTTCCAGAGCCATCTACATTGGCCATTTTTGCTTTAGGTATTATGGGCTTAGCAGCACGTAGATTTAAGAAAAAAGCTTAATAATTTCTTCTTTAAATGTGTAAAAACATCAATTGTTATGATTGGTGTTTTTTTGTATCTGGTGAATTCAAACATGCAGCCTAGATGCATTAAGTTTATTAATTTTTGAAGTTCTTATTTTGCTATTTATTACGCTATTTAAGCTGCTTGGAGTGTGCTGTTTTAGATATTATTGATATCAATAGCTAGCGTTAACGAAATTAGCTCGGCAAAGTAGATTTAAATTATGCGCCCTTGAACATACATTTTTTTAGTGTTTATATTCTTGAACCACCATGACAGGTTTTATAACAAAATATTAAATAGTTAGATTTTTATCAAATATTCAATTAGTTAGTAACTTGTTTATGTCGAATTATTTTACAGTTAATAAATAGACAATAAACTCTATAAATTTATTTTATTGAAATTTATAGGGTTTATTCTTTTGGTGTGCTTTTTGCTTTACTTCAGAAGTAAAAGTAAAACACAGGTAAAAGCTTGTACTAGTTCATTTACCTTATATAAAAGAAATAATAAATAACTAAGGGACATTACATGAAATTTAAATTATTGAAGGCGACAGTTGCTAGTTTGGCTTTATCTGTTTGTGCAAGTTCAGCATTTGCTGGATTAATTACAAATGGTGATTTTGAGACAGGTGATTTTTCAGGTTGGTCTGTTTCACAGTCTGGCGGCTCGACACAAACAGTTCTTCCTGCATCTGGCGATCCAGAACTGGGGGCATCTCCTACTTCAGATTTTTATGCATTCGCTGGAAATCAATCAGGTCCAAGTCAGAACATTTTTTGGCAGTCAGTTGTAGTTCCTAATAACCTTTTATCAGCTAATTTCTCTTTTGATTATGCCTATCAAAACTTCGGTAGTGGATTCTCTAGCCCAAATACTTTAGCGTTCAATAATGTAAGTAACCAACAATTTCGTGTAGAGATTCTACTAGGCAGTTCACTTTTCGATTCTGTTGCACCAAGTGATATCGTATTTAGCGCGCTTCAAACAAACCCTGGAGACAATAATACTCAAGCATGGACATCTTTTAATCAAAATATAACTGCTTCACTTTTAAGTTTGCAGGGACAAAACGTTTTAGTTCGATTTGCTCAAGCTGATAATAGTGGTCCATTTGATATAGGGTTTGATAATGTCTCTATTACTACAGAAACCACTAGTGTTCCCGAGCCATCCACATTGGCTATTTTTGCATTAGGGATTATGGGCTTAGCAGCACGTAAATTTAACAAGAAAGCTTAATAATTTCTTCTTTAAATGTGTAAAAACATCAATTGTTATGATTGGTGTTTTTTTGTATCTGGTGGACTCCAAATTAGAGAGAACTGTTAAATTTATGTTGTTGATAGTTTAAATGTTTAGGTTGGAACAATAACGTGAACTTAACTGAATTTCATTAGCTTATTTATAGTTTATATATAGTTTATTTCTAGCGAAAAATTGCCTGTTACTTGGTCATGTCAGTAATAATAAACGCTATGTAATATGTACCTTGCAGCAATAACGCAAGGTACATATTAATTAAAGCTAAGCTTTTTAATCTTATTGTTATTTAATCTGAATACTATTTAAATGTACCCAGGCTGAGTCGCCATTATTAGAAAATTTGAATTGTATATAATTACCTTCAACTGAGACAAACTTCTTTATCGGTAAGGTATTTACGCCTCTGGCATAAGAGGTTAAGTCAACACAGTCAGCAGGTATTGCTCTTTTAACATAGTGTAAACTTCCATAGCTGTTTTGCAGTTGTGTGATTCTATGAATTGAATTGAAATAAAGGCAGGTATAAGTGCCTCGCTCAATATATCCTGATCCATTTTTAATTTTTTCTACTTTAAGCATCTTAGGGGTTTTATATCCTAATTCAATCGCTTTACTATGGTTTACATCTCCGCCAATACCTTTGTAAATCATCTCTGCTAGTCTGACTTTACTGGCAGAGGAAAGTGATTTTAAGCCTTTTTCATAATACGTTCTTGCAACCTCAAGGTTTTTTGTTACACCAATACCACTATCATAATATTCACCAAGGTAGGCGTAGGTTTGTGAAGGATTGCTGTTTTTACTAAGCTGTTTATCTAACAGCTTATGTAGTAGCTCAACAGATTTACTTTTTTTATCTTTCGCATCGTAAATACGTTTCAAACCATAAGTGACCGAATCTATATTTGCAGAGAGTAAAGCATTATACATAGGCTCAGCTTTGGCATAGTCGCCTTTATTTAAATACCCTAGAGCTAAATTTGCTAACACTTGGTGTAGTTTATTTGTATGTTGGGAATTCTCTTTGGCCTTAACTCTTAATTTTTGCTTTTCTGTTGGTGATAATTTATTTTCTGAATTACCAGATATGCTGGATATTATGCTCTCTGACTCTTCAGCAATAGTCGCGTGCAAATCTAAAATCAGCTGTTCGGCTTCGACTAAATAATTACGCAGAATAAGTTTATTTATTAGCATAATCTGGTTTTTTTTCTCTTTTAGTAACCCAATTGTTGTGAATACACTGTTGATCTCTCTATTGTCTATTTGTGCTATAGCAACTTTAATTCTGTGCTTATCTACATCATTTTGTTCAAACATAGCTGCGCTACAAGCCAGTACCAAAACTTCATGCGATGAAAAACGCTCTAAAACAGCTTTTGAATAATACTTGTGCTCTTGTTTGACATCTTTACTCGAGTTCCACTCATTACATAACTCTACTGCGTGGCTTGCAACTTGCATTTTTAAATACCACTTAGCCTGGGTTACTTCAAAAAATAATTTAGATATTACAACGCCAGCAATCAATATTAAGGATAATCTAAAGTATTGCGAATAATACTTGTAAGCTTTATTTATTGCCCACTGATCGGCGGCAGTCTTGTTTTGTTCTTTGTCAGCCAAAATTAATATCAGCCCAGTAAAAGAACCTAAAAAAGCACCCAATGATAAAGAAACAACGAACACGGTATTTGAGTTTATGAACTCATAAGATTTAACAAGCATCATAATGAAATACACAACAGCCATGAAGAAAAATGCTGATGCTATTACAATTTTACTTTTTTTTAATGACATAAATTTCTCCTAAAGTAATAAAAGCCAATTAATAATGCCAAAACTACCTAGCAATATTGAGGCTACTAGCAGTAGATTTCCTAAGAAGGTTGTAGGTGCTTTATATCCGCAGAAAGGGCATTTGTGTGCATTTGAAGATATTTGCTTTTCGCAATCAGGGCAGTTTATTAAACTCATTTTTTATTTTTACCTTTATATTAGCTTTGGTTAACGTTCGTTGGTCGTTAACTTACTGAGCTGGGAGCATTAAAAATATCGTAATATTAATGGTTTTTACTTGCTTTAACTAATCCGACTTTATGATGAACATAACCGACAAAAGATAATAAAGTGCTGTTAATTCAGCCTATTACTATTAATAGTGCTTAGTATCCTATTTGGGGTGAATAAAGTCGGAAGGCGATTTTTTGAAAGCTGCTTTAAAGCTGCGACTAAAATAGCTTGATGAATTAAAGCCAACTAAGTCAGCAGTATTAGAAATTGATTTACCAGCGAGTAATAGTGCTTTTGATGCTTGTAATCGATAATTACGAATAAACTCGGCTGGCGTTTGATCAAATAATGCTTTCATTTTTCTTTGTAATTGTCGTTCGCTCATCGCTATTTGATCGACTAACTGTTCAACACTAAAGTCGCTATTACTATAGTTTTTTTCAACGATGTTATTCAATTTAGTATTAAAGTGCGTATCTCGCTCAGATATGTATTGAGTCTCATGACTTTGAGATGTGCTATTAGACAAGTTAAGCAATGAAGTTCTTTTAGTTAACGTGTTTTGCACTTTTAGTAATAATTCTTTGGTATCAAAGGGTTTTGCAATGTAATCAATAGAGCCAAGTTCTAGCCCTTTTAATTCACTTTCTTTATCCGCTTTAGCGGTGAGCAAAATAACGGGGATATGACAAGTGTTGTCATGCTGCGCCAGTTGTTGCAATAATTGATAACCATCAAGCTCAGGCATCATTACATCTGAAATAATGATGTCGGGTATTTCTGCTATCGCAATTTCTCCCCCTAATAAACCATTTTTTGCTGTTATTACTTGGTAATGAGTTGAAAAAATTTCAGCTAAAAATTCACGCAACTCATTGTTATCTTCAACAATTAGAATGTTTTGTTTTCCGGGTACTGTACGGGGCTTTTTATTCGCTGCTAAGAGATTTATTTCATTTTGTGGTGTTAAGGTTTTTTGTGGTTGAACAATACCATAGTCATTAATAGTTAACATAAATGATACAGAGTGGCTTGCAATGCTAATACATTCAATTTTCCAACTGTTTTGTTGGCAAATTTCTCTAACAAAAGCTAATCCTAGGCCAAAACCTTGTTCACTATCTGGCTGCCCTAAGCGTTCGAATCGCTCAAAAACTTTTTCAGTTTCTAATGCTGTTAATCCTTGGTGTTCGTTTTCAATGACAAGTTGATATTGACTCCCTTTAATTCTAGAGTGCAGCTTTACCCAACCATTACTCATTGTATATTTAAGCGCATTACTGAATAAATTTTCGATTACTGATGATAACTCATGATTATCAGCATAAATTGTGGCGTTACTATGTACATTTTTTGATAATTTAATGTTTTTAGCCTGTAATAACGGCTCAAAGGCAATAATGTATTTATGTAATAACTCATCAATAGCAATGTTTTCTTGGGCTTTATCTTGTTTATCGATAGATGTTAAATGCAGTATTTTTTCAACTAAACTAAAAAGCCTTTTACTGTTGTTATTGGCCATTTTTAACAGTTTATTCTGTTTAGTGTTAAAAGTATTATCTGTAATTAATTGCTCTAATGGCGCTGTAATTAAGGTAAGTGGGGTGCGTAGCTCATGTGAAATATTAGCAAATAAATTTTGTTTTTGGATTAACAGGTTATTTACTTCAGCAGTTCGCTCAGCAATTTTATTCTCGAGTTCTTTTTGGGCTACTTTTGAACGTTTTACACGAATATTGTAAGCCGTAAAAATAAGACTAATTATTATCAAGAAATATAGCGTGTAAGCTATGCTGGTTTGCCAAATTGGCGGATGAACATTAACCGTTAGTAATTGAGTGTTTGGTTGCCAAATACCTAAATGGTTAGTTGATTGTACTTCAAGCTTTAATAATCCGTATTCTTGATTGAGAAATTGAATTGTTTGCGTGTTATCAAGCTCGTTCCATTTTCCGTGATTAAGTTTATATCGATATTTTAATTTAGCGGGCGAGCGATAATCATCAACAATTAAAGTAATACTGAAACTATTTTCATTTGCACTTAAGTTAAGTGCGCTTTCACCGATAATTCGCTGTTTTTTATCTGACTCAAGCAAGTGCAAAGTTACAAAATTAATTGTTGGCGCAAAGTTACTCGAGGTAAACTGTTGAGTATTAACCTTAGTTACACCTTCAGTGCCTGAAAAATATAACCACCCATCTGGCGCTTTGAAGATACCTTTGGTATTAAACTCGTTCCCTTGCACACCGTCTTTTTTAGTGAATTTAGTGGTTTCATTATTAACTAAGTTAACGCGATATAAGCCATTAAAGGTGGTTAGCCATAATACTTCGTCTGACTCTTCTGCTATAGCCTGAATATATTGGCTGTCTAAAGTTAATGGGAAAGCAGTGAATTTATCTTCTGTGGTTGAATATCGATATAGACCAAAGTTAGTGCCTAGCCATAAACCACTTTCACCTTCAAAAATATAATAAACTGTTGCATTGATATATTCATCGTCGAGCAAAGTGTAATTGGTAATGCTGTTTAAGTGCTGATTGTATTTATCGATTCCGGCTCTTGAACCAATCCAAATATTGCCTTGTTTATCTTCTTTTAAGGCATATATTGACAAACTTTGTAATTCACCTCGGGGATCGTTTAGTTGGCCAATATTATCGAACTCAGCCGTTTTCTCATCTATTAACCGGCTAAATCCACCTTCCCAACTCGCCATAAATATATCGCCATTACGTGCTTGAATTACATCTAATACAGCGTTCTCTCTGATGTAATGACTTGAAAAGTCGTTTTTAGTGAAGTGCGATAGCTCTTTTAACTGTTTGTCTAAATGCACAAGCCCTTGGTTGGTTCCTAGCCAATATGTATTGTCAGATGATTTAATTATTTTTAAGGCGAAAGCTTGATGTACTCTATCTAAAAAAGAAAGCTGTCCATTCTCACCAAGTTTGTAGCGAAATAGTCCACTGATAGAGCCAGTCCACATTTCGTTATTTTCAACGAACAAAGAGTTAATATCATCAGACCTTAAACTTAAATTATTTGCAGCGTATTGGTAGCTTTGGAACCTAAAACCATCATTTGGAATTGATATTACACCCATTTGCTGGCTGCCAAACCACACAGTACCATCGGCACTTGTATAAGATGAGCGGTTAGAGCGATAAAGCCGGCCTGCTTTATTTGCTCGTATTAGCTTATATCTTGTAAAAGTATCAGTTGCCCTATGATAAATTGCAGAGCCTCTAATTGTACCTATCCATAATTCGCGTTTTTCATTTTCTGTAAAAGACAGTGCCATATTGTGCGGTAAAGTGGTTGGGTCATCGGTTTTAGCAAGATAGGTTTTAAAGCATTGGCAGTTTTTTTGGTATTTATTTAACCCTTTTTGTTCAGTGCCAACCCAAACTTCATTGTAACTATCAACATACACACTACTTACTTGATTGCTGCTAAGCGAATGAGGGGTATCAGCTTGATGCTGAAAATAAGTATAAAAATCTTTATCATTTGAATATTTGTTTAAACCACCACCTAATGTTCCTATCCATATATTGTTGTTATTGTCTTTTGTTAACGAAGATATTTTTGCATGGTTTGTACCTGAGCCATTTTGTTGGCTGTGTGCAACTCGTTCAATTTTTAAAGTGCTTAGGTTTAATTTTGAAATACCTGAAAGAGTTCCAATCCATAAGTGTTTGTTGTCACTCTCTAACGAAGTAATAGCATTACTACTGATAGTATTTAGGTCCAAGGTGTTGTGCCTAAAATTTAAAAAATCACCCGTATCTGGCTGATATAAGCTTAACCCGCCGGTCTCTGTTCCAACCCATAGTTGTTTTTTTGAATCTACATGAAGGCTAGTAACTCTAACGCCTGCAAGGCTATATTTTTTATTTGGGCTGTAACGGTAGACTTTAAAGTTATTTCCATTAAAACGATTTAAGCCATCTTGGGTACCAAACCACATAAAACCGTCACTATCTTGCGTTATTGCGGTAACAATATTATTAGATAAGCCACTTTCTGTTGTATATGAAATAAAATTTGGATCTGGTTGATAAGTGTTTTCTAGTTCATTGGAGAGCGAGCAGAAAGGAATAATAAGTAAACAGTAAAGTAAAACATGAGGCATTTAGCTTTTTCTTATTTTAATTAGTTAAATAAACAAGTTATGACATACAGAGCTTACAAATATGTAAGCTTATTCACAAGTAATTCAGTTGTGCTTAAAAATTAGATTTAAAAGTTGCGACGAACCGTTAAAACTTGCTCTCTTTTTCTGTCTAAGTCACTTGAAACGGTAGCTTTCAAATATTTTGCAATAAATTCAGATGGTTGATAGAGGTTTTCGTGTCAGTTATTTTTACAACTGTACGAGTGTAAAAATAGAGCAGATAACTAATGCATTGAATTTAAAGTATAATTTTTTTTGGTGTGTTTTTTGCTTTTTGCACGTTAAGTGGGTTTTACTTATAAGGACTTACTTGCCAAATTTACTTTAAAAAAAATAAAAAGGGATAAAGAATGAAAGGTTTTTCAAAAACGAAGTGTAAGTTTAGCAAAATGTTTTTTGCTAGTTTAATGTTTGTAATGTGCAACGCAGCAACTGCGGGCATTATTTTCGAATTTAAACTTGATAATATTAATGCCAACTCGGTAAATAATTTTTCTTCTGGAGATACATTTACCATTGAATTTGTAGATGATAGTAATTTTGGAACAGGGGTGACACTTGCAGATATAAATTCAATGTCATATGACATTGCATCACTAGGTGCTCCAGTATCACTACTTAGTCCTTTGGAGTACCTTAATATAGATAACTTATTTAGTTTTAGTAGTTTAGGGAATAATAATTGGGAATTATCACTGGAAGTAGGAGGTGGCTACAGTGAATCTGCCTATCTAGTTTATGATCATACAAGCAATGTAAGCCGCATGCAGTTAACACAGAATCAATACTCTACTTACTTGTTTTTTAGAAATGCGAATGATGAACAAGCATTTTACAATGATGACCAAATCCTTAACTTTACTACAAGTAACACCCAAAGCTTAGTTCAGGATCCAACACTACAAGTTCCAGAGCCTTCTACACTTGCCATTTTTGCTTTAGGTATTATGGGCTTAGCAGCACGTAAATTTAAGAAAAAAGCTTAATAACTTCTTCGCTGTGAGTGCTAAAAACATCAATTGTAATGATTGGTGTTTTTTTTTTTTGACTGGTAGCAAATAATGGCTCTAAATAATACGATAGGAACAAGCATCTCTGTAATACCAATTGACTTAATGAATCAATCAATTTTAAACCGCTTTTGAATGATCGATTGTTTATATCAATTGGTATAAATATCCAAGAACTATATTGGGTCTTCCTTGAATGAACTTAAATAAGTAATAAATTGCAGACGAAAAAAAACCTTAACATTGCTATTAAGGTTTCGTTTCTTCTCGTTAGAGAATAAATGGTGCCGACTGCCGGAGTCGAACTGGCGACCTACTGATTACAAGGCCGCTACGTGGTGCAGGGAATCCCACTGGCTATGCGGTGTAACCACATGAATAATATATTGAAATACAATAATAGCCCTATCTGTTTTCCACCCAATTTATAGCACTAATTATGTGATTTTTGTGGTTATTATCAATATTAAATACTTCACAAATTAGATTTATCAAACTAAAAAAAGCATATCCAAAAACTCTAGTGCATTAAATGTGGCTTAAAGTCATCAATAGGTCTTTTTGGAATCATCCAATTATTCAAAAATTACCCTAGAGTTAATTCTTAGATTTAGCATTATTAACAAATAGCTTACCTGAATACTTTTTAAATACACTTTTATTGTTATGCAAGTATAAATGGAATTGTTTTCCTGCTTCTGAATGGTCTTCAGTGCAATCGATATTCCAACCGCTTAAAAGGTAGGAGGCTGTAGCAAGTCTGCAATTAACTAGCAATTTAGCCTTATCCATTCCGTAATCAAGTTCAATTGCTCTTGTTTTATCGCCTAGTCTTGGGTGTGGTCGAATATCGAGATCTACTTTTTCTATCCAATCATCATCATTAAATTTCACTTCATTATCTGAAGCAGAGCCAGCATGTACATTTTCTACTTTGACAATTCGATTAATTACAAAGTCTCTAAATTGTTTGTGCTTTCTACAATAAGATCGTGCGTGCCAGCGCATACCTGTATCTACTAATGTATGTGGAACAATGGTTCTTTTGCTTTCACCTGATGTAGTTGAAAAATAGGTTATTTCAATTGCAGTCTTTGTATAAATTGCTCTTGTAATTGAAGCAAGAGTTTGTAGATCTGGTTTACCTAACCTAGAGCTTTCACTGATCTCCAGTTGCTGTTCTACGCACTCAAAATCACCAAAGCCATCATTTAGAGTGCTTAAGCATTTATCTACCGATAAGCTAGTGATTAGTGAAAAGCTGTCGCTTTTGAAATATGCACGATCGCTTGGTCTATAAATTAAGTTATCAGGTGCTATTTGGTTGTATAAACGAAAGTCTCTTGTTGCTACAGGGGCACTTATCCCAAATCTGTCACTTAACTCTTTTCTTCCTACTCTTCCTAAGAAATAAGCGAAGAAATCAATAAACGCTAACCGCTCTCTAACTTGTGGTGATACTTCTTTTAGCTCGGTATTCATGTCGATACCTTTGTCTGTTTGTTATCTATTTTAATATTAAACTGCGAGATCGAATTAATCAAGTCGATCATAATGCTTGCTATGATCAAAACGATCATGGTAGTATTTTAATTGTACTAACTCGAGAATGAAATTCACTTACGAGTTGGTATAAAAAGGTGAGCGAATAATCACACCTTTGGGGTAGGAGCCAAGATTGTGATTGTTTGCTCTCATAAAGTCAATTTATTTAAGGAGCCTTAAAATGGCCGAACGTTATGAACTGTTCTTAGGAACAAACAGACAGCACTACTTCAGATTGGTAGCACCTAACAACGAAATCATTCTTCAAAGCGAGGGATATGTTTCAATGCAAGGAGCTGAAAACGGTATTGCATCGTGCAAAACTCATAGTCCATACGACAAATACTATAGTCGCTTAACAAATGGGCGAAATGCGCCGTATTTCACATTAAAAGCATCAAATGAACAAGTGATTGGTGTTAGTGAAGCTTATTCTAGTGCGCAAGCTCGAGATAAGGGCATAGAAGCTGTAAAGCGCTATGGACCTACAGCTCAAGTACTTAAAAAAGCAGGGTGATGTAAATGATACACAGTAGCTCGTATGTGCTGCTGTGTATCTGTTTCAGTAAGTTATCATAAGGAAAAACTGTTATGAGCAGATATAGGATGGATTCAATCTTTATTCCAGATAAAGATCTTATTATTTCGACAGAAAAATATTTAGATAAGCCTGTTGAACAATTGTTTGATATAAGGCGCAAATTACGTCCGATCGTTAATGAACTTTCTTTGCTTTGCCCCACTTGCTATCAGCCTTTGTTACTTGCAGGGAAAATCGATCAAACGTTTTATTTTAGACACGTTAAAGACTCTGAAGATTGCCCTATTAAAACTACTTCTCATCTTTCAAAAGAAGAAATTGAGGCAATGAAGTACAACGGCCAAAAAGAAGGAAGACGTCATAAAGAGAATAAGCATTTAATTGCTTCTATTTTGGATAAGGATCAAGGCTTTCGTGAAGTGCATGTTGAAAAAACTTTCAGAGAAGAAAACTCGACGGGTATTGCAAAACTGTGGCGTCGTCCTGATGTGTCCGCTACTCATACTAACACCGGAAAAAAAATAGCTTTTGAACTACAAGTCTCTACAACTTTTATTGATGTAATAGTTGAAAGGGAGCGCTTTTATCGTGACAACGGTGCTTTCATCATTTGGATATTTTTAAATTTTGAAGAAAAACGGTTTACTGAACTAGATATTTTTTATGCAAACAAATTAAATGCTTTTATTTTTGATGAAGAAGCAAAGTTAGCTAGCCAAGAGTATGGGGAGTTAGTACTTAAGTGTCACTATAAAGATTATTTCGTACAAGAGTCGGGTGAAGTTGTAGAAGTACAGGAACAGGACGCTGAAAAATTAGTACCAGTTAGTAAGTTATCTTTTGATGATACCTCAGGGAAATTATTCTTTTTTGATTCAAATGATCGTAAACGAGTAGTTGAATCTCAAGCAGAAAGTCGTCGTACAGAGATTCGTATAGAAAAAGAACGTCAAGCGGCTGAAGAAAGAGCTAGAAAAGCACGTGAAGCTAAAGCTAGTCGTCAACTTTCTTATGGAGGAAATGAGTGGCGAACTAACTACTTTGAGCCTGAAAGAGCTGAAAATAAGGGGTTGTCTGAATCTAATGTTAAAGCTCTAACTAAGTCAAAAAAGTATGAAAATCTCGCGTGTGAAAACTGTGGAAATACAAGCAGGTTTTACGATAAAGCATGTTTTATTTTCTGTAGTAAATGCAGAAAAGAAGTTAAGTATTAAAAACTTCAATTATTTTGAATTAAAGGTTTATTGGTTTTATGATTAAAAGATTATTAAGTGTTTTTGAAGCAAGTTTTGCTTTGGTTGTGTATTACGTACTAATTGAAATAGGCTATCGTGACCTAGGAGTAGTACTATATACACTCTTGCTGGTTTATTTCTTTGTAAAGTACCTGCTTATTAGACAAGACATTTTAAATCATAAAGATGGAGTAGGAGAAAACTCTAAAGAAGTTCTCAATAACCTGTTAAAAATAAATTTTCTTTTAGGGCTGTTACTACTTTTCCAGGCTGTTTTCTTTGTTACAGGTAAAAGTCAGGTTCTACATTTTATAAGTGTCGTTTTTACTTTGGCTTTAAGTTTTGGGTTAGTATTTAAAGCCCTTTTTTATCGAGTCACAAAAAGAGTTATCAACTCGGTGGATGCATGGGGTAGAAAAACCCCAAAATTAAGTAGACAACCATCTATTGCAGAGTATGTAGGTTTTTATATTGGAGCATTACTGTTGGTTAGTGTTTATTTGTATTCACCAGCAGCTTTTTTGGTCAAAGTAATGCTTTTATCTAGCGGGATGTTGCTAATTCTATGGGCGCTATTTTCCTTTTTCTCACAATTAGATAGTTTTAACTCACTCTATAAAAACAACCCTATAAAGTCTCAAGTATTAAAAATAACAACTTTTCTATTTTCATTTTTAGTTACAGCGTATGTTTATGGTCAGCTAAATGAAATAACCAAAATTGAAGGAGCAAGTTTTGTCTTAACGCTTACTGCAACATTCGTGCTCTCTTTTGTAATGTTATCTATTGTTATTGGTCTACTTTTAGCTTTGCTCGGTATTGTTTACAGCCCTAAAGCGAAAGAGTATAGCGGTAGGGTTAATGCCCCAGTAATAAAGCAAATTCATTGGTTTATGGAAAGTACAATACCTTATTTTTCATTTGATAAAGATTCAAAGCTAAAGTCAGAAATCAGAGGTTTTCTATGTATTAATTATTTGTTTACTATAGGGTTTATTGGTGGTTTGTCTGGAGTTTTTTTAAAAGCACCTGCGGAAAGTGTAAATTACTTTTTGAAGAAAAGTGTTTATGAGTTTGATCTCAATACACAGTTATATTGTGGAAGTTTTAAATCCGAAGGAGCTCTGGAAGCTAATTACAAATATGCATTTATCGATTCAGCAAAAATTAAGTTCTTAGTGTATGACCAAGAATTGAAGGTTAAAAAACATGGTGAGTGTATCGGGGTTGATGAAGTTCTAATTAAGTAGTTGTAGGGGAGGTGAGTGAAGGTTACTTGAAATAGCCCGATAACAAATAATATTTTGGTATTCAATATGTAAAAGTTTATGCCTATTAATTACTTATATAACTTGAATTTTGTAGCTAAAGCCATATAGAAATATATGGTTGCTAAGTATTTTGGGGAAATAGTGAACATAATAAGACCAAGGTTAACGGATCATCATGGGATCCATAAGAGTCAATCAGAGTTGGATTTTGCCATTCAATTTTTTGATGAAGATATTCCGCTATATGTTGATCCTTTTCTTTTATGGAAGTCACCATCATTGCAAGATCAAGCGTTACACACTGCAATTACTAATTCATTTAATCACTTAAACTATTTAATTAAAAAAAAGCGAAGTGATGAAGCTGTCTCAACTTTAATTAAGCTATCTGAATGTGAAGAAGTAGGGCTGGGCGTATCGAAAACTCGAAAAGGTCTTCAAATAGGTAAGGGGCAAGCTGAACAGATATTAAGTTTGTTTAATGATATACCTGAATATAGCCAGTTTGGCTTTACTCATTTCGAAATTATACAACTATATATTTCAGGAATATCAAAAGACAGAATTAGTGATATAGCTTGCAACTATATTAAGTCTTTTTTAATAGACTATACCATCGAGCAATGTGAACTTCATGGTATTCCAACAGAAGCTTGCCTGATAGATTGTATTTATAACTATCAATCAAATAAGTTCGATTTGAATCAGAAAGTTTACTTACCTGTGAACCCTTTAACCAGAGAGCCCCTTATTTTCACCCCTAAAAGATGGCTAAGGTTTAACCCTTGGATTAGTTATGAGGATTACTTTAAATCATATTGTCCTAGAGATGAAATATTTAACCCAAATGAGCCTGTAGATAAGGTGAAAATCCTTAATTTCAATAGAGATAACTATGGGATAGTAGAAGAGTATATTAAGTACAAAGATAAAACTTCTAGTGACTGTAAGAATGATCCATTGTTCAGCCAAATTCCTGTGGTATCAGCCAAGAGAAAGTTAGGTGAGATATTAAAGTTAAATACAGGTAAGGAAGATGGTGCAGATATGAAGTATGAAGATTTATCTGCTGACTTATTAGCTACATTATTTTATCCACATCTCGATTTTGCTCAAACGCAGAGTCGAACAGAGTCTGGACGGCATATTAGAGATCTAGTGTTTTATAATAATCGGGATATAGACTTTTTGGATGAAATATTTACTGAATACGACAATCGGCAACTCATTATTGAAATGAAAAATGTGAGAAAGATAGGCCGAGATCATATTAACCAGTTAAATCGATATATGCAGTCGGGGTTTGGTAGGTTTGGTATATTTTTAACTCGAAATCCATTACCTAAAGCTATGTTCCAAAATACAATAGATCTATGGTCGTCACAGAGAAAGTGCATTATTGCTATCACCGATGAAGACCTTAAGTTAATGGTCAATGTATATGAAAGTAAACAAAGAAGCCCGATTGAAGTGTTAAAAAAGAAATATATTGAATTTAGAAGAAGTTGCCCTTCATAAAAGGAAAAATAATGAACAAAAATGATGTAGATGTATTTGAAAAACTATCAGGCCAATTGTTGAGTACGTACGAAGAAATATCACTTTTATCGAAAAAAAATCCAAATGATGCTGTAAATAAATTCAAGCTAAAGTTTATAAACCGGTTAATTACTGACAGTAATATTTATCTTGATGAAAAATACCGCCCATTTGATGACTTTGATAGCTTTGAAGAAGATGATATTCCTCATAACAGCGATATTGTTTTTATTTTATCGCAATATATTCAATGCTTTGAAAAGCTTCGTTCGGATAATGTTGTTCAATTCAATGGTTTTTGGTATTGGAAAGTTCAAGGAGACGAAGGCGACAATTTGGACGACGATGGTATGGTTAAGATTAAAACAGTTAAACCGAAGAGATTAAAGGACTAATTATGAATGAAGTATATACAACACAAACACAGGCTGATAGTTATGACACTACAAGACCTCTGCTAGATTCAATGTATGCTGAATTTAAAGAGTTATCTAAAAAGAAGCCTGATGCAGCTGTAAGTAAAAATAAATTAAAGATCGTAAATCGTTTATTAGAAAGAGTAAGATCAGTTCTTGCGGATGAAGACTCTATTGTGTTTTTAGACTTACTTGACGAAGATGATCTACCTCAGTCAAGTGATGTTACGTTGATGCTTTCTCAATATGATGCAGCCATGAACAGCTTTCGAAAAAAGTATTATGGCTATAATCAAAGGTTGTCTGAACATATTTGGTTTATTAGGTAAGGAAATTTGTTCTTATAATATCAGCTTGGCTAAGTCGTAAATTTTAGATATTAGTTTGAAATATTAATTTTAGCCCCAGTGATTCAGGGTAACTGATTCTAAAGTAGCAACTTGGTTGCGTGGTCAGTGAACGATATTAGTTTTAAACACTAATTTTGGCACTAAGACCCTATTTCAAGCAGTAAATTAAAGTGAATTTTATTTAATACTTCCATGTTTGAAGTTAAACCTAACATACTCGACTATTTCGGCTTTTTTAAAGAGTCATTACCTTTTTAATTAACATAAACTAAATTTAAAATACTCAAGTATTTCGGGTATGTTTGATTAATCGATAGCTATATCATCGTGCAAACCAACTGATTTCACTGGTGCTAATACCCAGTTCGGATATTTACACCATCAACTAATTTACCCTATTAAAATTCACCCGCAGTATTAGCGGCCTATAAGTTAACCCATATACCCTAAGCAACGGATTAAATCCTTTTTATCCCGTGAAAAACCTTAATAAATTAGTAGAAACAGTTAAATTTACCCTAATACCAATTGTGTCCTAGTTGGGTTTACTCAAATTAGGGTGGATTTTGTGCCTATAAGGTATACCAATAAATTAATAAAACGGGTGTATAAATCACTAATAGTGCAGGGTATAGAAAATATTGGTGAGAGTGAAATTTAGGAAAGAAATTAACCGAGTAACAAATACAAAAAAGCCCCAACCGAAGTTAGGGCTTGAATGAATGGTGCCGACTGCCGGAGTCGAACTGGCGACCTACTGATTACAAGTCAGTTGCTCTACCAACTGAGCTAAGTCGGCACACGAAGAACGTGTGCGATAATTATGTTCTAGGAACTAATTATCTTGGCACCGAATCAACATCGGAATTAGTTGATTCTACAGTTAACTTAATTAAAAGCTAAAAGTGTAAATGGTGCCTCGACCCGGAATCGAACCAGGGACACGAGGATTTTCAATCCTCTGCTCTACCGACTGAGCTATCGAGGCACATTAACAATCAATTTGATTGCTCTGTACATTGTCTTCTTGGCTGTGCCTTGAAGACGGGGCGTATTAAACTGTTTTTCGTTTACCCCGTCAACCCTTTTTTTTAAATAAATGTTTGTTTGCCGTTTTTTTCTACGTATTGTGCTTTTATGGAGCAGTTTTGTGGTTTTATTTCTTGTTTTGGCCGTTACTGGGGGATCTAAAGATTAAAATATCGAGGGAGAGTTCTATTAATTTTGGGGTTGAGTAAGAAAAAATTAATCACAAAAAGGTGCAATTTAATTATTTTTTATAAATTAAATGCAAAAAAGCAGGTAAATAATATTTATTTACCTGCTTTTTTAAAATTTACTACGGGGTAATTATTTTTTTTCTGGGGTGTAGCCTTCGATTTCAGGTTCTTTACCGTCGAATAAATACCCAACCATGGCAGTTTCTAAAAATGCACGATCGTCGGGGTTCATCATGTTCATTTTCTTTTCGTTAATTAGCATGGTTTGCTTTTTTTGCCAAAGCCCCCAAGCTTCTTTCGAAATATTGTCAAAAATACGTTTGCCAATTTCACCCGGATAAAGTTGAAAACCAAGGCCTTCGGCTTCTTTTTGTAAGTTTTGGCAAAAAACGGTGCGGCTCATAATCAATTCTCTTTTTGTCTAATGTATTTTTATGGGTAAATTTAGTTAAACAGGTAGTTGTTCAAGCTGTTTAATTAATTTTTGCGTAGAAGCAGCTAACCCCACTGACGCAACTGTGGCTAAATTGTACCATTGCAAGGTGCTATTTTCGCTAATTTCTTTTGCAGGTAGTATTTCGCAGTCTACCACTATAGCTTCTATGTCGAGGTGAAAGTGGCTAAAGGTATGACGAAACTTATCTAACGCGAATGTGTTGTTTTGTTTTAGGTTTAGTTTAGTTAGCAGCTTAGGAAGCTCGCCAATATTTGACATTTCTAGAAAACACCATAAACCACCCCAAATACCTGCAGGAGGGCGCTTCTCCATGAGTACTTGTTGTTGAACGCGTGGAATTACCATAATAGTATGTTTTTCAGGAATAGTTTTCTTCGGTTTTTTTTGTGGGTAGCTTGCTTGCTCGTCGCTAGCATTTGCTAAACAGCTAGTACTAAGCGGGCAAATGTCACACTTAGGTTTAGAGCGAGTGCAAACCATAGCGCCTAAGTCCATCATGGCCTGATTAAACTTTGCAACGCCAACTTTTGGCGTTAATGCTTCAGTAATTGGCCATAAGGTTTTTTCATAAATAGCCTGGCCCGCATGGCCTTGTACTTTGTAGCAGCGCGCTAATACGCGTTTTACGTTTCCGTCTAAAATTGCATGGTGCTTATTTAACGCTAAGCTTAATATTGCACCAGCAGTTGAGCGACCAATACCGGCTAAGGCAATAACCTCGTCAATATTTTCAGGGAATTTTCCTTGGTATTCGTCGCGTATTATTTTAGCTGTTTTGTGTAGGTTTCTTGCTCGTGCATAGTATCCAAGGCCGGTCCAGTGATGAAGTACGGTATCTTCATCTGCATTGGCTAAATCGATAATATTAGGAAAGCTTTCCATAAACCTTAAATAGTAAGGAATAACTGTTGCTACTTGCGTTTGCTGTAGCATAATTTCGGAAATCCAAACACGGTAAGGGGTTTTGTCTTGCTGCCATGGCAAGTGTTTTCTGCCTTGCAACTCAAACCAAGATAATACTTGGCCGCTAAATTGTTGCGCAGATTTGGCTGATATAGTGGTTTTATTTGTCATAATGGCGACAGTGTAGCGAATAAAGCTGAGATTTTCATTGCAAAAATTTCTATTGCCACTATCCTCACGCTCAAGAGTAAATATTTATAAAAATTAGTCTTGGCTTGGGCCAAGTCGTAAGGATTTAAAATGAAAATAGATGCAAAAAACCGTAGCAACCGTTTACGTAAAAAATTACGTGTTGATGAGTTTCAAGAGTTAGGTTTCGATATTGCGTGGAAACTAGATGATGGCGCTGATGATGAAACAATTGATGCATTTTTAACGAAATTTTTCGACGAAGCAATTGATCCAAACGGTTTAGGCTTTGGCGGTGAAGGCGATACTTTATGGCATGGTTTAATCTGTACACAGCAATTAGGTAAGTGTACTGAAGAGCATCGCCAATTAGTTGAGAAGTGGTTAACAGATAATGGCGCTAGCTCAGTTACGGTAGGTCCATTATACGACGTTTGGTGGGCAGAGTAATCATTTAGCCTAACATCCGTTAAGTACTATTCAAGCTAGCGCCTTGCTAGCTTGAATAGAGTGATTTAGAAGTGATATTTTGCTAATAAATTTAAATTTTTCTCGTCAACTCCATCTATCCCAAACTTATTTTTCCAATAAACATATTCAAACCCAACAAAGAAGTTTGTCTTTAAATTTAAGTGCTCTGCTAGATTGTACTTTAATTGAGAAGTCAAATTCATACTTGAATGCTGATCTCCTGTTGCAATAACATAGTCAATAAAACCGTCATAAGTTAATGGACCAATAGGTAGCGCCCAAGTAAAGGTAACTTGTTGATTGTTTTTTGCTGAGTCATTATTGCGGTGATAAATGTTGATGTTAGCGTAAGTAAAGTTAGGGATATTTAGCTTGGTACCTAAACCAACTAAGTAATGAGTGAAACCATCGCCAATTTCTGCTGTTGTAGCAATATAGATATTCTCGAATGCTTGATTTTTATAATCTGAAATTTGCAGCCGAGGCGCAATTTCAGCATAAGTTTCTTTGTCGCCATTTGATGAGTGAAGACGATCAACAAATAAAAAGCTATCTCCCCAGCTATAACCTGCGGCATGTTCGAAGGTAAATACAGTACGTTTATTATCACCAACTTCATAATCGTTGCCGCGCAACAATGTGGCGCTGACATCTGACCATAATGTTTCTGCAACACTATTAAAGGCGGTAATTGCGCTAAACGTAAATATTGCTATGGTATATAGCTTCATATAATTTCCTTATTCGGTTTTAAATTGTGACACTAAACTTTGCAACTGATGCTTCTGTACATCAAGTTCATTCATTACCTGTGATGTACTGTCTGATAATATAGATATTTCTGTTGCCATGTCAGCAATTTTCGTCACATTTTGATTAAGTTCATCAATTACACTTGCTTGCTCTTTGGTTGCGGTTGCTACTTGAACGTTCATCGCGGTAATTTCTTTGATATCAGAAACCACTTCGCTCAATACTAGCTTCGCGTCATTTGTTTTGCTTAGCCCTTGTGTTGCCAAATTGGTATTTTCCTGCATGGCACTTACTGTTTCGTTGGCTTGTCCTTGTAAGCGTTGTATAACGTCGTTTATTTCTTTTGTCGAGCTTTGAGTTCTTCCGGCTAAGGTGCGTACTTCGTCAGCAACAACGGCAAATCCACGACCTTGTTCGCCGGCTCTGGCTGCCTCAATAGCGGCATTAAGTGCAAGTAAATTTGTTTGTTCAGAAATACTACTGATAGTGTCAATTACCGAGCTTATGGTTTGTGTTTGTAGCGCTAATTGGGTTATTTTTTCTTGGGTAGTATCATTGCTTTCTTGGAGCTTAAGCATAACATCACTAGATTCATCAACCCTCTGACTTGAAACGCTAATTTGTTTTTCTGACGTTTCTGTTTTAGTGGCTGTACTGCCTGCTAGTTCGCTAACTTCTTGAATGCTATGGCTCATTTCATTTGTTGCGGTTGCCACAGATTCAGATTCTATTTGTTGACTCATTACTAAGCTGTTTACAGTGTTGCCCATTTCTCGTAATTGCTCGAAAGATGTTGTCATAACATTTTCTGCTTTTTTTATCTCAACCATAATCTCTTGAACTTTAATTAAAATGGCATTAAAACCTTTAGCTAGCAGGCCAAGCTCATTGGTTCGACTATCGTCTAACCGTAAGGTTAAATCACCCCCTATATCTGCCATTTCAAGTAATCTATCGCCGATCAGTACAATGGGTTTTGTGATGCGATTAGCAACCAATACCATTAATAAAATAAAACTTATTACAATAATAAGTGTAAATATGGCTGTTTTACTTAGGGCTGTATGAATTTTTGATAATGGCTCTGACTGAGGAAGCATAGCGAAAATCTTCCAATTTAATTCAGGCAAACCAACACTAGCAACGTAAAAGTGATCACCGTTATGTGTTACGTGGTCAAAAATATAATCGCTTTCATTAGTGAGTAACTTCCCACTTGTACTACTAAAACCATCGAGTTGTTGTAATGTTTTCGAAGCAAGCTTTTCTATTTGTGGGTGTATGATGACGTTGCCTTGATAATCAGTCACAAAGACATAACCATTTTCGCCTACTTTATTTGATAATATGTCAGCACTAATTTCATCTACAGGGTAGCCCAAACCTGCTATCGCTAAGTTTTTTCCGCCGTGCTCTACTTTATAATTAATAAATGCGGTTAATTTTGATGTGCCTTCCTCGAGATCAAACGCTATTTCAAAAGGCTTGTTTTGTTGTATAAATTTATAAAACCAAGCATCACTTTGTTGATTGATTGTTTTAATTACACCGGTTTGATTAAGATAGTTATTAGAAACATTCGACACCCAAAAAACCGTTAATGCATTATTCTTCTCTTGCATGTACTTAAGGAAATCGACAGCTTGTTGTTGTCCACTTTCGGGCTCTCCTGCCATAGCCCAGTCAATTAAAAATTTGTTTTGTGTAATGGATTTAGAAAGCTCAAGTGGTGTACTAAGTTTAAGTTTTATTCTAGCTTCAATTTTTGCTAATTGGTTTGGGAGTAAATCCTGTTCAATATTACGTTCAAAAACAGAAGTGAAAATATTACTGTTTAGGGCAAGTGTGACAATAGACAAAGTGACCAGTGAAGCTGAAATTACTACAATAAGTGATTTTCTTATTGAAATGTTATTAAGCCAATTACTCACAAGTACCTCTCGTTAATTTTCTTGTTTATACTATAGTTGTAGACCACTAAAACTTATTTCACAATTTGCACAGGTAAAGTTATTTGTGTTTGAATTTATTTGCTGAAACATAGATAATATGCGCCTTGATTTTTCTTTAAGAACGACTATGACTGAAAGAACCCATAAAACTATTGAGCAAGCAGAACAAGAAGGTAAGTACATTCGAAAAGTACGTAGCTTTGTTAAACGTGAAGGGCGCCTGACTAATGGTCAAGCTAAAGCCTTAGAAGAGTTTTGGGGTACTATGGGCTTAAACCACACAGATGGTTTACTTGATTTTAGTACTTTGTTTGCAAACAATAATCCTGTTGTGCTTGAAATAGGTTTTGGTATGGGCAAGTCGCTGGTAGAAATGGCAAAAAATGCCCCTGAGCTTAACTTTATTGGTGTTGAAGTTCATCGTCCTGGTGTTGGCGCTTGTATTGGTTTAGCACAGGAAGAAGGTGTAAATAACCTTAAAGTTTATGAGCATGATGCTATTGAAGTTTTAGCCGATTGTATTCCCGCTGAAAGTTTAACAACCGTACAGTTGTTTTTCCCTGATCCTTGGCATAAAAAGAAGCACCATAAGCGCCGTATTGTTCAAGCTAGTTTTGTTGAAGCTATTCGTGAAAAGTTAAAAGTTGGTGGTGTGTTTCATATGGCAACCGACTGGGAAAATTACGCTGAATGCATGCTAGAAGATATGACCTCGGCACCTGGTTACAAAAATTTATCAGCAAACAATGATTATGTACCACGTCCAGACTCTCGCCCATTGACTAAGTTTGAAGACCGTGGTCAAAACTTAGGTCATGGCGTGTGGGATTTACAGTTTGAAAAGTTAGCGTAATTTTGTAACGCGTATAAGCTTAACAAAGTAATTAACGAAAAAAGAGCGAAGTTGCTCTTTTTTTATCTTTGAAATATGCGCTTATAGTTTATACCAAGCGGATTAAGTACTTATCAACTAACGGTGCAGTTTATCTCGTTCAACATGAAATAGATGCTGACTATTTCGTAAGTTTCCCGTTGATTTTAACCATTGTTCATCAATAATCTCTCGCATTAATGCTGCTTGCAACACTCTACCTGCTGAAACACTCCAGTAAAGTATAGTCGCTTCTTGATGTGCAGAGGTATTCGGTAAATGCTCTGACCGTGTTTGCGTCATTTCGTCAATAATATTCGCGATAACTTTGGGTTTTAATTCTTGTATTATTTGACGTTTAAATTGGGTGAAATGTTTAGCACGCATAAGCTGCCAAATTAACCAAGCCAAAAACAAAACCGCGATAACTGCAATAATTTCCAAAACTATACTCAAGTAATTCTATTTAAAATCGACAATATCATAACAGGATTTAAATCTTGTCTATATTTTTTTATGTTGTTTTTTATGTTGTTTTTTATGTTGTTTTTTATGTTGTTTTTTAAACTGTTTATTTTCATTTTTATCTTATGTAACCTGAACTCTGGATAATGAGTACTTGAAACTCAAGTGAACCAAAAGCTTAGGTAATAAAGTAAATGCTATAGCCAGGTGAACATCACGAATAGATATCATCAATGCTTCATTTTATGCCATTTCCAAGGCAAAACGTTTATGAATAGCGGGCTATTTATCGACGTTTTAACGCAGAAAATGGATTAAAAGGGAACATTGAGCAAGTGCTGCTTATCCAGAGTTCAGGTTATGTAATACCATCGTAGAACAAGACGGTGCAGTAATATGTTTAGGGTTTAAATTGTGCGCCTTCGTGCATTAATAATTTAGCCTTCAGTGCTAAACCACCAGCATAACCAGTTAACTTGCCATTACTACCAATAACTCGGTGACAAGGTACAATTAATGCGATTGGGTTGGCACCATTTGCTGTACCTACTGCTCTAACGGCTTTTTCGTTATTAATACTTTTTGCGATCCAGCCATAACTTTTAGTTTCACCACAAGGTATTTCGGTTAATGCTTGCCACACTTGTTTTTGAAAGTTAGTACCTTTTGGCGCTAAGGGTAGATCAAAGTGCTTTCTCTCGCCGCTAAAATATTCATCTAATTGTTTTACAACTTTAGTGAATTTACTGTGGTTTTCAGATAAGCCAGTAAAATCAATTGGAGATTTTCCAGTTTGAAAGGCGAGGGCACTTAACCCTTGCTCGTTTGCCGTTAAAGCAATTTCCCCTAATGGAGATTGATAAATACAGTAATACATGTTTTTGCGTCCTTAGAAATTTGTCTTTTGTACATTATTTTTATTGTGTTGCCAGCGATTGCCATAAATAAATAGCAGCATAAGCTCGCCAAGGGCGCCAATTTTCAGCCAATGTGAGTATATCTTTATTCTTAGGTTTAACTGCATTAAAAGTAAGGGCTTTAATAATGCCTAAATCAGCACTAGGAAATGCATCTGGGTCGCTTAAACCTCGCATACCTATATAGTTGACTGTCCATGGCCCTATGCCTTTAAGTTTTGTTAATGAAGCTTCTAATTCTTCAATGGTTAAACCTTTGGCAAATATATTTTCATGTTGTTGAAAGTAAGTAACCCAGGTTTGTAATGTGGCAATGCGAGAGCGAGTTAAGCCAATATCTTGATAATCTACATTCATGAGCGCTGCAATTTTGGGGAAGTACTTTGTTGTATTAATATTATCTGGCTGTTCAATATCAGCAACATTTTCGCCATATTTTTCTGCAATGCGTTGGGCCAAAGTTGTTGCGCCTTTAACCGATATTTGTTGGCCTAAAATAGCTCGAATTGAAAACTCAAAAATATCCCAACAACCCGGTAAACGCAGACCTGGAAATTTTTCGATTACTGCTGCTAATGTGGGATGAGATTTTAAATGCTGATGAATAAGTTGCATGTCGGCATCTAGGTCGAACATTCGTCTAACGCGGGCAATAATTTGATTTAGAAAGCTATAGTCAGTTAAATTAACAGTAAGGTTTAAAGCACTTTTATTTTCGTGATGCGTTACTTTTATCCAGCCTTGGCAATTATCTAACTCTAGGGTACGAAAATAATGTTCTGTAGTAATATCTTCAATATTACTCATTTTTCTTGAACGAAAAAAGCTCAGCATTAATGGCCAGTCAAACGGTGCTTTATAGGGTAATAAAATAGTAACTTGGTTATCTGTTGTTGATGATTTTTTACCTCTGATCTCACTTGGAGATACTTTGTAAGCCTGCAAAATTACTTCATTAAATCGACGGATACTGTTAAAACCTGCCGCGAAACCCACGTCAGTAATACTTAAACTTGTTGATATAAGTAATTTATGAGCAAGCAATAAACGTTGTTGATGAAAAAACTCACTCGGCGGAAGTCCATAATATTGCATAAATAAACGTCGAATTTGTCTGTCACTGGTTTCTAGCTGCTCGGCACATTGTTGCAAACTGTAATTATTTTCGTAGTAGGCTTGGGTAATTTGTTTTATTTTTCTAGGTAATGGCAAATTTGGCGCAAGTTGCGGAAAACATCGTTTACAAGGTCGAAAGCCTGATTGTTGTGCAAGTTCAGCATTTGCATAGTAAGTAACATTTTCTGGCTTTGGAGGCCTTGCAGGACAAATAGGGCGGCAAAAAATACCTGTTGTGATCACCGCGGTAAAAAATTTACCATCGAAGCGAGCATCGCGACTTAAACGCGCATTCTCACAAACTTCTATACTGAACATACTTTTCCTAAATTTACTTTTTAAGGGGCAACTTTAATACTGAGTGATCATACGGCAGATAATGTAAATAACTAGCGATAATCGGACACCACCTAAAATATAAACTCTATAGGCTTTAAATAGGAAAGCTATTTACTTTAAATTAACCTTGATGAGACATATAGTGATTAATAGGTTAAATTAAAACTATTAGTGTTATTACCCAAGTATAACTACTGTCTAATATAGTTAATATATTCAACTAAAATTTGGTATTCCGCAAAGCTATAAATTAAAGCTTACAATAAACTAGCAATTGATAAAAATAGGCGTGAATAAAGTAATGAATGAAAAAAGTGCTTTTAATAGTAAATTAAGCCGACGTGTCTTTATTTACATTTTTTTGTGCAGTGCTTTATTGTCAGTGGCTTCTACTTTTATTCAATTGTATGTCGATTTTCAAGATGGTGTGGTGAGGTTAGATAAGCGTTTTGATAATATTGAAGTAAGTTATAAGCAATCAATTTCTACAAGCTTATGGGATTTTAATGAAGAACTCATTGAACAACAAATTGCCGGCGTACAGCGACTTCCCGATATTCGCCATGTGCAACTAACAACAACGTTTGGGAAAATATATCAAGTTGGTAACCGTGTAAAAGAAGCTAAAAAAGTTGAAAGCTACCCTATTGTTTTTGAAGGCACTGCAATAGGTAATATGACTATTTCTGCCGACTATCAAGATATATATAATCACTTATGGCAAAAAGCTGGTTTTATTGTTTTTACTGAATTTATTAAAATTTTTATCGTTGCACTCTGTACTTTTTTTATTGTTCATTGGTTTATCACCCGCCATCTCTATCGAATTACCCTTTATTCTCAAGCGATGAGTGGGGATAGCTTAGACAGACCTTTAATGTTAGAAAATCGGAGCAATAAAACTGACGAACTCGATGAATTGGTTGCTGCCATTAACGATATGCGTCTGACACTTCAAAACGACATCATTAAACTAGAAGATGCTGAGAATGCATTGATTAACCTTAACGGTGATTTAGAAATTAAGGTTTATGAACGAACGTCGAAACTTTCTGAAAGTAATCAGCAATTACAGCGTTCGCTTGATGCACTAACCTTGGCCAAAGATCAATTAGTACAGTCAGAAAAAATGGCGTCGTTGGGGCAATTAGTAGCAGGTGTTGCACATGAGGTGAATACGCCGTTAGGTATTTGTGTTACGTCGCTTAGTGCGATGAAAGAAAAGTTTACTGAGCTGAAGCAATCGCTTAGTCGTGAAACTTTAACCAAAAAGCAATTAACTACGATGTTGGTTCTGTTTGAGGAATATGAAAAAATTATTGATCGTAGTCTACATAAAGCGGTTGATTTAATTCGAGGCTTTAAATCTGTAGCGGTTGAATATCATACCGATCCCAAAATAAAAATTAATTTATACCAACATGTTCATGACATTGTAAATACAGTGAAAACTTTATTTAAACAGAAAAATTATACGATTAATATACTTGTTAACGAGGATATTAATTTGGTTACTTTTCCCAGTGCTTGGAATCAAATATTAACGAATTTTCTGACTAATTCACATTATCACGGTTTTGAAAATACTCAAGATGGTGAAATTTCTATTAAATTTGAACTGAATGATGAAAGCCTTGTGCTGACTTATCAAGATAACGGTAAAGGGTTAGATGACAAAGTTAAAGACAAAGTATTCGATCCCTTTGTTACTACCAAGCGTGGTCTAGGCGGCTCAGGTTTAGGGATGAATATTGTGTATAACTTAGTTAATACTAAACTTCGCGGAAGTATTAAGCATGTATCTGTTGAACAAGGGTGCTGTTTTGTTGTTGAGGTACCTTTAGAGGGAAGCTCCAATGACACCGATAGCGAAGCTGGACCGGAGTTAACCTTAATTCCATAGGTTTAATTAATTTTTACAGCTCTTTTATCTCAATAATTAATGCCTAATGGCTTAAGTCATGATTTAAAACCACTAATTTATTTATACGCTAAGCTCTAAAGTCTAGGCTATACAAATAGGTATGCGGTTAATGTCCAAAGTACCCCTGCGAATGAAGCCGCTAGTGCGGCGGGTACAAGTTGTGATTTTACATGGTCCATTAAGTCACAGCCTGTTGTCATTGCACTTAGAATAGTGGTATCTGAAATTGGCGAACATTGATCACCAAAAACACTACCGTTTAATACTGTCGCGAAGCAAAGCATCATAAATAACTCTGGGTTTGCTACACCTTGGCTTTGACAAATTGCCCATGCTAGAGGCATTGCTAACGGAAAGGCGATAGCATAAGTTCCCCAACTAGTACCGGTAGAAAATGCGATGATCATAGTGATCAGCTGTAAAATTACCGGTAAACACCAAAATGGCAGGTGCTCTCCTAGTAAAGACACCAAAAATAGCCCGCCTCCGGTTTCTTTACTAATACTGCCAATAATAACCGCGAGCATTAAAATCACTGAGGCAAATACCACGCCTTTTAATCCATTACCAAAACCTTCAACGACATGGTCTAAAGACATACCTTTAATTAAAGCCATAATGGCAGAAAGCAAGAGTGCAGCGCCAAAAGCCCAGTTAATTTTAGGTGTCCCCAGCATTACAAAACTACCTACTGCAATGGCAGTTAAAGTAACTAAGGGTAAAATAAACTCAAGCACATGTGGTTTATAGCCTTGAGGTATGTCTGTGCTTTGTAATTCTTTAGCGCTTAATGGTTTGGCGTCAGGAGCGTCTAATTGGCCATAAGTTTCAGCTCGCAGTTTTGCTGCACGTATACGCTTACCTGAAAAAATAGTGATATTAAGACTAAGCAGCAATGTTCCCATCACGGCAAACATACTGTAAAAACTAAATGGAATACTTTGAAAGAAAAAGCTAATGCGATCTGCTTCTGTGGCTAGAAAAGATACGCCAGGTATAAATATTAATGCTTGAACATAGGCTGGCCAAGCATTAAACGCTAATATTGATGCAATAGGAGAAGCAGTTGAGTCTACAATGTAACTCATTTCTTCGTGGCTTACTTTTGCTTTATCGGCTAAAGGTCGCACTGTTGTTCCTACTAACACTGTACTCATAGTGCCACCTTGGAAAAATAGCATACCAAGTAGCCATGAAACCACTTTCGCTGACTTTCTCCCTTTGACAAAGTGCTTAGTCATAAAATTGGCAAAAGCTTGTGCTGCACCTGTTTTCGACCATATACCTAATAAACCGCCAAGTAGCCATAAATACAACAATAACAACGCTGCTGTGCCTTCTTGTGCAAGATTAGGAATGATGACTTTATCGGTAAGATCATAACGACCGAGCATAATAGCGCCCACGACAACTCCGCCAAGTAATGCTGTTAGCGGCTCTCGGGTTAATAAGCATAAAATAATCGTTATTAAAGCGGGTAAAAGTGAGCCAATACCAAAATGAAAGGCCGGTTTAAGAAGTTTTAATTGTTGATTATCGTCTGTTACCCATTGCTGCTTAAGTGTTGGTGGCTTGCTTATATTATTGAGGCTTTGTTGATTAAGCGGCGAGTTTTCGTAGCTAACTACAGCATCAATTATTACTCTTTGTTCTTTATAAATGTAGCTCGAAACACCTATTGCATCTGTACTTACATCGTATACATAACTCTGCTCAACCCAATGAGGTTGAATAAATTGCTTAATATACACAGCCGACAATATGGCAAAAATAAAGGTAATTAATGCGATGCTATTATGTTTTTTTTGCACTTTTTGAGGTACATCGTTTGGCATAAAAAAATTCTCTTTTTTAATTAGCTATTTATTGAGATGTTTTTTATTCAGTCATAGCTACATATGAAACTACTGAGTTAACGTGAAAGTCGCTATGCATAATTTGTATCTTAACGATAACAGATTTTAAAAGGTATGAAAGAGCATTGGTCTTGTTATGTTCACTTTTTAATGAGTCGCTAAATTAATGTTTTGAATATCTTAATTTAATATTTTCAGGTAATTACGCTTGAAACTGTTGTAAGTTCAGCTTGATTTTATCGCTTTGAGCGTCTGCTATTGTTTTGTGTTTATCCCACGGTTCTTTATAATGGCAACAATATTTTTAGGAAGCCTTATATGAGCATTGTATATAAAACTAGAACTCAATTAGTTGTTGAAACACTTAGAGAAAAAATATTAAGTGGTGAGATTAAAGCAGGGCAACCTTTAAGACAAGCCGCGCTTGCAAGTGAATTAAATGTTAGCAGAATTCCGGTTAGAGAGGCTTTATTGCAACTTGAAGGTGAGGGCTTAGTGGTTTTTGAACCGCATAAAGGAGCAACGGCCACTGAGCTTAATGCTGATCAAGTAGATGAGCTATTTGAATTGCGCGCTATACTTGAATCTGACTTGTTAGCAAATTCATTGCCCAACATTAGCGACGAGAAGTTAGAAGAAGCCACCTTGTTACTTGCAAAGTTAGATAAGGCGCTTGGTAAAGAAAATGCTGCTAACACTTGGAGTGAGCTTAACTCTAGTTATCACAATTGTTTGTATTCAGGCGCTAATCGACCACAAACTTTAGACTTGGTGAATACCCTTAATAAAAGTGCAGATCGCTATATTCGTATGCACTTACTTTGGGCAGGTGGTATCTCAAAAGCTGAATCTGAACACAATGACATTTTAGCATTCAGTAAAGCACGAAACGTTGAAGCAGCAGTAGCAATGCTTAAACAGCATATTCTGGGGTCACGTGATGAAATTAAAGCCTTTTTAGAGGCGCGTGAATCTAAAATGAATGGCTAACTAGTTGAATATTATGATTGCTTTTATAATTTTTTAATGAGCTTATTTGCTGAGTTACTTAGTATTCATTTCATCAAAACATAAAAGACAAAGATCTCTGACAGAATTTCAGTATCTAGGTTTTTCGTCACACAGAGCGTAGGCTATTAATCATAAAAAATAATATTTATAACCATTTAATGATATCGTTGAGTAATGCTGATTAAGCTTATTTTAGGTAACTATACTGATATTAACCGGTTGAAAGTTAGCTTTGCTTTGTAAGCCTATTCTTTATAAATATTTGCTTGTTATTCTTGGTGTTTTTCTTGATGTTAATTTGAGCAAATATTGACATTTAACGAGTATTTCTATAGTATTCCGGCGCCTTCAAATCCCGAAAGATAACGTTTATCGTTGAACTTGCTTGGTACACATTATCATTCAGTAATATATTTTTTGGGCTACATCCAATGTAACTAAATTCAAGCTAGTTTTTTAAATTATGCTTGTTTTTTGATGTTCTAATCAAAGTAGAGATAATAATGTTTGAATTACATGCCAGTAAAGTGGCAAATTTAAAAAATGATGTTCTATCAGGCTTCACTGTAGCCTTAGCCTTGGTGCCTGAAGCGGTAGCATTTGCTTTTGTTGCTGGCGTTGAACCATTAGTGGGTTTATATGCTGCATTTATGGTGGGTTTAATTACATCTATTTTCGGTGGTCGTCCTGGCATGATCTCAGGTGCTACTGGCGCCATGGCCGTTGTTATGGTGAGTTTAGTTGCTATTCATGGGGTCGAATATTTATTTGCCACTGTGGTGCTAACCGGAATACTGCAAATATTAGCGGGGTTATTTAAGCTAGGTAAGTTTATTCGTTTAGTGCCTCACCCAGTTATGCTCGGCTTTGTTAACGGTTTAGCTATTGTTATTTTCCTTGCACAGTTAGGTCAATTTAAAGTGACCGATGAAAATGGTGTTTTAGGCTGGATGCAAGGTAGCCAAATGCTAACTATGGCTGGTCTTATTGTATTAACTATGGCAATTATTCACTTTTTACCTAAGCTAACTAAAGCCGTACCTTCATCTTTAGTCGCAATTGTAGCGGTTACTATTTTGGTTCAAAGCCTTAATTTAGATGCCAGAACAGTCGTTGATTTTGTACGTGATATGACAAATGACCCTATGGCTTCTATTGCCGGCGGTCTTCCTGTTTTTAATATTCCAAATGTACCTTTTAACCTTGAAACCTTACAAGTTATTTTACCTTTCGCATTAATTTTAGCGGCTATTGGTTTGATTGAGTCATTGTTAACACTTACCTTGATTGACGAATTAACCGGCACACGCGGTAAAGGCAATAAAGAATGTGTTGCGCAAGGTGCGGCAAATACCGTAACGGGTTTCTTCGGTGGTATGGGTGGTTGTGCCATGATTGGTCAATCGATGATCAATGTTAACTCTGGTGGTCGTGGCCGAATGTCAGGTGTAACGGCAGCATTAGCGTTACTTGGTTTTATCTTATTTGGCTCTAGTTTAATTGAACAAATACCTTTAGCTGCTTTGGTTGGTGTTATGTTTATTGTCGTTATTGGCACCTTTGAATGGTCTAGTTTCCGCATTATTGGCAAAGTGCCAAAAGCTGATGCTTTTGTCATTATATTGGTATCGGGTGTGACTGTTGCTACTGATTTAGCCATAGCTGTTGTTGTAGGTGTTATTGTTTCTGCCTTAGTATTTGCGTGGGAACATGCTAAACATGTTGCGGTTCATCGCTCTGTTAATGCCAATGGTTCAACGGTATATGATGTGTCTGGCCCGTTATTTTTCGGTTCAGTTGCTAGCTTTTTAGAGCAATTTGATATGGAAAATGATAGTAATGACGTTATTGTTGAATTTAAAAACTCACGCGTTGCAGATCATTCAGCGATTGAAGCCATAGATACCTTAGCCGAACGTTATATTAGCCGTGGTAAGCAAATGCACTTAAGACATTTAAGTAAAGAATGTACGCAATTGTTAACTAAAGCTGGCAGTTTAGTTGAAATTAATGTTATTGAAGACCCTGAGTATTCTATCGCCACAGATAAGCTGGGTTAATTAATTCTTTTTCTTTAACGTAATTATTGGGTATATACTTAACCGTATCTACCCAATGGTTTAATTCAACTTTAGCCATTGATATTTTATGTTGTAAATATGATCAAGTGGACTAATTCATTGATAAATTTCAAATGCTTTATCCGTTTAATTTTTTCGTTGTGCTCAGTCACACGCCTTAAAATTGAACCGTTACTTGCTATAAATGAAGAACAAACATTTAACCTGTTTGGTATAACATGCAATTAGAGTTTTTTGAAGTACCAAGTCCTTGTGTTGGCATTTGTCAGTCTGATGACAAAGGCCAATGTTCGGGTTGCTATCGTACGCGAGACGAGCGCCTGAACTGGATCGCCTTTGACTCTAATGAACGGCAAAAGGTTATTAAACGTTGCTTACAGCGTAAAAAACGTAAAACACAACCTACCAGCTCCAAAGTAGCAGAAGTTATTGTTGAAAATAAGCAAGTTTCGTTACTTGATCCACCAAGCAAAACGCGTATTGAAAACAGTAGCGAAATTGACTTTGGTGACTTTGAACTTTAAGTTGAACTTGTTTTTAGCACCCATTTGTCGCAGATAGTTAACCGTTCAACGCAATTGCTTAACTCCTCTATAAGTCTGACTTGTTGTCAGCGACATTTCATAATATTGTAGTTATTAATATCTTGTTAACATAAGTTAATGAACCTCAAAACTTTAGGTTTATTAACTTATGTTAACTTTAATTAACCCATAATAGCGCTTAAAAATCTGCTAAAAAATTCCATAACTTCTGCAGAATACTAAGTAAAACAGGAATAAATCTATGCAAAAATTTCTACCATCTTTAGTGTCAGCAGCCCTTGCTGTTACACTAACAGGTTGCTTGCAAAGCGAACAGCAAAACGAAAGAGTGGTTATCAATAAAAATCCATACCCAAGTACCTATAAAGCATTACCTTTGCAAACTACTCTAATAAAAAATGCCACAGTTTTAACAGGCACAGGCTCACGTATAGATAATGCTGATGTTCTGATGGTAGATGGAAAGATCAACCAAATAGGTACAGACTTAGTTGCAGAAGGCGCTGTTGAAATTGATGCTAATGGTAAATGGATAACTCCTGGTATTATTGATGTGCATTCACATTTAGGGGTTTACCCTAACCCGTCTGTAGAGTCGCATGCTGACGGGAATGAAATGACTTCGCCTAATACCTCAGAAGTATGGGCTGAACATAGTGTTTGGCCACAAGACCCTGGTTTTGAGGCTGCACGGGAAGGGGGAATAACAACATTACAAATTCTACCCGGCTCAGCAAATTTATTTGGTGGTCGTGGTGTAACTTTGCGAAATGTTCCTAGCCATACCATGCAAGGTATGAAGTTCCCTGAAGCACCTTACGGTTTAAAAATGGCTTGTGGTGAGAATCCAAAACGGGTTTATGGTAGCCGCAAAGTATTACCATCAACTCGTATGGGTAATATGGCGGGCTATCGTATGGCCTGGGCTGATGCAACAGAGTATAAGCGCGCATGGGAAAAGTACGATGCTGATTATGATGCCGGTAAAAATCCTTTAGCACCAGAGCGTGATATAGAGTTAGATACCTTAAAAGGTGTGCTCGATGGCGATATCTTAATTCATAACCATTGTTATAAAGCTGAAGAAATGGCAATGATGATCGACCTAGGTAAAGAGTTTAATTACCATTCGGGCACTTTTCATCATGCGGTTGAAGCATACAAAATAGCTGATATGTTAGCCGAAAATGGCAATTGTGCAGCCATGTGGCCTGATTGGTGGGGCTTTAAAATGGAAGCTTATGACATGGTGCACGAAAACGTTGCCATTGTTGATGCAATGAAAAACTCATGTGCAGTCGTTCATTCAGATTCTGATAGTACAATTCAGCGACTGAACCAAGAAGCCGGTAAGGTTATGTATCGTGCAAACGAAAATGGTTTTGAAGTAACGCCTGAACTTGCTATTACTTGGATCACTTCTAATGCCGCAAAATCACTAGGGTTAGCCGACGAAACCGGTAGTTTAGAAAATGGTAAAAAAGCGGATGTAGTTATTTGGAATCAAAACCCATTCAGTGTTTATGCTCAAGCTGAACAAGTGTTTGTTGATGGTGCTAAGGTGTACGATCGTTTTGATGAAAAATACCAAGCGAAAAGCGATTTTCTGTTAGGTCAAAGGTAAGGTGAAGATTATGAAACATTTTAAATTATTTAAATCATCGCTAATTGCATTGGCACTAGCAAGTTCTACGGCGAGTTATGCAGAAAGTATTGCTATTACTAATGCCACAGTACACACAGTAACTGAGCAAGGTGTGTTAGAAAACGCAACTGTCGTATTCGAAAATGGAAAAGTTACCGCGATTAACCCTGAAACTATTAGTGCTGACACCATTATTGATGCCGAAGGAAAAATTTTAACCCCAGGCTTAATTGGTTCTATGAACCAGCTAGGTTTAGTGGAAGTTAGTGCTGTGTCTCGTAGCCGAGATGCTAGCGATAAAAAAGCTGACATTACTTTTGATGCTAGCTTAGCTTTTAATCCTCGTTCTACGGTTGTTTCACATAGCCGCAAAGGTGGTATTACCAGCAATGTTGTTAGCCCTCGTGGTGGTGAAGACATGTTTAAAGGGCAAACTTTTGTCACTGATCTTTCTGGTGAGTTTGATAGCATTAGAGTGAACAATAATAGTGTATTGATTGACTTAGGCGCTAAAAGTGAAGGCTCGCGAGCGCTAAGCTTGCAAAACCTTCAATTTAAACTTGAAGACGCCGTTAAAGCTCAAGAGAAAAAAGGCACTAAAAACAAGAAAGAAGCTAAAGAACCAAGCCGTGAAGAACAAGTTATTAATGCCTTGCTTGCTGGAGATAAAGCGTTAGTTGCTCATGCCGATCGTGCAACTGACTTACTCGCTTTGTTGAAAATTAAACAGCAATTCGGACTTGATTTAGTGTTTGTTGGCGCGGCCGACGCTGTTTTAATTGCTGATAAAATAGCACAAGCGAAAGTGACCGTTGTGATGAATGCTTTAGATAATTTGCCAACGAGTTTTGACACTTTGCACTCTTCACTTAAAAATGCGGCAAAATTAACGAATGCAGGTGTAAAAGTTGCTTTATCGGTGAGCGGCGATACTCATAAACTTTATGAGCTGCGCTTTCATGCCGGTAATGCTATTGCAAATGGTTTATCAGCTGATGACGCATTAGCAGCTGTAACGGCTAATGTAGCACAAGCCTTTAATCTTGATTCGGGCACTATTGCCGTTGGCAAAACTGCTGATTTAGTATTATGGAGTGCTGACCCATTTGAACTTAGTACTCAGGTTAGTCAAATGTGGATTAATGGTGAAGAATATTCGACTATAAGCCGCCAAGATGCTTTGCGAGATCGTTATACAACGTCAAGTGATATGCCTAGATCTTACGTGAAATAATGCAAAAACAGTGTGTTATATAAGCTTTTAAAACGCTGAATAATACTCAACCCCGTTAGTACAAGCTAACGGGGTTCCTTTCTTACTTTCAATTAATCCTTATAAGTTACCGTTAACTTAACCTCACTCAAACTTGCTAGAGTTCAGTTAATTATCTGCTCACTTTTATAGATCAACAAAAATTACCGCTTTAACCGTGCTGTAGAAGACAATTAATAAAGGTATATGTTTGTTATAACTCTTTTTTAGTTTTTTAGACCGGAAGCTAAGGACGTAAATACTACGACCAATGAGTAAATTTTACATACTATGAAATGAAAAACTCAGTTGGTGATTTTTATATTATTGTTTTTATTGATTTTATTGAGTTAATTTATTGGTCTAATCTTTGCAATATGATTACTCACATAACATAGGTACTATCAAATGTAAGCATTTGGGACTTGGTTCAGTACTTATGCTCAAGTTTAGGCAGTAGCAACAGGAAAAATATTGCTGTTAACTATAGTGCTAAAAAGTCATCTTAAGGAGTTTACTTGACCAGTATATCAAAACCTAGAATTGCCATAACTGGACCTAATAAATCAGGCAATGTAGCTTGGTTTTTTACTGCTTTGAATATAAGGATTGCGGGAGGAAAGCCAATTAGGGTAACGCCTGAGTCTTTTGATGGCACGCTCGATTATGACGGCGTTATTATTGGAGGAGGTTCAGATATTCATCCAGAACACTTTATTAAAGAAAACACAGCGCCAGTAACTCGCTCTTTTTGGACGCAATTAAAAGAATGCTTATTGTATCCGATGGAATTAATGAGCCACTTTAGTTCACACCAATACGACAAAGAACGTGATGATATGGAAATTCAGTTTATTCATTATGCTTTAGACAACAATTTACCGCTTTTAGGTATTTGTCGTGGTCATCAACTACTAAACGCAGAATTAGGCGGTTCAATGTATGAGTCTACATTACCACTTTTAAAAGAAAGCGCTAGGATCCGAAGTGCCTTTCCACGTAAAACTGTGCTTTATACGACTAATGATTCCTTAATTTCAAGAATAGCAGGAGACGACCCTTTAAAAGTCAACGCAATACACTCCCAAGCCGTTGCTAAACCAGCAAAAGAGCTAAAAGTTACTGGCAAAGAAGAAGCGGGTATTAATCAAGTTATTGAAAGTAAAAATAGTGACAAGGTATTAGGAGTTCAATGGCATCCAGAGTACTTGTTCTATATGAAAGCCCATAGAAAGATCTTCAGTTGGTTAATACGAGAGGCGATAAAATGAAACAGGCAAGCATTATAAAATTATGTCTATTATTTGGTGTTGTTATTGGGCTTTTATCTTTGTACTTTTTAACCCCGCTTAGTGACTACCTTGAAATAGACAAAATTAGTCAATTAGCAAGCGACATACCTGATAATGCATTAACCGCGATGATCTTTTTAGGTG
The DNA here is from genome assembly GCF_057550865.1 of Colwellia sp. NW0002-52-1. Classification (NCBI taxonomy): domain Bacteria; kingdom Pseudomonadati; phylum Pseudomonadota; class Gammaproteobacteria; order Alteromonadales; family Colwelliaceae; genus Colwellia; species Colwellia sp. NW0002-52-1. The sequence continues at coordinate 262,094 of NZ_BAAJLU010000001.1, read as the reverse complement.
TTTTCTTTATTGGGGGAGCTCTTCTTATACCTGTGCCATTAATGGCATTTACGGTTAGCTTAGTTTTTAATATTTGGATCAGTGTATTAATTTGTATACCTGGTTTTCTTTTAGCCAGTTTAAGCGGATATGGAGTAGGCCGTGCTATTGGTGGAGACTCTTTTGGAGAAGGCGTAAAAAAGCATACCGAAACAATAAAAGAAAAAATGGATAACAAAGGGGCATGGGCCATTTTGGCATTGCGTTTGGCGCCCACACCACCTTTTACCGTAACAAGTATTCTAGCAGGTTCACTTGAAATAAATATTTTCAAATTTATGCTAGGCTCGACAATAGGTATTGCTCCTTTAGGTTTAAGCGCCGTATTTTTTGGTAAAGGTGCGCTCGAGCTAATGAAGGAGCCCTCGGCATTGGCAGTAACATCGATTATTGCTGCTATTATTTTGTTCGTGGTGTTCATGTTCCTAAGAAAAAAACAAGCAGAGTAAATACTAAAGCTGCTATTGATAGCGGTTAAGCAAGGATTTATCTTTTAATGATAAAGCATAAACACGGAAAATAATTTACCTTAAAAATGCCTGACTAAGGCGAAAGGAGAATAATGTGAAAGTTTTAAATAAACATATATCGACACTAACCGTGCAAGGCAAGGATTATCACTACTTCGACCTATCTAGGTTGAACACAGACACAAAGCGATTGCCGCTGACTGCAAAAATATTACTAGAAAACTTACTCCGCCATAGCGATGAAAAGTATGTGCAGGAAGAAGATATTGAAAACTTAGCTAAATGGGATACGGCATTTGCCTCTGATACCGAAATAGCATTTGTACCTTCTAGAGTTGTTTTACAAGACTTTACTGGCGTTCCTGCCGTTGTTGATTTAGCTGCTATGCGTAACGCGATGTTAGACCTAGGTGGTGATCCCAATAAAATTAATCCGCTTAAACCCGTTGATTTAGTTATTGATCATTCAATAATGGTAGACGAATTCGGTAAGGCTGATTCATTTGAACGTAATACTGAAATTGAGGTTGAGCGCAATAAAGAGCGTTATCAATTTTTAAAGTGGGGGCAAAGTGCATTCGATAATTTCAAAGTTGTTCCGCCAGGAAAAGGCATAGTACACCAAGTTAATTTAGAGTACTTAGCGCGAGTAACATTTATTGATGAACAACAGAGCACACCGCTACTTTACCCTGATACCCTAGTCGGTACCGATTCGCACACAACCATGATAAATGGCTTAGGTGTACTTGGTTGGGGCGTAGGCGGTATTGAAGCTGAAGCTGCTATGTTAGGGCAACCTGTTACCATGTTGATACCTGAAGTTATTGGCATGGAATTAAAAGGTAAATTACCTGCTGGAGCCACTGCTACCGATTTAGTACTTGCCGTTACTGAGCAACTACGTGCATTCGGGGTAGTAGGGAAATTTGTTGAGTTTTTTGGGGCAGGTTTAAAACATTTAACTGTGGCAGACAGAGCAACACTCGCCAATATGTCGCCTGAGTACGGTGCAACTTGTGGCTTATTTCCCATTGATGAACAAACGATTAAATACTTGGAGTTAACGGGTCGAAGTGATCTACAAATCGAGATCATTGAAGCTTATTCGAAAGCACAGGGTATGTGGGGAAGTGAAGCACAAGAGCATGCTGAGTATCATGCAACCCTCTCTATGGATTTAAATTCTGTTGTTTCTGCTATTGCAGGGCCCAAGCGTCCGCAAGACAGAATTAACCTTGATCAAGCATCGGCCTCATTTCAGCGTTGGATAACAGAACAAAATGAATTAATTATCCCACCTAGCAGCAAACAGAAAGCAAACTTTGATGGTGAAGGCGGCGTAGAAAATATTGGCTCGAAAACGACTGTGGCCTATCGCGATAATAACCAAGACTTTGATCTTCACGAAGGTGCAGTTGTAATTGCTGCAATTACCAGTTGTACCAATACATCGAACCCTTCTGTGTTAGTGGCTGCTGCGTTGTTGGCAAAAAAAGCTAATGAATTAGGGCTTAAAGTTAAGCCTTGGGTTAAAACCAGTTTTGCTCCTGGTTCACAAGTAGTTACTGAGTACCTTAACAAAGCGGGTTTATCCCAAGAATTAGATAAAATGGGGTTTAACTTAGTCGGTTATGGTTGTACCACCTGTATTGGTAATTCAGGCCCATTACCTGAAGTTATTTCTAATGCGATTAGGCAAGGTGATCTAACGGTAACATCAGTCTTATCAGGTAATCGAAACTTTGAAGGACGAATTCATTCAGACGTTAAAGCGAATTATTTAGCGTCACCGCCTTTAGTGGTCGCCTATGCATTGGCGGGTAATATGAAGGTTGATATCACCAAAGATCCTCTGGGTACGAGTAGTGCGGGTAAGCCAGTGTACTTGCAAGACTTATGGCCAAGCCAGCAAGAAATACAAGAGATTGTTACTCGTGTGGTAAACAAGAGCATGTTTACAGAGAAATATGGCTCTGTTTATGATGGTGGTGATATCTGGGAGAAACTCGAAACGGTTGATGCTGATATTTATAACTGGCCAGACAGTAGTTATGTGAAAAAGCCAACATTTTTTGAAAACATGCCAGCAGAGCCAGAAGCAACTAAAGCTATTGTAAATGCACGCTGCTTATTAAAACTATCAGACAGTGTTACTACAGATCATATTTCACCGGCCGGCGCTATTGGTAAGGAAACTCCGGCAGCAGATTACCTTCGTACTAATAACGTTGAACAAAAAGACTTTAATTCTTATGGTTCAAGACGCGGTAATCATGAGGTGATGATGCGGGGAACCTTTGCAAATGTTAGATTGAAAAATCAACTTGCCCCTGGCACGGAAGGCGGATTTACCTGTAAACAACCGAGCGGTGAACAAATGACGGTATTTGAAGCAGCGAATCAATATATTGCTGAAAATACTGCGAGTATTGTTATTGCAGGTAAAGAGTACGGTACAGGCAGTTCTCGAGATTGGGCCGCAAAAGGACCTTTGTTATTAGGTGTAAAAGCGGTTATTGCTGAAACTTATGAACGAATCCATCGTTCTAACCTTATCGGCATGGGGATATTACCACTGCAATTTAAACAAGGTGAAGGCGCAAGCACTTATAAATTAACTGGTGCAGAGCAGTTTTCTATTCAGGCGATAGTTGCAGGCCAGAAACAGGTAAAAGTAGAGGTGTTAAAACCTGATGGCGAGAATATTAGTTTTGAAGCTGATATACGTATTGATACCCCTAATGAGTTTGAATATTTCCGTCATGGTGGGATCCTTCAGTACGTGATCAGAACACTACTTTAGAGATTAACCTACAACGAGTAAAATAGTCTGTATGGATTAAGGCATGCAGGCTTTTTTTAAGTAACCTGAACTCTGGATAAGCAGCACTTGCTCAATGTTCCCTTTTAAGCCATTTTCTGCGTTAAAACGTCGATAAATAGCGCGCTATTCATAAACGTTTTGCCTTGGAAATGGCATAAAATGAAGCATTGATGATATCTATTCGTGATGTTCACCTGACTATAGCATTTACTTTATTACCTAAGCTTTTGCTTCACTTGAGTTTCAAGCACTCATTATCCAGAGTTCAGGTTAAGTAATAAGCTAGTTTTTTTGTGATACCTAGGTTAATCGTCTATGCACCTATGCACCTATACACTTCAATTACCTCACTATAAACTTATTAATATTTTTAGAAACTTTAATAAGCTTATATTACGCTTTGACAAACTCGTTTATTATCATCAAAAACTAGCAATAATTAAGAAGTAGGTTTGGATACAAATATAATGTTGAAAGTAACTTATCAGCACTTAACTAATGGCCATTAAGGCTTTCATCCAAATTTTTAATTACTTAGAATAACAATATATTAAATGGCTGTTATTAACTTGAGAGACAAGGTTAAATGTTGAATGTACTTTTAGAAAATGAATTTGGACGTATTGAGCAATACGAACTTAGCCAAGGTCTACAAGCATTACGCTTTATTCATCAAAAAGGGCAAGGCTCAATTAGCTTATATGGCGGACAAGTGCTTAGTTGGCAACCTAGCGATCAACAGCCTGTATTTTGGCTCAGTGATACGAGTCATTATAGCTTAGGTAAAGCTATTAGGGGCGGTGTGCCATTATGCTGGCCTTGGTTTGGTGGAGAGGTTAAATTATCTAATGGTGAGCTTAATCAAGTGAGTAACCATGGCTTTGCGAGACAAAAACAATGGGACATTACTGACATTGAAGTCTTAGCTGCTTCGGTTAAAATCACCTTAGTTTTGACTGGAGAAAATTATTCTCCTTATTGGCCTGCTGCATTTGAATTAAAACAAACTTTACTATTTGATGAGTCATTTCATCAAACGTTAACCATGACCAACCAGTCTGATGAAACGGTAGAATATACTGGCGCATTACACAGTTATTTTTGCGTTGGAAATCCGAAAAAAACTGATATTCCGATGTTAAATAATGTGCTTTATGAAGACAAAGTAAATGGCTGTAATAAACAAAAGTCAGTGCTTAAAAATTGTATGGGACCAATTGATCGTATTTATCATAATAACGATAGTATGTTTATAAATGACCATGAATGGCAACGCAAAATTGAAGTAACAAGTCAGGGGTGTGAAAACTGGGTATTATGGAACCCAGGTAGTAAAGATGCTAAAAACATGGCTGATGTTCATACCGATGGAGAGTATGAATTTGTTTGTTTAGAAGCAGCAAATACTAACTGGCAACCTATAGGTAGTCAAAGTAGTGTCAGTATTAGTCAAATCGTTAAGCTACACGCACTTTAGAACTAAAAAATTATACCAAATTGATTAATTGAGTTAGCTGTTTTCTTAAGAGTAAAAATAAGCAGCTAATAAATCAACTTGGCATTAGTTAAAAATTACACTTTGGTTTCTACCATTGCTTTTAGCTTGATATAAGGCCTTGTCAGCACCTTGTATGTAATTCTCTATGTTTTGATTTTTTATGGGTGATTCACTAATGCCAAAGCTAATGGTCGTCGAAAAGGAACCACTAGTCGTTGATATAGGAAAAGAAATAGCAGCAATATTTTTTCTAATACGCTCAACAATAATAAGTGCTTGTTCTGCAGATGTTTCGGGTAAGAGCATCACAAATTCTTCACCTCCCCATCTGCCTACAACGTCAATTTTCCTCAACGTTTGTGACAATTGTTCAGAAATAATGCGCAAGACATCGTCACCGACTAAATGTCCGTATGTGTCATTGATATTTTTAAAGTTATCAATATCAGCTAACACCAAACAAAGGTTTTGGTTGTTTTTAGCTATATCATCAAAACGCCAGTGAATGTGGCTACGATTTGGTAGTTGCGTGAGGTGATCGGTTTCAGCATGTTTAATCAATCGTGATTTTAAATATTTGATAATAGTTAACAATGCCATGTAAAAAATAATTACAATGATGAAAAACAACATAAATCGGCCGATAAATACTTTCCAGTATGCACTTTGCTCAGCAGCTGGAGGAGAAACAATAAACATGCGCCAGTTTAATTCTTGTATGGGCATTTGAGAAATTAATAACCCCTCATCAGTGGTGTACATAACCTCTGAGGATAAGTTGCTATCAGCGTGGTTGTTTTGAATAAGTGACTGATGCCAAGGTAAATCACTCAAACGTGTGATTAAATCTGTACGGTGATGGCTTTGAGACTTCATGATATTATTGGAAGATAAAGTAATAATATTATTGCTATCAACAAAGTATAATTCAAACCCAAAACGCTCGTTATATTCTTGAAATTTGTTTGCAAAATATTTCAAGTCAAGTGCAACCCCAGTAAATCCAATAAACTCACCTTTGCTATTTCGTATTTTATTGTCAAAATATAAATGTGGGTTTTCAGCATTACCTATATCTGTAAATTGATCCCCTGGTAAGTTTTTCAGTCTATGAAACCACTCTACATTTTCACTATCCAAAGTGCCTTCTTTACTATTTGAGTCTATCATGGTGTCATGTTTTTCTAAGGCAATAAAAGCCATCATATTGTAAGATTTAGCAACTTCTTCTAAGTAAGAAACTAAATAACTTTTGTCTATTTCCTCTTGCTCTGCATAATCGATAACAAATTGATTTTTCGCCATAAAATTTGCCACATTAAGTGGCCTAAGTATTTCGCTTGTCACTAAAGAGAATAATGGTGTTACTGCACTTTGTACTTGTTTGTTATGGCTATTAATAACATCTTTTAAAGTAAAGTAAGAGGTTAAAATTACTGTAACAATAGTGACGAAAAAAATAACGGCGATGTAGCGTTCAAATTTGTTGCCTTGCTTCATTGGGAGATAATAATTCCTAGGTTTTTTATTAATTAATTTATAACGCGGTTAGCTACTATTTACTATGTTTTATTTAAGTATCAATAGTTTTAATATTAGGTGGCGGTTAATTTATACGCAAGTGCTTATTGAGTAATGCATGTGTAAAAGTGGTTTTTAAATAAAAGCCTCTTGGTAAAGTCATAAAAGGTTGCCCATGGCGATTAAAAGCTTGTGTTCTGGCTTCGCTGTTTGCTGCTTTAGGTCGTAATTGTAGTACTTGTCCATGTTTACCATGTATATTTTCTACATTGCCAAGTACGATCATATCGGTTAACTCTTGCCAATCAAGTGCCAATAAGTGTTCTTCTTCTTGAGAAGGTGACCAAATAAAGGCTGTGCCAACTATACGTTCTGCTATCGCTATGCTGCGCTCTGATACTACTGGTATCCATAATACGCGTGCCAGCTTATTGCGAATATGGCTTGTTTGCCATTGCGCACCAACCAAGCCCGTAAGCGGGGCAACACAAACAAAAGTCGTTTCTAGAGGTTTACCTTGGGCGTTTATTGGTAGCGATTTTAGTTCAACACCCAAGTGAGGAAAGTCAGGTTCTGGCCTAGAACCTGCACTAGCACCTAATACTTGCTCTAGTAATAAACCTATCCAACCCTTTTCACGCTTTAAGTCTTTTGGCACTTCAACATTGATCATTGCAGCGATCTCTCCTAGCGACATACCTGCAAGGTCTTGTGCACGTTTAAGTAGCTCTGTTTCATCTTTAGGAATATTTATGCTCTGCAATGTGGACTCTGTAATCAGTTTTTAGTGCCTATATTATCATTCAACTTTAAGTCTATCAGCAAGGCAATTAATTTATATTGCTTAAAAGTGAATGAAAATTAAACCATATCTAATCTAGCTATAGCTTTATATTGTGATGTTTTTTGTGAATAAACGTTTGCCCAAAAGTGCAGAGTGTGGAAGAATAAAATTATAATTTAATGCTGTCAGGAGTTCCTGTGATAGATGCCGAAGGCTATCGAGCCAACGTCGGCATAGTAATAATTAATGACAGGGGGCAAGTATTTTGGGCAAGGCGTTTTGGTCAACATTCTTGGCAATATCCACAAGGTGGAGTTGACGAGGGTGAGTCTGCAGAACAAACTATGTATCGGGAATTAGACGAAGAAGTTGGTTTAAAACCTGAGCATGTGAAAATTGTAGCGACCACAAAGCACTGGTTAAGATATAAATTACCGAAAAGGTTAATTCGACACGACAGTTTACCAGTATGTATTGGTCAAAAGCAGAAATGGTTTTTACTGCAATTGACCGCACCAGAGTCAGCGGTTGATTTATTACATTCAAGTCATCCTGAATTTGACGACTGGCGTTGGGTATCTTACTGGTATCCTGTTAGGCAAGTTGTGTCTTTTAAGCGCGAAGTTTATCGCAAGGTAATGAAAGAATTTGCGTTAGCAGCAATGCCCAGTTATCGACAAGAGCGTCGACGACGCCGTGCTTAATCGTTAATCTAAGATTATTATTATGCATTATAAAATAGCTCACTCCGGTGAGCTATTTAGTTTAAAATTATTAAAAATATAGATATTAACTTCAACATCAACATCACTAAATTTACTGAGTTAGTACAGATCAATCTAATCATACTGGCTTGTATGATATCAATAGAATAACCAAAGAATGAACTAAAAGGGACGGTAATGCTTACTATTTTGCGTCGAATTGTTCTAGAGTTTAGTCAAGCATCAGAGCTTGATCAGGCGTTGCTGCGCTTAGTTAGTCAGGTTAAATCTGCTCTTAATACCCAATGTTGCTCCGTATATTTAGCCGACCATCAAAAACAACACTTTATTTTAATGGCGTCAAACGGCTTAGCTGAAAATGCTTTTGGTCGAACTAGCGTTGGTTTTACTGAGGGGCTTGTTGGGCTTGTCGGCCAGCGTGAAGAGCCAATTAATATTGCGAACGCACAACAACACCCAGATTTCATTCATGCACCTGAGGTAGAAGAAGAAAACTTTAAAGCCTTTTTAGGTACGCCGATTATTCATCAACGTAAAGTCTTGGGTATTTTAACCGTACAACAAGAAAAATCTCGTGTTTTCACTGAAATGGAAGAGGCCTTTTTAGTGACCTTATCTGCACAACTTGCAACGGCGTTAGCCAGTGTAGAGGCTCAAGGTATGATTGAGCTTAATCATAATGCTCAAGGTATAGGTAAAAATATCTCCGGTATTGGTGGCGCACCAGGCATTGCGATTGGCGAAATGGTGGTTGTACACCCTAAAACAGATTTAGCGAATATTACGATTGAGAAAGCCGAAAAAATTGAGCCACAACTTATTATTTTTCAAGATGCTATCAGTCAAACTGTCTCTGAACTTACGCAAATGAGTGAAAAGCTTAAAGCAATAATATCTGACAATAGCCTTGATATATTTGATGTTTATAAGCACCTGCTAGAAAGTGATAGCTTTAAATCGGAAGTTATTGAAAAAATAGATAATGGTTTCAATGCTGAAAGTGCATTGAAACTAGTGGTAGACAGCTATGTCTTGCAGTTTGAAGCACTCGATGACGAGTATTTACGTGAACGAGCTTACGATATAAAAGATTTAGGTAATCGCTTATTAAATAATATTAAAAATATTAAACAAGATGAACAGCTGCTGCCTAATAAGTTTATATTGGTTGCCGAAGATGTTAGTGCAACTATGTTGGCTGAGTATCAACATCTTGGGTTACAAGGGATTGTTTCTATTACAGGCTCAAACAATTCTCATACTGCCATTCTAGCTAAAGCATTAAATATTCCTGCAATAATGGGTGTTGATTATCTTACTATTCGCCAATTACATAAGAAAAAAGCAATTTTAGACGGTTATGGCTGCCAACTTTATGTAACACCTAGTCAAGCACTCATTAAAGAATACCGTCACATATTGGCGACAGAGAGTGCACTTAATGCACAGGTTAAAGAAGTTGAACATTTACCCGCGTCTACAATGGATGGCTTTTGCGTTAGTCTATTAATTAATGCGGGTTTATCAGCTGGATTTGAGTATTCGCAAAATGTCGGTGCAGATGGAGTAGGTTTATATCGCACTGAGATTCCATTTATGAACCGTAGTTGTTTCCCTTCTGAATCAGAACAAACAGCTTTATATCGAGATGTTTTAGTCTCATTTAAAGGTAAGCCGGTAACAATGCGCACTTTAGATGTTGGAGGAGATAAGTCATTACCATATTTCCCCATTATTGAAGCGAATCCTTTCTTAGGTTGGCGGGGAATTCGAATAACTTTAGATCATCCAGAAATATTTTTAGTACAAATTCGCGCTATGATCAAAGCTAACCATGGCATAGGTAATTTGGCTATAATGTTACCTATGATTTCAAGTATTAGTGAGGTTGACGAAGCTATTAGGCTTATTAATCAAGCTTATTTTGAGCTCTCAACTGAATTGTTTTGTCACGAAAACGAGCCACTTATTCGCCCCAAAGTTGGTGTGATGATTGAGGTTCCCGGCATTATATTTCAGTTAGAAGACTTAGCTAATAAAGTTGATTTTTTCTCGGTGGGTAGCAATGATCTTACACAATATTTATTAGCGGTAGACCGAAATAATAGCCGGGTAGCAAACTTGTATGACTTTTATCACCCAGCCGTTTTGCGTTCTTTATATTATATTGCACAAAAAAGCCAAGACCAAAGCATGCCAATAAGTATTTGTGGAGAATTAGCGAATGAACCCACAGGTGCACTTTTACTCATTGCGATGGGGTATAAAAATTTAAGTATGAGCGCACACAGTTTGGCGAAGGTAAAATGGGTTATTCGTCATGTTGAGCATGATCAACTGAAACAAATTTTAGACCATGTATTAACATTAACTCATACGAGTGATGTGCACAGCTTTATGCACGAGAAATTAGTGCAACTAGGTTTAGGAGACTTTGTTCATGCAAGATTATAATCACTGTTATCAAACGCATTTTATACACTTTTACTGCTTAAGTGATTTTAATGTTTACTAGTGTTTTTATCGCATGTGCTTTTTTGGGCGCTATTGTAGGCTTTTTTGCTGGCTTACTCGGTATAGGTGGCGGGCTTATTATTGTGCCAGTGCTAGTTTATTTGTTACCACTGTTAGGGATAAGTGCTGAACTGGCATTTCCTATGGCATTGGCAACGTCTTTAGCTTCAATTATTTTCACTTCTACTTCTGCTGCTTTTGCTCACCATAAAAATGGCAATATACCTTGGCCGCTCGCCAAAAGCATGGTAACAACTGTTGCTATTGGCGCAGTGCTTGGTGCTATTATCGCTGGATTATTGTCATTACAGGCGTTAACAACCATATTTGGTAGTGCCGTGCTTATTCTGGCGCTCTATATGTTTCTATCGATTAAAATTGAGCGCAGTATCCCCTTACCATCTCAATGGTGGTTACAATTTATTGGCCTTTTTACTGGTGTTTTAGCAAGTTTAATGGGCATCGCTGGTGGTGCAATACTCGTACCTATTTTAATGTACTGCTCTCTTTCGATGCGCCAGGCTATAGGTGTAGCCACCGCAAGTGGAATTATTGTCGCGCTCTTTGGTACGCTTGGCTATATATTTGTAGGTTTAGGGCAAAGTGAGTTACCACCTTGGAGTATTGGCTATATTTACTTACCTGCTTTATTAGGCATAGTGTTAACCTCGTCACTATTTGCGCCACTGGGTGTTAAAGCTGGCGCTAAGTTGTCCTTACCTTATTTGAAGAAAGGTTTCGCCATATTTTTAATGTTAGTTGCCATTAAAATGATGTGGTATTAGCTAAGTTTATCGAAAACTCTCGATTATAACCTTTATCTCGCTTGGAATATTTAGGCATTATTCATTAGATAAACTCGTGCCAAAAATGGCTAATTACTGATAAACTCTACATATTGAAGTGTAGTTTTTAATATTTAATTTTAGATCTGAATTTTAGCAGAATAGTCTGTTGTTATTCATAACCTTGAGGGAAAGCTTAGTGAAAGCATATCTTGATTTAATGCGTCATGTCAGAGATGAAGGGGTTGAAAAATCTGATCGTACTGGCACAGGAACAAAAAGTATATTTGGTTATCAAATGCGTTTTGATCTTGCAAAAGGGTTTCCGCTAGTCACGACAAAAAAATGTCACCTTAAATCGATAATTCATGAATTATTATGGTTTATTAAAGGTGAGTCTAATATTGAATATTTAAAACAAAACGGTGTAAAAATCTGGGATGCTTGGGCAACTGAAGATGGCGAACTTGGCCCAGTTTACGGCGTTCAATGGCGAAATTGGCCGGCACAAAACGGCGAAACTATTGATCAATTAGCACAATTAATTGATGATTTAAAAAATAATCCAGATTCTCGTCGCCATATTATTACTGCTTGGAATCCGGCATTACTGCCAGATACATCGATAAGCCCTGACGCAAATGCGGCAATAGGTAAGCAAGCGTTGCCTCCATGTCATACTTTGTTTCAGTTTTATGTGCTAAACGGCAAGTTAAGCTGTCAATTGTATCAACGCAGCGCAGACATTTTTCTTGGCGTACCATTTAATATTGCAAGCTATGCTTTATTTACCATGATGATCGCCCAAGTTTGTGATTTGGAATTAGGCGATTTTGTTCATACATTTGGTGATGCTCATTTATATTTAAATCACCTTGAGCAAGTAGATGAGCAGCTATCACGCGAGCCATTACCTTTGCCAAATATGTGGATTAATCCTGATGTAAAAAGTATTTTTGATTTTACCTATGAAGATTTTGAACTTCAAAACTATCAGGCACATCCTCATATTAAAGCGGCCATTTCGGTATAAAGAGTTGTTCAATAAACGCTCAAGTTAAAACTCTAAAAAAGAGCACTTTTAAGTGCTCTTTTTTTCGTCTTGTAAATATTGCACAAAGTCATTAGGACACTTACCTTTCCTATGAAGCTTTGTAGGGCTTATAGCATCTAGCTAAAACTTAACTTACTAATGAAGTAACTACTTGATAGCTTTAAAAGTGGAATTATTCAAGGGAAAAGCGAAAGTTTTTTATTAAGTTCTATGGTCAAAAAATATACTTTTATTTGCTCAAATTTCAATGTAATGTGTTATTGCTTATTTATTAACTTTAGAAGAAGGAAACTTTTATGGGCTCAGAAAATGCACTTTATATAATACTCATTGAAAAAATAAAACAAGATGCGTTAGTGCTACCTGCTTTACCTGAAGTGGCTTTGAGAGTAAGAGAGGCCGCTGATAACCCTGACATTAATTTGATGGATATGAGTGAGATTATTAGTCACGATGCAGCACTTTCTTTAGGTATGATAAAAGTAGCAAATAGTGCTGCTTTTAGCCGGGCAGTAAAAGTAGATTCTGTTGCTAAAGCTGTTACCCGTATCGGTTTAAGGCAAATTAAAAGTATTGCAACCGCAATGGCTATAGAGCAAATGTTTATTTCTGACAACCAGGTTATTTCAGAATATATGCAAGACTCTTGGCAACAAACGGTTGATATTGCCTCGGTTGCTATTGCGTTAATGACTCTATACATACAAAAAAATAAACAATCACCTTTAAGGATTGAAACACTAACCTTAGCAGCACTCATTCACAATATTGGTGTTTTGCCTATTTTAAATGAAGCAAAAGCTCACCCAGAAGTATTCGCAAACGCTGAGTTTTTGGAAAAAGCGATCACTAAATTTTCAAATGAAATTGCTGTAGAGATGACAAAAGCTTGGGATTTTTCGGAAGATTTTCGTGAAGTCGTAAAAACCTGGAATGATTTAAGTGTATTGCCTCAAAATGCACACTATATTGATTTTATTCGAGCGGGCGCTGTTTATCATGAAGTATTTAAAAATAACTCAACACGAGATTTTCTGCTTGAAAGTTATGTTGAAAAAGGCATTTTGCCAGAACTAAATTTTATGGAGTCAGAAGCGTTTTTAGAGATATTAGCAGATACTAAATCAATGTTTTAATGTTAAAATTGAGTTTTAGCCTGTTCATATTAATTGTGAAGAATAAAAAAAAATGCGCTGTTTAGCGCATTTTTAGTATTAATGATATCTGCAAAGGCAAAGCAATAATTATGCTTCTAAATAATCACTCGCTTTTAGTGAAAACTCAGCTAATAAATTATCTATAAAACGATTTAACTCGCCAGCCATTAAAGCAAAATCTGCATCGAGTTTGGCAACAATATCATCACTATCAATATCGTCATTTTGTTCTTGTATTACGTCATAGAACTTAAGGCGTTTAATCGCTAAGTCGTCACATAAGATAAACGATAATGACTCATCCCATTCTAGCGCTACTTTTACAACATATTTATCTGCATCTAAGTGGGCTTTAATTTCTTCAGAAGTTAAGTCTTGATTCTTAACGCGAACGACAGCACCGTCATCTCCAAGGGCATTAAATTCTGCTTCCATGCCAAGTTGGAAATTAGCGCCTAAATTGCTTTCTACTAACCACTCTGTCATTAGCTCATCAGGTGCTTTTTCTGGTGAAGGTGTTGTTACTGGCAAGGTGCCAAGTGATTTACGTAAAAGCGCTAAAAAGTCTTCAGCTTTACCTCTGCTACTGGTATCAACAACAATAATGTTGTGAACAGGGTTGATATAAGCACGGGTATCACTAAAACGAGAAAAAGCTCTTGGCAGTAATTCAAAAATAATATCTTCTTTAAATTGCTCTTTCTCTTTTTTTGTAGCACCGCGAGATTGTTCTGCTTCTAATTGTGCAACTTTTTGCTCAAGCATGTCTTTAACAACAGGAGCTGGGAGAATTTTTTCTTCTTTACGAGCGCATAATAAGTAATTGCCATTTACACCGTGTACTACAGTATCACCATGCTTACCCAACGCGTTAACCCAACCAAAATGTGATTGTTCAGTTGATGCACAAGGAGTAAATAAATGCTCAGATAATTGTTTCTCTAAATCTTCTTCAGAACATTCAAAAGGGCGGGTAAAAGCAAAAAAGTATAGGTTTTTAAACCACATTAAAATAATCCTTGCCCTGTTACTGTGGGCGAATAATTGAAAAACGACGGCTATATTACCGTACTTATATCAATCACGCACGCCTTAGATTAATCCAACGATATACTCAATATTTAATGCATATTATTAAATTTTATTTCGTAAGCTAAGCCTTCATTAACGACAGAAGTTGCATGAATACTACCACCTAAGGTGTCAGTGACTAGGTTATGCACTATATGAGTGCCTAAGCCTGATCCACCTTTGCTAGCTTCGGTAGTAAAGAATGGGTCAAACAAATGTGCTAATTGCTGCTCAGACAAACCGTGGCCGTTGTCTTTATACATAATATGAACTTGTTCACCATTAAGTTGAATATCTATTGTAATTTTACCCCGGTTGATATCCTTTAAACCATGCACTACTGAGTTGATGATGAGGTTGGTAAATATTTGAGAAATAGCACCTGCGTGGCAATATATCTCTGCATCGTTAGGGCAATTAACCTTAATTGTGTGATTGGTTTTTTTCAGCTTAGGGTGCAAAGAATGAATAATTTCGTCAAGGTATTGAGCTAAGTTAATTTGACGAATTTTTTCACTTATTTGATCAACTGCAACTTGTTTATAGCTAGTAATTAACTCTGAGGCCCGTTCAAGGTTGTTAAGCAATAAATCTAACCCTTGTTTTGAGTTATTAGTAAAGTCGTTAAGCTCACGCTTTGAGAGCTTATTACTATCGATGTCTGACTTAAGCTTATTCAGTAAATCTGTTAGGTAAGTGGTTGAGGTTATACTGACACCAATTGGGGTGTTAATTTCATGGGTTACCTCTGCCGACATGCTTCCAAGTGCTGCCATTTTTTCTGTGTCAAGTAATCGCTCTTGGGCTTTTTTCAATTCATTTATTGAACCTTTCAATTCATTATTGGTTTCTAAAAGGGTTTTTTCAGTAAGACTTCTTCGGCTATTTTCAGCTTGAAGTTTTTGTTGTTGATCTAATAGCTCTCGTTGCTGAATTTCCATTTTTAACATAGTGGTGCTTAATGAAGATGTTTTACGGGCGACTTCTTGTTCTAGCATTAAATTTTGTTCATCTAATTTACTGTTTGCTGAAATAACTTTACTTTGTGTTAGAGCCAACTTTTCTTGGTAGATCACGAGTTCATCAATTAAATTGTTGTATGCATTTTGAAGAATATTTAACTCATTATTTTCATAGTTAATAACATGTAGTTTAGAGGCTTCAGGATCTTCTATATCAAATTGATTAATTTGCTCAGTTAATTCGTTAAGTGGGTGCGTTAATAGGCTGGAAAAGGCTAAAGAAAATAGCAATACAAGTGCTGCGGTTTTGACCATAGCATTACCAATGAGAAAATAAATACCGACTTGTATGCGATTAAAAATTACCTCGTTACTCGATAATAATGTTACAGAGCCAACTTTGGTTGTACGGCCTGAAAACTCAAAAATTAATGGGAAAGCATGGCCAAATAACCCTGTATTATGCGAGCTAACATTAAAGTATTTTTGATCATCACCTTTTTTATTTGCATTTGTAGACTCTATAAAGAGGTTATCTTCTCCTGTCGTAACACCTAATTGAGCAATAACAAAATCATTTTCATCGGTAACTGTTATACCTTTAATCATAGGGATAGCGACTAAACCTCCGGCAATTGATATTGCTTGTTGGGTGTTAAGCTCCCATACTGCACGCGTTAAACTACCACTGAAGGTTTTTTCTAAGGTGAGTAATTCGCTGGCAATGTGGTTTTTGGTATTGATATATTCTGCGCCAATCTGTACACAAGTAACGATAAAAGTCAGTACAAAGTACAGTGACAATACGCGCGTTAGAAGCTTTCGTGACAGACTTGTTGTTTTCATTAAGTAATTCTTCTATTAAGTGGTTGTTGATTCTAGCTGTTTTAAACAGGCTCGTGTTTTATTGTTCAATAATAGAAATCAATAGATTAGGCATTTAATAAGCCTAACTTCTCAGTATAGGTAATTCAATATACGGTATTAACTTCTTTATTTCTCATAAAAATTTAAAAATAGTTGTAGTAACAATAAATAAAACAATTTTGTAAAAATTTTAAAAAATAATTTCTTGTGTCACAATAATGTCATAAAGGTTTGGCAATATAGCCACAATTATTTTTTAGCCATACTTAAATTTATAAAGGTATCACCATGAAACATACTTACAACAAAATCGCTGTAGTTTTATTGTCTTCTTTATCAATGTCGGCATTTGCAGCTGATGTTGAAGTTTACGGTAAAGCAAATCTTTCTCTACAATCTTCTGATGAAGGAGAAGGCTCTTTTACAGAAGTAAAAAGTAACGCTTCGCGCATCGGTCTAAAAGGTTCACATGATCTTGGCGATGGCTTAACGGTAATTTATAAAGCTGAGTTCCAGGTTGACTTAGATGGCGATAGTGACAAAGGCGATAGCATTACAGATCGTAACCAATATGTTGGTTTAGCGGGCAACTTTGGTGAAGTGTTATTAGGCAAAAACGACACTATGCTTAAGCAATCACAAGGTAAAGTAGATTTATTTAGTGATTTAAATGGTGATATTAAAAGCTTATGGAAAGGTGAGAACCGCATGGCGGACACACTTTCTTATAAATCACCTAAATTTAGTAACTTCCAAGTAGGTGTTACTTATATTGCAGAAGATGCCGTTGATGCTGAAGATGGCGTTTCGGTTGCTGTGTTCTACGGTGATGCTAAATTGAAAAAAACTAACCTTTTTGCTTCTGTTGCTGTTGATTCAGACGTAAATGGTTACGACATTACGCGTGCTACAGTTCAAGGTAAAGTGTCGGGTGTTGTTTTAGGTGCCATGATACAGACTCAAGAAAAAGTAGACGGCTCTGGCGAAATGGATGGCTACATGTTGTCGGCTAAATACAAAATGGACAAAATAACTTTTAAAGGTCAATACCAAGCTGCTGACTTTAAAGACGGTGATGACAAATCAGGTATTACTGTAGGTGCAGACTATGCATTAGCTAAAAGCACAAAGCTATACACGTTTTACACAACATTCGATATGGACAGTGGCGAAGATCAAAACTATTTAGCTGCAGGTGTTGAATATAAATTTTAATATTGATGATAAGTTGTCATTAAATCAGTGAGCCGTCTTTTAGCTATGGCTCATTATAATTAAGCCGCATTCTGCGGCTTTTTTCTTGCCTATTTGTTTTGTATCGTTGATCATGATGTTGTTTAATTTATTATATAAACTAATGCAATTTTAACTATAATTGTTCCGTTGTCATGAAACTGTCATATTTATTTATCACAATGTTCACTATACGATTAGGCTATTAGGATGGATACATGAATAGACAGATATTAGTTGTTGAAGACGAAGCAGCAATTAGAGAGATGATAACGTTTGTTTTAGAGCAAAATGGTTTTAATGCCATAGAAGCTGAAACAATAGAGCAAGCACAAGCTAAAATTAAAGAACCATACCCAGACTTAATTTTACTTGATTGGATGTTGCCAGGTGGTACAGGTGTAAAGTTAGCCAAATCATTAAAGCAAAACGAATACACACGTTCTATTCCTATTATTATGTTAACCGCACGTGCCGATGAAGACGATAAAGTAAAAGGCTTTGACGCGGGTGTTGACGACTATGTAACTAAGCCTTTTTCCCCTAAAGAATTAATTGCTCGAATTAAAGCTGTTATTCGACGGGTTGCTCCAACCGCATTGGAGGAGTCAATCGACTTTCATGGTATAAACTTAGATCCTGTTGCACATCGTGTTTCTATTAATGATAAAGCGCTTGAGCTTGGACCTACTGAGTTTCGCTTGTTACATTTTTTTCTTACGCACACCGAACGTGTGTATAGCCGAGAGCAACTCTTAGATAATGTTTGGGGAACCAATGTTTATGTTGAAGATAGAACGGTTGATGTGCATATTCGTCGTCTGCGCAAAGCTATTGCCGGTGACGGCCATGAAGAATTCATTCAAACTGTTCGAGGTTCGGGCTACCGTTTTTCGGGCAAAATTAAAACTTCAGGTTAATCGCTAATATATGTATTTTCGTATTTCAGCTCCGGTACTTTTAACACGAATTATTAGTGGGTTAATTGCTAGTGCTATTCTGGGCTATATACTTGGACATACGTTTCTTGTTGTTAGCATAGTCGCAATAGCTTTACTTGCATGGCATTACAACCACTTATTCAAATTAATACAGTGGTTATGGCAAGGTAAGTCAATTTCTCCGCCTCAAGCTAATGGTATTTGGGGGCGAATATATGACGGTATGTACCGTCGCATTCGTAAGCAACGTTTGAAACAAAAGCAATTAAATGAGCGCCTTCGTAAATTTAGAGATGGTGCAGAAGCTTTACCTGATGCTGCATTAGTGCTTTCAAATGAACTTAATATTTTGTGGGGAAATAAAAAAGCCTCACAACTCATTGGTGTTCGTTGGCCTGGCGATGTAGGGCAGCGCATTGATAATTTGATTCGGTTTCCTGAATTTTCTAAATATTTAGCAAGTGGCGACTTCGAAAGCCCTTGTTTGATTATTTCTCCCATAAATAGCGAGCTACAGCTTGAGTTGCGTATGATGGCTTATGGTAGTGATCAAATTTTACTCTTAGCGCGTGATATCAGTAAAATTCAACGACTTGAAGAAATGCGTCGAGATTTTGTTGCCAATGTTTCTCATGAATTAAAAACCCCGTTAACGGTAGTTCGAGGCTATGTTGAAATGGTACAAGCAAGTGAAACAGCATTAGCGCCTCACTGGCAAAAAGCTTTTTCTACCATTGAAACTCAAGTATCGCGAATGGATAGGTTAGTCGAACAGTTACTAGTATTAGCTAAGGTTGAGAACAACCTTGATTCAGATAACCATCAACAAGTTGATTTATCACGTTTAACGCTGACAGTAGTAGAAGACGCACAATGGTTAAATCAGGATAAAAAGCATGCTATACATTGTAATATAGCGCCTGATATTAGTATTAAAGGGAATGAGCACGAATTAAAAAGTGCCTGTCTAAATTTATTATCCAACGCTATAGCCTATACCCATGAAAATGGCATTATTGAAGTAACATTGCGAATTGACGGGAATAAAATTCGCTTCAGTGTTAAAGATAATGGTCCAGGTATTAAACCTGAGCATGTTAACAGATTAACTGAACGTTTTTTCCGGATTGACAAGTCTCGCTCAAGAGATACTGGTGGTTCAGGGTTAGGTTTAGCAATAGTTAAACATGTGCTAAATCACCATAATGGTGAGCTTTCTATCGAAAGTGACTGGCAACAAGGTAGTGAATTTATTATTCACTTTAAACCGACTTCAACGAGTTAACTTAACCGATTCTTTTTTTTAAAGGTTTAAGTTAACTGCACTATTCTGTTCAATTTGGCTCCTATTTTAAACGCCTTCTTAATTGAAGAAGCATAATATTTTTTAACTTTAGCACTTAACTTTACTTAACAGTGCTTAAATTTAGCATTAGTCATAAAAATAAATTAATCTTTTATGGTAAAAAAGTTACCAGAAAAAATTTTTAATGCTTGTCATACAAGTGTCACAAACTTTACTTATTATTGTCATATTCACTTTCTATAGTGTACTCAAATTAATTATATATCTCATCGGAGAGTAACATGAGTTTAAAGCGTACCTTAGGCGTTATTGGTTTATCTACCCTTATCAATTTTTCTGCATTTGCAGTTGATAGTGATTTACCAGTTTATAAAAAAGTAAGTGGTGTTTCAGGCAATGTATCGTCTGTTGGTTCTGATACACTAGCAAATATGATGACATTTTGGGCTGAAGAGTTTAAACGCACTTACCCTAATGTAAACGTGCAAATTCAAGCAGCAGGTTCATCTACAGCTCCTCCAGCGTTAACTGAAGCAACATCTAACCTTGGACCTATGAGCCGTAAGATGAAATCGCGTGAAATTGAAGCCTTTGAGAAGCGTTACGGCTACAAGCCTACGGCAGTTCGTGTTGCCATTGACGCCTTAGCTGTTTTTGTTCATAAAGATAACCCGATTGAAGGTTTACGCATTGATCAAGTAGACGCTATTTTTTCAAGTAATCGTAAATGTGGCGCAGAAAAAGATGTAGATCGCTGGGGCGACCTTGGTTTAACTGGCGATTGGACAGGTAAAGATGTTCAGTTATACGGTCGTAACTCAGTATCGGGCACATATGGTTACTTTAAAAAGAAAGCCTTATGTAAAGGTGATTTTAAAAATAGTGTGAATGAGCAACCAGGTTCAGCTTCTGTTGTACAGTCAGTATCTGCCTCATTAAACGGTATTGGTTACTCAGGTATTGGTTATAAAACTTCAGGTGTTAGAGCTTTACCTTTATCGAAAAAAGGCGGTAAATTTATCGAAGCTAACATGGAAAATGCTGTTTCTAAAACATATCCGCTTTCACGCTTCTTATATGTTTACGTTAACAAGCACCCAAATAAGCCGTTAGCGCCAATGGAAGCTGAATTTTTGAAAATGGTATTGTCAAAATCAGGACAAACCATCGTTGAAAAAGACGGTTATATCCCACTACCAGCTTCAGTAGTAGAAAAAGAGTTTAAAAAGTTAGGTTTATAACAACTAACGTTATATTTAAAAAAAGATAGCCCACAACCCGCAATGGTTGTGGGCTTTTTTAATATAAAAGCAAAATTTTAAATTGATGTAACCATATGTTATGGGCTGTTTGATCTCAGGTGCATTGCTCTATGGCTTACCTTTTACACTATCCTATAATTAAATTTCTGCATTATGCTTAATCTTAATGGTTAGTTATTGCCTGATTAACGTTTATTTATATTTGAAAATACTTTCCTGTATTTAACGACTGATTTTCATTCAGTATGAATGAAACAGAAGATACGAATATGTACCATTATTCTCGATGAGTGCAGCTTCAACTTTACAATCATGTATTATTACTTTACAGATTCTACTTTGCAGATAGCATTTAAGGGATATTAGTTTAGAGGTATTTAATTAACCATTCTTTGGAAATCGTTAATTAATAAAGGCGGAGATAGTTTTTCGTGTACGGTGGAAGTTAAAAAGTTTTTTATTAAATTCAAGTGCCTAGCAAGGTGGCTTGCAAACAAGCCGTAGATTATCTAGCGTAAAGTAATCTAGATAGGCATTCAAATTGGGTTGTTCAAATTGTAAAGCGAACAAACCTAAATGTAGGTTTACTCGCTTAATTCAGCTACTTTAGCGAGAAATATCTACCATCAAGTCGTCAGCTAAATTTTCAAGCGCATCAATCATGGTATCTATTGTACTTTTTTCTGCTGAAACCGTAATTTTTGCTTTAAATAATTCATGACCAGCATGCGGTGCAATTTCTTGTGTACTGACTAATTTTAGTAAGTTACCACCGTGATGATGGATAATTGATGAAATCTCTTGCACTATGCCTGATCTATCATTTGCTGTTAATTCTAGAACAAAAATGCTTTCAGAAGCTGAATCTTGCTGTTGAACATGTTCAATTTGCATTTTAAAGCCAGGTAGTTCAGCCAGTTTATCTGCTAAATCTGTTGAATTTTCAACGGGTACTGCAATTTCCACAACACCGGCGAAAACGCCCGATATTTGATGTAAACTAGATTTTTCCCAGTTAGCGCTATGTTCAGAAATTAAATCAGATAAAACTTTAACTATACCGGGGCGATCTGCGGTCATAAATGAGATTATAAGATGGTTCATGATAAGTCCTTTGAAAATGTATTAAGTGTTAAAGATAATTAAGTTCGGCCAAGTTTTGAAAGCTCTTTATTGAATTGTTCTTCGTCAGCGAGATTAAGTTCAATTAATCGACGTAATGAGCTGACACTATCGATGTCAATACCACTGCACTGTACCCGAATATTATTTTTTTCTTGGTGAACAACAACAACGTTCATTTGGATTTTTTCTTCAGCTTGATGTAATTTAAATGACAGTAAACCCATTTTATTTGAAAATACCACTTCCTGAGTGTCTGCACAAAGTAACGCGCCGTTTAAAGATAGATCTATGATATTCACAGGTAAACAGTGTTCGCTAATGGCTAGTTCAGCCTGCATTGAAAAAAGTATTCGGGTAAATTGACGTCTATTGTTCATGAGCAGTATTTATGACAAAGTGGTTTCTTCAGCATAGCTCGCTTTTAGCAAAAAGGCACCTTAATTAATACATTAAGCTGCCTTTATCTTATTGTTAACTAGGTGGTTATATATTAGCTAACCAATTTTTTTATACTTTATACGGTGTGGTTGAGTCGCCTCGGCGCCATAGGTTTTCTTCATCCATTCTTCGTATTCAGTGTAGTTACCTTCATAGAAGTTGATTTGGCCTTCATCACGGTAGTCGAGTATATGTGTGGCGATACGATCTAGGAACCAGCGGTCATGAGAAATAACCATAGCACAGCCTGGAAACTCTAAAAGTGCCTCTTCTAGTGCACGTAAGGTTTCAACATCTAAGTCGTTGGTTGGTTCATCGAGTAATAATACATTGCCACCTGTTTGCACTAATTTAGCTAAATGCACACGGTTACGTTCACCGCCAGATAAGTCACCAATAATTTTTTGCTGATCATTGCCTTTAAAATTAAAACGGCTTACGTAAGCACGACTAGGTATTTCGAATGTACCAATGTGCAAAATTTCATGGCCTTGAGATATTTCTTGATAAACAGTTTTGCTGTTGTCCATGTCATCACGGAACTGATCAACGCTGGCAAGTTTTACCGTATCTCCAAGCTCTACATTACCTGAATCTGGTTGCTCGGCACCTGACATTATTTTAAATAAAGTAGATTTACCTGCACCGTTTGGCCCAATAATACCTACGATAGCGCCTTTAGGTACGCTAAAGCTTAAATTATCAATAAGTACTCTATCGCCAAAAGACTTAGTGACGTTATTAACGTCTACCACTTTATCACCTAAACGTGGGCCTGATGGAATATACAATTCGTTTGTTTCATTACGTTTTTGATGATCTTGACTGTTAAGCTCTTCAAAACGCGCCATACGGGCTTTGCTTTTTGATTGACGGGCTTTAGGGTTTGAGCGAACCCATTCAAGTTCTTGCTTTATGGTTTTTTGTAATGCACTTTCACTTTTGCTTTCTTGCTCAAGACGAGCATTTTTTTGCTCTAACCATGAAGAGTAATTGCCTTCGTAAGGAATGCCGTGGCCTCTATCAAGCTCTAAAATCCAGCCTGCTACATTGTCTAAGAAATATCTATCATGGGTAATTGCTACAACAGTGCCCGCGTAGTCATGTAAAAATCGCTCTAACCAAGCAACAGATTCTGCATCTAAATGGTTGGTTGGCTCATCAAGTAGTAGCATGTCAGGTTTTTGTAATAACAAACGACAAAGCGCAACTCGGCGACGTTCACCACCACTTAATACTGCAATTTTTTGTTCCCAATCAGGTAAACGTAAAGCGTCAGCGGCACGTTCAAGCACGTTGTCAATATTATGTCCGTCGTGGCTGTTAATAATATCTTCTAACTGGCCTTGTTCTTTGGCTAAAGCGTCAAAGTCGGCTTCAGGCTCAGCGTACTCAGCGTAAACTTGGTCTAAACGTGCCATAGCACTTTTAACTTCAGAAACCGCTTCTTCTACAATTTCGCGAACAGTTTTTGTTTCATCTAATACTGGTTCTTGTGGCAAGTAGCCAATATTAGTACCTGCAAGCGCTTTTGCTTCACCTTCAAACTCGGTATCAAGGCCAGCCATAATTCGCAGTAAAGTTGATTTACCAGAGCCATTGAGGCCAAGTACACCAATTTTTGCTCCGGGGAAAAATGAAAGAGAAATGTCTTTTAATATAGTGCGTTTAGGTGGAACGACTTTAGAAACGCGGTTCATCGACATGATGAATTTATCTGGTAATGGTTGTGCCATGGAAAACCTTTTGAAGCAGGATTAGTATGGTAGCTATTCTAGGTTAATAGCTACCATGTTGGCAATGAGGTTTTATGGTTGATTTGCAGCGAAATTTATACTTTATTGATATTAATGAAAGAGCTTTAATCCATTAAATATACATGGTTTCGACCATGCGACTTGGCTTTATATAATGCCATGTCAGAGCGAGAGTAAAGAGCTTGGAAGTCGTTATCGGTTGCTTTTAGCACAGACACACCTAAACTAATCTTAATGGGTAATTCGAGGCTGTTCACTTTAATTTTATTGTTATCTAATAATTCACGTAGTCTTTCTGCTGCATGTAAACTATCGGTTGTGGAAATATTGGGGAGTAATATTGAAAACTCTTCTCCACCGATGCGAGCAAAGATATCTTCGGCTCTTATGGTTGGAGAAATTAACTGAGCAATTTTTATTAAAACCTGATCGCCAATAGGGTGGCCATAATGATCATTTACCGACTTGAAATGATCAACATCTAAAGAAATAACGGCTAATGGTTGCTGATACCTTCTAGCTCGCTTAAATTCTCTATGAGCATTTTCAAAGAAATATCGGCGATTATAAATTCCGGTTAATTCGTCTGTATTTGCGAGTTGTTCAAATTTTTCTTTTAGTTGGTATAGCTCAGTTACATCAGTAGAGAAAGCTATCATGGTTTGTAGATCACCTTTTAACTGAAAAGGTACTTTTGTGCTCAGGTAATGATGAACTTTATTGTCTGGCCCTTTTAATTTTTCATTCATCACTACTTTTTGATTTTTATCAAAAACAGCTTTATCACTTTTCCAAAAATCTGCTACATACTTAGGTGGAACAACGTCATGATCGAATTTCCCAATAATATCTTCTGCGGGCAGGCCGATAAGATCAGCTACACGGCTGTTGACATACCTGTAGCGACGATTAGCATCTTTCATATATATGTAAGCATCAACATTATTTAATACAACGTCAAGCAAATGCTTTTTATTTTGATTATCTGCTTCGAGCGCTTTTTGTTCTGTGATATCTGTGGATATTCCGGAAAGGCCTATAACTTCATGGTTATCATTGTAAAGCGGGCTTTTAACGGTTCTATAGGTATGAATTTTCCCTGTTGATTTAATAACAGTGTCTTCTTCGATTGTTAAAGTAATGTTTTCTTTCATCACTTGCTGATCACTTTCTATAAGATCGTCAAGTATATCTAAATCAAAGAAATGAGAATCGTCTTTGCCGATAATATATTCAGCTGGCTTTTGAAATAAAACTTCAACGTTAGCATTAGCATAAGTATATTTACCGCTTAAATCTTTGCTAAAAACGTATGAACCAATATTATCGAGTACTTTAGACATTACAGAAATTTGTTGTGATAACGTCTTTGTATTATTATTTTTATCTGACATAAATATATTCCACCATTGCTATTTTAACCTTTCTCGATTTCCTTTCGACACTTAATTTACAGGCTGTTAACAATTAGTGACTCGTCATGAAAAATACACTTCCCCTGAAGTTTTCAGACAGCTAATTAATATCTACTTTATTATACAAAATTGCAAATGATAATTTAAATACCTATCGATAGGTAATGTATTCAGCATTTACTAAAGGGTATTTTAAGTAAAACTTTATTGCCACATTATAATTACGCTTACACAGACACTGTCTTTAATTAAAATTTATAAACCTTAAGTTTTCAAGTGTAATATATTGTGCTTATAGTTGAATTCAATGTTTGTTGAGTTGATACTAGCCATCTTGCTAAATAAAGAGTACTCATGCTTTGTCTGCTATTAAATTTACCTTAGATAATAAATTCACTACCACCTTTGCTGCTGATGAAATTGCAGAAAATTACCCACGACAAGTTATGTCAGCTTATTCTTTTGTTACGCCTAAAAAAACAGCAATGCCAACATTAATTGCCAACAGTGAACTTGTTGCAGAGCAAATAGGTTTGAGTGAAGAACAAGTAAGCTCATCTGAATTTTTACAGTTATTTTCGGGCAATGGTTTGTTAGAAAATATGCAGCCGTTCGCTATGTGTTATGGCGGGCATCAATTTGGTCATTGGGCTGGACAATTAGGTGATGGGCGAGCCATTAACCTTTCTGAAATAATGACTCCTAGAAACGGTCACAAAACCTTGCAACTAAAAGGAGCTGGGCCTACACCATATTCCCGTTCGGCTGACGGCTTTGCTGTTTTACGTTCATCGGTGCGAGAATTTCTTTGTTCAGAAGCTATGTTTCATTTAGGTGTTGCCACAACCCGAGCGTTAAGTTTATCGCTTACGGGGGATAGCGTAGTTAGAGATATGTTCTATGACGGACACGCTAAGGCAGAGCCTGGTGCTGTGGTTTGTCGTGTTTCGTCATCATTTATTCGTTTTGGCAGTTTCCAGTTACCTTCGTCAAGAAAAGATTTAAGTTTGCTAACTCAACTGGTTGATTATGTTATCGAACGTGACTTTCCGCATTTAGGTGCGCCATGCACTGAGGTTTATTTAGCATGGTTTAATGAAGTGTGTGACAGAACATGTAAGCTAGTTGTTGATTGGATGCGTGTGGGATTTGTTCACGGGGTAATGAATACCGACAATATGTCGATCATTGGTGAAACGATTGATTACGGTCCTTATGGTTGGATTGACAATTTTGACTTAAATTGGACCCCTAACACGACAGATGCAAATGGTAAGCGGTATCGCTTTGGTGTGCAGGCCGAAATAGCACAATGGAATTTATTTCAGTTAGCGAATGCCATATTCCCATTAATCACCGATGCTGAGCCTTTAGAAAAAGCACTAAATAACTTCGCTAAAAACTATCAACAACAATGGCAAACTATGATGGCGGCTAAACTCGGTATCGAACTACCTGTTGATGCATTTACGGAAGGGGCGAACTCACTAGAGCGCAGTTTGTTTGTTGATCTTGAAAATCTATTGATGATGATTGAAACCGATATGACCATTTTCTATCGTCGTTTAGCTGATTTACCCGATGATAAATCATATTGGTTATCACATTTGATGGCATGTTTTTATAATGAAAATGAAATAACAGCTGACTATAAAAGCGTTTTATTTAATTGGCTTGAACGTTATAGCCAATTGCGTGATAACAGCAATAAGCATCGAGCTGAAATCAGCAAAGCGATGAATGAAGTAAATCCTAAATATGTTTTACGTAATTACTTGGCACAACAAGCTATCGATTTAGCTGAAAAGCAAGACTATACCTTGTTAAAGCAATTACAAAAGGTTTTGGAAAACCCATATGATGAACAACCAGAATATGATCAATTTGCTGAAAAACGTCCGGATTGGGCGAAAAATAAAGCGGGTTGCTCAATGTTATCTTGTAGTTCGTAGGCCTTTATTTAATTTTTTATCTTTAGTATGAAAGCTTAATCTGCGCATTATTTAGCGCAGTTAAGCCTGCTTCAACTTTTGACGGTATTGGATTGCAATAAGCTTAATAATATCGCGCCAAGTAACAATACCAATAGCTTGTTGTTTTTCATTGATAATAGGCAAGCACGATATTCTATGATCATGGAATAACAATACCGCTTCAGTAAGGCTTGTTTCTTCAGTGGCAGTGATAAGCTCTCGAGACATGATTAAATGCACTTTTTTATTCATCGAAAAACTATCTTGTGGCGTTTCGTTTCGGGTACCAACCGTTGGGCTAAGGTTTTGCCATAAGTCTCGGTCGGTTATTACGCCGGCTAGTGTCGATTCATTTTTTATCAAAATATGATGCATGGTATGTGTTTCAAACAACTTTTTTGCATCGTCTAACGTGTCATCCATATCAAGCGTTATTAAATCTTTTTGCATTATTTGACTAACGTTCATGCTTTCACCTTTTTAACTTATGTTTGGCCTGTTTCGAACTCATAATAGCGGAGCATATTTACCTTATATAATCAGCATAACATAAGCTATTAATAACCAGTGAATTGTTGTTTTAGTCTCTTTAAGTACCAATTTTTCGCTAATAACGCTTTGTCACAAAACTGTCATGTTAGTGTTTTATAATCACTTCAGTTATAAAAATCATTATAGTTAAAGGTATTTTTAAGTGGCCATTGCTTCTAAATCAGCAAACTATCGCAAAGTGAAAAATTCATTAGCAAAATGGATGATCACCTTGGGCGGTATCAGTGTTTTATTTACTTTAGTTTTAATATTCATGTATTTACTTTATGTGATAAAACCTATTTTTGAATCTGCAAAAGTTGAGCCTACGGCACAATTTGTTATTACTGAGCAAAGTAATGTACTTGCAACCGGTGTTGACGAGCTTAAAGAAGTTGCTTATAGCATTACTGAGCAGGGCTTTATTAATTTTTACCAATTAGTTGATGGCGGCGGTTATAAAGCCGGCGATAAAATATTGTCAGAGCAATTAACTGATGACGGTATTTATATCAAGCAACTCGTTAATGTCGGTCAAGAAAAGAAGTTGTTACTTGATAGTGCAGGTAACGTTAGACTTGTTGTTCCACATTTTTTTGCGAACTTTGACAGCGGCGAACGAGTGATTGTTCCAAGTATTCGTTATCCACTAGGTGAAGACTTTTTACCTCTTGACGAACAAGGCGCTGCTTTTACTAAGCTCTCGTTTGCTATGGATGATGAAAGGGCAGTTTTTGTTGGTTTTACCGAAGACAAACGCTTACTTAAAACAACCTTATCAGCAGAAGACGATTTCAGTTATGACACCGCCTTTGATGCCGAATATGAAGAAGTCGATTATACAGCTAAAGCAATAAACGATATCTTAGTATCGCCAGATTTAGCGATGGTATTTGTTCGCCAAGGTGATCAAGTTGCGGTATTTTCATTGGACGATGAAGAGGCTGAATTAAAAGCCACCATTATCCCACAGCTTTCTCAAAATAAATCGCAACCGTATCATATTACCTCGATGGCTTTATTATCAGGTGGTAGTTCTATTTTACTTGGCGATGATAATGGTTCAGTAAGTCAATGGTTTGAAGTGGCAACAGATCAAGGACGAGAATTTAAAGAAATTCGTCGTTTTAATGTTAGTGACAACGAACCTGTTAGTGCTATTTACACCGAACAATTTCGCAAAAGTTTTTATACCCAAACACCATCCGGTGAAATGGGTATGTTTTACACCACTAGTGAAGCTGACTTATGGCGTGGTAAATTACATCAGGGCGATGCTCAAGCATTTGCTATTGCGCCTCGTGCTGATGGATTAGTGTTGTTTTTAGGTGACAAGCTAGCACTTTATTCAGTTGAAAATGAACACCCAGAAGTTACTTGGCAAGCACTATGGCAAGAAGTTTGGTATGAAGGTTATCCTGAACCCGAGTTTATTTGGCAATCAACTTCAGGCTCTGATGATTTTGAAGGTAAATTCTCTTTAGTTCCTATTTCTTTTGGTACGATTAAAGCGGCTACATATGCAATGATATTTGCTGTACCAATTGCGCTAACTGCCGCAATTTACACAGCATATTTTATGACCCCAGGTATGCGCAGAAAAGTTAAGCCAACCATTGAAATGATGGAAGCATTACCGACTGTAATATTAGGATTTTTAGCTGGACTTTGGCTCGCGCCAATCATTGAGATTTATCTACCTGCGATTATTTTATTATTAATATTTATTCCTGCCTCTGTATTTATAACCGCGTTTACATGGCATAAGTTACCGCGTGAAACTAAAACACGCATTCCTGAAACATGGGCGCCTATTATATTAATTCCTGCGATTCTTATTGCTGCTTATGCTGCGTTCGCATTATCACCAGTGCTTGAGTTACATATATTTGGTGGTGATATTAGACAATATATTACCAATGATTTAGGTATAGATTTTGACCAACGTAATGCCCTTGTAGTGGGTATTGCCATGGGATTTGCGGTTATTCCAACAATATTCTCTATGGCAGAAGATGCCATATTTAGTGTGCCTAAGCACTTAACTAGCGGCTCTTTAGCCTTAGGTGCTACTCAATGGCAAACCCTAATTAAAGTGGTACTACTTACCGCAAGCCCAGGTATATTTTCTGCGGTAATGATGGGGCTAGGGCGCGCTGTAGGTGAAACCATGATTGTATTAATGGCCACGGGTAATACGCCAATTCTTGATTGGAGTATTTTCCAAGGTATGCGCACGCTAGCAGCAAATATTGCTGTTGAAATGCCGGAGTCAGAAGTAGGGAGTTCGCATTATCGAATTCTATTCTTGGCAGCATTTGTTTTATTTGTATTTACGTTTGTATTCAACACGCTTGCTGAGTTTATACGTCAGCGTTTGCGTGAAAAATATAGCTCAATGTAAGGAAGGCTAGATAGTATGAATAATTGGTTTAAGTCTGGCTCGCCTTGGGTGTGGTTGTCAGCAGGTGGTGTAAGCATCAGCCTGATATCGGTTTTAGGTTTATTGTGGTTAATTGCTTCACGCGGTTTAAGTTATTTCTGGCCAGCAGATATTTATCAGTTTGATATGACTGATGAACAAGGCAAGCCTTTAACGGTTATCGGTGAAATTTACGATAGAGAAAGTATACCAACGGCTCAGTTAGTACATTTAAATCTTGATATCGATGAGTCGGCAGAAACAATCGAGAGATTATTAATTAAAACCGGCAACCGTGAACTGGTTAGTTTAGATTTTCGTTGGATTTTAGTACCGCAAATTAACAAAACCTCTTTACCTGAAGAACTGGTAGTTATTGAGCGTAGAACTAACGGTAATTTCTATGGCTATATCGAAGATATTATTTTAGATGGCGAGGTTGTTGGTCAGCAGAAAATGGCCGAGCTTGTAGAGCGTGTCAGCGATTTTCAAACAGAAATAGAAGCTTTACAAAAGACTGATATTGGCGCAATTAATTATCAAATTGAACGCACACGTTTAAAAGAGCGCAAACATAGGCTTGATGAAACACTGACCGCTGAATTAGAACAAGAATTTAAAGTTGAAGTTGCGAATTTAAAAGCTGAATACCAAGTACTTGAAAAACAGTTAATGGCATTGCGTAAGAAAGTATCGCGCGACCAAATTGTGGTTCGTGCTATGGACGGGCAAAAAGTTACGATTAACTTCGAAGATGTTTTACACATAACGTTTAATAATAAATTGAGTGTGTTTGGTAAAATGAAATTATTTTTCAGCCAAATCGCCGCCTTTATTGTTGATGACCCACGCGAAGCAAATACCGAGGGCGGGGTATTTCCTGCAATATTTGGTACGGTATTAATGGTATTGTTGATGACAGTTATTGTATCGCCATTAGGTGTAGTTGCCGCTATTTATTTACATGAATATGCAGGTAATAATGCGTTAACTAAGCTCTTGCGCATAGCCGTGATTAACTTGGCGGGTGTACCTTCAATTGTTTATGGTGTATTTGGCTTAGGCTTTTTCGTTTATATGGTTGGGGGCAGCTTAGACCAATTGTTTTATGCTGAAACTCTTCCAAGCCCTACATTTGGTACGCCTGGAGTTATGTGGTCAGCACTTACCTTAGCGATTTTAACCTTACCTGTAGTTATTGTATCAACTGAAGAAGGACTTTCTCGAATTCCTTCTGCTATGCGCCACGGTAGCTTGGCGCTAGGCGCAACTAAAGCTGAAACTTTATGGCGTATTATTTTACCGATTGCTAGCCCAGCCATTATGACCGGCATAATATTAGCCATTGCACGTGCTGCAGGTGAAGTAGCACCGCTTATGTTAGTGGGTGTAGTAAAAATGGCGCCGAATTTACCGCTTGATGGTAACTTCCCGTTTTTACATTTAGATCGTAAGTTTATGCACTTAGGCTTCCACATTTATGATGTAGGTTTCCAAAGCCCTAACGTTGAAGCAGCAAGACCTTTGGTATATGCCACAGCATTATTGCTCGTAACGATTATTGTTGCTTTGAATATGACAGCGGTTTCTATTCGTAACCGTTTGCGCGAAAAATATCGTATGTTAGAGCATTAACACTGACTGAAAAAAACGATTTTACGCAAATTTATAAAATTAAAAATAAACGGGTATTTGCCCCTCTATTGAATAAGATTTAAAGAGAACACTATGATTTCAGTTACGCCAAAAACTTTATCAGATCAAAATGTTAAACTTGATCTTAATAATCTTTCGCCAGAGCAAGTCGCGTTAGAGATTAAGAATCTAGATTTATATTATGGTAACAAACAGGCATTGCAAAATATTTCAATGTCGATCCCTAAGGGCCAAGTTACGGCGTTTATCGGACCAAGTGGTTGTGGTAAATCAACATTGTTGCGCTGTATTAACCGGATGAATGATCTGGTTGATATTTGTAAAATTACCGGCCAAATAAATCTTCATGGTGAAAACATTTATGATCGCCATACAGATGTAGCCGCATTACGTCGTAAAGTGGGTATGGTGTTTCAACGCCCAAACCCTTTTCCTAAATCAATTTATGAAAATGTAGTTTATGGCCTTCGTATTACTGGCGAGAACAACCGCCGAGTATTAGACGAAGCCGTTGAAAACGCATTACGCAGTGCTGCATTATGGAATGAAGTAAAAGACAGGTTACACGAAAGCGCTTTAGGGCTTTCTGGTGGTCAGCAACAGCGTTTAGTTATTGCACGAGCGATAGCGATTAAACCTGAAGTACTGTTACTAGATGAACCTACTTCAGCATTGGATCCTATTTCAACATTGACCATAGAAGAGTTGATTAATGACTTAAAGAAACAATTTACCGTGGTTATTGTTACTCATAATATGCAACAAGCTGCACGTGTATCTGATCAAACGGCGTTTATGTATATGGGTGACTTAATAGAATATAGTGACACTAATACCTTATTCACCACGCCAACAAAGAAGAAAACAGAAGATTATATTACTGGCCGTTATGGTTAAGTTAATCAGTTAGTTGATTAACTTACTTAGTTAGATAAAACAGGCGATAAGCAGAGGGTTTTACCGTGGATAAATTAAATGTTGGCCGCCATATTTCTGGCCAGTTTAACGAAGATTTAGAACGTATTATTAATC
Source organism: Colwellia sp. NW0002-52-1 (assembly GCF_057550865.1). Classification (NCBI taxonomy): domain Bacteria; kingdom Pseudomonadati; phylum Pseudomonadota; class Gammaproteobacteria; order Alteromonadales; family Colwelliaceae; genus Colwellia; species Colwellia sp. NW0002-52-1. The sequence continues at coordinate 228,729 of NZ_BAAJLU010000001.1, read as the reverse complement.
ATGTTATGCACATGGGGGGGTTAGTTGAAAAGCAATTAGCCGAGGCACTAACTTCAGTGTGTGACGCAGATGAAGAATTAGCAAAAAAAGTCTTAAGTAACGACTATCTTATTAATAATGCAGAAGTCAGTATTGATGATGAATGTACGCGTATTATTGCCAAACGTCAGCCTGCAGCGGGCGATTTACGTTTAGTTATGGCCATTGTAAAAACCATTACTGATCTCGAACGTATAGGTGACGAAGCTGGAAAAATTGCTAATGTTACTTTAGAAAGCTTTTCAGGGAAGCACAAAGATTTATTGTCAAATTTAGATAATTTAGGTCGACATGTTTTAACCTTTTTACAAGCCACTTTAGACGCATTTACACGTATGGATTTTGATGCCGCAGTAAAAGTGCATAAAAGTGATGATAAAATTGACCGTGAATACGAAGCGCTTATGCGTCAACTTATGACCTACATGATGGAAGATCCTCGCTCTATTCCTCAAATAATGAGTGTTATATGGTCGGCTCGAGCATTAGAGCGCATTGGTGACCGCTGTCAAAATATTTGTGAGTACATTATTTATTTTGTCAAAGGTAAGTCTGTTCGTCATACAACTGCCGAAGATTTCGAATCATTATCTTAAAAATAGCTTAAAAAAAACATAAAAGTATATACCTTATTAGCTTTTACTTGGCTAATAAGGTATATACTTTTATGTGAACTGATAATAACTAATTATTCTATCAACAGCCGTTATCTTGTTATAAAGCCTTTGAATTAATTTTCAAATGCTTTAATATCCGCGGCGAATAAAAATAAAGAGCATAAGCTCCTGGAAATTAATTATGGCCAGAAATTCAATCATTGGCATATTTGCAAAATCGCCAATTAAACCGTTAGAAAAACACATCCGTATAGTACACAAATGTTGTAGTCAACTTGTACCTTTCTTCGCAGCCGTTACTGAAGAAGATTGGAGTGCCGCAGGTAAAATGCGTACTAAAATCTCTAAATTAGAACGTGATGCCGATGAATTAAAACGTCAAATTCGTTTAGAACTTCCGGGTGGTTTGTTTATGCCCGTTGATCGTGCTGATTTACTAGAGTTACTATCTCAACAAGACAAAATTGCTAATCGCGCAAAAGATATTGCAGGACGTATCTTTGGCCGAAAATTAACCATTCCTACTGAATTACAAGAACAGTTCATTGCTTATGTTGCCCGTAGCATCGACGCTGCTGAAAAAGCTGCAGACGCAATTAATGAACTGGATGACCTACTAGAAACTGGATTTCGTGGTCGTGAAGTTGAGCTAGTCACTAAAATGATCAGTCAACTTGACGAAATTGAAGATGAAACAGATGGTATGCAAATTAAGCTTCGCAAAGATCTTTTAAATATTGAAAAAGATTTAAATTGCGTAGATGTAATGTTTTTATATCAAATCATCGATTGGGTTGGCGACTTAGCTGATCTTGCCGAACGTGTTGGCGCACGTTTAGAAATTCTTTTGGCTAGAAAATAGGGCTAACTCATGGAAATTTTATTATCACATGGCTCTACGTTAGTCATGATCGCCGCTGTCGTAGGTTTTTTTATGGCATGGGGCATAGGCGCTAATGATGTTGCTAATGCAATGGGAACATCAGTTGGCTCAAAAGCATTAACCATTAAACAAGCAATAATCATCGCGATGATTTTTGAATTTGCTGGTGCATACTTAGCAGGTGGCGAAGTTACATCAACAATACGTAAAGGTATTATTGACCCCGCACTCTTTGTAGACATTCCTGAACTGCTTGTTTTTGGTATGATTTCAGCCTTGTTAGCGGCAGCAACATGGTTATTAGTGGCTTCTATCTTAGGTTGGCCTGTTTCAACAACTCACTCTATTGTTGGTGCAATTATTGGTTTCGCCGCTATCGGCATAAGCCCAGATACAGTGGCATGGGGTAAAGTAGGTGGCATTGTTGGTAGTTGGGTTATTACACCATTAATTTCAGGTGTTATTGCTTTTATCATTTTTAACAGTGCTCAAAAGTTAATATTTGATACTGACAAACCTTTAGAGCAAGCTAAACGTTACGTACCTTTCTACATGTTTTTAGCGGGTTTTGTATTGTCGCTAGTAACCATCAAAAAAGGTTTAAAGCATATAGGTTTAGACAATATTAACGTAGGTTTCTACAACTTTGAAGTAGCCGGTGCTGGTGGATATTACCTCGCCATTATTGTTGCTATTATAGTTGCCCTTGTTGGTAAGTATTTTGTTACACGCGTTAAGTTTGACGATAATGCCGATAAAACAACTCATTACGCTAACGTAGAAAAAGTTTTTGCTGTATTAATGGTTGTTACCGCTTGTTGTATGGCATTTGCGCATGGCTCAAATGACGTTGCTAATGCTATTGGGCCGTTAGCTGCTGTTGTAAGTATTGTTGATAACGGTGGTGAAATTGCGAAAAAAGCTAGCCTTGTATGGTGGATATTGCCACTAGGTGGTTTTGGTATTGTTGCTGGTTTAGCATTGTTTGGACACCGCGTTATTGCCACGATTGGTAAAGGCATTACACACTTAACACCAAGTCGTGGTTTTGCCGCTGAATTAGCTGCTGCATGTACTGTTGTAATTGCTTCAGGTGCTGGTCTGCCTATCTCTACAACACAAACGTTAGTTGGTGCTGTGTTAGGTGTGGGGATGGCACGTGGTATTGCTGCAATTAACTTAGGCGTAGTGCGTAACATTGTTATTTCTTGGGTAATCACTTTACCTATAGGCGCTGGTCTTTCCATTGTTTTCTTCTGGATAATGAAAGCAATATTTAGTTAATAAAGCCTTTAGCTCTCATCCTGAAATAGGGTGACGGTTTAATTAAGCCAGCAATCATGCTGGCTTTTTTATGCAAGCTATTTAAGGTTAATTCTTAGCAAGGTTGTTAGATGTTAAAAGTAGCAAGATAGTACTTATAAATATAGCGATAAGATTATTTTTAATATCTATAAACGTGCTGAGCAATATGCTTTTTGTTGGTTTTTTCAACGTACTCAGTACATTATTAGCACGAGTTAAGTTTAGCGAATAAAATGGCTTGCGAGTGAGCTAAAATCTCGATACTATGTCGCCTCTTTCGAAATTAACTTTTAACATATTTGTTTGTTTCAGCGAAGAGTGTGCCTTGATAGCTCAGTCGGTAGAGCAGAGGATTGAAAATCCTCGTGTCCCTGGTTCGATTCCGGGTCAAGGCACCATATTCACTTTTAGTTATTCCTACAGAAAAAACCTCGAAACTTATTAACAATATAATTTAGCAGTATCAATAGTATTCCTAGTGCAGTGCTTCCAAAAAATATTATTAACGTTGAAAAATCATTAGTTTACCCATTCAAACCTGATCAAAAAAGCTACAGGAATAAAATATCAACTTCAATTTTATTTCTTTTTTATATTCAATAGAGCGATAAGCAAAGTCACTGACCTGTGAACACTGTCGAGGCGCTAAATATCACCATCTTGAAAACAAAGCTTCGACATTAACTAATGTTTTATATAAATATTATTTGGTCTCTATTACTATATAAAAGAAAGTCATAAAGTATATGTCTAGAGGTAGGCTTTAATTCATTATTAGAAGGATAACTATCTCATGGTGCCGAGGTTTTTTACCTTAACTTTAGGTTAATCTTAGTAGTTAAACCGACCCGATTGACCTAACTTTGAACTCGAAAAAGTAAAAAATTGATTGTATTTTCGTGCAGTAGCGATACTAGATATCTTTTATTGTCAGATTTTTTTACAACTTTAGTTAAAGTTAAATGATGCAAATATCTACACTATTGAAATTATATGTTTTTATTAACTTGGTATGATTTATGTATTGATTTCAATGATAGATTTTTATTTTCAATTCTCTAATGACTAAGGTTGATAAGGAATAGCAATGAATATTAAAACTTTTAAAATTGCATCTGCGAGCATAATTTTATCTATATGTAGTTTTGCCAATGCAGGTTTAATAGATCTAAATACTTGGACAGCGACATCTGGCGGAAATTGGACAGTAGATGGTAGCGGGACCAGTGTTTTACAAACAATCAATGGCAACCCTACTTTTTTCCTCAGCGATATAAACTATATAAATACTCAATTTGATGGTACTTTTGGGGTGGAAACAACTGGCGATGATGACTTCATAGGGTTTGCCTTTGGTTATAACAATAGTAATGACTTTTTACTGTTTGATTGGAAGCAAGGTAACCAATCAAATGCTCTCGCGGGTTTTACACTATCTCAAATTAGTGGTTCAGATGTAGACTTTTGGGGGCATACTGGTTCGGATATAACAGTACTAGGAACTGACTATGCTTCTACTAAAGGTTGGGCAGATAATACGGTATATAACTTTAGTTTAGACTTCACATCCAATAACATCAAAATAGGCATTGATGGTACAAATATATTTGATGTAGCAGGGAGCTTTAACTCAGGTAAGTTTGGTTTTTACAACTATTCTCAATCACAAGTTCGTTATACAGGGTTTACCGAAGAAATAATACTTCCACCAGATGCTACTGTACCTGAGCCTTCGACACTTGCCATTTTCGCATTAGGTATTATGGGTTTAGTATCACGAAAATTTAAGCAAGCCCTTTAAACATAATTTAAACATCGTACTTTAAAACATCAATTATAATGATTGATGTTTTTTTATATTCTAATGTTTTTAAGTGAAATGTTTTTAAGTGAAATGTTTATAACTTGTATATTTTAATGGGCTTTGAAATAAAAATACCCACTTAATTAAGCAGGTATTATATTTGATTACTACGCGATACTAACCTTGATGAATCGTTATTTTTTCTGAGCTTGCTTATTCGCGCTCTTTGTCGCTCTTCGTTCAGCAATGACTTGCTTTATGTCACCGCCAATATGTTCTTCACCACGTGCTTTAGCAAGGTTAATTTGTTTTTCACGTTCTTGAAAACTACTTTTTTGTTCATCAGTGTACTTGTCAAAACAACGCGGACAACTTACCCCTTGAATATAATGTTCGCTGGTTTTATCTTCTTCGGTAATAGGATAACGACAAGCAAAACATTGGTCGTATTTGCCACGCTCTAAATTATGATTTACAGCTACTCTAGCGTCAAAAACAAAGCATTCACCTTGCCACATGGTTTCTTGCTCAGGTACTTCTTCGAGGTATTTTAAAACGCCACCTTCCAAGTGGTAAACTTCGTCAAACCCTTGTTCTTTCAGGTAAGCTGTAGATTTTTCGCAGCGAATGCCACCAGTACAAAACATCGCCACTTTTTTGTGCTTGTTTTTATCTAGGTTTTTTTCAACATAATCTGGAAATTCTCTAAATGTTTCGGTGTTTGGATTAACCGCATTTTCAAAAGTACCAATTTCTACTTCATAATCATTACGGGTATCTATTAATAAAACTTCAGGATCAGAGATTAGTGCATTCCAATCTTTAGGTTTTACATAGGTACCTACAGTTAGGGTTGGGTCAATACCTTCAACACCCATGGTGACAATTTCTTTCTTCAACTTAACTTTTGTACGTTGAAAAGGGTTTTCTTGATGAAATGAAGATTTAGTTGATACGCCAGATAAACGTGTATCGCTGTTTATAAAGGCTAATACTGTATCTATACCTGCTTGTGTTCCGGCTATAGTGCCATTGATGCCTTCTAGCGCTAGAAGTAATGTGCCTTTTACGGCGTTATCTTCCATTATTTTTTGTAATTGCGGTTTAATTACTTCGAAGTTCTCTAAACGTACAAATTTATATAATGCACAGACAGTAATATTATTCATTTTTTATTGACCCATTGAGCGAGCCTGATAGTAAGTCAGGAGCTATAGATTGAAAGATATTCCACCATAGAATATGGCGGTGTTTGTTTATCATCTGTTGATAAAACGCCGGCATTCTAACAAATGTTGCTCAGAGCTAAAAGTATTTAAACTGAAGTTTATTTATATTAAGCAAATAATGGTTGTAAACTTGGCCCTGCAACATATTGTTGACACTTGTTTTTCAGGTAAATTTTATTGGCATAGCCTTTATTCGATCGCTTGTTATAATATTGCCCATTGCATATTCAATCACGTGTAATGCAAACACGTATTTTATCTATTTTCTGGAGTTGTTTAGCCCATGTCTAACACCAATTTACTGAATGAAACGCATAACCCAGCTTTAAGCAGTTGGGTAAAGTCTGCTAATGTTGAAAATTGTGACTTTCCCATTCAAAACCTACCTTTTGCGAGTTTTAAACGAAAAAATAGTGAAGAAGCGCTGCGTGCTGGTGTTGCTATTGGTGATCAGGTTGTAGATTTAAAAGCGTTATACGAGCTTAATATCTTTGAAGGCGATGCTCAATTAGCGCTAGAAAAATGTTGTTTAGCACAGTTAAATGATTTTATGTCGATGGGGAAACGCTTTTGGAGTGCTTTACGTCAAGCTTTATCACTTTCGTTAACACAAGGGTCTGCGCATGAAGCCAAATTAGCTTCTTGTTTAGTAGCGCAAACTGATGTTGAATATGCTTTACCTTGTCAAATTGGTGATTACACCGATTTTTATACTTCAATTCATCATGCAACTTCTGTGGGTAAAAAATTTCGTCCAGACAACCCATTACTGCCAAATTATAAATGGGTTCCTATCGGCTATCATGGCCGTTCGTCTTCAATTGAAGTATCGGGTAGTGATTTTAAACGTCCTAAAGGACAAACAAAAGCACCGACAGCGACCGAGCCTTCATTTGGTCCATGTAAACGTTTAGATTATGAAATGGAAGTGGGTATATTTATTGGTAATGGTAATGACTTAGGTGCGCCAATTAGTATCGAAAATGCTGAGGACCATGTCTTTGGTATGTGTTTATTCAATGATTGGTCTGCTCGTGATATTCAAGGTTGGGAATACCAACCTTTAGGACCATTTTTATCAAAAAGTTTTGCCTCGACTGTTTCTCCGTGGATTGTTACTTCTGAAGCATTGGCACCTTTTCGTGCTGCTTGGACAAGAGATGAAGCGGATCCACAACCTATGCCTTATCTAGAGTCTCAGCAAAATAGAGATCTTGGTTCTTTAGATTTAAACTTACAGGTGTTGATTGAAACTCAAGCTATGCGTAAGGCAGGCGAAAAACCCGTACAGTTGTCGCAGTCAAATTTTAAAGACTCGTATTGGACAGTGGCTCAAATGGTCGCTCATCATACGGTTAACGGTTGTAATCTTCGTTCAGGCGATATGTTTGGTAGCGGAACCCAATCGGGCCCGAATCCTGAAGAAGCGGGTTCAATGCTTGAATTGTCAAATGCAGGCTCAGAGCCTATTACCTTACCAAATGGCGAAACACGTACCTTTTTAGAAGATGGCGATGCAATAATTATGAAAGGTTGGTGTAAAAAATCAGGCTCAGCTCGTATTGGCTTTGGTGAAGTTAGTGCGACTATTTTAGCCGCCGATTAAAAGGTTTTTGCTGATTGGCAACTAAGGTTAATCCACTAAAAGCTCCACAATGTTGGAGTTTTTTTATGCACATAATATAATTTTTATACAGTTTTCTAATATGACTTTCGTACAGTATCAAAACAATATTAACAAGATATTAACTTTGTACACCTATACTTTACTGCACTTGACGTTAAGGTAAGTCACTATTCACAAAAAAGTTCAACTTTTTTTACATTTTTTTTATTTTATTTTTGATGATTAAATATACAGTTAAAGATAGGTTTAATACGAATATTTTCGCACTTTGTTTGTTTGAATACTTTTCTCCAACTAAGGCTAAATGCAGGTTACAGTTTGATTACATATACTATTCATCTTTTGCATAACTATAGTTTACATTTACATTTCAATTCTATTAATCCACTCCTTGTTAAAAATCCTTTAAAAACACTACTTGTAAAGCACTTATAACTATTTTATAAATAATCATGCCATTTAGATTGTTGCACTAGTATTTATAAAATAGTTGTACAGCAATTAATTTAATGGAAAAAATATAACTATAAAAATAGTAACTAGAAAAAACATATTCATATATTTAGGAAGGAAATAACATGTCTACAACATTTCGTACCGGTACATTAGCTTTAGCTGTTGGCTTAGCATTAGGAACTGCTCCTAGCTTTGCCGCAGGTTTTGCAGAAGAAGCCGCTAAAAAAGAAAGCGTAGAGCGTATCGCCGTTATCGGTTCACGTTCTGCTCCTCGTTCAGTTGCAGAGTCTCCAGTACCAATTGATATTATTGGTGGTGATGAGTTAGGTAAAAATGCGTCAAGTGACATGCTAGATATGTTAGTTGGTGCTATACCGTCGTTGAATGCACGTGCGCAACCTATTAGTGATGCTGCATCTTTAATTCGTCCAGTAAACTTACGTGGTTTACCTTCAGATTCAACCTTAGTACTTTTAAATGGTAAACGTCGTCACCGTGCATCAGTAATTGCTTTCCAAGGTGGTGGCATTAATGATGGTGCTCAAGGTCCTGATATTTCAGTAATCCCAAGCGTTGCAATCAAGCAAGTCGAAGTATTGCGTGACGGTGCTGCAGCGCAGTACGGTTCTGATGCTATTGCTGGTGTAATGAACTTTGTATTGAAAAATGATTCAGATGGCGGTTCAATGTCTGTTAAGCATGGCTCATATTATGAAGGTGATGGTGATCAAACTATTATCGACGGTAATATTGGTTTACCTTTTACTAAAGATGGCTTTGTTAATTTAAGCTTTCAATTAAAAGATGCTGATGCAACTAGCCGAAGTGTTCAACGTCCGGATGCACAAGGTATTGCTGATGCCGGCAATACAGCAATTCAAGATCCTGCACAAATTTGGGGTAACCCTGAAGTTAAAGATGACATTACTTTATTCGGTAATGTTGGCTTAGACTTAGGTGATGATAAAGAATTTTACATGTTCGGTAACTACTCTGAGCGTGATGTAACAGGTGGTTTTTACTACCGTAACCCACATAACCGTGGCAATGTTTACTCTATTGATGGCGGCGAAACATTACTAGTTGGTGATATCGCACAATCACAAGGTGCAGCCCGAACTTGTGCTGTAGTTCCTGCAAATGTAGGTAACGTGCTTAATACTCCTGAATATCAAGCAATGGTTGCAGATCCTAACTGTTTCTCAATGAACCAAATATTCCCAGGTGGTTACACGCCTCAATTTGGTGGCAACATTACTGATACATCATTAACGGTTGGTACTAAGGGTGACATTAACAGTGGCATGCTTGAAGGTTGGTATTTTGATTTAAGCGGTTCAGTAGGTCGTAACGAATCTAAATTTAACTTGAAAAACACCTTAAACCCGTCACTCGGTTTAGAAACACCGGTCGATTTTGAAACGGGTAGCTATATCCAAATGGAAAAAACCTTTAACTTTGATTTAGTTAAAGGGTTTGATATGGGCCTAGAAGAACTAGTCAATGTTGCTACTGGTGTTGAGTGGCGTGAAGAGAGCTTTGAAATTGTTTCAGGCGAGAAAGCGTCATGGGAAGCCGGTGCATATGCTGACCAAGGCTTTAACATAGGTTCACATGGTTTTAAAGGGTTTGGTCCTGAAACTCAAGGTCGTAACGATCGCCGCAATATTGCTGCATATGTTGATGTTGAAGCACAGTTAACTGAAGATCTTTTACTTGGCGCAGCAGTACGTTATGAAGACTTCACAACGTTCGGTAATACAACTAACTACAAGTTAACTGCACAATATACGCTTAACGATGAGTTTTCATTCCGTGCCTCTCACAGCACTGGTTTTAGAGCACCAACAGTTGGACAAGCAAATGTTGTAAATACGCAAACATCACTAGTGATGGGTGAGTTAATTCAAACATTCCTTGCACCACCAACTAACCCACTTTCTGCATTCTATGGTGGTAAAGAGTTAACACCTGAAGAATCACGCAGTTTTGCTGGTGGTATGGTTTATCAAAATGGTGATTTCTTCTTCACACTTGATTACTACAACATCGAAGTAACCGATCGTTTAGCTCAGTCTAGCCAAATTGACGTTGAATCTGATGACTATGCTGAACTTGAAGCGCTTGGTGTAGCTAACCCAGAGTTAATTTCTGCGGTAACATACTTTGCGAACGACTTTGATACAACTACTCAAGGTGTTGATATAGTTGCAAACTACTCAATGGAGTTGTTAGACGGTGATACCATGTTATCATTAGCTTATAACTGGAATGAAACAACTGTTGATAAGTTTAACCCTAATACAACAGATGAAGGTAAGGTACATCGTTTAGAAGAAGGTATGCCTGACCACCGTGCAACTTTTACTATTTCTCAAACTTGGGATAGTGTAACGAGCTTTGTACGTGTGAATTACTTTGGTGAGTACTTTGCAACGCATGCTGATGATACATGTGCAATTGGCTGTTGGAATGAAATTGCTGATTCAGCAATTACTGTTGATGCAGAAGTAAGTTACTTCTTAAATGACAGCATTACATTATCTGCTGGTGCAAATAACCTTTTCGACCAAGAAGCGCAAAAGTTACCTGAAGAATCTTACGGTGTACTTGGTGCTCAATATTACGAAAGTGGCCCGTTTGATTACAACGGCGGTTTCTACTACGTAAAAGCAACTTATAACTTTTAATCTAAAGTAAGTTAAAGCTAAAAAACCATATCAATTGATATGGTTTTTTTATGCCTAACATTTTATTAAATTAAGCAACGAGCCTATCGAGTGTTAGATTTAAGGTGAATTATACCAAATGTAATAAGTTATTGACCAACTCTAAGCGAGGATAAATTGCTCAATAATACATGTTTATTGTTCCAGACTAAACATAAGTACCTGCACCCTTGCAGGCACATGTTTATTGTTCCAGACTAAACATAAGTACCTGCATCCCTGCAGGCAAGGCGTTTGATTGATTAGGGCATGGATGCCCGTAAGTAGAACAATGCAGGAGCAATTGTCGAGTAATAGCGGGCGTGTGTGATTGAAAACAACGCAGTTATTGACGATTTAAACCGCCTTAAAATGATCGATTATTTATTTCAATTGGTATTGCTAGAAGGTTTATTAGGTAATACTATTCTGCTGTATATAGTTAGCTTTAAAGTGTGTTAAAACCTTAAGTCTCTGCTGCGATATAGCTTCTTTTATTTGTAGTCCTTTCAAACCTTGCTCAACAAATGGTTTAGCTGTGATAAGCGTTAACTTTTCAAATGCTTGGTAAAGATAGTCTTTTTGTAAATAATCACGGGTTTCAAACCCTAATCTGCCAGTAAAGTCGGCTTGGCAACACAATAAAAAGTCTTCAAACTCTGTTGGTTTTCGCCAAACGTCGAGTTGATCAAATAGCTTTAACGTAGTGCTTGGCTTTAATTCAAACGCTTTATGCACATGCAAATGGAACTGACAAACTTTTAAGGCTAAGTTTTTATGTGCTGTTGGCACTCTTAAACGAGTACAGAATGCCTCAATTAGTGGCAGCCCAGCAGTTTCATGACCCGGATGTGACGGTAATGTTTCATCTTCAGTTAATGACTTGCCTAAATCATGACAAACACTAGCGAATCTTACGGTGGTTTTTGTTGATAATAATACTGCTTGTTTCAATACCATCATGGTGTGTAAACCTGAGCAAATTTCAGGGTGCCATTTAGCAGGGTTGGGTATGCCCCATAAGTTATGTAAATCAGGCCAGAGCGATTTTAATGCGTGGCATTGATATAGCACTTGAAAAAATATTTCAGGATTATTATCAGCTAAGCTTCGTTCCATTTCTTGCCATATCCGCTCGCCTGATAGGCTCATTAACTCACTGCTTTCACTCAGTTGTGTCATCAAAGAAAGTGTTTCAGGTGCGACTGTAAAGCCATATTGATGATAGCGCGCCGCAAATCGCGCAACCCTTAAAACGCGCAAAGGATCTTCAATAAATGCGGATGAAACATGGCGCAGTACACGGTTTTTAAGGTCAACTTGGCCATGATAAGGATCAACTATTTTACCATCTGTAGCCATTGCCATAGCGTTAATGGTTAAGTCTCTGCGCATTAAATCTTCTTCAAGGGTAACATCAGCAGAGGCATTACAGTGAAAGCCAGTATAGCCTTGGCCTGCTTTTTTCTCTGTACGCGCTAACGCATATTCTTGTTTACTTTTGGGGTGAAGAAATACCGGGAAATCTTTTCCCACTTGGATAAAGCCAAGTTTAAGCATTTCGTCAACACTTGAGCCGACAACGACATAGTCGTTATCAACAACGGCTCGATTAAGCAGCGAGTCACGCACTGCGCCTCCGACTAAAAACGTATTAAGTTGTTGGGTTATATCTGCCATTTAAGCGCTTTAAGCCTCTGAAAATAAATAAGTAAATAATAAAGGGTTATTATACCAATAAACTCTAACACAAATGCAGCTGATTTTTGACATATGGCTGCGTTCAGGTTAATTTCACAGGGTCGATTCACTAGTTAAGATTTTCTATGTATACAAGCTATTTTGGTTTAGAAGAAAAGCCATTTTCAATTGCACCAAACCCTGATTATTTGTTTATGAGTGATCGTCACCGTGAAGCACTTAATCATTTAACTTATGGTTTGGGTGACACCGGTGGTTTCGTGCTGCTTACCGGAGAAGTAGGGACTGGAAAAACTACCATTAGCCGTCGTTTAATGGAGAACTTGCCAGAGAATACCCAAGCGGCTTTTATTCTTAATCCAACACTTTCTAGTCAAGAGTTACTGGCCACTTTATGTGATGAACTAAAAATTCGCTATCGAAAAACAGGCGCTACGTTAAAAACACTGACCGATAAAATCCAGCAAAAATTACTGAAAAACCACAGTGAAAATATTAATACACTCTTAATCATCGATGAAGCTCAGCATTTACAGCCTGAAGTGCTTGAACAGTTAAGATTATTAACCAATTTAGAAACTAATACCAAAAAGCTTTTACAAGTTATTTTGATTGGGCAGCCAGAACTACAACAGTTATTACAGCGCCGAGATTTACGCCAATTAGCGCAACGAATTACCGCGAGATACCATTTATTACCGCTAAACAAGCAAGAAGTGGCTCAATACCTTAAACATCGTTTATCGGTAGCTAAGTGCTTTCGAGAAATTTTCGACAAAAGTGCTGTTAATGCTATTCATAAAACCTGTAAAGGAATACCGCGCTTAATGAATCTGTTAGCAGAGCGCTCTTTAATGAACGCTTATAACAGTAACAATGCCGTGGTTAATCGTAAAATGGTGTTACAAGCCGCATACGATGCCTTAGGTGATGAATTTGAAGTTATACCTTGGTGGAAGAATCGCTTTGTTAAAGTTGGTGGTTTAGTTTCAGCATTAGGCCTTGTGCTGGTCATTGGCGTTTGGTGGGGAGCATACCAACTGCAAGGTTTTAAGTCTGCGCCGCACTTAACCGCTACTGAAAATGAAGACAACAGTAAGCTAGCCCAAGCTGTAGCACAGGAAAAAACCACTTTTCCTGTTGATAATAATGCGAATGCATTAGTACAAAATACGGCTGCTGATACACAAGCCCTGATTAATGAAAAAATAGTATCTGATAACGAAACTGTCATTTCTAATAACAATACAAAGAATACTGAGTTGGTCGATACAGCAGAGCAACAGTTATTAGCCACTAATAAAAAGCTACTTGCGGCGGAAAAAAAATTAGCTAGCCTACAAATTGCTCAACAACAAAGCACGCAACAACAAAGTGCAGATGATTTTACCCAACCCGCAAAAAAAGTAACACCAAGTAATTTTGTGGTAGAAGCGGAAGAAGGGGTGTCAGACGCATTATTGGCAAGTTTTCAATCGGCTATTGAAGAAACCAAGCAAGATGAACAAACTATTGAAAAACCGACTGTAGAAAATGGTGATCTTATGCCACTGACACAAATGCCTGTTTGGGTGCAAGATGGTGTGCCGTCGATAGCTTTTGAAATGCATATTTATGCCAGTGATGGCCAAGGTTGGGTAAGAGTTAATGGCCGAGATCGTTATGAAGGTGATTATATTGGCCGAGAATTACTGTTAAATGAAATACTGCCACAGAAAGTGGTACTGAGCTTTCGAGGTGAAAAATTTACCATGGACGCACTAACGTCTTGGAATTAATTCAGTTTAGCTAATTTCGTTGAATGGATGTATGGTAGGTTTAGTTGATCTTCTGATAATTAATGAGCCTTAAGCATTTAATTTAAATATAACATTTAAGCCATCAGTTTTATGACTGATGGCTTAAATTGTTAACTTACTGCCAAGCTGGCATTTTTGCTTCGTAACTTTCTATTTTTGAAATTTTATTTAACGTCCAACCGACACTATCAACACCGTTTTCTAAACAGTACTTATGAAAAGGCGTCATAGTAAAGCTAAATTCCTTATCGGCAGACTTAACCTTGCTAGTGGCTAAATCAATAGTTAAATGTTGTAAGCTATCTTTTGATTGTTTAAATAACTCTGATATTTCTGTCGCTGTTAACGTAATGGGCAATACACCAATATTAATACAGTTAGCGTAAAAAATATCAGCAAAACTCGGTGCTATAATGACTTTAAATCCATACTCTTGTAATGCCCAAGGCGCATGTTCACGACTTGAACCACAACCAAAGTTTTCACCTGTTAGCAAAATACTGGCGTCTTTATACTCAGGCTTATTCAGAATAAATTCTGGATTATTTACTTTGCCGTCATTATCTAAATAACGCCAATCATTAAATAAGTGCTGGCCAAAACCAGTACGAGTCGTTTTTTGTAAAAATTGTTTCGGGATAATTTGGTCAGTATCAACATTCGCTGCATCTAATGGCACAACTAAACCATAATGTTGGGTAAAATTTTCCATGTTATGCTCCTTTAGCTGGTGAGTTAATCGTTGTTAAGTCGACAAAGTGTCCTGCGATTGCAGATGCTGCCGCTAGCTCTGGGCTAACTAAATGTGTACGACTGCCACGGCCTTGTCGGCCTTCAAAGTTACGATTACTGGTTGAAGCACAACGGTCACCTTCAGTTAATACGTCATCGTTCATGCCTAAACACATTGAGCAACCGGGTAAGCGCCATTCAAAACCGGCATCAATAAAGGTTTGTGCTAAACCTTCTTCTTCGGCTTGGGCTTTAACGCGGTAAGAGCCTGGTACTACAATAGCATCAACAGTTGGTGAGACCTTTTTACCTTTAGCAATAGCTGCTGCAGCGCGTAAATCTTCAATTCTAGAGTTTGTACAAGAGCCAATAAATACCTTATTGATAGCAATGTCGGTAATTTTTGTTCCGGCCGTTAAGCCCATGTACTTTAATGCGGCAACACATGAGTCGCGCTCAACAGGATCCGAAAAGTCTTCTGGTGAAGGCACAACATTATCAACTTGAGTAACTTGACCAGGTGTGGTGCCCCAAGTCACTTGAGTTTTAATGTCTTTTGCTTCAAGTGTTAAGTAGCTGTCAAACGTGGCATCAGTATCTGATTTTAATTGTTTCCAATCAGCTACGGCTTGTTCCCAAAGCTCACCTTTTGGTGAATAATCACGACCTTTTAAATATGCAAATGTGGTCTCATCTGGCGCGATTAAACCCGCTTTAGCGCCAAATTCAATACTCATATTACACACTGTCATGCGCTCTTCCATGGTTAAGCGTTCAATCGCTTCGCCACAGTATTCAACCACGTAACCGGTTGCACCTGCGCTGCCAGTTTTACCGATAATCGCTAATATAATATCTTTAGCACTAATACCAGCAGCTACTTGGCCTTTTACTTCAATGCGCATGGTTTTAGCTTTAGTTTGTCGTAAAGTTTGTGTAGCGAATACGTGTTCAACTTCAGAAGTACCAATACCAAATGCTAAGGCGCCGAAAGCACCATGAGTGGCGGTATGTGAGTCGCCACAAACAATAACTGTGCCCGGTAAAGTTAAGCCTAGCTCTGGCCCCATAACATGCACAACGCCTTGGTTTTTATGGCCCATGCCGAATAATTCAACACCAAACTCTTTACAGTTTTTTTCTAATGTTCTTAATTGATTTGCTGCGCCTTCACCGGCGGCATTAATTTCAATTGAGCGAGTAGAAATATTATGATCCATCGTCGCAATAGTACGTTCAGGATGGCGTAAAACACGATTATGAAACTTTAAATTGGCAAAAGCTTGTGGTGATGTCACTTCATGAATTAGGTGACGGTCAACAAATATTAATGGCGTTTCGTCGGCTTTTTCTTCAATGATATGATTTTGCCATAATTTTTCGTATAAAGTGCTGGCCATGCTATTTTGCTCCTGAAGTAGGTTGGTTGTCACGAATATATTGGCAGATAATATCGCCCATTTCGTTGGTCGATTTAGCGTTGTGGCGCTCTTCTGGACTTAACAAGTCGCCAGTAAAGTTACCTGCATTTAGTGTTGCTGCTACAGCGTTTTCGATCGCCGTTGCTGCTTCAGCTTGATTTAAGCTATGACGTAACATTAATGCCGCTGAAAGAATTTGTGCGATGGGGTTTGCAATACCTTTACCAGCAATATCTGGCGCTGTTCCGCCGGCAGGTTCATACATACCAAAACCTTGTTCATTTAGACTTGCTGAAGGTAAAAGCCCCATAGAACCGGTGATCATGGCGCAGATGTCAGATAAAATATCGCCAAACAAGTTCGAACATAGCATTACGTCAAACTGCGCAGGGTCGCGCACTAATTGCATAGCCGCGTTATCAACATACATATGCTCCACAGCTACATTTGGATAGTCTTTTGCTACGTTATTAACCACTTCTCGCCATAATTGAGATGAGGCTAATACGTTGGCTTTATCGATAGATATAACCTTGTTACGGCGCTTTTCAGCTGCTTGAAAGGCAAGGTGCGCGATACGGCTAATTTCTTTACGAGAGTAAATCATGGTGTCGAAGGCTGCTTCATCTTCTTGCCCTTGATTTTTACGTCCTTTAGGCTCACCAAAATAAATACCGCCGGTAAGTTCACGTATCACTAAAATGTCAAAACCTGCTTGTGAAATATCAGCACGCAATGGAGAAAGATGAGACATAGCACTTTGTAATTTTGCTGGTCGCATATTACAAAATAGCCCGAAGTGGCCACGTAAACCTAATAATGACGCTCTTTCTGGTTGCTCTGTTGGGGGTAAGTTACTCCACTTAGGGCCACCGACCGAGCCAAATAAAATAGCATCAGCTTGTTCACAACCTTTAACGGTACTCGCAGGTAACGCTTCACCGTGATTGTCGATAGCGCAACCACCTACATCGTAGTGTGAGGTAGATAATTCAAAATCATATTGTTTGGCAACCGTTTGTAATACTTTTTCTGCTTGTGCCATAACCTCTGGCCCGATACCGTCACCGGCTAATATTGCAATCTTCGACATAGTATTATTTTAAACCTATAAATTTTATTTAATAAATGAATCTGACTTACAGCTAGCCTTAGTCAAGCGAGCTGTAATTTGTTAATTACTCGCTTATCTATATTTGGCTCTGGCCATCTATAGCAGCTTCTTTGTTGAAATCGGTTTTCATTTCTGTTTTTAATTCAGCAATTGTAATAGCACGATGAATACCATTAAGGGCATTAACTAAAGCGTGACCAGATGCTTTAATTACGTCAGTGTCTAAGCCGTAGCCATGGAAGTTCCGACCTTGCCACGATACCACTATATCAGCTTTACCTAGGCCGTCTTCGCCTTCGCCTTTGTTAGAAATTTTGTAATCGCTTACTTCAAATTCAATATCAATGGCTTTTTTAATCGCACGATAAAGTGCATCGACAGGGCCATTGCCGGTTGCTGAAACAATTTTACTTTCTTCACCTAACGCTAGTTTGATGCTTGAAGTAGAAAACTCACTACCACCACTTTGTACATTAACGGTTTGTAAGTGATAAAAGTCTTGTTGGTCTTGTTGCTTAATATTAAAAAGTAAGGCTTCTAAGTCATCATCGAATACTTGGCCTTTTTTATCCGCTAATGCTAAAAAATCAGCATAAAGCGTTTCAATTTCATAGTCTGACTCTTGGTAACCTAAACTCTCCATTCGGTGCTTAATAACATGGCGGCCACTACGCGAAGTTAAATTCAATTTTGTTTTACTAATACCGACACTTTCTGGTGTCATAATCTCGTATGTATTACTGGCTTTTAACATACCATCCTGATGAATACCTGAAGAATGGCTAAAAGCATTGCCGCCCACAATAGCTTTATTCAATTGCACCGGCATATTACAAAGTTGACTCACTAATTTTGAGGTGCGGGCAATTTCTTGGTGATTAATGCCAGTATGAACACCTAATAACTCTTGGCGAGTTTTCATGATCATGGCAACTTCTTCTAACGAACAATTGCCTGCACGCTCGCCAATACCATTAATAGTACATTCGATTTGTCTTGCACCTGCTTGTACCGCTGACATTGAATTGGCAACTGCCAAGCCTAAATCATTATGACAATGCACCGAAATAATTGCTTGGTCGATATTAGGTACGCGATTAAATAAAGTTTCTATAATGCCGCCAAATTCATTGGGTAAAGTGTAACCTACGGTATCTGGAATATTTACAGTTGTTGCGCCGGCGATAATCGCTTGTTCAACCATACGGCATAAGTTGTCGATGGGTGTTCTGCCTGCATCTTCACATGAAAACTCAACGTCATCGGTAAAACGTCGAGCATATTTAATTGCGTTAACGGCCATGGCTTGTACGTCATCAAAACTCTTTTTTAACTTTTGTTGAACGTGTACGTCAGAGGTAGAGATAAAAGTATGAATGCGAAATTGTTCAGCAGGCTTTAAGGCATCAGCACAAGCTTTTATATCAGCTTCAACAGCGCGGGCTAAGGCACAAACACGTGAGTTTTTTACCGTTCTCGCTATTTCTTGCACGGATTGAAAATCACCCGGAGAAGAAACTGGAAAACCCACTTCCATGATGTCGACACCAAGGCGTTCAATTGCGTGCGCTATTTGCAGCTTTTCATGTACCGATAAACTTGCATTTAGTGCCTGTTCGCCATCACGTAATGTTGTATCAAAAATTATTACTTTATCGTTTGAAGTGCCCATGTTTATCCCTGATTTAAAAGTGTTTACGCTAAATAACGAGCATAAAAAAACCCGCGTTGAATAGCGCGGGTTTAGTGTTTTATTATGTTACCTATTTATATTTCAACCAATAAAACCTAGCCGCGCATGAATAATACGAGGAGGAGGTTAATAAAAATGTTGTTGGTGAAGTTTTTCATTGCTATGTTTCTAGTTGCTTAGAAGATAAATAGTTAGTGAGATATTAATAACGCATTTATCATTAATCTGTCAATGGATAGATTAAAACAATTTAGTAAGATTTTAAGTTTTTTGTTATATCAAAACAGTAAGAAGATATAGGGTGAGTGAAGAAATCTTCCTTAATTTATTATTTTTACGTGATATTATACAAATTCGAACAAAACTTTTAATTAACTTATTGATGAGATAATTTAAAGTGAACAGATAAAGAATCAACTATACCTACCCTAAAGATGCTAGCCATATGAATCCTAAAAAATATTTATTTTATGTAAGCCAGAATTATAGTTTTGCTATTTTAAGGCCATTACAAGCCGAAATATTAAGACGTGGAGATGTTGTACATTGGTTTTTACATGGTAGTGATATTAATGCTGATTATATCAAAGATGGCGAGCTAGTCTTAAGTAATATTCACGATGTAATTGCTTATAAACCTGACGCTGTATTTGTGCCAGGCAATGTGGTTCCTTCGTTTATCTCTGGCCTTAAGGTGGCTGTTTTTCATGGTTTCAATGTAGAGAAGCGAAGTGGTTCGCGCGGACATTTTAATATTCGGGGGTGTTTCGATTTATATTGTACGCAAGGACCAAACACCACTGAAACTTTTAAAGATTTAGCTGAAAAGCATCAGTTTTTTAATGTTGTAGAAACAGGCTGGCCAGCAATTGATAATCTTTATGGTGGTGAGCATGGTGAACATAAGCGACCAACCGTGCTCCTGTGTTCAACTTTTAGTCCAAGTTTAAGTTGCGCTGAACACATATTTAATAAAGTCAAAAGTTTGAGTGAATCTGGACGTTGGCAGTGGTTAGTACAATTTCACCCCAAAATGGACGCTAAGGTTGTAGAAAAATATAAATCAATTCAAAGTGAACACTTAACGTTTATTGAAACTGATAATGTGATCCCTTTATTGCAAAGAGCAGATGTTATGGTTAGCGATACCTCGTCGATAATCACTATGTTTTTATTATTAGAGAAGCCTGTAGTTACTTTTAAAAACGCCAACCCTAAAGCACATAACTTGGATATTAATGATGTTGAGCTTTTAGAAACCAGCATCGAGACAGCATTAAAACGCCCTAAAGCGTTAATGGAAAATATCACTGAATTTGTGAACCAAACTCACCCTTATAAAGACGGAAAATCTGCTGAGCGTGTTATCAACGCGGCAGAACAAATGTTAGCAGGTGATAGCCTGCCAAAGAAATCGAAACCATTTAATCTTGTTCGAAACTTTAAGATGAGAAAAAACCTTAATTATTGGAAGCTTTAGTTGGATAGCTATTTGTACTTTTAATGCTGACGATGAAGCGAATTTTTGGGTTTAAATGGCGTAGACTTAGCGTAATAAGTGTTCGTTTGTATATCTTGTAAGGTGTTTAGCCGTTATATAATGAATGTTGTCTTTATCTGGCTGAACCATATCATGGGTCAGCCAGTATTCATTAAGCCTTTTGCTTAATAATTATTGTTATAACTTATATTCCCAGCCTAATGAAAACTCCATATCATTATCTGTTTCAGCGTTTATTTTACTATTTCTAGCTGTGGTGGCTAATGTCCAACGACTGTCAGCAAAAATAAATACGTACTCTACATTTAGCTCTAGAATTTCTTCATAAGGGTTTGTAGTGTTTTGACTGCTTTGCTCATTTTGTTTGTTTTGTTCAATAAAGTGCAGACTGGCATTAATGCTTGAATGTTCTTCGGTTTGCATGGTAACGCCAAAAGTTAAGGATGTTGCATTGTTACCGTAGGTGCTGCCAATAATCCTATCTCTATACCTATAACCCGATCTGTATTGGCTATGCTCATAAATACACTGACAAGTAGCGTGATAGGTGTCAGACGCTTCAACATAAAGGCTAACTAAGGTTTCAAAGATATATAAATCGGTATCAACTCCAAGTAAGTGGCTTCTTTTTGATGGTGCTATAGTGCTGATGCCATAATCTTCAAAGCCCATTTCATAATACAAACCGAAAGGTTGGTTGAAAATCGCACTTGTCCATCTAAAGTCAATTGAGCCTAAGTCATTTACATCGCCTTCGTCGCGAACTTTATTGTCAGATTCACTCGGTTGTAGCAACCCCAAAAAAGCAGAAAAACCACTGTCTCTGCCATCGCCAGCCCACATGGTTGAACGAGAAAAACCTAATTCTAGTGAAGGTAAAGGCCTAACACTTAACCGGTTACTCCAGAGTAATGCATTAGGTACTGCACGACCATTATCTTCGAGTTGCCCCATGAAAGAGTTAAAAGACCATGGTCCAATCCAGCTTAACCAAGGCGTTTCAAAAGCAAGCGCTTGTTGGCGGTTAATACTTATGCCAGGAATTGGGCGCGCATTGTTTGACATTAATAAGGCGGTATCCCAACCAGGGCCCCACCACATAGGAACAGCGCCAAGCGTTATGTTCCAATTTGCAATACGGTAGGCAAGAAATGAGTTATCTAATCTAAAAGATTTTCCATCTTGTGGAACGAGTGTTCTAGTAACGGATAATTGACCAGCAAAGCTATCTGACATAAATGATTTTGTAACACTCATTTCACCTTTTTCTTTATTTGAGCTAGAAAAACGTTGAAATTTAGGTGTGTCGGTAGCTAATGTTAATTTTAGATCGGTTGCTGAGACTGCTTGTTTAGCTTGTCTGTAATGAAACATAACGCGATAGTAGCTTTGCTTTAACTCGGTTGAAAGCGTGTTTGTATCTACTGATGTTATGTCTTTGCCAATATCTTGCCATGCTAGTGGCCAATGATTAATGGGGGATTTAATAATGTTATTGTCAGCAAGTTGCTGAATATCTACTCGAAGGTAAATGTTGTTTGGATCAACCCAAGGTGTTGCATTAACAGATGATTGCGTTATCCATAACACTAATAAAAGCGTAACTACTTGTATTTTATTCTTTATCATTTTTTATCTAAACTCGGGAATATTGTTTTTAGGTGGTTTGCTGCTCTTAACCCAGCTTTTCCATCTAGTGTGTCAAACATGATTTTGTTAGCTTTAGCACGCTGAACTTTTTTCATGTCGGGATTGGATAGAATGAATTCTATTTGTTTATCTAATTCATCAAATGAGTTGATTTGTGTAGTGAACTCACTGATTAACTGTTTAACTTCTTTATCTGTTCTTTTACCATCAGCAACTTTAAAGGTAATGATCGGTTTATTAAGTGCGCAACATTCAGCTAATATTGAACTAGTATCGCCAATGCAAATATCTGCAACTTTAATGAAAGGGACAACATCAACCGTTTTAATTAAATAAACCCCTTTAGTCGTCGCTATTTTATGTTTAATTTCAGCACTAGTCCACGGATGAACTGTGACTAATATATTGTATTTCTTGGTTAAGCTAGCTAATTGATCAAACCAAATGTTAACGGCTGAAATACCAGAGTTATTCCAAGTCGCGGTGAATAATAAAGTTGGGCGTGAAGTATCAATTGCTGCTTCGGCGTGTATTTCACTCACTTGGTCTGAGGTGATACTACCATCAAAGAATGGGTCTAACTTAGGAAAACCAATGGCAATTCCACAGTTTATCCCTTTTGCTTTCGCGCGCTCAACTTCTCGATTACTCGTCATGTAAAAGTAATCTAAGAGGTTGTAACCTTTGGTATTAGCGAAAGGTTTAAATGTATATGCGCCATGACGCATACCTACTTTAAGCATACGATTTGCTGGAAACTTATACCCTGCTTGACGGCACATAATTATGCCTTTAGGGAAGGCAGGGTATAACACTGACTCTACACCAATTTGTGCTAACTCTTGTTGAGCTTTTTTATCTTTCGCTATAACTTTTACATCATGTTCAATATGCTTTTGAACGGGTGAAAAAATTTGATAATCAAGCGCGTTAGCACAATACAACATAACATCTTTATTTAAACCTAAAATGTTTCTTACTTCCCAAACAATGGTGTATGGAATTTTTAGCAAGTAATATGATAAAACCATGGTTAAAATTAACCCCAGTTTTGCATACTAGATTTACGTTTTGAAAATAGACGAGGTAAGATTAAACCAAATAATAAACCAATACTTAACACGATTGCACCATTGAAAAACCATTGCTTTTTAATGTCAGTATCTTGGCTTTTTAATTGCGATTTAGTTTGTGTTAAATCCATATTGAGTGCTGAAATACTATTTTGTAAATCAATACGTTCAGACTTCAATGCATCAACCTCAAGCGTTGCGTCACTGAGCTGTTGTGCTATATCGTTTTTACTTGATTGAATGCTCGCTAGTTTTTCATTTAAATCAGCGATTACATAGCGCATACCTGGTTTGGTTGAAACATGTTTGGTTTCTATCCAGCCAGTACGGTCTTTATCGGTAATAATTTCACTATAATCATTGTTTGAATTTCCGGTAAGCTCTACTTTTTCGCCAGAATTAACCGTGCCTTGTATGCGGTAATTTTTGCCAGCACCGGTGTGCATGTAAACAATTAAATCTTCAGAAATATAGCCAGCTTTGTTGGCTGACTCAGCCGCTTCAGCGAAAGAAAATAAGGGAGTTAATATAAGTAGAGTAATGAAAGTTTTTTTTATGTTCATCATGAAATAACCAATAGCGCCATTTTAAACAGAGAATGCAAAAGATAGTAGGGCTTTGCACGATTGATAGCAAGCAATGTCGCCTAGATTTCTAAGTTTTTTGCTATAAAATATCAATCATGTAAGATGCACTATTATTTACTTACAATGGTGTAATATATTATTGTTACAGTAAATAAGCTTGATTTATAACTACTATTGGAAAAGCATGACAACCGAAATAGAGCTTAAATATTTAGTTTTAGGCGATAACACCGAAGAAAAAATCAACCAAGCCTTAAATCGTGAAAACATTCAATTTAGCTATCAGGAAAAGCAATTAGCTAATTGCTATTTTGATACGCCAGATCTTAATTTGCGCCATCACGATATGGGGTTAAGAGTTCGCCGCAACAATGACCATATCGAGCAAACGATTAAAACGGCTGGGCAAGTTGTTGGTGGTTTACATAGTCGACCAGAATACAATGTTGATATCGTAAGTGAATTTCCAATACTATCGCTTTTTCCCAATGAGATTTGGCATCAAAGCCAATCGGTTGGCACTATTCAGCGAGACTTGGTAGCCTTGTTCGACACCAACTTTAAACGTTGTACTTGGTTAATTACCGATGCAGTAGGTAACGTAGTTGAGCTCGCTTTTGATCAAGGAGAAATTACCAGCTCAGAAAACAAAGAGAGTATTCATGAGCTTGAGTTTGAATTGGTTGAAGGAGATAAATCTGCACTTTTTAATCTAGCCAGACTACTATTTGATGTACTTGCACTGCGACCAGGCATAAAGAGCAAAGCCGCACGTGGTTATTCGCTTTGGAGAAAACAGCCAGAGAGTACACACACTCAACAATCAAATTATATTTGTGAAAATCGTAGTGACTCTATCGCTGCTGCTTTTACTTATGGATTAAGTTTTAGCCTTACTGGCTTACAAAAAGGTATTGAACGTTATTTAGTTGCGCCTAGTTTACAGGCATTAATACAGGTCAAGGCTGATTTAGCTACATTGCGTCATGGTTTTTGGTTATTCGAAGAGTACTTGTCAGCACAAGAGTTACTTGTTAGAGACGAATTAAGCCATTTTATTCATTTATTAGCTTGGGTTGATAACGCAATACACTTGCAAGAGCTAACAAACAAAACAGGAAATTATCGAAAGAAGTTAGAATTTAGTCAGCAGCTTATTGAACAGTTAAGAATTGAAAAGCGCCTCTTCCCGAATGATGAAGATATTTCTCAACTTTTACATAGTAGTCGATTTAATCAGTTACAACTTTCGATTCTCGAACTTTTTTTAACGCGTAATCAGCAACACAGTACAGCAGATGAAGTTTCAGATGATGCGTTACTTAAGTTTGCTCAAGATAAAATAGAGTTTAGTTTAAGTGAACTGAGTGTACAGATGAAAAATACCTCGAGTTTACAGAGTCAGCAGTACCTAGATTTAAGTAAACCGCTTTATCGAAGCTCATTAACGGGTGCTTGGCTTGCTGGCTTATTTGATAACGAATTACGTGATAAGTTTCGCCACCCTTGGCTAGATTTACAGCAAGGTATTACAGAGTTACATTCTTTATGGATTATTCAGCTGCAATTAGAAAAGTTAGATAACCCACCTAAAAAAATGGTTCAGTGGCAAAATAGCAAGGTTGACAGTTTACTTATCGCATTAAATCATACTAAAGCTATTGCCGTTACTATGCCTCGTTATTGGTATGAATAAAGCACTCTGTTATTAACATGCTGTGAGCTAATAGCGACAGAGTAAAGGGCTATTAATTAATACAAGCTAAACTGAAAAGTGATTGTTGTAATTTTATGTCAAATATATTGATAAATACCTGTGCGTGTAAAGTGTTTCTGTTAGTTCTTACACTTAATTCAATCTCATTTTTAAGTTATGCAAAAACTTATAGTTTACCTCAGGCAGGCTCAAGGCTAATTGGAGAAAAGCAATATCATGTGGTTGCCAAAGGTGACTACTTTCAACTTATTGCAGAAAAGTATGATGTAGGTTTTCTCGCCTTAATGGCCGCTAACCCCGGTATTGACCCATTTTTACCTACAGTGGGACATCAGCTAGTTATACCAAGCCAAATGTTATTACCTTTTGGTAAACGTGAGGGCATTGTAATTAACCTGCCTGAATTACGCTTGTATTATTTTCCTGAAAATAGCGACAAGGTACATGTTTTCCCTGTAGGTATTGGTAGGGAAGGCTTAGCAACACCAAAAACAACAAGTTATATAAGCGAAAAGCGAAAAAATCCCATTTGGCGGCCAACTAGCGAAATGAAAGCACGATATTTTGCAGAGCATGGTAAGCAACTCGCTAATGAAGTGCCTGCGGGGCCGAATAATCCGTTTGGTAAATATGCCATGCGATTAGGCACTAGTGTTTACTTGTTACACGGTTCTAATCAGCGTTTTGGAATAGGAATGCGTGCCAGTTCAGGCTGTATTCGTTTATATGACGATGATATTGAGTGGTTATTTCAACATGTTGCCATTAATACTCCTGTAAAAATTATTGAGCAAACAATAAAGTTATCTTATGAACCAGGAAAAAAGTTGCTAGAAGTACATAGTCCTCTAACGAGAGAAGATGGTGAAGAAAGAGTAGCTGAAATCACCGATAATATTAGTCATTTTGTAGGCGATTTAGCTGAAAATAAAAAAATGTTAATTGAACAAGTCGCTAACCCGCAAGGATTGGTAACTGAATTATATACACGCTAAATATCGCTGCAAAAACAATAAAACACCAAACAAAGTTTAGTGTTTTATTTATGCTCATATACAATATTTAGTAACTATAAATGGTCGCTATAAATTATTTTTTGTAACTCGCCACTACATTATCAATGCGTTCATTGGTATCTTTTACCGCTTGATTAGTTTTTTCTTGCGCCATCCCTAATGCATTTACTTCGCCAGATACTGCTTTTGTTTTAGCAGATAAGCTATTAACTTTATTAGTTAAATTATCAATTTTTTGATTTAATTGCGAAATATTTGCTTCTAAGGCAGTGTTGTTTGCACAACCGCTAATAATGGCAACTATGGCTACGAGTGTTAATTTTTTTAATATCATAAAGAGATCCCTGTATTTCTAATAAATTAATATGCTAATAGTGGTCAGATTTCAGTATGGCACAAAAATAGTAGGGTTTAAAATAGCAACTAGCTTGCAAGAGTTTGTAACTCGACATTTAGTCGGAGTAAGTACTAACATTGAACAACAATTATTAATAGAAACGTTGTATTACGTATTAGCACTCTTGTTGGATATTATTGTAATTGGGGTTAACGTAGATTATTTATCGAGGGATTTTGCTAGCGCCTCTAATTTTTCTTCTAAGGCTAAAAGTTTTTTGGCCATTTCTGTATTTTGAGCAATAATTTGTGAGTTTTGCATTCTGAGCTCACGATTTTTAATATTGGTGTCGGCAAAGCCAAATATTTTATTTACAAATACAGCTCCCATTCCTCCTAAGATGCCTACGCCTAAAATAAACATAACAAAAACGCACGTTCTACCGATCAGAGTAATAGGGTAAACATCACCGAAACCAATGGTAGTTGCAGACATTACCATTAGCCAAATAGCGTCGCCGTAAGTTTGAATTGGTGAAGTTTCAAGACCTGCTTCTGCTTGATATGTAAAGTAGCCTAATGAAATGTTTAATGTTAAGAATAACAGCAAAGATATAGCGCCAATAAAGCCGTAGTTATAGTTCTTTACCCCGAAATCATCGACACGGTATAAATTTGTTTTCTCCATGGCTTTTTGTACGACTATCATTGCAATCTCTACGTTATTTTATTTAATAGAATCAACCATTAAGTTGAGTAGCGCTTTACTCATCCGTTGTATGATCAACATAACTAATTAAATCATCCATCAATTTTTTCTTAATTTCAAGCTGTTGTTCAGCAGATAGGCCATATTTTTCAGCGAGTAGTACGTAGTCTTCGCCAGATAAGCTAACGGTTAGTCTTGGGCGCTTGGGGCGTTTATTGGTTGGTAAGCCCAGAATATCTCTAATTTGCTCTGAAGGACTAATACCTGCTTTGAGCGCCTTTTGTCGAATGGCGAGTTGAATTTTTTCGTCCATATCAAAAGCGACTTGTACCGCTTTAACTGCTTTAACTGATGACTGCCATTTTTCTGGGATTTTTCGTGACATAATTAACTCCCTGGATACATGTCCACAATATCTGTGGTAGGTCTAAAAAGGGTCAAAAATACTTCGGTGTCGCCATCTTGCCAAACTTCAATGTCTACACCTTTGTCTTGATCTTCGTTAAACAATGCATAAAGTTCAAACTGCTCGCCACTGTCTTTGCCTTCATAAGCAGAAAGGGCATCTGTTCTATAATCTTTGCGATGGAAGTACCCAACTTCAGCGTAGCTACTTTGTTGATATACTTCGCTACTCCAGCCTGATGTGGTGTCATTGTCACCAAGGCGGGTTAATTGTGCCTCGCCGGGTTCATCGAAGACTTCAGCGAATTGCTCTAGATCAAACAAGGTTTCTACGTCTTGATGTAATATTTTCAGAGAGAATTTTAAGTAGGTTTTATCGTCTATATCTAACGTTAAGTATAATTCTAGTTCATTATTGCCTTTAAGTACCCACTCTGCTTGAGTTTTATGCTCAAATTCGTAGCTATTTACGGCGCTAACTTGAAACTCTTGTGCTCGTAGTGCGCTGGGTAAACCAAAGCTGTCTGACATAACAATAATATCACCTAAAGTAAGGTCTTTTACATTACTGAGTTTGCGCTCTGGTGTTGGTTTTTTGAATATATTTTTGAAAAAACTCACTTTGTGCTCCGAATTTTTGGCAGATAGTTGAGCTAAATAAAGCTAAAAAACCGCTTTGCATCATAGATACAAAGCGGTAAATCAAATTGTTGATTTATTTTTGCTTGGCTTTTAAGCGCTCTAGTACTGAATTAGCGCTGTTATCACTAGCACCAATACCTGCTTCTTTTAGCTTAGCTTCTAACGAAGTATCTGAGTTTTCAGACTCTAATACTTCGGCAGCTTTCATGCGATCATCAAATTTCTGTTGCTTAGCTTTAATGCGCTCTAACGAGTCTTTAGCATTTAATAACTTTGAGTTACTTGATGAGAAGTTATCAGTAATGGCTGAAGTTGCTTTTTGTACGCTTTCAGTGGTTTTAACCATAGATAATTGGCGCTTATACTCAGCCACTTGGCGCTCGCTCTTTTTAACTAGCTCTTTTAAACGTTCAGCATTACCTTGAAAACTATCAAGTGCTTGTTGCTGTGTTGTAAGCTCATTCTCTAGCGTAGAAATTTTCTCAGCAACTGCTAATGCAAGTGCTTCATCACCTTTTTCTAAGGCTTGAACAGCATAACCTTCATGTTCAGTAATTTCGCGTTTAATACGTTCAACGTCACGGCTAGATGACATTTGTTGTGCCATAACACCGGTTAAATCACGTTTAGCTTTAGTTAAGTGATTTTCTGCATCACGAATTTCTTGTTCAAAAATGCGAGTGGCATTTGAGTCAATAATAGATTCGCCAACTTCAGTTGCACCGCCGCGAATAGCGGTCATAATTTTTTTAAATATACTCATAATAATACTCCTAAGGTGGCTGCTTAAATTAAGTAATCACTCATGTCGTCAATAATTTCTAGTGCATTGTTACTCAATACCGCTAGTTCGTGTTCTATGTCATTAAAAGTTGAGCTAATCGCTAGGGCGCCAAAAATGACATATTTATCACCGATTTTCGAAAATGAAGACAGCGGCATTGGAATGTTCATCTCTAGCATGCTTACGTGCATTTCATTGATCTTATCGGCTTTAACTTCTTCTTCACCCCAGAGGTAAGTAATGCAAAGAATTTGGTCATCTGTTACTGAAACAAATATAGGCAGCTCTTCGCGACCAAAAACAGTAATTTGCAGTACATCTACTTCACCTGAAATAGGTTGGCAGTCAAAGGTCATTCCGGTGTCCGAATCATCGGCCAAAGCATTTAAATAGTCAGCTATCTTATGAATATTCATGTTCTTCCTCATGTTCTAATAAGTAGCGTAAAACCAATTAACTTGATTTTACTGACGACATATTATGTCGTGTTGGGAGTAATTTAGCATTGTGACATATTATGTCAAGTGCTAATTCATTTTATTTTGTAATCCATCTTAATCATTTTTATTGTAAATGGGCATTATTTAACCCTTGTTGATCTTGCCATGCTTTTTGATGCAGTTGATAAATGGCATGGCTACCTAGATAATTAACGGGTACTGACTTGCTGTCCTCATAAAAACCTTTGGAGAACTCAAAAGCATTAATAGTCATAGGTAAGGTTAGCCAATGATGAGGTGTAGGGAATTCTTCAATATTTTTTAATCTTGTAAGCGGAGAAGCGCCAATTTTACTGGCGATAGTCCAACCCCATTCACCAAAGCTTGGCACGTTGTCATGATATTGTTGAACACTTGAGTAGCCAGCAGCTTGTACCGTTTTTCCTATCGCAATAAAGGCATTCTTAGCGTGATAAGGACTAGCAGATTGAATACCAATTAAGCCATCGCCCGCAAGCAACTGTTTTAAGCGAGCATAAAAATTAACTGAATAAAGTTTATTGAGATCCGGGTGGCTCGGGTCAGGTAGGTCAACAATAATAGCATCAAAGGTTTGTTGGCTTTGCAGTAATGTGTCGATAGCAATAAAGGCATCAGCAGAAATAATGTTAACTCTTTCATCACGTAAACTGGCTGCATTTAACGTTTCAATTTCATTAGCTAGAGAGTGAGGTAGTTTTTCATGTGGGTTTTTGAATAACTGCATCAATTCAGTATCTAGGTCAACTAAAGTGACGTGTTTAGGTTGCCATTGCAGCACATCTCGCAAGGCGAGTCCGTCACCGCCACCTATGATAAGAATATTTTCATGGCGTGCAGAACCTGCTAAAACTGGGCTGACGAGATAACTGTGGTATATAAACTCGTCGGAAGATGAAAATTGTAAGCGGCCATTCAAATAAAAGTTAATAATATTGCCGCTTTCAGGCCCCATATTTCGTTCAGTAAAGGTGAGTTGTTGGAAACGCGTTTTATCACTATAAACAACTTTATCGAGGTAAAGTAAGTTACTCATTTGGCTCAACCAACCATTACCATAATGGTATATAGCCATGATCATTACTAATAAAACCCCATGGGCTGTAATTAAGGTTTTTCGCCAAGTAAGCCTTTGCCAGTAGTAAAGTATGAAAATTACGCCGGCCGTTAAGTTTAAAGCAGCGGTTAGTGCACTGGCTTTGCTAATGTCGATTGATAACAGAAAAATAACCCAAATAGCAGCGCCAATACCTGCGCCGATATAATCTGCACCGTAGATGGTGCCAAGATTGTTTTTTAGGTGTTTCTGGTGTATTTCTTCGCGAATTCGCGCGATTAAGGGGATTTCCATGCCAATAAAAAAGCCTAAAATTAAGCCGAAAAAGTACGGGCTATTAAAAGCAAGAAAACTGAGTTGTTTAAAAATACCACCTCGCGGGTAAGCGTCTGGTGGCAGGTTGAACATACTACCTAGTATTTCAGGGAAGGTCTGGGTAATAGCGATTAACCCGCCAATGATCAATATTGAACTACTACCTAGAAATGCGATGGTGAGTTCGAGCCATACAAAACCATTAAAAGCACATTGAATTTTACGGGCGGCAAATGCACCTAAGCCCATGGCAACGATCATTAAGCCAATCATGGCATATATGGTGCTTTCCATTATACCTAAAACACGACCTGCATAGTGCGACAATAGATATTCGTATATCAGTCCACAACCCGCTAAAACAGCCATAGTTAAAATCAGGAGTGTATCGTCCCATAGCCGATTTCTTTCGAGTATCATGAATGTTCCTAGCTTTAATGCGCTGTATTTATTGGTTAGAAAGCAATCAAGCGCATAATTGCGCTTGATTTAATATGCAGATTTTAGCGGCAGTTAAGACATTAACGCCGTTAGTAGTAGTGCAATTGAAATGCTGATCGCCATTTCAACACAAGCAACACCAATATTGTGCTGATGGTCTACTTCTTCAACTAAATTGATGCCCATGAGTACTAGGCGTTTAGCAATAGAAGTAAGTAGGGCGACCAATAATGTCATGGTTATACCAAAAACTAACCAGCCGACTAAATTAACCATTAAGGTTTCTGGACTATAAGTTAGAAAGTGACTGGCTGCTGTAACAGCTAAGGCAGTACTTATAGCTTGGCCTGCATAACGAATGGCAAGTGCTACATGTCCTTGTGCAAAGGCATTTTGCATGCTGCTGTTTTGGTTGTTTTTGGCATATTGGCGTTCTTTAAGTCGAGTAACTAACACTAGCATAGCTTGTGAAACTACAAAGCCAGCGGCAATGGCGGCAAAGGTGCTGATGTCTAAACCATAAACCCAAAGTAGTACAGCACGAATGACAATCGCTGTAGCAATAGCACCTGATGCATCAACAATGCCAACGGCAATATTACGTGATTTAATTTGCGCATTCTTGTCAATTTGGTTTAAAGCAAAGCGGTCATGAAAAATGCGACCAACTTTAATCAAGATTAAACCAAAAATGCCATAACTTGCCATGCCGATAATTTCCATTAAATAACTATCTGCATTTTCTCCCGCTATGGCACCGGTTAATACAATACCCAGGGCAGCCACACTGCCGGCAACACTTATACCAAAGGCAAAATTATCTTCTTTAGAAAGTTCGTCTGTTGAGTTAACCTTTGCTGATAAACCACTGATAAAGCGCATAGCGCCCAGTAATATAATAGCGATGGTGATATCAATGGCTAAGAAAATTAATAGCTCTAGATTGAGGCCGGTTATTTCAATAAATGTATTCATATTTATCCCTACTTTCCACGTCTAAAGCTACGTGACGTTGTACTCTTACTGTTTCTAAAACTAGCATTTTTAGCACTTTTACTTGATTTAGCATAAGCGCTTTTATTGGTTGTTTTGCTAGCAAATCGGTTGGCACTGGTTTGTGCACTTTTACTTTGACTAGAGATACTTGACGCGCCAGTTCTGTTTTTACTATAGGTGCTAGTATATTTTTGACCGCGGCTTTCAAATGATTTTTTAGTACGTGTGTCGATATCATTTTGCTTCCGCAGTTGATCAGGTGAACTGTAACGTTTACGGCCATAATCATTGTAATAGCTATAATTTCTACTACGACCCCAATCATTATAACTCGTGCGACGTGAACCAAATAAATCACCCATCATTGAATACATACCATACCAAGCCCAGAAGGACATACCATTTGAACCAGTTGTCCAACTGCCGTAGGAAGGATTGCCAATAAGTTGTTCGCCGGTGCCAAAGTCTTGGGCTTTATTAGCTGACATACTTTGTGATTTTGACATAGCATTAACACGTGGCAAAGTTCCGTCGGACATATCAGCTAACACATTGAGTGGGTCGCTTAAGGCGTCAGAGTATAAAACAGGATCAGCAGCCTGATATAAATTTAGTAACTCGTCGTAAATAGCTTGAGAGCTCTCAAACATTTGCGGTTGATTTTTTACCGTGTTTAATCGATCAACTAATGCTAAAAACATAGGCCCTTGGGTGCCGGTGTCTTTTAAAAACTCGTCAATTAACGGTTTATAACTTGGTTTAGAGTCTAATAGCCTTGAGCCATATTGACCAATCAAATTAGCGTTACGAACCTCGCCATTAGCAAGCGCTTTAGCCAGCATGTTAATGCGTTGTTCTGTGAGTGGAATTTGCTGGGTAATTTGCTCTTTAACTGGATCTGAACAAGCAAAGAGTAGTAACGTCAGCAAAAGTATCATTAATTTTAGGGGCTGCATTCCTGCCATACTGTCCTCAAAAATGCTATGGTAATCATTCATTAATACCATTTATGACATATTATGTCTAATGTTTTAGGTATATCAGTGAAATTAATTTATTGTACATTATAACTGTATGCTCATTTGCATTTGTAACTATTTTCGAGGATAACGTGCCTAATTCATCTCCTTTGTCATTTTCACCACTACTTGTTGAACAGCAAGATAAAAGTTGGTTACAGTTTTCTCAACAATTTCCTAACGCGACTGATGGTCTTACACCGGAGCGATTAGCACTATTTAAACACGCAATCGCATTAAGTGACTTTATATTACGCAGCGCTATACAGGCTCCAAACGTGATTGTTGATCTGTTTAATAGTGAACAGTTACTTACGAAAAACACCCCAAAATATGGCGATATAATTGAAGGGAAGCTGGAGCCATGTAAAACAGAAGAGCAATTACAGCATTGTTTGAGAATGTTTCGTTTAGAGCAAATGGTACATATTGCTGTTGGCGATTTTTTGTTAGGCATATCGCTTGATGAATCATTAAAAAGGTTGTCGTCTTTGGCAGATCATTTAATCATTGCAGCAAATGATTGGTTATCAATATTTTGTCAGGAAAAATGGGGTACTCCGGTTAACGCTGAAGGGGTTCCTCAACGTTTACTGGTTTATGGTATGGGAAAGCTTGGCGGCAAAGAGCTGAACTTCTCTTCAGATATAGATTTAATTTTTGTTTATCCAGAAGCCGGTGAAACACAAGGTGTTAGGCGCAGTATAGATAACCAATTATTTTTTACCCGTTTAGGTCAAAAATTAATAACGGCTTTGAATCAACAAACGGCTGATGGCTTTGTCTATCGTGTTGATATGCGTTTACGACCTTTTGGCGAAAGTGGGCCTTTGGTGTTGTCGTTTACCGCCATGGAAAACTATTATCAAGATCAAGGGCGTGATTGGGAGCGTTATGCCATGTTAAAAGCACGCTTGATTGGTGAAAGCGATTATCACGGTCAGTTGTCGAGTATGCTTAGGCCTTTTGTATACCGCCGCTATATCGACTTTAGTGTTATTGATAGTCTGCGCCGAATGAAAGCTTTGATTGCACAAGAAGTTAGACGCAAGCAACTGACCAATAATATTAAGTTGGGCGCTGGCGGTATTCGTGAAGTAGAGTTTATTGTCCAAGTTTTCCAAATGATCAGAGGCGGTCGCGATACCGACTTGCAACATCGTAATCTATTAAAGGTAGTGCCCTTACTCGTAACTCACGGTGAACTTACCCCTCAAAGCGCGCAGGTGCTAACGAATAGCTATCGTTTTTTACGTCGGGTTGAGAATATTATTCAAGCGATAAACGATCAACAAACTCAAAAACTGCCTGAATGCGAATTAGATAAACAACGTTTGGTGACTATTCTTGCGGATAGCCAGTGTAGCGATTGGCCTACTTTTCTTACTCAGCTTACGTTTCATATGCAAGGTGTTCATCAACAGTTTGGCGAGCTTATTGGTGAGGAAAGCCCAAATCGACAAGCTGTAGATCAATACTGGACAACATTATGGGATAGCCAATGGAGCGATGAAGAGTCTATTGCTTGGATTGAACATTCACCGCAATTACTTGATACCACTAACGGGGTAATTTTTACCCATAGTGAATCTTTATGGCTAACATTAAGAGATTTTCGTCGTGAAATGGTTAAACGAAGCATGGGAAGTCGTGGTAGACAAACCCTTGATAAATTAATACCAACAGTACTTTGGCACCTTGCAGAGTTGAAATTAACCGATGAAACCTTAGCGCGAGTATTAGGAGTGTTGACTACCGTTGCAACTCGAACGGCTTATCTTGAGTTACTATTTGAGAATGAAGGAGCGTTAAAACAGTTAATACATTTATGTCGAAATAGTAGTTGGGTGGCTGAGCATATAGCCAAGTTTCCTATATTATTAGATGAATTGATTGACCCCAAATTATTTCATCAACCACCGTTATTATCTTCTTATGCTGCTGAGTTGCGAGAAACTATGTTGCGGGTGCCCGAAGATGATCAAGAAGCGCAAATGATAACGCTACGTCAATTCAAACAAGCTAAACAATTGCGTATCGCTGCTGCAGATATCACTGATATTTTGCCTATTACTAAAGTCAGTGACCATTTAACCGCACTCGCAGAAGCACTAGTAGAAGAAGTGGCCAACTTAGCATGGCAGCAAATGGCCTTACGCTTTGGTGTACCTAGCAGTAAATTAGACTGCCAAGATAAAGGTTTTGCGGTTATTGGTTATGGAAAATTAGGCGGTATTGAACTCGGTTATAGCTCAGATTTAGATTTAGTTTTTGTGCATGATGCCGATTTGGCAGAAATGACTTCAGGTGAAAAATCGATTTCGGCTGGCCAATTCTATTTAAAACTTGCGCAAAGAATGATGCATTTATTTAATACCCGAATGGCAAATGGCATTTTATATGAATTGGATATGCGTTTAAGGCCTTCAGGTAATGCAGGTTTGTTAATGGTGCATATTGATACTTTCAACCATTATCAAAATAATGATGCATGGACGTGGGAGCATCAAGCTTTAGTGCGTACGCGTATTATATATGGTCATGAAGCGTTGGCATTAAAGTTTAAAGATATTAAGCGCGATGTATTAATGAGAAAACGTGACAAAGCAGTATTACGTGAAGACGTGTTAAAAATGCGTGATAAAATGCGGCGCCATCTGGATAAGTCATCATCAACTGAAATTGATATTAAACAAGGGCTTGGTGGACTGGTTGATATTGAGTTCCTTGTGCAGTATTTAGTGCTCGCATATTCAATAGACCACCCTAAGTTAAGCACTTACTCCGATAATATTAATTTACTCGAATACTTAGCTAGTATTGATATTATTACTGTGCATCAGCAGCAAACTTTGGTTGAAAACTATTGTAAATTGCGTGATTTTAGCCATCATGCAACCTTACAAAACAGTCCAGCAATGATACCTGCGGCGGAGTTTACTGCAGAGCATAACCAAGTAATGAATATTGTTTCAGCGTTACTACATTAGAAAAAATAGCGCAGTATTATGTCTGCGCTAGTAACTTTTATCTTTGTGTAATTTTAAACATTCTTTAGCTAAGTAAGGAATATCGTACTCTATTAAAACAATAGCACGTTGCTGGTAACAAAAATAAATTGAAAGGCCATTTTCAAAGTGGCCTTCAATGGCTTTACCTACCTGATATGAGGTTTTAATAATATCTTTATTAATTCTAAAAGGGCTTTTGACGATAAAATCACGATTTAACCACCAAATTAATTCAACATCATTGCTTTTAGAATACTCAGATAATTTCTGATACAAGGTTTCATCTTGGCGAAATGGATGGTTGTCAGTATTGCCAGTCCAGCTTCTTCGCAAAGGCCGAGTGATTAAGCGCCTTTCTTCTAATATTAACGCTAAATCTCCTTCTGGCTCAGGTAAATAGACAATATTATTGCGAATTTTTGGACCTTTGCCGTCCATTTCGCCATGTAGATTGGCATAATAACGTGAAAGTCCATCGGCTGCCGCATTGCTATTTTTCTTTACAATGTTTTCAGTGTCACTTTTTTTCTCTTCTGCAGACTCACTTTCTGACGTTGTTTCGCTTTTATGATGATGATCTGCATTAGTTACTGCAGGTAGTTGCGAAGTACTTTGATTGCCTCCGAATAAATGCGCTTTATTTAACCAAAGTGCAGCACCTAAACCGATTAAAATAAGGCCTATAATAATTTTAAAAAATAATTTCATAAATCACTTATTGTCGTTTGTTATTTAATTTTTATCATAGTTTGCATTTTTGTATATAGATTTAACAACTTATTTTAATCATATAATGAAGGATCGTCTTGGTTAGGTCGTGTTTTAAAGCGACGATGTAACCACATATATTGCTCTGGCTTAACCATAATGGCTTTTTCTAATTCTTGATTTATTCGTAAAACGTCTGCTGTATCGTCACCGGTAGGAAAGTTCTCCAGCATCGGCTTTATCTCCAATGTATAACCACTGCCATCGTCATTGCGTGTTGGAATCAGCATATGAGTTTGAGTGTTTTTTTGTCGAGCAAAAATTAATGTACCGGTAGTTGAAGCGGTTTCAGGGACATTAAAAAAAGGTACAAATACGCTGCGATTTCTCCCGTAATCTTGATCCGGTAAATAAATACATGCTTCGCCATCTTTAAGGGCTTTAAGTAAACCTTTAACATCACGTTTTCCCAACATATATTTATTCGAACGGCCACGGCCACGAAACTGAAAATACTCCATTAAAGGGTTGTTGTGTGGTCGATAAAAAACCACCATTGGATGCCCGTAACCAATGCCACGACAGTTAATTTCAGCACTAAGGTAGTGCATGGCGAGTAGTAATATACCTTTGCCTTGCTTTTGTGCTGCTTCAATATGTTCAAGGCCGATAACTTTAGTTTTGCGCTTTACACGCCAATTTGGCCACCACCAACCCATGCCGGTTTCGAGTAGTGCAATGCCGGTATTTTCAAAATTGCGCTTGAGCATAACCTGGCGCTCAGCGTCAGACATATCAGGAAAACACAGCTCTAAATTTCTTAAAGCAACTCGTTTTCGACTTGAGCCAATTTTATAAAGTAATCGGCCAATCATTTTACCTAGAAATAACTGGAACCTGTAAGGCAACCAAGAAATGCTATAAAGAATAAACACTCCAATCCACGTTAGCCAATATTTAGGTAATAGGTAAGATATTTTAAAATTTGGTTGTAAAACTTTGTTTTTACTCACGGGATGATTTCAACTCATTGAATTGCTTGTGATACAATATTGGTTATTATATCTGTTATAGGGTACAGGATGAAAGTAGATATTCCCGCTTTTGAAAAAGCGCGTGTTTTAG
This sequence comes from Colwellia sp. NW0002-52-1, assembly GCF_057550865.1. Taxonomy (NCBI): domain Bacteria; kingdom Pseudomonadati; phylum Pseudomonadota; class Gammaproteobacteria; order Alteromonadales; family Colwelliaceae; genus Colwellia; species Colwellia sp. NW0002-52-1. The sequence goes on along the minus strand of NZ_BAAJLU010000001.1, from coordinate 190,030 downwards.
TCGTTGGTGATATCATGTTAGATCGCTACTGGTCTGGACCAACACAACGTATTTCACCCGAGGCACCTGTGCCTATTGTTAAAATACATCAAGACGAAGATCGCCCAGGAGGCGCGGCTAACGTAGCCTTGAACATTGCCTCGCTAAATGGTCAAGTAACTTTGCTTGGTATTACCGGTGCAGACGAAGCATCAAAAACATTGCAAACACAGCTGTCTGCAATGAATATAAATTGTCAATTTATTCAGTCTGCAGATCATCCAACGATCACAAAATTGCGTATTTTAAGTCGAAATCAGCAATTATTGCGCTTAGATTTTGAAGAATCTTTTGCACAAATGGATAAATACTCCCTGACAGAACAAACTAAAGCTTTGGTCGCTCAACACGATTTATTGTTATTGTCAGATTATGACAAGGGTACTTTGTCAGAAGTACAGGCACTTATTCAAGCGGCTAAAGAACAAAATATTCCGGTATTAGTTGATCCAAAAGGTACTGATTTTTCAAAATACCGTGGCGCAACCTTAATTACGCCAAACCTTGCAGAATTTGAGGCGGTTGTTGGACATTGCAAAAATGAAGCTGAAATTGTCAGTAAAGGCCAAGCACTGCTTAAAGCGTTAGATTTAACAGCAATGTTGGTCACCAGAAGCGAGCAGGGAATGACTCTGCTAATGCATGATCAGCAAGAGTTTCATTTACCTACTCAAGCGAAAGAAGTTTATGACGTAACAGGAGCGGGCGATACCGTTATTGCTACTTTAGCACTTTCAATTGCCGCTAAAACCGATTTTGCTCAAGCCAGTGCTTTAGCAAATATAGCAGCAGGTATTGTTGTTGGTAAATTGGGCACTTCAACGGTGAGCGAAGCAGAACTTAGCGCTGAGCTTTTATCGGGCCAAGAAAGTGGCTTTGGTGTCATGACTGAGGATCAACTTAAAATTGCAGTTGAATTAGCGCAAGCACGCGGTGAAAATATTGTGATGACAAACGGATGTTTCGATATTCTTCATGCGGGACACGTTTCATATTTATCTACAGCAAATACCTTAGGTACCCGACTTATTGTTGCCGTTAACGATGATGCTTCAGTGACCCGCTTAAAAGGGCCCGGTCGTCCTGTTAATCCAGTAGACCGTCGTATGGCAGTACTTGCTGGTTTAGGCGCTGTTGATTGGGTAGTGCCATTTAGTGAAGATACGCCACAACGTTTAATTGCCAACATACTACCGAACATTTTAGTAAAAGGCGGCGATTATAAAGTGGAAGATATTGCAGGTGGTGAAGAGGTAATAGCCGCAGGTGGTGAAGTTAAAGTGTTGAACTTTGAAGATGGTATTTCTACCACTAAAATTATTAACGCGATTAAACAAGAAGACTAAACACTCACTGTTGATAACCGTATCGATTATAAGTGTTTATCTTACATATGTAACCTGAACTCTGGATAAGCAGCACTTGCTCAATGCTCCCTTTTAAGCCATTTTCTGCGTTAAAACGTCGATAAATAGCGCGCTATTCATAAACGTTTTGCCTTGGAAATGGCATAAAATGAAGCATTGATGATATCTATTCGTGATGTTCACCTGGCTATAGCATTTACTTTATTACCTAAGCTTTTGGTTCACTTGAGTTTCAAGCACTCATTATCCAGAGTTCAGGTTATGTAATAAACCGCTATTTCAAATAGCAAAAAAGCAGCATATAAATGCTGCTTTTTTTATGTGGTTTAATTAACGCTGGAATTGTTACTCAGCAGCAATTAAGCCTTGGTTAATATCTTTTAAGTCTTGTTCTGTAATTGTACCGCCGGCGCGTTTAAGTGCTAAAACGTTTTGAATATAATCGTATCGTGTTGAAGATAGATTACGTTTAGCGTTATAAAGGTTTCTGGTGCTATTAAGTACATCAACGATAGTACGAGTGCCTACTTCAAAGCCAGCTTCTGTAGCTTTTAATGCACTTTGTGCACTTACCACAGATTGTTCTAACGACTTTATCGCTGATACTGCAGCTATAACAGTATTGTAGGCATTACGGGTGTTACGTACTACGTTGCGATAAGACTGTTCCATATCTTGACTTGCGGCAACATAATTACTTTGAGCTTGTCTAACACTGCTTGAAATAGAGCCGCCAGAATAAATTGGTACAGTTAATGTTATTCCGATAGAGTGACTGTCTAAAGACGGAGGATTAACGCCAGGCAATTGTGAACGGTTATCATCAGAAGAGCTTAAGTTACCGTTTAAACCAAGTGAAGGATAATGACCAGAACGTGCGATATTAATATTTTCTTTAGCAATATCCATATTAATTTTTTGCGCGATTAAATCAAGGTTCTTCGCTTCAGCAGTTTGTTGCCATTCATTGGCGCTATCTGGGTATGGGCGAGATGTCGCAAAACGCTCAGTGTTTAATATGTTTAAATCACGCGGGTAAATATTGGTAATAACACGTAAAGCTTCTTCAGCATTGAAAACGTTATTTTCTGCACGAATTTGCTCGGTTACCGCATTGTCGTATTGAGCTTGCGCTTCGTGAACGTCAGTAATGGCTGTTAAGCCAACAGAAAATCGTTGTTTTGTTTGTTCTAATTGACGTTCAATCGCTGCTTTCTCTGCAATTGAAAATTCTAAATCATCTTTAGCACTTAATACGTTAAAGTAAGCGCCAGTAACTCGTACGATTAATTCTTGCTTAGCCGATTGATAAGCAATATCACTTTGATGAGCAAGTTTTTTAGCATTAGCCAAGTTTAACCATGTTGAATGACGATACAACTCCATGCTTAGGCTCGCACCATAAGAGAAGTTCTCATTGTTAAAGTCGTTAACTTCACCAGTGACAGTATTAAAAATTTCGTTCTTGCTATCAGTGTAAGAAGCAGAAGCATTAATTTGTGGTAATAATACAGAGCGAGCTTGTTCAATACCTTCTTCAGTGGCTAAAAATTGCGCATGCGCTTTAAGAACAACCGGATCATTCCCTTGTGCTTGTTGGTATACTGACAATAAATCTTCGGCATTAGCTAAAGAGCTACTCGCAGTATAAGCAAGGCCAATAAGTAGTGCGGTTATTGTTTTTTTCATCTTGAAGCGATTCCTGTAATAATGAACATGCTATTATTTTTTTAATTGTAACTATCTTAACGCGAATATTATATTAGCTAAATAAAATAAGTGTATAAGGAAGTACTCTAGTGTAACAAAATGTTAAACGCTAGGGTATCGAAAAATACCTTATAAAAAGGCCAATTATAATAGAGGAACTATGTAAATGAATATCACTCGAGAACCGCTGTTGCGCTTTGATTTAACCGATGTAAAAGTGCAAAAAAAAGATCGAAAATATCAAGGTTTTTTTGCACTAGATGAGTACCAATTTCAGCATAAACTTTATGCTGGTGGTTACAGTGAAGTGTTAACAAGAGAGGTTTTTGAGCGTGGAAACGCTGTTGGGTTATTACCTTATGATCCGAAAACTGACTCTGTAGTTTTAGTAGAACAATTTCGAGCAGGTGCGCTTAAAAGTAAAACAGGGCCATGGCAATTAGAATTAATCGCTGGTATGTGTTCTGAGGATGAAGTGCCATTAGACGTTGCCATCAGAGAATCTAAAGAAGAAGCAAATTTAGACTTAGCGCCAGAAAATGTAATTAAAGTCATGGACTACCTTTCAAGCGCGGGCGGTATGAGTGAATGTATTCAACTATACTGTGCACCAGTAGATAGTAGCAATATCTCGGGTGTTTATGGCTTAGAATCTGAAGGGGAAGATATTTTAGTGCATGTTATGACAAGAAAAAATGCCAACAAATTACTTGCCGAAGGAAAGATCCTTAATGCAGCAACTATTATTACGTTACAATGGCTAGCTCTGAATATAGATAAATTTAAATCAAGCTGGAAATAAATGCCTGTTGTAGAAAAAAAATATCGTCCTCATTTACCCACATTAATGGCTTTATGTGAGATTAATTACATGTTACTACTTCGTATACTTGCAGATAAAGAGCAGGTCGGCGAGCAAAGATGCTTTTTTATCTCAGATTTTTTAAGTTATCGCGTTACTGTTAATGAAGTAACAAAATACACAACCTTGATCACGATTAATCAAGAAGCCAATATTCGCGGATATAATTTAGCTGAGCTTTTTCGGCCAAAAATGGTCGTGCGCTTATATCATGATGCACGCATGGCTGAAGTGATAAGTAATCAAGATGTACAACAAATTAAACCTCGTTATGATTACCCTAACGAGAAAATGCACTTACCTGATGAAAAACAACAAGTGAACTATTTTTTAAAAGAGTGGTTGCAGCTATGTTTAAAGTTGGGACAAGTGAATTTCGACATACCTAGAATTTGATCGTCTCATGCCAACGAAATTATCATTAAACCACTCAAGGTTAAATACACTGACTATTGCGCAAATAAGCGATAGTCATTTATTTTCAAACCCAAATGGTAGGCATCATCAGGCCAATGTATATGAAAACTTAAAGCATGTTTTGTCTGCGATTAAAGCGCAACCACTAATTGATGCTATTGTTTTTACTGGCGATTTAACTCAAGACCACACAGAAGCGTCTTATCAGCTGTTTGTTAATGCTTTTGAAGCATGTGAAATTAATGTACCGGTTTATTATGTTTCAGGTAATCATGATGAGCCTTCATTACTAAATCAATATTTATCAAAAGCGCCGTTCTGTCAGCACAAGGTAATAGAAAATAATTATTGGCAAGTCGTATTAATTGAAAGCAAAAGTGATACACCTGCAGGAATCATTACCAATGGAGAATGCGAGCAGGCGACTAAAGTCATTAACAGCGCTAAATCACAGTTACTATTAACCCATCATCACGCCGTTGATGCTGGTTTTTTTATTGATCAGCATGGTTTAATAAATAAAAATGAGTTTCATAGATGGGTAAACAAGTTTCCTTCAATTAAAGCGCTTGGTTGTGGTCATATTCATCAGGCGTTAATTTTACCTGTGGAACTGGGCGAACGAAGCGTGAATTTATATACGTGCCCTGCGACATCAATTCAATTTGATATGAATTCTACAATACCTGCATCTAATGGACAGCCACCAGGTTATCAGGTGTTTACACTCGCTAGTTCTGGTGAATTAACCCGAACAGTATTTTATGTCTAATATAATGAGAAAAAGTGATTATGATTAACCTATTGTATATCCATGGTTTTAACTCTTCGCCACAATCCATGAAAGCAGAGCTAACACGCAAATACATAGCCGAAAACCATCCTGAGGTGAACCTTTACTGCCCACAGATTATTCCTTCGCCTAGCGGTGCCATTAAGCAACTAGAAGATATTATTGCGCTTGAACCAATTGATTCATGGTACATAGTAGGCTCTTCGTTGGGTGGGTTCTTTGCGACTTATTTTGCTGAGAAATACCAAATAAAAGTGGTACTCATTAATCCTGCAGTTAAGCCATTTGATTTAATGGCAGATATACTCGGAGAACAAGTAAATCCGTATACGAAAGAACGATATCAAGTGCTTGCTCAGCATATTGACGAGCTTAAAACACTTGAACAAGAAAATATTTCTAAAAATAATTACTTGGTCATGGTACAAACAGGTGATGAAGTGTTAGATTACCAACAAGCTGTTGAAAAATACCGTCATTGCCAATTAGTAATTGAGCAAGGTGGCGATCATAGTTTTATTAATTATGAAAATGCCTTGCCTAATATCGCGTTATTTTTCAACTTACCCCTATTAACAGCACAATGATCAGAACATATAAATGAGCGAACAATATAATTCCGACTCCATCGAGGTCTTAAGTGGCCTTGACCCAGTACGCCATCGTCCTGGCATGTATACCGATACCACTCGGCCTAACCACTTAGGTCAAGAGGTTATCGATAACTCTGTTGATGAAGCCTTAGCTGGTCATGCACAAAATATTACGGTGATCCTTGATAAAGATCAGTCATTAGAAGTGATTGATGATGGTCGCGGAATGCCGATTGATATCCATCAAGAAGAGGGCGTATCAGGTGTTGAACTTATATTTTGTAAGTTACACGCCGGTGGTAAGTTTTCTAATAAAAATTATCAGTTTTCTGGTGGTTTACATGGTGTTGGTATTTCAGTGGTCAACGCGCTATCTACCCGGGTAGATGTTGCTGTTAGGCGCGATGGTAAACTTTATGAAATGGCTTTCGAAAATGGCTATAAAGTAGAAGAGTTAACCGAAACGGGTACCGTGGGCCGACGAAATACAGGCACACGTGTTAAATTTTGGCCTGACGCTAACTATTTTGACTCAGCTAAATTCTCTGCACGTAGGTTAGTACATTTGTTAAAAGCCAAGGCAGTTCTATGCCCAGGCCTAACGATTAAATTTCATGATAAGAACGAAGACGCTAAATATCAATGGTGCTATGAAGATGGCTTAGTTGATTATTTAAAAGAATCAGTGAAAGCCTATGAAAGCTTACCAGAAGAGCCATTTGTTGGTAGTTTTAGCTCTGTACACGAAGCCGCTGACTGGGCTGTAACTTGGTTACCTGAAGGTGGCGAGTCTGTAGGAGAAAGTTACGTAAACTTAATACCTACGGTGCAGGGTGGTACCCATGTTAATGGTCTTCGCCAAGGCTTGTTAGAGTCAATGCGAGAATTTTGTGAATTTAGAAACTTAATCCCTCGCGGAGTTAAGTTAACACCAGATGATATTTGGGATAAATGTTCTTATATTCTCTCGGTGAAAATGGAAGATCCGCAATTTGCGGGTCAAACTAAAGAGCGGCTATCTTCGCGACAATGTGCTGCATTTGTTACTGGTGTAGTAAAAGACTCTTTCAGTTTATGGCTTAATGAACATACTGAAATTGCAGAAGCATTAGCTGAATTTTGTATCTCCAACGCGCAACGTCGTTTGCGCGCTAGTAAAAAAATTATCCGTAAAAAAGTAACTCAAGGGCCTGCTTTACCCGGAAAGTTAACTGATTGTGGTAGCCAAGACATTTTACGCACCGAGCTTTTTTTAGTTGAAGGTGACTCAGCCGGCGGTAGTGCAAAACAAGCGAGAGATCGTGAATTTCAAGCAATAATGCCGTTGCGTGGTAAAATTTTAAATACTTGGGAAGTCGATTCAGGACAAATTTTAGCCTCGCAAGAAGTACATGATATATCTGTTGCGTTAGGGATTGATCCCGACACTGATGATTTATCAGGATTACGTTATGGTAAAATTTGTATTCTTGCCGATGCCGACTCTGATGGCCTACATATCGCGACTTTGCTTTGTGCGCTATTTACTCAGCATTTTTTACCTCTAGTACAAGCAGGTCATGTTTACGTTGCTATGCCTCCGCTGTATCGTGTCGATGTTGGCAAAGAAGTGTCTTACGCGTTAGATGAGGCGGAAAAAGACAGTATTTTAGACCGAATTCAAGCAGAGAAAAAACGTGGTAAAGTTAACGTACAGCGCTTTAAAGGCCTGGGTGAAATGAACCCGTTACAATTGCGCGAAACCACTATGGATCCAAATACTCGACGTTTAGTGCAATTAACTGTTGATGAACACGCAGAAACGATGGAGTTAATGGACATGTTACTGTCGAAAAAACGCAGTGGCGATCGTAAAAACTGGCTCCAATCTAAAGGCGACTTAGTTGAGTTAGATTAGTACTTTAAGTAACGTAACAACAATGAATTAGTCATCTTTTTACGTTAATTTATCAAGGTATAGTTATTAATAACTATACCTTTTTTCTTTTGGAAGGAAAATTATGATTGAGCATCGTCTTCTACGGAGTATATGTCACGCATCTATTGGTACCAACAATTTAGAAAGTGCTAAAGCCTTTTATACGCCGGTATTAGCAACATTAAACATAGCCTTAGTGAGTGAATATGAACAAGCCGTGACATACGGTAAAGGCTACCCTGAGTTTTGGTTGCAACAACCATTTGATAAAATGCCAGCAACGCCAGGTAATGGCGTTCACTTTGGCTTTGTTGCGCTAAATAAACAGCAAGTAGATGATTTTTATCAATGTGCTATTGCTTTGGGTGGAAGGTGTAATGGTGCACCAGGTGCAAGGCCGGAATATGGCACACTGTATTATGGTTGTTTTATTATCGATTTAGATGGTAATAAAATAGAAGCGAGCTATTGGCAAGTTACTGAAAAATAATAGTATGTTGCTATGTTCTGACAACATAATAATTACTTTTTTATCAATAAAAATAATAGTTTATCATTTACACAAAATCGTTTTATACTGTATTTTGTACATAATCGCACATGCTGTTGGAGCGAGAATTTGTTTAGAAGCTTTGTAAAATTCAACTTTCAAAACTGTGCCCAAGTTTTCTTTGTTTTATTGTTAATATCTTGTAAATCAAATGCTTTGCAATCGTTAACGAATAATGACTTTAATGCCTTCCTGCTACGCGCGGAGCAACTTAATAATAGTGATCCTAAAGCTGCTTTAATTTTATTAAATTCACACAAAGATTCATTAAACACTCAACCAATATCTAGCCAAGTAAACTATTACCGTATTCAATCTGCGGCCTATTCAGACCAATCACTTTACAGTTTAAGTGAAGCATCGGCAGAAAAAGGTTTAATGCTAGCTAAACAAATGAGTAATCCAAGTGTATTTATTGCTGAGCTTGCTTATACCAAAGGTTTTTCATTAGAAAGCTTAGGAGATTTCGATAGCGCATTGCAAATATATCAAAATGGCTTAGACGTTGCCCGCTCGATGAATAATCAAGAGCTTACTGCGCGTGGGTTAATGAATATAGGGGCGATATTATATTTACAAAAAAACTACAAGCAGTCGTTAATAACGCTTAACCAGGCGCTAACCTTAGCGAATAATATTGCAGATGAAGCTCTTTTAGGTGACATCAACAGTGAATTGGGTATTTTATACGGCTACTTAGGTGAAGAGAAACAGGCAAATGATTACTTTCAACAATCATACCAGCACTTTAAAAAAGCAGGAAAACATAATTATGCACTGAATAGCTTGCATAATGTGGCTAATAACCATGCTAACCAAAAAAGGTATGAAGAAGCCTTAGAGGTTTATAGAATTTTAGAAAGCGAGATTTTACCTAACACGAGTAATCACTTTATCGCTGGTATTTATCGAAACATAGCTTGGGCATTGGTCAATCAAGAAATGCCTGACACAGAAAATGCTTATCGTTATATTATTTTAGCTGGGGAATACGTAAAAGAAGTTGAGCAACATGCGGTAAAATTACAATATATGGTTGATAAAGCTTTTGTCTTAGAGAAGATGGAGCGTTATCAGGAGGCATTAGATAACTTAGATCAAGCGCAAGCTTTATTGGCGCTTAAAGACAGTAATATCTATGATACCAGTGAATTAAATATTCTATTTTTGAGAGCTAAATTACAGTATGTTTTAGGCGATTACAGTCAAGCTATTGAAACTCAATCTACATTCTTTACAAAATCAATTGCATATAAAAAAGTACGAGAAACTAATGAGGTTGATGAGTTAATTTTACAATATGAAAGTGAAACCGCTCAGCGGCAGAATAACATTCTAGAGAAAAAACAACGATTACAAGATTTACAACTTCAACAAATGACAAGTAATGCTGATAGTCGTGAGATACTCGTTATAATTTTAGCCGTATGTACTTTGCTTTTAGCTTGGTTTTTACTGCGAGTTATTACCGGACAAAAAAACTTAGTTCGAGTAACCAGAATTGATAGTTTAACCGGAGTAGTTAATCGGCGAAGATTGCTTGAATTAGGAGAAGACTTATTCAAGCAGGCGAAAAAAGAACAACAAGCATTTAGTGTTTATATGATCGACATTGATTTTTTCAAACAAATAAATGATAAATTTGGTCATAGTGTTGGAGACAAAGCATTACAAGAAGTTGCCATTATAGGGCAAAATCTAATGCGCGATAGTGATGTTTTTGGTCGATTTGGTGGCGAAGAGTTTATTGCGCTGCTGCCCAATACTGATCATAACCAAGCGTTTGACGTTGCACAGCGACTAAGACAGCATATTGAAGAAACAAACTGGCAAAAGCTGCAACTTAGCCAATTAACCATTAGTGTTGGTGTAGCGACATTTGAGTGTGACAATTATAACGATTTTTCAACTCTGCTAAAAGCCGCAGATGAACAATTATTAAAAGCAAAACATTCTGGTCGAAATAAGGTTAGTTCAGATGCGTAGATATTCTAGAATACATTCTTATCTATTATCTTTTTGGCTAATGATCTTCAGTTTACAAGTTTTTGCTGATGAAGGTATTAATTCACAACAAGCATTTACGTCTGCTGATAACCCTCAGGTTAATGCTCTCAATTCAACTAAAGTTATGGTCATTAGTGGTACAGTGTATTCACTAAAAACCTTGAGTGAACATGATAAGAGCGCAGCCCAAATTAAACTTTTGGAGATACAGTCATCGGGGGTAACATTCAACATCGCTGAACAATACTTATTAAATGTGATTCGTGCCAATATATCAAATACTGAAGGGCAAGAGCATAAAGTTATTAACTGGCTCAATAAAGCAATTGTACTTGAACCATCGCTTGCTAAAAAACAGCTCGACTCACCCTTATTTGCTGATGCTTATTTGCTGTTATCAGCTGTATATCAACGCCAAGGTCAAGATAAATTGGCTTTTGATAATAAGAAAAAGTATATCAAAAAGTATTTCTCACACTTAAAGCAACAAAAAGAGCTACGTGTTAAACGTTTAAATGAAATATATAATATTGAAAAAAAGCATGAAGAGAATGAGCTGCTCGCCCAAAACAATGAAATAAAACAATATGCACTTTCTCGTGCAGAGTCTGACCGTACACAACAACACATTCATATTGCGATTTTTATTGTCGCTGTTAGTGTGTTCTTCTTGTTATTAGTTCGGCAGTTTAAAATACGTCGAGCGTTAAAGTTATTAGCTAAAACAGATAGCTTAACGCAATTGCCAAATCGCCGTTCATTTTTTAGTCGTGGCGATACCTACATGAGTAAAGCATTGTCGTCAGATAAAGAGCTTAGTATTCTCATGCTTGATATTGATGACTTTAAAACAATAAACGACAATTTAGGCCATGATGCTGGCGATAGTGTTATTTGTAATGTTGCCACTTTAGCGGCTGAGACTATGCGTTCACGAGATTTTTTTGCTCGTATTGGTGGTGAAGAGTTTGCAGCGATTTTACCTGACGCTACCATAGAGCAAGCACGCTCTATTGCAGAACATATACGTGAGAAAATTCAAGATAACGCTAGTGCTAATATCAGAGATAATGAAAACCATAAGCAAACGGTAACTGTCAGTATTGGTATTGCGAGTATCAGAGATGTTAAAAAAGATTTCGATAGTTTATTACATGCTGCAGATTTAGCCATGTATCAAGCTAAGGTTAAAGGCTGTAATCAAGTTTATAGTTTCACTAAAGCAGAAAAAGAAAACTAAAATTAATTATCGTTATAAGATATTTATCCGCTAAAAGTATTCTTTCCTCAAGTATAATCAGCTAAGCTACCCCTAGAACAATAATAATAGAAGTTACGTTTAATAACTCGGCATTAATCGAACTTTTAAGGAACAATTTCATGTCAGATGCGATCGACTTTAGTTTAGACGGTATTGAACAACGCCCTTTAAGGCAATTTACTGAAGAAGCTTATTTAAATTACTCTATGTATGTCATTATGGACCGTGCCTTGCCACATATTGGTGATGGATTAAAACCGGTTCAACGTCGTATCGTTTATGCAATGTCAGAGCTTGGCTTGTCTGCGTTGGCAAAATATAAAAAATCAGCGCGTACGGTCGGTGATGTGCTCGGTAAATTTCATCCACATGGCGATTCAGCTTGTTATGAAGCTATGGTGTTAATGGCCCAGCCGTTTTCATACCGATACCCATTAGTTGATGGACAAGGTAACTGGGGTGCTCCTGACGATCCAAAGTCATTCGCGGCTATGCGTTATACTGAAGCCCGTTTATCACGATTTAGTGAAGTTTTATTAGCAGAATTAGGCCAAGGCACCGTTGATTGGTCGCCTAATTTTGACGGCACCATGAAAGAGCCTAAAACATTACCTGCACGCTTACCCCACATATTGCTTAATGGTATTACCGGTATTGCTGTCGGTATGGCAACTGATATTCCGCCTCATAATGTGAGAGAAGTAGCTAGTGCTTGTGTGCACTTAATTGAGCAACCTAAAGCAGAACTGTCAGATTTACTTGAAATTATTCAAGGGCCTGATTACCCAACCGATGCCGAAATAATTACCCCGAAAGCCGATATAGAGAAAATTTATCAAACGGGGCGCGGCAGTATAAAAATGCGCGCAGTGTATGAAATCTTGCATGGTGAAGTGGTTATTACTGCTTTACCACACCAAGCGTCTGGCGGAAAAATATTAGAACAAATTGCGAATCAAATGCAGGCTAAAAAATTGCCGATGGTAGTTGATCTACGTGACGAGTCTGATCATGAAAACCCTATTCGCCTTGTTATTGTGCCGCGTTCAAATCGTGTTGATATAGAACAGCTAATGCAGCATTTGTTTGCTACAACAGATTTAGAGAAAAACTTCCGTGTTAATTTAAACATGATAGGTTTAGACAATAAACCAGCGGTTAAAGATATTAGAACCATTTTAAGCGAGTGGTTAGAATATCGTCGTGAAACTGTGCGACGTCGTTTACAGTATCGATTAGATAAAGTGTTAGCGCGTTTACACATTTTAGACGGCTTACTTATTGCCTATTTAAACATTGATGAAGTTATTGAAATTATCAGAGGTTTTGATAATCCCAAAGCGGAGTTAATGTCTCGTTTTGACTTGTCTGATCGTCAAGCTGAATCAATATTAGAAATTAAATTACGCCAACTTGCCAAGCTAGAAGAAATTAAAATTCGAGCGGAGCAAGACGAATTAAATATTGAACGCGAATACCTTGAAAAAACACTGGGCTCAAAGGCGCGTATGAATACGCTAATGAAGAAAGAAATTTTAGAGGCGGCTGAAAAATATGGTGATGATCGCCGTTCAGTTATTGTAGAACGTAGCGAGGCGAAAGCTTTATCAGAAAAAGATTTAATGCCAAGTGAATCGGTCACCGTAGTGGTTTCTCAAAAGGGTTGGGCACGTTGTGCTAAGGGTCATGACATTGACGCGCAAGCACTCAGCTACAAATCAGGCGATGAATATTTATGCTCAGCTAAAGGGCGCAGTAATCGCCCTGTAGTGTTTATTGACTCAGCAGGCAGGGCATACGCTACCGATGCTCATAGTTTACCTACAGCACGCAGCCAGGGCGAACCATTAACAGGTCGGTTCAACTTAGCCAGTGGTGAGTACTTTGAAAAAGTGCTGATGGCTGATGACGAAAGTCGATACTTATTAAGTAGTGATGCAGGTTACGGTTTTGTCGGTAGCTTTGGCGATATGGTTAGCCGAAATAAAAACGGTAAAGCGCTGCTGAGCTTGTCGGCTTCGGCTAAGGTAATGACCCCAAGAGTTATTACTAATATAGATACCGAATTGGTGCTTTCAATTACCTCTGAAGGGCGGATGTTAGTTTTCCCAATTAAAGATTTACCTGTGTTAAGTAAAGGTAAAGGTAATAAAATTATTAATATTCCAACCGCAAGGGCAAAAGCGCGTGAAGAATATGTAACTTTGCTTGAAGTATTACCACCAGATAGTGCTGTAACTTTACATGCGGGTAAACGAAAGCTGACCTTAAAAGCTAGTGATATTGAGCATTATAAAGGTGAGCGTGGTCGTCGAGGTAATAAATTACCTAGAGGGTTACAGCGTGTTGATAATATTGTTGTTGAGCAAACAGGTGCAGGTTTAGAGCCTGAAACGCCAGAAAGTGAAGCTTAGCTGCATAGTCTCAACAATTACAAAAATGCAGAGCACATAACTCGATTGTAATGCGTGTTTAGCTGAAACTGCAATGAAGCCTTAAGCATAAATATCTTAAGGCTTTTTTATATCTGGTCAAAAGTACCACTGCTAAGGCTAGTGTCATTTTATACTTTGCTTAGTTTGCGCTTTACTCAGGCTCAGTTGAATTACTTTAAAATTAATCTGAGAGTTAAGATGCTTATTAACCCGGCTGCTAGATAGCTGATGTTTCAGGTAGTAATAATTGCTTAATCAAGCCAGCTAACTGTATTATTTTTATATTTGATAATTGTCGATAATCGAAATATGGACAGATAATTAAACCGAACTCAGCATTAATTGCAAAATCATCACTTAGCCAAGTGCTTTCATTAGCTAGGCTAAGCTCTTGTGCATACCCTTTACCCAAGACAATATGTAATTTTGTATTGGGTTTTTCTTTTTTTAAGTCGGCAATGTAGGTAGCTTGCGAATTTGAATTAGTAGTCTGATAATAAGTTATATCAGTCGTGTAGTTTGTTGTTAAGTTAGGCGCTGAAAAAAGTAAGCAGTGCTGACTGTGTGCTTGTAAAAGTTGTTCATCTCTTAATTGTTGCCAACTAGAAAATTTATCAGCTGATAATTCAAATAATAACTTAGCATAAACATTAAATATTTTGCGCCAATGATTCCCCGTTTCTTGGCATATATGACTAATTTCACCAGGTATTAGCGGTTTAATACTATTGAGGTTTTGATACGTTTTGAGGGGCGGGCGATTACGAATGTAGAAAATAATATTGGCGTTATCGTTGCCAAGACCGACAGGGAGATTGAGCATTTTTCTTCTTATACTCACTTGGTATTAATTAATTATTAATAAAAAACCCGGGAAAATTCCGGGTTTTTAGTCGTTTTAAATGTTTTATTAGCACTACATTGCTTACTTAAAACTCTTTCAGCATACTTTCCAAAGAATCATCATATGCTTTTAATTCTTTTTCCAGCTGAAACTTTTCTTTCAGTTGTTCGATTTCACGCCACTTTCTTTTTTTATTATTACTCGGACTTGCTTTCGGCTGAGCGCCTATTGAATCCAATACTTGTTGAAATTTTTCCATGGTATGCTCCTTATTTCTACAACTGCAGCTTTTTAATACCACAATTGTCGATAAAAAAGAAACAATTTTTTGCATTTTAATTACAGAAAATTACATTTCAACTGACATATCAACAAGTTTAATAAAAATTTAAAGCATTGCTTTTAATTGTTGCTCTAGTTTTACTTGGTCAATGGTGAAGTTACGAATACCTTCTGCTAACTTTTCAGTTGCCATAGCATCTTCATTCATTTGCCATCTAAACTGCGCTTCAGTTAAAGCGTCTTCTTGCGCGATTGGTGCTTGTTCACTAAATAGCTTTTGTTCAACTGTTTCTGTTGAATTCGCTAATTCGTCCATTAGGTTAGGGCTAATGGTTAAACGATCACAACCGGCTAATTCAAGTATTTCGCCAATATTGCGGAAACTTGCACCCATTACAACCGTATTGTGACCTTTTGCTTTGTAGTAATTGTAAATGCTAGTCACTGATACAACACCAGGATCTTCACTTGCTGAATAGTCGGTGCGGCCAGTGTCTTTTTTGTACCAATCTAATATGCGGCCAACAAAAGGAGAGATAAGGTAAATGTTAGCTTCAGCACAAGCTTGTGCCTGCGCAAAGCTGAACAGTAATGTTAGGTTACAGTTTATACCTTCACGCTCTAATTGTTCAGCAGCTTTAATGCCTTCCCAGGTAGAGGCTATTTTAATCAATATGCGATCATTACTAATACCAGCTTTGTTGTACATCGCGATAAGTTTATGAGCTTTAGCAATAGACGCTTGCGTATCAAATGAAAGACGAGCATCAACCTCAGTTGAAATTCTACCGGGTACTATCTTTAAAATTTCTAAACCAATTAATACTGACAGTTTATCTGCAGCATCAATCACTTGTTGATCAGCATCAGCAGATTGGGTTTTTGCCCATTCTACCGCTGTTTTTAATAGTTGTTGGTAATTTGGTAATGACGCCGCTTTTAATAATAACGACGGATTTGTTGTGGCATCTTGTGGTTGAAACTTAGCAATAGCTTCAATGTCGCCAGTATCTGCAACAACGGTTGTCATCGCTTTTAATTGTGATAATTGGTCGGTCATAATATGTCCTTGATATAAATAGTGGTACGTATGAGCACGTAAAATTTGATGAAATATTACAACGTTTTTCGAGCAAGATAGGTGAAATTGCTAGGTATCTGTTTTATTCGCTACTATTTGTATCAAATTTTCATAATTTTTCAAGTGCGATAACGAAATAAATTAGATAAAAACGTTATTGTAAGCGGTATAGGCTATTAGTTAGATGATTAATTAATAATGCCACTAATTATATTCGTTTTTTCCTGTGTTATAGTGTGAAAAATTTTTTAAAGTTGAGTAGATATATAATGTTGCTTGTTGTTTCTCCCGCTAAGAATCTTGATTATGAATCCCCCGTTGCTACTGACAAATATACCCAACCTGAGCTGTTAGAACACAGCGAAGTGTTAATGAAAAAGTGTAAAACATTAACCCCAGCAGATATCAGTTCATTAATGGGTATCAGCGATAAGTTGGCAGGGTTAAACGCTGCACGTTTTGGTGAATGGACAACCCCTTTTACGCCAGACAATGCTCGCCAAGCTATATTAGCTTTTAATGGCGACGTGTACACAGGTCTAGACGCTCAAACATTCAGCGAGAAAGATTTTGAATTTGCTCAGCAGCATATGAGAATTTTGTCGGGTTTATATGGCTTATTAAAACCGTTAGATTTAATGCAAGCATACCGTTTAGAAATGGGGAAAAAACTTGATAATGATCGCGGTACTAATTTGTATCAATTTTGGGGTGACATTATTACCGAAAATTTAAATGCGGCAATTGCAGCGCAAGGTGACGATGTATTAATCAACCTCGCATCAAATGAGTACTTTAAATCGGTAAATAAGAAAATATTAAAAGCTGAAATTATTACCCCGGCATTTAAAGATTGGAAAAATGGTCAATACAAAATGATCAGCTTTTTTGCCAAAAAAGCCCGTGGTTTAATGGCCAGGTATATCATTGAAAATCAAATTACTCATGTTGAGAAGCTGAAAGACTTCGACGTGGCAGGTTATCAGTTTTCAAGTGAATTTAGCAAAGGTAATGACTGGGTTTTTACCCGTAAAGAGCTTGATTAGCTTATTCTATTTGGTCAAATCTAAAAGCTATAGACGTTGAATATGATCTTATAGCTTTTAGAATATACTAGTTATATAGGAAGTAACCGATGATATTAGTTAAAAATAATCTTTTAGCTAAGGTAAAAAGCCAGTAGCAATTTTAGTTGTACTGGCTCATTTTTGCAGCTCATATTTTGGGTTAATGATTGACTTTAAATCGACCCACTAAATTAGTTAAATCTTTTGATAATAAAAGTAAGTTATTCGAGCCGTCAGCTAGACTATCAGCAGTACCAGCAATACCCTTTGCTGATTGATTAATGCCACTGATATTGTCATTGATCAAGTCTGATGAACTGCACTGTTGATCTGCAGCTTGCGTAATTCGTGCAATATTTCCCTTCATTTGAACAACTAAAGAACTGATTTCGTTAAAAGATTGATTTGCTTGTGTGATTTTTTCGATAGCTTGTTGCGACTGCTCTACATTCACCCCCATTTGTTGAGAAACCACTCTTGTTTTATCGAGTAAGTTCATTAATACACTATCAATTTCTTCGGTAGCACCGCGCGAACGTTGTGCTAATGTTCTTACTTCATCTGCGACTACAGCAAAACCGCGACCTTGCTCACCTGCTCTTGCTGCTTCAATTGCGGCATTAAGTGCCAACAGATTAGTTTGCTCAGCAATACTTCTAATTACATCTAATATTTTTGTAATATTCTCGCTTTCAAGCTCAAGTGACTTCATCGATTGAGATGATTCACTTAACGATTGATTTAAGGAGCTCACTTCATTTACCGTGATAGAAATTAGCGAAATACCTTCTTTTGAATACTCTTCAGTCTTTGTAATTGTGGCTGAGCTTTCTTGGCAGTCATTTGATGTTTGATGCGCGATATCTGTCATGCTATCGATAAGGTTGTTCACATTATCTATAGATTGTTCTTGCTGGTGACTAACTGATTTCACATCAGCGATTTGCAAACCTGACTCATTTGCTGCCAAATTTAATGTTGAGGCACAGGCTTTAATATCCACAACAAGTTGATGAATTGAGTCTAAGAATTGATTAAACCATTGGGCTAATTCGCTTACTTCATCTTGACCAATAACAGCCAAACGGGCAGTTAAATCACCATCGCCTTGCGCGATATCACGTAAACCCGCAGCCACACGATTAATGGGGTGAACAATTCGATTCGCTAGCCAAAAACCAATAGCAATAAATAATGTCACCATAATAAAGGCAATTACGGAAATGGTCATACTCATACTATATGCAGGAGCTAAAATTTCATCGCTATGAATTACACCAACAAATCGCCATTTTAATTTCTGTGAATAATAACTTGCTACATCAACATCTTTACCTAAGTGTTGAGTAGAGAAATGATCCTGATTTGGTGTTTTTTGTAGTGTAGAAAATAATGAGGAAGGCAGATCTTTAATATTTTTAAAGTTATTTTCAGGTGTTTTGGCATCAGCTAAAACGGTTCCTGAATCATCAATAAGAATAAGATAGCCGCTTTTGCCTAACTTTGTATTACTCAATATATCGGTTAAGGTTGAAAGAGTAACGTCTAGCCCTTGTACACCAACTATTTCGCCCTGTTGGTTTTTCACCGCTAAAGCAGATGTAACTACTGGTTTACCTATAACATCTTGATAGGCTTCGGTAAGAATAGGAATATTTGGAGACGCTAATGCCTGCTTATACCACGGACGTTGTCTAGGGTCATAGTTACCAAGTTCTTCTGAAGGGTATTGAACAAAACCACCTTCTTTGGTGCCAGTGTAGACGTAAAGTAAATCGGGGTGTGACGTACCAAAATCCTCATAAAGCTTGAATAAATCTAATTCTTCGACAGAGTCATTTTTAGGATCCATCATGTGCGCAGCGCCAATATAACTATGTGTATTGTCAGGAAGCTGTGCCGTTAATTTACTTTCAGCTAGAAATTTTACATTGGCTTTGATTTGTTGAAAAAATAGTTGAAAACCATTGTCTACTTGTCTTAATTCATTATGAGTACGTTCTACAAACTGTGATGAAGACTTAGAGATAGTCATGGATATACTGACGATTGCAATGGCAATAATAGGTAAAATAACAGTAGCAGCAAAACTCAAGGTTAGTTTAGAGCGAATATTCATAGCACGTCGTTAAATAGTTGTAAATGTAGCCATAATATAGCTGAGAGTTACGCTGAGACCAAGACTCTTTTACACGCCTTTTTTATATTTACATAATAATATTGCTTAGCTGAAGTACAAGGGGGATAGCCTATAACAGCTCTGAAATTTTTTTTGGGGTAGGCGCTTAAAGATTCAAATACCAATACATTTTAGAATTTATACATCAGCGAGTTGTACTATTTTGAAGGCCTTTAATTTACTGAAATAATTGAATTTTAAACGTGCACTTAAGCTAGTGCTCTTATTTCAGCCAATGCTTTTTCTATTTCCTGCTCATTGTTTATTAGTGAAGGAGCAAATCGAGCGTAGCTTTGTCGATAAGGAGTGCTGCTCATAATAATGCCTTTGCTGTGTAACCTTGTCACTACATCACTAGCACTCATACCTGCAACGTCAAAGCATACTAACCCTGAAGAAAGTTCACTCGATTGAGGAGTATAAAGTGTTACATGGCGCATTTTCCCTAAACCCTCTTTTGTTTGAGTATTCAATTGATGAATACGTTTTTGTACATTGCCTTTGCCTAATTGCATATGAAGCTTAAAGGCCTCAGGTAGAGCCCAGCGGTGCTCAAAAGAGTGAAATCCGCCTGGCGACATATGCTCTCCTACGGGTACTTGTGCTTGAGAGCCATTGCCTAGCCACACATCATAAGAAGCACTAAAGCTTGGAATAACAGGTTCGCTGTTCTCCCATGCACGGTCATTACCCCATATAACACCCGTACCTCTAGGTCCAAAAATCCATTTGTGTGTGCCTGCGACAAAAAAGTCGCAACCTAAAGTGGAGATATCTTCATTTTCAATACCAAAGCCATGTACACCGTCGACACAAAAAAGTATTTGTTGCTCTTTTTTTCTCGCTTGGTTTAAGACTTTAATAGTATCTGCCATTGCCCTAATAGGGAGTTTAACACCTGTTGAAGAATGCACCCATGTAGCTGCAACCACACGAGTGTTTTGGTTAATTCCATTTTTTAAACGCTTAATTATATTAGCGATGTTGACGGTTGAAGGGTTTTCGTAAAGTGCTATTCGACGAACTTTCGCACCTGTGCGTTTAGCTCGATATGCTAATGACATATCTGTTGAGTAGTGGTCATGTACTGTTTGTAAAATTTCTGTACCAGGAGATAATTTTAATCCACTGTAAATCAATGCGAGGCCCATGGTTGTGCTGTCAGTTAGCGCAATATTGTTAGCTTTTCCTCCCATATACTCTGCTGCTGACTCAGCAATATCATTGTCAATTGTTTCAAATCGTTGATGCCAATAATCAGCAGGATTTTCATCTAGGCCCCGTCTATGCATTTCAATGGCATCGGAAACCGGCTTAGGATGGGAAGCTAATAAAAATGTAGATAGTTGAATATATTTTTTGGTTAAGGGGAATAAGTCTCTCAAGGCAGCCCAATCAGCGGGGGCGATAGTTTCACTTTTATTAATGGAAGAGTGTGTACCTGCTAGCAAATCTCTAGAAGCCAATAAACTCGCACCAATACTAACACCCAAACCAGTTAAAAAATTTCGTCTTAACATAAGATTATCCTTTGTAATGAATAACAAGATAGTTTTTTAGTACTGTACATAGGTAGCTAAAATTCTTGGAGTTGGCCTTTAAGGGCGACTGCAAATTAATTTACTGCTTGAAACTTAGTGCATAAAGTGAAATTTTTCCAGTTTCAAACACCAAGAAAATTGAGCTGGCAAAAAGATATTCTGAGGCTTGGCTCGTTAAAGTTTCTGAAATGTTGGTGTCGTTGTCATTAAAGTACAGAACAAGAGACGCGTTTAATGTACTTACATATAGCGAAAAAATTTAATTAGCATTTACGTTATTAAAAAAAACCTAAACGTGAACGTTTAGGTTTTTGGCTAATAACTGACAGCTTGTAACTTAAAGCTACTTTAAGCAGTTATTATACTGTGCTTTTTTAATATGAGTTCGTAAGGTAATAATCGATTAGTTAACCGGATTATATTTATTTAGGAACTGAATTACTTTTTCATAATAGGCAATTCTATTTTTAGGCTTGTAAAAGTAATGTCCTTCATTTTCAATTTCAAACCATTGATATTGCTTCTTATACTTCTTTAATTGTTTTATTAATACCTCAGCTTGTTTTACATCCACTGTGTCATCTTTGGTACCATGTACTATTAATACAGGGGACTTTAAATGTTCAATAGCGTTAATGGGTGAATGATTGCTTTGTATATCCTCTAATCCTATTCTTTTAGTTAAGGCTCTGCCAACTTCTGGCTTTTCATCTTCAACTTGCAGTTGTATATCGTAAACACCTGAAGTTGCGATTGAGCATTTGAATAAATCAGGTGCGATAATACTACTTTGAATCGCGCTATAACCGCCAAAGCTCGCCCCCATAATACATAGACGACTTTTATCTAAATATTGTTTTTCTACTAGGTAGTCTATGCTGTCGAGAATATCAAATTGGACTTTTTCTCCCCATTGTTTAAAGCCTGAAGCTTCAAACTCCCAACCAAAGCCTGTAGAGCCACGAAAATTAACTTGAACAACGGCATATCCGCGTGACGACAACAATTGTACTTCAGGGTCAAACCCCCAATAATCACGTGAATGTGGACCACCGTGGACTAATATCACTGCAGGAGGTGGTGCATTGTCTATTTTTACCGGCAAGGTTATATACCCCTGAATAGGAGTGTTATCTCTTGCCATAAAGTTAAAAGAATATTGAGGATTCAATTGCTCTGTATTGACATTTTTATTGCTGTTAGCAACAAAAGTTAGTTTGCTTTGTTCGCTATCAAACAAGTACCATAACGTTGGTTGAATATCACTTGAGAGGGTAATAAGTGCTTTTGTTTCGTCTGTACTGTTCCAGTTTACGTTAACTCTATAGCCTGCAAACTTTTCTAAAAAACCAGAAAGTTGCTGTGCCATAGTATGGTTGTTATCTAAAATTTTATATTGTGGGTATGCATCAAAGTACGAAACCGCATAAGGGATGTTTTCTTTATCTAAATACAACCAGTTGGTATCATATCCATCAACTTGATATAAAGGGCTGAGTTCTTTATTCATTGGGTCAAAAAGGCAAATAGATATTGTGTTGTTGCCACAGTAATCACTAACGATGAGTTTTTCTTCATCTTTGTATTTACTAATGATTGATAAATTATCGCTAGCATCAAGTAATGGATATTCTAGCCATGATTCATCTTCAAAATCATAACGCGCTATAATGTTATTTTCATTCTCTTGTTTACTACTAAGCCAAAGTTCTTGGTGAGTATCAAAGTAATGTAATCTAGTTGATTTGTGGTCTGCGTTGCTATCATCAACTTTCGCTAACGTTTCTGTTTTTCCGTTATATATATTTAATTTAAAGACCCACATGCCCTTATCTTGATATTGCGATGTTGAAATGATGATGTGCTCAGGATCATTTTCTAACATGCTGATTATTTTAGGGTGGGCTAAATGTTTTTCGTAGTCGAGTGACTGAACATTCTTCTTGATTTTCCCTCTACTCACTAAAGAACGAATGCCAAAAATAAACCTTCCTTCTGCTTGATCGATGTTAATACTATAAATTTCACCGTAATAGGCCTTTCTTTCTTTTTTTCTTTGTTTACTAGAGAGAAAAATAAGTAATCTTTCGTTATTTGCCCATGAGTAGCTTCCAACATTGTCTTTATTGGCAAAAGAAATTTGATTAATTGCTTTCATCGTTCCAACGGCAACTACGACAAGAACTGACGTACCTTGTTGATTCTTTATTAAAGCAATATGTTTACCGTCTGGTGATAAACGAACATCTCGGTAGTCATCATCCTGAAATAGGGCGCTAATAGCTAATTTTTGGGGGGTAACATGGTTTGATACTTGTGCTGAAACTATTAAACTGCAGCCAAACATAAGGCAAAACAAGATAATAAACTTCATTGTTTGAAAGTACATAAAACATCCTTTTATCATATATTATATTTTGAACGATTATATCTGCCCTTTTTAATGAAGGGAAATCCCCATTGCTATTAAATTAATTTAAGTTGTTAGAATTATTGTGTTTTTAGATAGCTATAATGAAGCTTTGATGAATTGATGTGGTGTGATTTTTTTTGTTGATGTTCGTATTTTTACCTGACAATTAATCATACTTTAAGAACGTACTCGTTTAATTATCAGTCGTTTAGTCATAGTCATAGTTCTAGTTTAACAATCACTAAAACAAAAAAACCTAAACGAGATCGTTTAGGTTTTTAGCTAATAACTGACAGCTGAAAGCTTGTAACTTAAAGCTATTTTAAAACAGTTATTACTTTTTAGCGCGTTTCGCCATTTTTTTAGCTTTAGCTTTCTTTTGAGCAACAGTTCTTTTAACTTTGGTTTTTTTCGTGGCAACACGTGCTTCTTTATATTTCGGTCTTAGTGCTTCAATTACGCGACGAGCTAAACGCTCTTTAATATAGCGCTCAATTTTGCCTATTACCGTCATGTCATGTGCTTCTACCAATGAAATAGCCGTGCCTTTATTACCTGCACGGCCTGTGCGACCAATACGGTGTAGATAAATATCAGCGGTGCGAGGCATATCAAAGTTTATTACATGGGTTATATCATCAATATCAAGACCACGTTCAGCAACATCGGTGGCTACAAGTACATTCACCGTGCCATTGCGTAAACGCTCAACAGAGGTGTTACGTTTGTCTTGTTGCATTTTACCTTCAAGCCATACACAAGGCATGTTTTCAGCATAAAGTTTGCCTGATAGGTACTGTACGGTTTCACGTTTATTGGCAAAAACAAGTGCTCGTTCGACTTCTTCTTGTTGCAATATGTTCATTAACAAAGCGAATTTATGTTCTTTATCGTCTGCTAAATGCATCCATTGATGAATTTTAGCTTTTTCTTTACGTGAAGGATTCGCTTCTAAAAATACGGGGTCGTTTAAAAGTTCGCGAGAAAAACGTACTACAGCTGCACCTTCAAGCGTTGCAGAAAATAGCATGGTTTGTTTACGCCAGCGCGCTTCACCTACAATGCGATTAATGGTTTCCGCAAAACCCATGGCAAGCATGCGATCAGCTTCATCTAAGATTAGAATTTCTATTTCACGACTATCAAATTGCTCGCTTTCAATGTATTCCATTAAGCGACCAGGCGTTGCAACTAAAATATCAGTATGGCCGGTAAGCACTTCTTTGTGGCTACCGTAGTTAACACCACCAGTAATTACCGCAGATTTAATGTTGGTTAGCGCAGTTAATTTTACACACTGTTCATAGGTTTGAATGGCAAGTTCACGCGTTGGTGACAAAATTAACACACGCGGAAAACCTTGGCCTCGTCGTGGGTAATCCAGTAAATGCTGAGCGGCAGGTAACAAAAACGCTGCTGTTTTTCCGGTTCCTGTTGGGGCTGAAGCTAATACGTCTTTGCCGGTCATAGCAACAGGAAGTACTAATTCTTGGATAGACGTTGGCTTTTTAAAGCCTGCTTTTTCAATGCCGCCTAATAACGCGGAATCTAGGTCAAACTGCTCAAACATGTAATAATTTTCTTTGGGGATTAATAACGCGGATTATAATGGCAAAATCAGTTTTTTCCTAAAGATCTTGCCAAATTAGTCTATTTATTATCATATTTCGCTTAATCAGCGAGAATATCAGCGATTTCAAGGTTAATTTGTTGGCACCATAGTTTAATGCGCTCTTCACTGGCATCGTATTGGTTGTCTTCATCAAGCGCTAAACCAACAAATTGTTGTTTATCTTCAGTTAAGGCTTTTGACTCGGCAAATTCATAGCCCTGATTTGGCCAATAGCCAATAACATAGCCGCCTTGAGCCTGCACTTGTTCATGCAGCATACCCAATGCATCTTGAAACCAATCAGTGTAGCCAATTTGATCGCCCATGCCATACAGAGCAATAATTTTACCTTCTAGATCAATATCGGCAATTTCAGGCCAATGTGATTCCCAATCTTCTTGAATTTCACCATAGTCCCAAGTAGATATTCCCAAAATTAAAATATCGTGATTTGCCATTTCAGCTAATGGTGTATCTTTTATATTAAATAAACTGACCATATCAGCGCCAAGTTCTGCCTGAATTTTTTCTGCAGCTATTTCGGTATAACAAGTGGTTGAGCCGTAAAATAATGCGATGTTCATTTATAATTTACCGAGTTTTAATACAAACCACTTTCGGTGGTTAGTGAGCTAATGGCGAGATTTTAACAAAATCTCAGTAAATAAGAAGCTTTGCATGCGTGGATAAATAAATACTTTATTGTAAATATTGGTTATTGGTAGGCTTAGTGTTATTGCAATTATACTATTTTCACTGTAATTTTAGCGGCATTAGAGCGGTCTTTGTATTTACCCTAAATTGCAATTGTAATTTTCCGCTAATTTCCGCTCACTCATTAAGGTTTGAATTTACTTATGTATAAAAAAATTATATTGGCTGCCACATTCGGTGTACTAAGTTTAACGAACAATGTTACTGCATTCGCTGAGCCTGTTTCGTCTGCAAATAACAGTGTAATGTTACCTGTGGCGCAATCAACTGAAATAGCTGCTGTTAAAGCAAAACTTTCACAAACGTTAGGTTTTAATGTTGCCAGTATTAAAGCTTCACCAATGCCAGGTGTTGTGGAAGTATTAACCGATCAAGGCTTGTTTTACGCAAGTGCTGATGGCAACTTTTTATTGCATGGAAAAATGTATGGTTTAGGCGATAACGTTAGTAATTTAACGGAAGAAAGTTTAGCGCAAGTGCGTGTTGATGGCATGGTTAAATTTTCAGATAATATGATTGTCTATCCAGCTAAAAATGAAAAGCATGTGGTAACAGTATTTACTGATATTACTTGTGGTTATTGTCGTAAAATGCATGAACAAATGAGTGCCTACAACGACAAAGGTATAACGGTGCGTTACTTAGCGTATCCGCGTGCCGGTGTGAAAGATCGTAATGGAAGTTATTCTCAAGGCTTTAAAGATCTTCGCTCAATTTGGTGTCATGAAGATGCAGAAACAGCATTAACAAAGGCAAAAAGTGGCTCATCTGTTGCTGCCCGTATTTGTGAAGCGCCGATTGAAGAAGAATTTAACTTTGGTCGTCAAGTGGGCGTAACAGGTACACCTGCAATTATGCTTAAAAATGGCATGATGGTGCCAGGCTATCAAGACCCTGATAAACTATTTACCTTACTAGAAACTACTCAACAAGGTAGTTAATACCCCGTAAATAATACACTTGTGTTAGGTACGTTATTGTTTTTATTAGAAATGGCAAGTAATTAACTTGCCATTTTTGTTTCTATCGTTTTTGGCATTTTAAGTATTAAGGTGCA
The DNA here is from genome assembly GCF_057550865.1 of Colwellia sp. NW0002-52-1. NCBI lineage: Bacteria > Pseudomonadati > Pseudomonadota > Gammaproteobacteria > Alteromonadales > Colwelliaceae > Colwellia > Colwellia sp. NW0002-52-1. Next base: position 163,288 of record NZ_BAAJLU010000001.1, on the reverse strand, counting down.
TTTATGCATAAAGAGATCATACGTCGAGATCAAGTAAGTGATGAGCATTTACCTGATACTTTGCACCCTATTATTCGACAAATATATGCGCGACGTGGTGTTACAAGTAAAGACCAGCTTGAATTAACCGCTTCACATCTTTGTGCTGTTGATACCTTAAAAGGGCTGCCTGAAGCTTGCGAACTTTTATACCAAGCGCTGAAAGATAAAAAGAATATTATAATAATAGGTGACTTTGATGCTGATGGTGCCACGAGTACGGCATTAATGATGGAAGCTTTGCAGATGCTAGGCTCTTCCAATCATCACTTTTTAGTGCCTAATAGGTTCAAATATGGTTATGGCTTAACACCTGAAATAGTTGATATTGCCGCTTCACAAGGTGCACAAGTATTAGTTACTGTTGATAACGGCATTAGCTGTATGGCGGGTGTTAAAAGAGCGAAAGATCTTGGATTACAAGTGATAGTGACAGATCATCACCTTCCTGGAGCGGATACACCGCCTGCCGATGCCATTGTTAACCCAAACCAGCGCGGTTGTAATTTTGCGAGTAAATCGTTGGCGGGTGTTGGCGTAGCATTTTATTTTATGTTGGCATTAAGAAAATATTTACGCGAACAACAATGGTTTGAAGCACAAGACTTTAAAGAACCTAATATTGCGCAATTACTCGATTTAGTCGCATTAGGCACAGTTGCCGATGTGGTGTCACTTGATGCCAATAATCGCATTTTAGTTGAGCAAGGCTTAAAACGTATTCGAGCTGGTGCCACACGCCCAGGCATACAAGCGTTAATTGAAATAGCAGGGAAGAGCCAACAAAAGTTAGTTGCTAGTGACTTTGGTTTTGCTTTGGGGCCTCGAATAAATGCCGCAGGGCGTTTAGATGATATGGCCTTTGGTATTAATTGTTTATTGGCAAAAGACTTATCAACAGCAAGAGTAATGGCGGCCGACTTAGATGATTTAAATAAAGCACGTCGTGAAATTGAACAAGGTATGCAAGTTGAAGCTGAACAGGTGCTAGCGAGTTTAAAGTTTAGTGAAGACAATTTACCCAATGGCATTAGTTTGTTTCATAGTGACTGGCATCAAGGTGTTATTGGCATTGTGGCTGGGCGATTAAAAGAAAAATATCATCGACCGAGTATCGTTTTTGCGAAAGGTAACGATGATCTTGATGAGCAAAGCGCTGCGGTTAATTCGGCAGAAATAAAAGGCTCTGCTCGTTCAATTCCAGGCCTGCATATTCGAGATCTATTAGAATACATTGACAGCCAACATCCGGGAATTATTATCAAATTTGGTGGCCATGCCATGGCTGCTGGTTTATCGATAGTGGCGGATAAATTTCAACAGTTTTCAATACTTTTCGAGAAGTATGCCGAGCAGTGGTTAAGCAAAGAAGCGCTTACGGGCACTATATCTTCTGACGGCGAGCTATTAACAAGCGATATCACGCTGACTTTTGCTCAAGTATTACGTGAAGCAGGCCCGTGGGGACAAAATTTTCCAGAACCCGTGTTTGATGATACTTTTACCTTAGTTCAGCAGCGTATTGTTGGCGAAAAACACTTAAAGTTAGTGGTAGAAAAAGATCAGCAAATTTTTGATGCTATTGCGTTTAATGTTGATATTAAACGTTGGCCAGATCATCAAGCAAAGCAGGTTAAGTTAGCCTACCGTTTAGATATTAATGAGTTTAGAGGCAAGCAAACGGTACAATTAATGGTTGAACAATTGGCTTGAAAATTATCAGAAAAATTGCCGTTTTATTTGCTTAGATTATTGAAGTTAAAAAACAGTTAGAAAAATATAAAAAAATGACATTTCAAAGCACAAGCAAGCGTTTATTTAGTCGTATAATTAAGCTACAATGCGCGACTGTTTTTTGGTTCTATTGACCAATTATATTCAACCATAACGGCGTATCAGTAAAAGTATGTTAGAAGTAAACCCTGTACTCAATAAAGTTAAAGAAATTCGCGAACGCACCAATTTGCTTCGGGGGTACCTTTGACTACGACCAAAAGTCAGAACGTTTGGTTGAAGTTACACGCGAATTAGAGTCAGCTGATGTTTGGAATGATCCAGAACGAGCACAAGCTTTGGGTCGTGAACGCGCAGCATTAGAAGCTGTTGTTGAAACCATTGACGAGATGGACTCTGGTTGTGAAGATATCGAAGGCCTAGTAGAACTTGCTGTTGAAGCTGAAGATGAAGAAACTTTTAACGACGCAGAAGCGGAAACAAAAGCGTTAGAAGCCAGCCTTGAAAAATTAGAATTTCGCCGTATGTTCTCTGGTGAACATGACGCTAATAACTGCTACTTAGATATTCAGTCAGGCTCAGGCGGCACAGAAGCACAAGATTGGGCTGAAATGCTAATGCGTATGTATCTGCGTTGGGGCGAAGCTAACGGATATAAAACTGAAGCAATTGAAGTAACCGGTGGTGATGTTGCTGGCATTAAAGGTTGTACCATTAAGTACACCGGCGAATATGCTTTTGGTTGGCTGCGAACAGAAACCGGCGTGCATCGTTTAGTAAGAAAATCTCCGTTTGACTCAAGTGGTCGTCGTCATACATCGTTTGCTTCTGCATTTATTTATCCAGAAATTGACGACAATATTGAAATTGATATTAACCCAGCAGATTTACGCATAGATACCTTTCGTGCCTCAGGCGCTGGTGGTCAACATGTTAACAAAACTGACTCTGCTATTCGTATAACGCATGTACCAACGGGGGCTGTAGTGGCGTGTCAAGCCGATCGTTCTCAGCATAAAAACCGTGCAACAGCAATGAAGCTATTAAAAGCTAAGCTGTATGAAATGGAAATGCAAAAACAGAATGAAGGTAAGCAAGAATTAGAAGACGGAAAATCTGATATCGGTTGGGGTAGTCAAATTCGCTCTTATGTTTTAGATGACAGCCGTATTAAAGATTTACGCACCGGAATAGAAAACCGCAATACGCAAGCCGTATTAGATGGTGATTTAAATAAATTTTTAGAAGCTAGTTTAAAATCTGGCTTATAATAACCATTTCATTACGTTATTAGTCACTTGTGTTAGCTAAAACAATTCAAAGCGCTATATCTTGATTTGTTTTTCTTTGCACAATAAATTGATAAACCTAATGAAGCAGTTATAAACACATTCATTAACTTAAATAGAATATTACGTTAAACACGAGAAATAAAATGACTGATCAAGCAAACCAAGACGAAAACAAATTGATTGCCGAGCGTCGTGGCAAATTAGCAAAAATTCGCGAAAACTGTCCGGCTAATGGCCACCCTAACAAGTTTGACCGAAAACATTATGCTGCTGATTTACAAGCCCAGCACGGTGAAAAAGATAAAGAAACGCTTGAAGCTGAATCTGCTGAATACAGCATTGCTGGTCGTGTTATGGCAAAACGTGGTCCATTTTTAGTACTACAAGATATGACCGGCCGTATTCAGGCTTACGCGCATAAAACAGTGCAAAAAGATATTAAAGAGCGTTGGGGCACTTTAGATATTGGCGATATTATTGGTGTAACCGGTACTATGCACATGTCTGGTAAAGGTGACTTATACGTTAACATGGACAAGTACGAACTTTTAACAAAGTCGCTTCGTCCATTACCTGAAAAATTTCATGGTTTATCAGACGTTGAAACTAAGTATCGTCAACGTTATGTTGATTTGATCATCAACGAAGATACCCGTAACACTTTTAAAGTTCGCTCAAAAATTGTTGATGGAATTCGTAAGTTTCTAACTGACCGTGATTTTATGGAAGTTGAAACACCAATGCTACAAACTATTCCTGGCGGCGCATCAGCTAAACCATTTGAAACTTTTCATAATGCCTTAGATATTCAAATGTATATGCGTATTGCCCCGGAGCTTTATTTGAAGCGTTTGGTTGTTGGTGGTTTTGAAAAAGTATTCGAAATTAACCGTAACTTCCGCAACGAAGGTTTATCAACTCGTCATAACCCAGAATTTACTATGATTGAATTCTACCAAGCTTATGCTGACTATCATGATTTAATGAACCTTACTGAAGATATGCTACGTACGTTAGCTGAAGACGTAATGGGAACTTCTGTTATTCGAAATACCATTAAAAATGCTGATGGCGAAGTTGTAGAAGAGAAGTTCTATGATTTTGGCGAGAAATTTACTCGTTTATCAATGGTTGACGCGATTTTATTACACGGTAATAATTTAGACGAAAACATTTTACGTAACCCAGAAGAAAACTTTGACGCGCTTAAAGCGATGGCAAAATCTGTTGGCGTTAAAGAAACTGACGCATCTAAAGTTTGGGGTGCAGGTAAGTATATTTGTGAAATTTTTGAAGAAGTTGCCGAGCACATGCTTGATCAACCAACTTTCATCACAGAATACCCGTGGGAAGTTTCACCACTAGCGCGTCGTAATGACGATAACCCATTTATTACCGACCGTTTTGAGTTCTTTGTTGGTGGCCGTGAATTAGCCAATGGTTTCTCTGAGCTTAATGATGCAGAAGACCAAGCAGAACGTTTCCAAAACCAAGTTGAAGGTAAAGACGCAGGTGATGACGAAGCTATGCACTTCGATGCTGACTACATACAAGCATTAGAATATGGTTTACCGCCAACAGCAGGTGAAGGTATCGGTATCGATCGATTAGTGATGTTATTTACTGACTCACCAACGATTAAAGACGTTATTTTGTTCCCGCACATGCGTCCATTAGCCGAGTAAACTTATTTGGCCGGAATTTAATCATTACTGGTTAAATTCAAACTAAGTAAATATTGGTAGCTGCGATTTTAGTATGAGTTAATAGCTCTGTCTTAAATCGCAGTTATATCATTCCAAGTTGGTATTACATCATTCATTCTTTAACGTTAAATTTCTGACATACCTTTCAATATCTTTGCTAGATATTTTTTTGTTCTATCTTCTTTATGCTGCCTTATTTGTACTCCTTCTTTTATTACTTTCACTGTTATTGTGCTTAAAGATTTTTTGAATTAAATCACTGATCTATTTATCGGTATTGATATAATGCTTAATATTAAAAAAGTTGCTTAACTCTTTCGGCTACATCAATGTATTCGACTATTTATGTTATTGAAAATTAAAGTGCTAATAGGATGCATCGTATGAAAATAAAAGTGTGGGATTTACCTGTTCGGATTTGTCATTGGTTATTAGTCATTATTATTGCTTTTCAATTTATCAGTGTAAAAGTGTTAGATGAATCAATGCTATCTAACGCTACTCAATGGCACTTTTATGGCGGATACGCTTGCCTTGCACTCGTTATTTTTAGAATTTTGTGGGGAATATTAGGTACTTACTATGCTAAATTTAGCCAATTTGTAAAATCTCCGATTAAAACCTTTCATTATTTACGTGGCAGGGGAGTACAAAATCACATTGGGCATAATCCCGCAGGTGCTTATTCTGTTATCGCTTTGTTGTCATTAATACTCGCGCAGGCGGTTAGTGGCTTATTCACCACCGATGATATTTTTAATGATGCACCTTACTTCGGTGTACTGAACGATTTTTGGCAAACTGTGGCTAATTTTGTGCATCACAATGTAGTCTACGTACTTTTAGGCTTTATTGTTTTACATATCGGCGCAATTTTGTTTTATAAAATCAAACACAAAGACAACTTAACCAGTGCAATGGTCACAGGTAATAAAACAGTACATAAAAGTGTGCATTCTCAAGGGCCGTTTCCATGGTTAGGCTTGATAGTCTGTGTAGCGATTACAGCGCTAACCGTTTACTTAATTATTGAAGTATGGCCACCTGAGCCAGTAGAAGATTATTTTGGCTATTAATGGTCTAAAATTGATAGATTAAGTAAAGCTTTTATTTTTCAACTATTTAGGGTTTGGTAAGGGGAAAGATAAAAAAGTGTGCTCTCATTGATTTTATTCACTCAGAGCACACATTTGATAATGCCAATTTGATTAATTAAGTGAGCTACCTTTTCATTTTAAGCATTAAAAATGAGTAGCTAATTCATCAAATTTCTATAAGGATTTAATCTTTTTTGTAGTCGTCATGGCAAGACTTACAGCTTCCGCCAACGGCTCCGATAGCTTTTTTAAAGCTACCTGTTTCATTTTTTTCGCCAGCCATTTTTAAGTTATTAGCAGCAGTAACTAAGTTATCTACTTTATCGCTAAAATCTTTATGATTAGTCCAAATGCTGTCTTTAGCATCAGTGTTTATATTGAATTTTGAGGTATCTAGTGAAAAGTAGTCATGCATCATAGGTGCTAAAAAGGCGATACGTTCAGCATTTTTTGTGATCACGTCGGCATCCATCGGTATTTTACCTTTCGCCATGGCACCTAACGGGCCCATATTACTACTAATTAGCTGAAATACAGACTTACGGTAGGTAGTTACTGCTTGCGCTTGTTTTTCATTGCTTGCTTGCTTTACTTCAGTGGCTTGCGCGCTACTTGATAATGCTAAGAAGCTTGTTGTTGATAAAGCTGCTGTAAGTAATATTAGGCTTGGTAATGTTTTCATGGGCTTTCCTTATTAATAAAATTGTACTTTGACTTAATTTACCTCAAATACCCAAGGTAGTCTATTTAAGTGCTATGGTGAATTGACTGACTCAGTTACCTAGTATGCAAATTGTTAATTGGTGATAAATAACATTAAGACAAAAAAGGCGATGATGGTGCCATTAAAAGCAAATATATAACCAAAGCCTTTTAAACCCTCTTTTATCGTATAGTTATTGCTTTTTAAATACCAATACCAAATAGCACACATAAGAATGGGAACGAGAAAAAATAGTTTGATCATATTTACGCTATCTCCTGCGTTGTTTGTTTAGTTGGCTCTCGCCATGGCGCAACTTTTAAAAGCATTAACATACCGGGTACTGCTAATGCCGTGCACATAAAATAAAAATTTGTCCAGCCTATTTGCTCAACAATAACTCCTGTAGTGGCATTAGCGAATGTTCTAGGCAATGCGGTAAGTGCTGTAAATAGTGCAAATTGGGTTGCAGCAAATGCAGGGTTAGTCGCTCGAGCAATAAAGGCAGTAAAAGCCGCGGTGCCAAGTCCAACGCCTAAATATTCAAAGCCCATAGCAAAAGCTAAAGCGTAGGTGTTATGGCCAATTTCTGCTAAAGCCGCAAAACCTAATATACTGACTATTTGCACAAAACCAAATAACCAAAGCGCACGATTAATACTTAATTTAATCATGACTATACCACCAACGGCTAAACCAATGGTCATCGCAATTAATGATGCCGTTTTGGCGACAACACCTATTTCTGTTTTAGTAAAGCCTAAGTCGATGAAAAATGGGGTTTGTAAGGCGGTTGCCATACTATCACCAAGCTTGTATAAAAATAAAAAAGCTAGAATTAGTAGTGCTGATTTTATCCCTTCTCTATTAATAAAGTCTCTAAAAGGGAGCACAACAGCTTGGCGAAGTGTTTTTGGTGCCTGTAGCGTGTTGTTAAGTTCTTTAATGGTAAGGCTTAAGAAAATACCGATTAACATAAAGGCTGCAACAATCAAAAATACCGATTGCCAACTGATATGATCAGCAAGAATAAAAGCTAACGAGCCGGGCACTAAACCAGAAAGCCGATAAGCTTGCACATGAATAGAGTTACCTAAACCAAGCTCATGCTCGGGTAATAATTCCCGTCGATAAGCATCTAACACAATATCTTGGCTTGCACTAAAAAATGCTACAGCGGCAGCTAAATACGCGACACTCCAAATGTTCATTATGGGGTCAACAAAACCAAACCCGGCAATAGAAAATAGTAAAAGGACTTGTGTGAGTAACATCCAACTGCGACGACGACCCAGTACAGGTAATGAGTACCTGTCCATTAATGGTGCCCAAACAAACTTCCAAACGTAAGGAATACCGATAAGTGAAAATAGGCCGATTTCAGTTAGGCTAACACCTTCAGAGCGCAACCATCCAGGCACAAGTTGATATAAAATAAACAGTGGTAACCCAGAGCTAAAGCCCATGAAAATACAAATTAGCATGCGACGATTAAATATCGCTTGCTTAAAGGTAGGAGACTGCATTGATTAAGCCTAATGAAAGCGAGAAGGTAATACTAATAGGCTACCAAAATGTACTAGTAAACAGAAGATTAATCTTTTGAAACAGGTAATTACTTATATTGAATCACCTGTACTTTGCATTGTTTAACTTTATGATGACAAGATATGTACGAGGAGTGGTCGCTTAGTTATGGCAGCGGTCGCCAGCCTATACAATCAATAGGATAACTGCCCGTACCAGAGAAAAAATCTAGGCAGGTTGATATCTCACTTTTAAAGTAAAGATCGCGTTCAAGATCATGAGCACTATGTAAGCTTAACTCATGCATAATATGCCAAAAAACCCTTTCCCTAGCATTACTCGGTGTTTCGTCACTCACACAGAGTAATGTCCATTCTGCCATTGTATTATCGACAAAATGGTCGAGCTCAGTGTAATGGATAGAATGATTTATAACCGCGATAATGTAGGCACCGATTTGGGTGATTTTTTCATTGATAAACTGCTCAATTATCATGACATTCCTTTTGAATTATTAAGCCAATACATAATTTAGCGTAAGAAATAAACAGTAATAGTTACCATGCGTTGTTGTTTGTACAGTTTAGTTATCGTAGAGAAAACTAGTATTGTCAAAGTTATGAGCCGGTAAAATTGTAACTGAAACTTTATTTTCTAAGCCTAATAGCGTATTTCACACACTATTTTTTTGGTTGTATATTGACCGTTAATTTTATTATTATTATTTTTATGTTTGAAATGCGTTACATTTTCTGAACATATATTCGTGCAAAAGATATCTTATAAAGCAGGTAATAAACTAGCTTTAATTAACATTATTGGTTCTAAAGGAACATCCTCCCAGCCCATAGCTTCGTTGTAGTCTGTTGCGACTAATGCCATAGCGTCTACCACTTCTTGGCCTTCGATTACTGTACCAAAAACGGCATAACCCCATTTTCTACCTGGATCCAAACTGGTATTGTCGCCCACATTAAAGAAAAACTGTCTGTTAGCGGTATGAGGGCGGCTTTCTTTTGCCATAGCAATAGTACCTATTTCATTTTTTAGCCCGTTACCCGATTCATTTACTATCTCACCGTGTATTTTTTTAAGTTCAAAGTTTTCACTATATCCGCCACCTTGAACAATAAATTCATTTACTACACGATGAAATATAGTGTTGTTGTATTCATCTGAAACAACATAAGTTAAAAAATTATCGACAGTTAGCGGAGCGCGAATTCTATCAAGTTCGACAACAATAACGCCCATCGTTGTCTCTAATTTTACCTGTGGAAATAAATTGTCAGGATCTATCGATAAGTTTTTAGCGCTAGAAGTAACTGACAATAAACATAAAAAAATAACTGAAAAAAATTTCATTGGGTAACTCTCATTGGAAAACTCTCTTACTAGGCAACATAAAATCAGTTATTGCATGAATTGCTGTAACTCTTCGTTTTGAACGATTTGTGATAATAGTCTGGTTAGCTGCTGATTAAAGTCACGCTCTAAAACTGCCAAATCTGCCTTCAATGGGCCATTACTGGAACCTGTAACTTTAAATGCTTTTGATAAAGTGCCTTTACTATTATGTATAACAACACGAATATTCATAAGGTTACTCGCGCTATACTTCAACATTGCTTGCTTAACACTGATTAAGGCATTATCAATAATTATTTCAACTTGATTTGCCGCTGGGGTATTAAAGCGCAAACCATTAGCTTTTAATGCTTTAATCAATGTTATCTCTACGGTTTCAATAATAGGCTGTTGTGGAGAATATAACTTTGTGGCTTCACCTGTGCGCAAAATTTGTACTATATGAGGAGAGGTGCGTAAATCACGCATAAGTAATTGTGCTTGCTTTAGCTGGTACGCGTTGCTACTTCCAATATTCAACTCTGGACTTACAATTACTTGCTGTGTTGGTGATGAGCAAGCAATTAAAAAAGTCGTTGTACATAAAAGCATGAACTTAAATATAGTTGATTTCATATGATTTTCTTAAGCGTTAAGTTGATTAACTATCGTTTGATTGCTGAAATAGTAACAAATTTATCGTTACTAGCAATCAATGTTTCATTACCAAAAATTCTTTTTAATTTAATATGATAACCGAGTTGTCGATTGCCAATAATGCGCAATTCGCCGCCTTTTTTCAACACTCTATGACTATCTTTAAACATCTGCCATGCAATATGGTCTGTGGTCGCTGTTTGTTGATGAAAAGGTGGGTTGCATAATACTAAATCAACACTGCCTCCTTCAACGCTGGTTAAGCAATCATTGACTTGGAATTGGCATTGCTCGGCAACGGAGGGTAAATTTTCGCTGATATTTAACTTTGCAGATGCTATCGCCATGTAAGACTCATCTATAAAGTGAACATGTGCTTGGGGTTGTTTTGATAATACATTTAAGCCAATTACACCGTTACCACAGCCAAGATCGATAACTTTAGTGTCAGCAGAAATGCTTGGTAAATTATCCATAAAGTATCTTGCGCCAATGTCGAGCTTTTCTCTTGCATAAACATTAGCGTGATTATGTAAAGTAAAATTGGTGTTTTCTAGTGGCCAAGATGTAGGGAAATTAGCATGTGTGGGCTTTTTATTATCGAGTTCACAAAATACCAATCGTGCTTTTTTAACCGCTAACGATGTTTTAGTTGTGCCAAGATATTGCTCAAATATTTTCAGTGTTGAACTATGAATTTCTTTAGCACGATCACCGGCAATAAATAAAACGTCTTTGCTAAGCTTTTGCTTTATAGCGCTAAGTTGTTGGCAGAGTAACCCTTTGCTTTTCGGTATTTTATAAAGTACTAGATTTATGTCACTAGGTAACTCGTCTAAACTACTTAGCAAGGTTACATTTTCATTAGATAAACCATTTTGCTCTAAATTAAGCTCAACTCCTTGTTGACTTAAAAAAGAGTCATTAACACAAAACACTTGATGTTCAGTTAAGTTGCAGGTGATAGCACCAAAATTATCGTTGAAAATTAGAATTTTTTGTTTTGGTTTATCTAAGTCTTGTTGCGCTAAATAGCTAATAATATATTCATCAGCAGCATCCCATGCCTGTAGGCTTCGGTTCACTTGTCCGGTAGGAAATCGATCGAGAAAAAGGTTTTTGTCATTGATAATAAAAGGGCTGATCATAGTGATAAATACTTAGTTGGCGTAACAGATATTGTGACAAAGTTTAACTCTACGAGCTAGCTAATTACCAAAATTATAAGATAATGAGGCTAAAAAAGATAAAACAAACACTTAAGATTATTGAGGAATCGTAAAATTTGAAGATTAACTGTGCAGATGCTGATATTTATTATATTGAAAACTTTTACCCTAAAGATGAAGCCGATATTATTTTTCAAGACTTAAAGCAAAATTTAGCTTGGCGCCATGACGATATAAAAATTTTTGGAAAAGTAATGAAAATACCAAGGCTACAGGCTTGGTATGGTGATAATCACTTACGTTATAGCTATTCCAATATAACATTAATTGCTAAGCCTTGGTCAGAGCGCTTATTAGACATTAAAACTAAAGTGAGTGGTTATTGTCAGCACGATTTTAACGCGGTATTGGCGAATTTATATCGTAATCAAAACGATAGTGTTGGTTGGCATAGTGATAACGAACCTGAGCTAGGAAATATGCCAACGATTGCTTCGTTATCTTTTGGCGCTGAGCGAGAGTTCCAGCTTAAACATATTATAACTAAAGAAAAAGTTAATCTAACGCTTACCTCGGGTAGCTTGCTAATCATGAAAGGTAAAACACAGCATTATTGGCAACACTGCATACCTAAAAGAACTAGAGCGATAACTAGTAGAGTTAATTTAACCTTTCGCAATATTTGTATTTAGCGTTATTCTTCATCAATAACGCTTGGCTTGAAATTAAAATATTAAATTACGCTGTTACTCACATAGATAGATGGCATAATTACGGTCAGCGACTAAAATTAAACTGATCATACTATCGATCAACTTCAGGGAATAAATATGACTATTGAAGCCGTAATCGAAGAAAAATTACTTTCTGCTTTCTCACCTATTCATCTCGACGTTATAAATGAAAGTCATCAACATAATGTAGCCCCAGGTAGCGAATCACATTTTAAAGTTATTATCGTTTCTGAAGAGTTTGAAGGCGAGCGTTTAATTAAGCGTCATCGTGCAATAAACTCCATTCTAGCCGAAGAACTTGCAGACAAAATTCATGCACTAGCGCTACACACTTATACAGAAAAAGAGTGGAAGAGTTATTATGCAGAGAACACGCCATTATCGCCGAAATGTTTAGGTGGCAGCAAAAGTAGCACTTAAATAGCCAAAGCTTATCCACTTGAATAGCAACCTAAAAATTAAACTAAAATACGTTTGTTTTTGCAATATTCATTAAAAAATATCGAATATTGTCACTGGTCGCACCTCATATTGGTGCAAGCAAGAGTAAACTAGGCGACAATTTCATTTTATAAATCAATTTTTCACTTAATAATCTCAGGTAGTAGGCTAAAATTATTAGCCTTAGTTTTTGATTATTAATGTGATATTAAGAAGGTATAGTTATGGTTATCAAGCCAAAAATTCGTGGTTTTATTTGTACTAATGCTCACCCTGCAGGATGTGCAGCGCATGTTAACGAGCAAATTTCTTATGTTAAAAGCCAGCCGCAAGCTGATGTTAAACCGAAGAACGTATTAGTTATTGGTTCATCAACAGGTTATGGCTTGTCTTCACGAATTACAGCTGCTTTTGGTAATAATGCAAAAACATTGGGTATTTTCTTTGAAAAACCACCAACAGAAAAGAAAACCGCTTCAGCGGGTTGGTATAATACTGCCGCCTTTCAAGCTGCTGCTGACAGTGCAGGTATTTGGTCAAAAAACATTAATGGCGATGCTTTCTCACATGAAATTAAAGCCAAAGCTATTGAAACTATTAAAGCTGAGTTAGGTGAAATTGATCTGATTGTTTATAGCTTAGCATCACCGCGTAGAACGGATCCTGATACCGGCGAAGTATACTCGTCAACATTAAAGCCAATTGGTCAAAGTGTTACCACTAAGAATCTGAATACTTCTAAACGTATTATTGATTCAGTATCGGTTGAAGCTGCTTCAGAAGAAGAAATTCAAGGTACAATTGATGTGATGGGCGGCGCAGACTGGGAACTTTGGATAAAAGCCCTAGGCGAAGCAGGTGTTTTAGCTAAAGGTTTTAAAACGGTTGCTTATACTTATATCGGGAAAGAGTTAACTTGGCCGATATATGGCCATGCCACTATTGGTCGCGCAAAAGAAGATTTAGATCGCGCCTCTACAGCTATAAAAACTACAACAGCTGATATTAAAGGTGAAGCTTATGTTACTTCACTTAATGCAGTGGTAACTCAAGCAAGTTCAGCTATTCCTATTATGCCTTTGTATATTTCAGCTATGTTTAAAGTAATGAAAGCTGACGGTACTTACGAAGGTTGTATTGAACAAATACAGGCGCTATTTCGAGAAAATATATACGGTAAAAACCCAACACTTGATGAAGCAGGGCGTTTACGTCAAAACAATAAAGAGCTTGAAGATAGTGTTCAACAACGTGTAACTGATATTTGGAATACAGTAGATAGCGACACAATTGACGAATTAACCGACTATGTTGGTTATCATCAAGAGTTTTTGAAACTGTTCGGCTTTGGCGTTACAGGTGTTGATTATGATGCTGATGTTAGTCCAGAATTAGCGATAAATAACTTACTATAAGTTAGTTATTACTGTTTGGTTATAGCTGAATTCGCAAATATTTATTGATACAGAAACCGGCGAATTGTCGGTTTTTTTATGTCAGTCTACCTTGTAAATATCGAATAATTTCAACTTTATAGCGGAGTAAAAATAATCAAAATTTAACTTTTTTTAACCTCTTTATTCAAAAGTTAGCGTTTAAAAAAGTATATTTTGTTCTATATTTGTTCTAAATAAAGATTATTCGACTAAATTATTATTATTTGTGGTGCTTAAGATAGAATCAAAATATGGTTTTGTGTTAGAATCGCGCCAGAAATTTTAACTAGAGCCAGTGAAGCTTAATTTATTGAAACTAAATTAAGATTTTACTGAAATACACTGAAATCGGTCTTTTATGTTATTAATTTGCATTTATTGTGGATTTTCGCAATATGTAAGTGTTTTTAATAACGCATTAATTGATTTTGATTACTCCCATCAAAAGTAGTGCAAGTGTTTATGATTACGATAAAAAAAGGTCTGGATGTTCCTGTAGTAGGTGCCCCCCAGCAGGTAATCCATGATGGTCCGTCCATCAAAACTGTTGCAACATTAGGTGAAGAGTTTGTGGGTATGCGCCCAACCATGTTTGTTAAGGTTGGAGATAGCGTTAAAAAAGGTCAGGCACTTTTTGAAGATAAAAAGAATCCTGGCGTTAAATTCACAGCTCAAGCTTCAGGTGTTGTTAAAGAAATAAATCGTGGTGAAAAGCGCGTATTGCAATCTGTTGTTATCGAAGTCGGTGGCAATGAGCAAGAAACGTTTACCCGCTATGCCGCCAATGAACTTAATTCAATAGCACGTGAAGATGTTGTTGCAAACCTTGTTAATTCAGGTTTGTGGACTGCATTGCGTACACGTCCATTTAGTAAAGTTCCTGCTGTAGATGCAACGCCTGTTGCTATATTTGTTAGCGCATTGGATACCAATCCTTTAGCTGCAGATCCAGCGGTTATTATTGCTGAGAAAAGTGAAGCCTTTGTTAATGGTTTAACTGTTCTTGCTCGCTTAACCGAAGGTGAAGTATTTGTTAGCAAAGCACCAGGTAGCGATATAGCTGTTAATTCAGCCGCTACAGTTGCTGAATTTGCTGGTAAACATCCTGCCGGTTTAGTTGGTACACAAATGCATTTTTTGAAGCCAGTTAGTGCTGATAAAGTTGCATGGCATGCAGGTTACCAAGATGTTATTGCCATCGGTGAATTATTTACTACCGGTGAATTAGATAACAGTCGTGTTATTTCTTTAGCAGGTCCAGCAGCAAAAAATCCTCGTTTAATTCGTACTGTTTTAGGTGCAAGTTCTACTGAGATAATTGCAAAAGACAAAGCTGATGGCGAAGTGCGTGTAGTTTCAGGTTCATTATTACATGGCTCTGTTGCTTCAGGTGTTCATGGCTACCTAGGTCGTTACCATACACAGCTTTCTCTTATCCTAGAGGGTAGAGAAAAAGAATTTATTGGTTACATGTATCCAGGTCCTAATAAATTTTCTGTAACACGTGCTTATATGGGACATTTCTTTCCTAAGAAGTTGTTCAACATGACCACAACAACAAATGGTAGTGCACGCGCTATGGTGCCTATTGGTAATTTCGAGCGCGTTATGCCGTTAGATATATTACCAACTATGTTATTGCGTGATTTATGTGCCGGCGATACAGACGGTGCGCAACAACTTGGTGCTTTAGAGCTTGATGAAGAAGATTTAGCCTTATGTACATTTGTTTGCCCAGGCAAAACAGATTACGGCGTGATCCTTCGTGATTGCCTAACCACAATTGAGAAGGAAGGTTAGTCATGGGCTTGAAAAAGTTTTTTGAAGATATTGAACCGCAATTTGAAAAAGGCGGTAAATTTGAAGCTTGGTATGCACTTTACGAAGCTGTAGCTACCGGGTTATTTACTCCTGGCCAAGTTAACAAAGGTCAAACGCACGTACGTGACAGTATTGATCTTAAACGTATCATGATCACAGTTTGGTTAGCGGTTTTCCCTGCCATGTTCTGGGGTATGTATAACATAGGTTTTCAAGCAACTGACGCATTAGCGGCTGGTTATGCTTTACCTGATACGTGGCAAGTAGGTTTGTTTGAAATGTTAGGCGGTAGCTTATCGGCTGAATCTGGTTGGTTCACGATGATGCTATACGGTGCCGTATTCTTCTTACCTATTTATGCAACGGTATTTATTGTTGGTGGTTTCTGGGAAGTATTGTTTGCCTCAGTGCGCAAACATGAAGTTAACGAAGGTTTCTTTGTTAGCTCAATTCTTTTCGCGTTAATCCTGCCGGCAACTATTCCATTATGGCAAGCGGCTATCGGTATTACTTTTGGTATTGTTATTGCCAAAGAAATATTTGGTGGTACAGGTAAAAACTTCTTAAACCCAGCGTTAGCGGGTCGTGCGTTTTTATTCTTCGCTTATCCAAGTGAAATCTCAGGCGATGCTGTTTGGGTTGCTGCTGACGGTTTCTCTGGTGCTACAGCATTAAGTGCTGCAAACCAAGGTTTAATTGAATATACCATTAATGCTGACTGGTGGAATGCATTTTGGGGTTATATCCCAGGTTCTGTTGGTGAAGTATCAACTGCCATGATTTTACTAGGCGGTGCATACATTCTTTATAAAGGTATCGCTTCATGGCGTATCGTTTTAGGTGTATTCGGCGGTATGGTTGTTACGGCTATGTTATTCAACGCTATTGCTAGCGATACTAATGCGATGTTCGCTATGCCTTGGTATTGGCACTTAGTTACTGGCGGTTTTGCCTTTGGTATGATGTTTATGGCAACTGATCCTGTTTCAGCGTCATTTACGAATACAGGTAAATACTGGTTTGGTGCTTTAGTTGGCATCATGGTAGTGCTAGTACGTGTTGTTAACCCTGCATTCCCAGAAGGTATGATGTTAGCTATTTTATTCGCTAACTTGTTTGCACCTCTTTTCGACTACTTTGTGGTTCAAGGGAATATCAAACGGAGGCTTGCTCGCAATGTCTAGTAATAAAGAAACGTTTGGCAAAACGATTGGTTTTGTATTTGTTGTTTGTTTAGTTTGTGCGGCTTTAGTGTCAATTTCAGCTGTAAGCTTAAAACCATTACAAACCGCGAATAAGTTGCTTGATAAGCAAACTAAAATTCTTGAAACTGCTGGTCTTTTAGACGCAGCAGGCGACGATATTGTTGGTACTTATAACCAACGTGTTGACGCTAAAATGATTAACTTAGCTACGGGTAAAGTTGTTGAAGGTGATGTTAATACTTTTGAAGAACGTGCTGATGCGCGTGACGCTAATAAAAGTTTTAAGCCTGAAAATGATATTGCTGGTTTAAACCGTGTTGCTAAAAATGCAGTCGTTTATCTGGTTAAAGATGAGCAAGGTAAAGTAACAACAATAGTTTTACCTATTGTTGGCTCAGGCTTATGGAACCTAATGTATGGTTTTGTTGGTTTAGAATCAGACATGAATACTGTTAAAAGCGTAATTTACTCAGACCACAGTGAAACTCCTGGATTGGGCGCAGAAGTGCTTAACCCTAAGTGGAAAGCACTATGGCCTGGTAAAAAAATGTTTGATGAGCAAAACAATGTTGCTATTAAAATTGTTAAAGGCGGCGCAAAAGCCGGCGATGTTCATGGTGTAGATGGCTTGTCTGGTGCAACATTAACCAGTAATGGTGTTGAAAACACATTGCGCTTTTGGTTAGGTGACGAGGGCTATGGTCCATTTATTTCTAACTATCGCGCTGGAGGACTGAACTAATGTCTCAAGATACTAAAAAGGTTTTATTTGGACCTATTGTTGATAACAACCCTATTGCTTTGCAAGTACTTGGTGTTTGTTCTGCGTTAGCGGTTACAAGTTCTCTACAAAATGCTTTTGTTATGACAATTGCGGTAATGTTAGTAACAGGTTTTTCTAACTTGTTTATTTCACTTATTCGTAATCAAATACCTTCAAGTGTTCGTATTATCGTGCAAATGGCGATTATCGCATCATTGGTAATTGTTGTTGACCAAGTGTTAAAAGCATTCTCTTATCAGCTTTCAAAAGAGTTGTCGGTATTTATTGGTTTAATCATTACTAACTGTATCGTTATGGGCCGTGCTGAAGCTTTTGCAATGAAAGAAAAGCCTGGTGTGAGCTTTTTAGATGGTATTGGTAATGGTATGGGTTACGGCGCAGTATTGATTGTTGTTGCTTTTTTCCGTGAACTATTTGGTTTTGGTACATTGTTTGGTATGGAAGTGTTTACTTTGGTACAAAATGGCGGTTGGTACCAAGGTAATGGCTTATTAGTTTTACCATTTAGCTCATTCTTCATTATAGGTTTAATTATCTGGGCAATTCGCCAGTACAAACCAGAACAAGTAGAGAAGGACTAAGCTGTCATGGAACATTATATAAGTTTATTTGTTAAAACCATTTTTATTGAAAACTTGGCATTAACTTTTTTCCTTGGTATGTGTACTTTCTTAGCTGTTTCAAAGAAAGTAAGCACGGCTATAGGTTTAGGTGTTGCTGTTGTTGTGGTACTAGGTATTGCGGTACCTGTTAACCAAATCATTTATCAAGCTATTTTAGCGCCAGGTGCGTTAGACAGTATGATGGGTGTTACGGATGCTGCTGATTCTATTGATTTAAGCTTTTTGTCTTTCATTACCTTTATTGGTGTGATTGCGGCATTAGTGCAAATTCTTGAAATGGTATTAGACAAATACTTCCCTGCTTTATATCAAGCATTGGGTATTTTCTTACCGTTGATCACAGTTAACTGTGCCATTTTCGGTGGCGTGTCATTTATGGTAGCGAAAAACCTTACCTTAGGCGAAAGTGTTGTTTACGGCATTGGTTCAGGTGTAGGTTGGATGTTAGCTATTGTATTAATGGCAGGTATTCGTGAGAAGATGAAATACTCAGATGTACCCGATGGCTTAAAAGGCTTAGGTATTACGTTTATTACTGCAGGATTGATGGCATTTGGCTTTCTTTCTTTCGGTGGTATTTCACTTTAGGTTAATGTCGGTTTTAGCTTGTTTTCACTTTAGTGTGAATAACAAAGCTAAAACCCTTAAAGAAGATTAAAGGAAAAGTCGATGGAAATTATTATTCTCGGCGTATCGATGTTTACCGTGATAGTGCTTGCTTTGGTAATGGTGATTTTATTTGCCAAGTCTAAGTTAGTATCTTCAGGTGACGTTACGATCAGCATTAATGGCGACCCAGAGAAAGCTGTAACTACAGCGGCCGGTGGTAAACTTTTAGGCGCACTAGCTGACCAAGGTATTTTTATACCTTCAGCTTGTGGTGGCGGTGGTACTTGTGGCCAGTGTCGCGTAGAAGTACATTCAGGTGGTGGTGATATCTTACCAACTGAATCAGGCCATATTAATAAGCGTGAAGCAAAAGCAGGTTGTCGTTTAGCATGTCAAGTGGCAGTTAAACAAGACATGGATATTGAACTTGAAGATGAAATCTTTGGTGTTCAACAGTGGGAATGTGAAGTTATCTCTAACGATAACAAAGCTACGTTCATTAAAGAACTTAAGTTAAAAATTCCTAATGGCGAATCTGTACCTTTCCGCGCAGGTGGTTATATACAAATTGAAGCACCAGCTCATCATGTAAAATACAGCGATTTTGATATCGATGAACAATACAAAGGTGACTGGAATCATTTTGGTTTCTTCGATGTAGAGTCAAAAGTTGATACAGACACATTACGTGCATATTCAATGGCTAACTATCCTGAAGAAGAAGGCATTATTATGCTTAACGTGCGTATTGCTACGCCACCTCCAGGACGTTTGCATTTACCAGCCGGTAAAATGTCATCATATATCTTTAGCTTAAAAGCTGGCGATAAAGTGACTATTTCAGGCCCATTTGGTGAGTTCTTCGCGAAAGAAACTGAAAACGAAATGGTATTTATTGGTGGTGGTGCAGGTATGGCGCCAATGCGTTCTCATATCTTCGATCAACTTAAACGCCTTAAGTCTAAGCGTAAAATGTCGTTCTGGTATGGTGCTCGCTCTAAGCGCGAAATGTTCTATGAAGATGATTATAACGGTCTTGCGGCTGAAAATGACAACTTCGAATGGCATGTTGCGTTGTCAGACCCACAACCAGAAGATAACTGGGAAGGTTTAACTGGTTTTATTCATAACGTATTGCATGAGCAGTACTTGAAAGACCACGAAGCCCCTGAAGATTGTGAGTACTACATGTGTGGTCCTCCAATGATGAATGCTGCCGTTATTCATATGCTTAAAGATTTAGGCGTAGAAGACGAAAACATTATGTTAGATGATTTCGGTGGCTAATTTTCGCCAATGAATTCATTGAATAAAAAGGCGGCCTAGGTCGCCTTTTTAATATCTTATGCTTGTGCAAAGACAAGCTTTTTCAAAAGTAGCTGAGATTTATTTAATTAAAGCAGCAATAAACAGCAGATGTTTTAACTCAATAAATTTTATGAAGGTATTGTTATGCAATATATTTTTAACCTTAAGAAAAATAGGCAAGCGATTAAACTAGCGCTGATAGTCGCCACATTGGTAATACTTGCAGGGTGTTTTCCGAGTAATGATCTTGGTCGTCAAGAATATTTACTACAAGGTAGAACTATGGGAACAACCTATAATATTAAAGTGGTAGGAGAAAATATCGATACTGAAAAGTTACAGCAAGGCATTGATGCAAAGTTAGTAAAGTTAAACCAGGAAATGTCGACCTATATTAAAGATTCAGAATTATCGATATTCAATCAATCAACCTCGCTTGAGCCAGTTAAAGTATCAGAAGGCTTAGGTCGAGTCATAAAAGAAGCTATTCGTTTAGGTGAGTTAAGTGAAGGGGCGCTTGATGTTACTGTGGGACCTTTGGTTAATTTATGGGGATTTGGCCCAGAATACCGTCCTGAAACAGTGCCAAGTGAGGAATTACTATTAGCAACCAAGTCGCGCATTGGTTTAGATAAACTTACCTTTGAACGAGGAATGTTAAGTAAAAATATTCCAGATCTTTATGTAGATTTATCTACCATAGCCAAAGGTTATGGGGTTGATTTAGTTGCAGAGTTTGTCGAGGCCAATGGTATTAATAACTACCTAGTTGAAATTGGCGGTGAAATGCGAATTAAAGGCTTTAAGCATACCGGTGAGTTGTGGCATGTTGCGATTGAAAAGCCGGTGAATAACGAGCGTTCAGTGCATCAAATTATTATTCCTAAAGATAATGCCGTAGCAACGTCAGGCGACTACAGAATTTACTTTGAAGCTGAAGGCCAACGATTTTCGCATATCATAGACCCAAATACTGGGAAGCCAATTAACCATAAACTGGTCTCTGTTACTGTAATACATCCATCTTCAATGACCGCTGATGGTTTATCTACAGCAATGATGGTCATGGGAGAAGATAAAGCTATAGCATTTGCTGAAGCACATGATCTGGCTGTTTACATTATTGCTAAAACAGAGCATGGCTTTGTTGAGCAAAGCACGGTAAAATTCATGCAATATCTTAAGTAGGTTTGCACTTTTATTTAAATAAGTTAATTTGTTGAATATTTTTTAAAGGAAATAGTTGTTTCCAAGCGTTTATATAAAAAATATTGATATGTTATAAAATAGGTAGGCACACATTATGGCTATATTTTTAATCACCTTTGGCTTTTTTCTCGTTATTTTTGCAGCAATGGCTGTTGGTTATATTTTTCAAAACAAAACCCTTGCTGGTAGTTGCGGCGGTTTAGCTAGTGTTGGTATTGATAAATCATGTAATTGTGATAACCCATGCGAAAAACGTCAAGAACGTGATCGTGTTGCCGCGTTAGCTGTTGGTGATATTAATGTGAAAAACATTTAGGTTAAAACTGATGAGATAAATAATAGAAAAGGTGAGCTTTAGCTCACCTTTTCTATTTATAAACGTTTACTTTGTTGCTTAGTTGTTTAAAAACTATCAATACTTGTATGAAACCTAATGGCTCTCAATGTAAATCATAAAGCCGATAGAACTTATAAACTTACCCTAGCAACCGTTCAAAAATCCAATAGGTAGCCATAATAGCGATAGCGCCATTCAAGTTTTTTACCAGCCTAGTTTGATACCAGCTTTTGTTTCTAAACGGTAGTAAACAGATAAAAGCTAAAGCAATAACTGTTAGTTGTCCAAGTTCAACACCGATATTAAAAGAAATTAAACTCAAAGCGTATTGGCTTTGCGGTAGCCCTACATCTGCTAATACAGATGCAAAACCTAGCCCATGTAATAAACCAAAAGCGAATATTACCGGCATACGAGTATGGCTTAAGGTATTGCTTTTCGCGCGGTGGATATTTTCTAGAGCAACATAAACAATAGAGAGGGCAATTAGCGGTTCAACAATAGCGCTAGATACTTCTACAATGCCATATATTCCTAGTGCTAAGGTGATGGTATGGGCGAGCGTAAAAGCCGACACCTGCCAAAGTAAAGCTGCACGGCTTTTGGCAAAAAGTAATAGTGCTAAAACAAAAAGAATATGATCTAAACCGCGCGGAATAATATGGACAAAACCTTGGTAAACATAATCAAGCGCATTGCTAACCTTCTTGGGCATCATTATTGATTTTTCAGCCAATCCGGTGATGTTATCGTTTACAAGATAGCGCTGACTTAATGTTGTTGCAGTAATCATTTCTTGTTGAGGTCGAACGACTGTAAGCACAATGTCGCCAAATAAAGGAGAGAAGCGCACAGCAATGCTATTCGAACCCGATGGAATATTACCGTTTGCAAATAACTTTGCTTTATTGCTGGTTAGATTTACTTGCTGAGCTAGTAATTGTTTTAGTTGTTGTAATGTTAAGCCGCTAAAAGAGACACTTTGCTGCTGTGTTGTTGCTGATGTTGTGGTGTGTTGATTATTTTCTTCTGTCTCAATGTCTATTTGAACATTATTATCTGCAGTGTTATTAGCTGTGTTATTTGCATTGTTATTAGCATTGTAGTTATTAGTGTAGTCAGCAGTGCTAGCAACGTTATTAGCTAAAAATTCAAATTGAATGCTGGTTTGATCACTCAAAATAGTCTTTACGTTTTCAAGTAGTCTTTTTTGTTCAAAGAATGATAACTGATTGATTGACTCTATAACTTGATTATCGCTATCTGTAACAGCTAAATGCTTTTTTAACAGATGAATAAAATCAACCTCAACAACTAGTTGAAAGCTTTCAGCGTTTTCTAACGATAACGTTGCTTGGTTAATCTCATCAGAATGGGCCGAACTCGTTGATGAAAAAAACGAGGCAGTAACAAGAACAATGCAAAGGTAAAAAAATGAAAGTGTGCGCATAGGTAAAGTATTTAGCTCTTTGTAAGATAAAAAATAGCGTTACGCTATAGTATCTTTTATTAAATTAACAGCATTGTTTGTTGAGGAAACAAATTTTTTACATTATTCCGGCTTTACGCCAGTAATTGCGTTTATAAAATTAAAGTTTGTTTCTTTAGAAGGTGCTTTAAGCAAAGCTGGGAACTAAAAGGCAGGCTGTTTTATTTGATAAATGTTGCCTGATAAAGGTTGCTTGGTAATGACTTTCTGGAAAAGGGGCGTACAAATTATTAGCAATATTTTTACTCGGCCGATGTTAGCTCTGTAAAACAAATTGATACATTAAAAGCGGAGTAAGTCACACAATTAAAAGGGAAAATAACCACTCTAAAACTGACAAAGCAACTTATCTATTCGTTCGCTTTAATAATCAGAACACTACTCGTTCAATTAGGTCACTGGTCATTATGATTAAAAAAATAGCATTAATTGTCTTACTTTCCTGTATTTCTGGTACTTCTTGGGCTGCGGGCCCTGGCAGTATAGATTTAACCAGCTCGGTACTTGGTTTTACCGCCCTTATTTTGTTCTCCGTTGCTTACTTATTAGTGATTGGTGAAGATGTTATTCATTTAAGAAAGTCAAAACCTGTGTTGGTTGCAGCAGGTATTATTTGGCTGATTATTGGTTGGATTTACACGCAAAATGGTATTCCTTTAGAAGCAGAAGAGGCTTTCAACCATAACTTACTTGAATATGCCCAACTTTTATTATTTCTATTAGTGGCAATGACCTACATTAATGCTATGGAAGAAAGAGGCATTTTTGATGGTTTACGTTTATGGATGGTGTCTAAAGGCTTAAGTCTAAGATCATTGTTTTGGTTAACCGGGGTTCTAGCCTTTGTTATTTCTTCTTTTGCTAACAACCTAACTACCGCGATGTTGATGTGTGCCATTATATTGAAGGTCGCTTCAAAAGATAAAAAATTCATCAACATTGCCTGTATTAACATTGTTGTTGCTGCTAATGCCGGTGGTGTATTTAGCCCATTTGGCGATATTACAACATTAATGATTTGGCAATCAGGCTTGGTAAAGTTTGAACAATTTATTGTCTTGTTTATTCCATCTTTAGTTAATTTTTTGGTGCCAGCTATTATTATGAGTTTTTTCATTTCTAATGAAAAGTCAGTGGTTGATATTAGCGAAACTGTCGAAATTAAGCGCGGGGCTAAAAGAATTGTCGGGTTGTTTATTTTAACTATCGCCACCGCTGTTTTATGTCACAGTGTAGTTAATATGCCGCCAGTGCTTGGCATGATGATGGGATTAGGTTACTTAAAGTTCTTCGGTTATTACTTACGAATGAGCCTACCGCGATCTTTAGATAAAAAGCGTAGCAAAGCTGAAGCAGCGAATAACGCTGAAGAATTGAAAAAGTTAGGGAACATAGTCCCTTTTGATATTTTCGATAAAATAGCGCGCGCAGAGTGGGACACTTTATTGTTTTTCTATGGTGTTGTGATGTGTGTTGGCGGTCTTGGCTTTATGGGCTATTTAAGTTTAGTGTCAGAAGCGTTATATAGTTACTGGAGTCCTACGTATGCCAATATAGCTGTTGGGGTGTTATCTGCCATTGTAGATAATATTCCTGTAGTATTTGCCGTATTAAGTATGAACCCAGTAATGGATCTTCAACAATGGTTATTAGTAACTATGACCGCAGGTGTTGGCGGCAGCTTATTGTCAATTGGCTCTGCTGCTGGTGTTGCTTTAATGGGGCAAACTAAAGGCGTTTATTCATTTATGGGTCACCTTAAGTGGAGTTGGGTAATTGCGCTAGGCTACGCAGCAAGTATTGGCGTGCACTTTTTAATTAATGGCTAACCCAATTACTTTTCATCGTTAACTGATTATTTTTCTGCCTGTTATTAATAAGCTTAAATAACCTGAACTCTGGATAATGAGTGCTTGAAACTCAAGTGAACCAAAAGCTTAGGTAATAAAGTAAATGCTATAGTCAGGTGAACATCACGAATAGACATCATCAATGCTTCATTTTATGCCATTTTTAAGGCAAAACGTTTATGAATAGCGCGCTATTTATCGACGTTTTAACGCAGAAAATGGCTTAAAAGGGAGCTTTGAGCAAGTGCTGCTTATCCAGAGTTCAGGTTAAATAGCACTTAATGACAGGCAGTTTAATTTTTAAACCTCAAAGGCGTACTGATTGTCTATAGCTTAAAAAACAAGCAGCAACCCTTATGCTCACATCTAATAGCAATTAACAGAGCCCTGATTATTCTTCTGTATTGACGTTAGCGTTATATGTGGTATCGTTACTGTGTTTATATACAGTCTTGTTGTTAGTGTCATTCCTCAAGTTTATTAATATGGAACGGTAAATGTTTAGAGGGTACCAGAGTCAAAGAAAAATAATTTACATCGATACACCCTGTTATTGGCAACATAGCCGTGATGTAAAAATATCAGTCTCAGCTTATATCCCTTCAATACCTTTGTTCATGTCTTTATTTTATCGTGTGAAAAGTGCGTATGTTTTTTTAAAACGAGCTAAGTCATGAAAAAAATCATTCATGTTGATATGGATGCCTTTTTTGTTTCTGTTGAAATCAGAGATAACCCACAATTAGCAAATAAAGCCGTTGCTGTTGGTGGCAAGTCTGACCGACGCGGCGTGCTGTCTACCTGCAATTATATTGCAAGGCAGTTTGGTGTTAGCTCTGCTATGCCCTCTGCTGTTGCTTTAAAAAAGTGCCCTGATCTGATTATAGTACCGGGAAGAATGGCGGTATATAAAGAAGCTAGTCAGATAATCAGAGAGGTTTTTGAAAGATATACGGATAAAATTGAACCACTTTCATTAGATGAAGCATACCTAGATGTAACTCATGTAGAACTGCATAACGGCTCAGCTACCTTAATTGCGCAAGAAATAAGGGCAGAAATATACAAAGCAACAGGCTTAACCGCTTCGGCTGGCATTGCGCCGTTAAAGTTTGTTGCAAAAATTGCCTCAGATCTAAACAAGCCCAATGGCCAGTGCACCATTGGGCCAAATGACATTGATAACTTCCTTGAAAACTTATCCTTAAGAAAAATTCCAGGTGTTGGCAAAGTGACTTCAGAAAAGCTAAAAAACCTAGGTTTTGAAACCTGTGGGGATATAAGAGCTTCCAATGAAGCTTATTTGATAAATAAATTTGGTAAATATGGCCAAGTGCTCTGGCGAAGAAGCCACGGTATTGATGAGCGAGAAGTGCAAGTGACTCGCATTAGGAAGTCAGTAGGGGTTGAAAGAACGTTTGATAAAGACGTTAAAAGTCTTCAAGTGATGGATGAGATATTAAAAGAAAAACTAATACCAGAGCTTATTAAAAGGGCTGCTAAGCATTTAGAGACCAGAAAAATTAGCAAACTGGGTGTAAAGGTTAAGTTTAATGATTTTCATCAAACAACAAAAGAGCAAACGTATTCAGACATAAATCCTAAGTTATTTTCTGAGTTATTAACTGAGGCGGTAAATCGTGGAAATGGCAAACCTGTCAGGTTATTAGGCGTACATATTGGGCTTGCCGATGAAGCGGAAAAAACATTACAGCTTGGGTTAGACTTATAATTAATTACAGGGTTAACTCAAACCTACGATTATAAAAAACAGCGTGAAAGTGCCACAAGGCTTATTATACTTATCATTCAAATCTATTTTATAGCGTTGTTAGGCTCAATATCATGTCAAGACAGTTTTGTTAAACTTAGCTAATGACAATTAATTTAGTTTTGCCATTTGGGAGCTTATTGTAGGCTTTCGGCTAGTATTATTTGCTGCGAGTGATCTAAGTTCTGCCTTATCCAGTAACTTATCAAGTAAGTTATTAAGTAAACAAGCGATTAAGTTAATTCATACTCATTTTAGTAAAACGGCCAAAAATCAGAATAGTAAAATAAATACCTACAAGAATTTAATGTGTAAGGTTAAAGTGATAAATAAGGTCTACGCTATTACCTATAAGTTTAGGTTCAACAATTATAATAAAACGAGGAAATTATGTTTAAAAAATCTTTAGTGGCGGTAACGTTGTTTTTTAGTATCGCAGCAACGAGTACAGCAAATGCACAATCTATGGCCGATAAAGAAATAACCGTACAGCAGGCTGCAGGCGACGTTTATATGCTTCAAGGCCCAGGTGGTAATATTGGCGTATTAGCGACAGATAAAGGCTTACTATTAGTTGATGATAAGTTTGCACCATTAGCTGAAAAAATTGAAAGTGCGATGAAAGGGCTTGAAGACAAAGATCTTAAATATATTATTAATACTCACTTTCATGGTGATCACACGGGCAGTAATCAATTTTTCTCTCATAAAGCGCCTATTTTTGCGCATGAAAATGTCCGTAGCCGCTTGAGCAGTAAAGCAGATCACAGCGTCGAAAGCTTACCTGTAGTAACATACAAAGATGGTATTACTATTTATTTAGATAATGAAGAAGTTCAGTTAACGCATTTACCAAAAGGTCATACAGACGGCGACACTTATGTTTACTTCAAAAAGGCCAATGTATTACATACCGGCGATTTATTCTTTGAAGTTGGCTTTCCATATGTCGACTTAAAAAGCGGTGGTAGTGTTAAAGGTTATTTAGCTAGCGTTAAACACATGCTGAAAAACACACCAGACGATGTCGTTATTATTCCTGGTCACGGCAAACTCACCAATAAAGAAAGTTTACTAGCGTTTGCTGATATGATCAGCTTCAGTATTGATAGAGTTGCATCAGCACTTGCGGCAGGAAAATCAGAAGAGCAAATACTTAGCGCAGGTATTGGTGAAAAATATAAGCATTTATCTTGGGCGTTTATCACAGAAGAAAAGTGGTTAAAAACCTTGGTTGCAGATTTAAAGTAGCAGCGATTAATAGTAACGAAAAACTGTGATATTAGCTTCTTACACGTTAAGTTAATTATCATTTCACTTGGCTGTATTTTGGATTGATGAAAGGGCATTAAAGCCCTTTTTTTATGATGAGTGTTAAGTGATGTAGTTTCTAAACTTGAGTAAAGCCGGCAGGTAAATAGGTTATAGTTTGATTGTTAAAATAAGCGATAGCATATTGGTATAAATTTATTTTGAAATAGATGGTTTGGCCCCTTTACGGCTATTCAATCTATAAGTTTTATCGGCAGCTTATCCGACATTGCGGACATTAGCTGTTTACGGCAGTAGCTAGCCAAAGCGGTCATTGGCCTTTTTAAACTCAAAACATATTAGGGGAAATTGTAACTGGAAATCACTGTATTTTTTATGTACTAATGTAAATTCATAGCGGCCAGACTTTTTCATCTCGGAACGCTAAGTTTTACAAGTTGTCCACCTCAGGGTGTGTTGTTAGTTACCATTTCCACGGAACTCTAAAATTCTTTTTTTTGCTAATTCAAGAGAGTTGCCATCCCAAATATCAACTTTGCTATCTTCAGCAAAATAATTATCAAGAAAACTTTCAGCAAAATGCCAAGGGTGGTAATTCCATCCATTGTTTTTTGCATTTACAGAGTTACGTGCCCATAAATACCATATTGCTATTTCAATTGTATCCGATAAATGAAGCTCTTTTTTAACATAAGCTTTCCAATCACCGTTCGTTGACTGGAAAAAGCTTGGATACTTATCATTATATTCTTTCAAAGCAACTTCTGTTTCTGTCGGTAACTTGTTTAATATACTGATAATGTAGAGTTCAAAGAAATAATCTAAAGGTCGTTCAGCCTTATAAAAAGGTGCTAAGGTATTCATTATATCGTTATAAGTCTTGGGATATTCAGGCATAACAGGAGGAATATATTGTTCTTGATTCAATTGATTTGCCTTCTCTACGGCTTCAACACTAAAGCCAATAAACACAAAGACTAAAAATAAAACACGAAGATTTAGCATATGCTTCCTTTGGTAACTAACAACGCCCCAATAAGAGGGTAAAAATTGTTTGCTAAAATGTGTAGCGAAGCGAAACCGAGTAAACTGTTTTTAGTCCTGCTTGATTGGCTTATGTATATCTTGAACGTTTTTGTAAATTAACATAGCCCCAATAAACAACATCGATAGCTCTGTAAGATAATGTAAGCTATTTAACACTGTATATACAACACCATTTTCTGGAAAAAAACCGTAAATTGATACGCAAACATAGAGTAATGCTAATAGCTCACAAACTCGTTTTTTATATACACCTAGAGTGATACGTGAAATCAAATAGAACGAGTATGCAAAAATTATTGAGAACAACGCCAAATAAGGCCGAATCATATTTAGTAAAGAGAAACTTGCTTCACCTGTAGAATCTCCAATAACAAAAACGCCCCAAAATGGAGAAATAAAACCAATTATTTCGGCTGTAATTGGCCAAGCGAGAAGACCTATTAAAAAATACTTGAGGGATTGCTTAATCATCGGAGTACTCATATATACATAACAGTGTATTAATGTGCATTTCGATTTAATACAAAATCAAACCCGAAATTCAATGAGGCACAGCACACTTTTTTATTAATGATATTAATACGTTATCAGCAATCATTTCCCTTTTCAAATTTCACTTTGTTTGTAGCAAGCGAGCATTGAGATATGTGAGCCGTCGAATGGCACATTATATCCAAATAGAATTAAAAATATTACATACAAATCAAGCTCATATAAATACAGCTCTTAAGATTAGTGCCATTTAAAAAATCACATAATGTCTCATATCCTTGACTTTTTTCATGAATCAACTTTTTTAGAGTTAGTTCACGCTGAATTACGAACAAGAAAATGCAACCTCAACGTCCGCTTTAGGCTCTAAGCAGTCTTTAACTTTTAAATCACCAAGGGCAGCTTTAAGCCTCAAACGGCTTTTCAAGCAATCTCAAAATTTCGTATACCCTAAACGCTGAAACAAACAAAGCTACTAGTGCTTTTAACTTTCTCATCACTCATTTAAGTTAGCTTTAAGCGTTTGGGATAATTGAATAAAGTCAGCAACTTCTTCAGCTGAAACATTGTTGACCATTTTATCAAATAGCTGTTTCTCGGCTGTTTTAAATAACGTGATTATTTCAATGCCCTTAACCGATAAGGTTAATAAGTGACTACGTTTGTCTTTTTCATTATCTGTTTTGATAATGAGTTCTTGGCTTAGCAGCTCTTTAATTAATCTATTAATTTGGGCTTTATCTCGGCCCATAAAGTCAGCTAACTTTTGCCCTGTGCAATCATCTATGTGTGATATTACTTTTAAAGATTTCAAGTGCATTGGAGATAAGTCTATGTTTAATAGTTTTATTTCTTGCTTCATGTTGTTACGTACTGCGTGCACTAAATTAAAAAGAGCTTCACTTAATTCCATCGTTATTTCCGCATAAATTAATGATATAAAAATATGGTTGACTATATCAACCAAAATACAATATAGTAGACCTTATTAACTATATTGTATTGAGAGTTGTTATGCCACTTAAATTTAAAAGAGTAACTATTATGTTTTTGGTGATGCTATTCATGGTCGCCAGTATTACGGCGATTATGACCATTGCAAATCTTGAGGGTTCACAGGTTTTTCTTAATGTTTGGTTAAATGCTTTTCTGTTTACCTTTTTAGTATTAATCCCTACAGGAGGCTGTGTTTTTATCATATTAAGTAAGCTGATAAATCATTACTGCTCAGCATGGTCTGTTTTGCAAAAAAACTTATTACAAGGTTTGTTAATGGCTGTCGCTATGGAGTCGATTATGGCAGCAGTTCTGACCATAAAAAATGGTGTTTATGAATCAATAACACACTTTTTTGCATTATTTTTTAATAGTTTACTTTATGCATTACCCGTAGGGATTACGTTGTCGCTTATTATGACGTTAGTGATAAAGCCAAAGCTTGAACAGCTTGATGAAGGTGTTGTTTAGCTGTTATTTAATTTAGATAAAAAATAGGAGAATATTATGGGACCCACTATGCGAATGACACAGGTTTTATCTATTAATGATTTATCGCCACACATGAGAAGAATTACCTTAACGGGAGATTCACTTGCTGATTTCCCAGAGGGTAAAGAAAGCGCCCATGTAAAAGCCATTTTTCCTGCGCCTAGTTCAAGTAATAAAAAGCCTAAACTAGGCGTATATTTGGGGTTTAAAAATTTCATGCGCTCTTATACCATTAGATCGTTTGATAAAGAAAATTTAGCGTTAACTATCGATTTTGCTGTAAACGATCACCAAGGTTTAGCGACTAATTGGGCACTTGCAGCTAAAACAGGCGATTATCTTGGTATAGCTGGACCAGGCGATGCAAAACATGCCGATTTAAACGCGCCAAATCACTTGTTTTTTGGTGATATAACCGCATTGCCTGCCATTGCTGCAACATTGGAGAAACTGCCAGAGAATGCAGCGGGACATGCTTATATTCAAATACCTAACGAGCAAGATAAACAAGTGATAGCAGCGCCAAAAGGAGTAAAGCTACACTGGCTTGTAACAGCAAATAAATTCACAGAAGATTTCCTTATAGGACTTAAGTCACTAGGCAATGATTTCAGTGATACCGCGATATTTATTGCTGCAGAGGCTAGTGTTGTTAAGCAATTAAAGTCGCATTTAAACACCAGTTGTGAATATGAGAAGACTAAACTTTATGCCAGCGCATATTGGAATCAGAAAAGGTAAATAACGCTAGAAATGTATATTTTAACCATGATGACTTAAGTTTTACTTTCACCAATAAAAAAACCGCATTAATGCGGTTTTTTATTTTTTATACTTTACCTATTTTACTCGCCTTGCCACCTGTTTATATGGCTTAAAAATAGGCGTTATACATTTTTCTTGCTCTTATTGATGAGAGCGCAATTTTAATGTTGATGTGCCGGCGTCATAAATAATTACTCGTTGATAATCTGGCAGAAAATAATGCTGTCTTGGACTATCAGCAATAATTAATTCTGACCAAAGTTCAACTTGAGCAGCATTGTATTTAGTTAATACCATTCCCTGTGTTTGATCAAAGCGATAGAAGTAACTGTTGTCTTCGGTATCAGAGGTTGTATTAATGGTTTGAACATTAGCATTTGCATGCAGTAAGCCATTGTCGGTATATGTTGTACCGTCAAAGCTTGCCCATTCAGAAGTGCTATTGGCGCTATAAATGGTGTTGCCTTGATGGCTCAAACCTATGCTTGTTAGGCTTACAAAAGCGCTATTAGTATAAGCTGGGTTATTCATTACTGAAACCATTTCACTGGCATAGGCATTATAGCTTAGAGCATAGCGCTCTAATGACGTTGTTGATTGCTTGTATGCCGTTACAATATCAGCGCTATTAGCTTGTGCAATAGTTGAGGTAAAGTAAGCATTTTCTTGATCCCAATACTGGCGAACTAAGTTTAAATCAGCGTATTCAAGAGTTTGTGTAATAACAACCGGTGCGCCAGCGACTATTTTAATTAAAACTGGGCGAAACGCTATGGTGATCTTCTCACTGTCGATTTCACTAAATTGATAATTGCTTAAGTTAAATTGGTAATGATTTACCCGAGTTTGTTCAACTTCATTTTCATCTAAATAGGTTTCACTATTAGATGCTAGCAGCATTGAGCCGTCAGGATGAATAACTAAGTTAGTTAGATCTATATCAGCCAAAGGTGAGCTAGCAGTATTGACCAAGGCACCAGAAATAACGTGGTAAGTATTAATTTTGTCACCTGAAGCGATATAAACATAAGGCCGCATTGGGTCAAGCACGAAACCTGAAGCATTGACTGTAACACTTTCAACTTCAATATCTGCACTGTCATCAGCGCCTTTGTTAAACGTTACGTTAATGCTACCCGCTATAGCTGAACCTTCGGTCGTCGGTGTTAAGTTAATTACTGCGCTATAGACACCATCAGCAGTTAGATTAGCAGGAATTGCGTTAATGCTAAGGGTATTATTTGTGTTGTTTGCTGACAAAGACAACCAGTTAACATCGGTGCTTACTTGCCAAGCAATAGGTGTTTCGCTGTTCGTTATAATATCAACTGTATGTTCTAAAGTTTGTTCGGTCGCTAAGCTGTTAAAGGCTAATGATGGATAGTTGCTGCTTAACCTTATCGCGTCAATCGCTAGTTCTACCGTTATAACTTTTGTTGTGCCACTTGCAGGGTCGAATATAGATATACTGGCAGACATTAAGCCCCAGCCTGTAATTAGGCTACGATCGATATCAATTAAAATAGCATCGCCATTTTCATCGCTTTGCGGCGTTAATATCAACCAAGGAGCGCTGGCAGATACTTGCCAATCTGCGCCAATATTCGACAGTGTCAGTATTTGTTGGTTAATAACACTATCACCAAAATTGGTGGTAAAGCTTAAGGCTTCAGAAGAAGTAGAAAATTGACTTAAATTAATAACATCTATGCTGTTAGCGTTTGGCGAAGGTAGCACAGCTCTGCTATCACCGTTGGCTATTAGCATTTGAGTGGGTTGATTTGAACCTAATGTAATACTGTTGGCAATGGTTTGCTCTTCGTTATAAACATCAACGCTAAAGCCTGTTTCGGGATCAAATCTAACAAAGTGAGGGCGATCATTCGCTGTATGTGCTAGCGCTAAATCTATAATAGCTTCGTCGCTACTAAGTACACCATTGTCAGTAAAAGTTGTACCATCAAAGCTTATCCATTGGCTTGTTGGGCTTAGGGCGTAAATGTTTTTTTCATCTGAAGTGACATAAAAGTCATTAATTTGATCATTTTCACCTAATAACTCTGGGCGGTAGCTGTGACTAATGCTGGTTGTAATCGGGTTACGGCCAAAGTCGTTCACCATAGCTTCAATACGTTTTATCGACATTAAGTCATCAGCTGAACTAACATCTAAAGCAAACAGGGTTTGATTTTGTTCTGCGATATTAAATGCTCTGGCGAAAAAGGCATTAGCGGCGTCAAAACCAACTTGCATAAGGTTTTCATCAGCAAACTCTAAAAGTGCTGTTGCAACAAAATAGCGGCCGTCAATGCGAATAAATTTAACCGGCTCATTGGTAATATCAGTTTCAGCTAATTCAACAAAGCTCATATCGTCAAGATTAATTTTATATCTATGTACTGTGGTTTCAGTGGTGTCTTCATCAATAACAACGGTTTCAGTCGCCTTGGCTAATATCATACTAGCGTCAGGGTGGATGATCAGTTGCTCTAATGTTGTTTCTTCTGGTGAAATTACCGTTGTTGATAATAATTCGTTGCTATAAAGGTGATAGCTTCGTAGCTCGTTATTAACAGCTACATAATATTGCGGCAATAAAGGATCAGTAACTATGCCATCGGTATTAGCAATAATGTCTAAAGAATTGTTTTCAGTGTTCAAGTCAGATTTATAAAAGCTCACTTGTATTGTGTTTGCAATTGCTGTGGTTTGAACATTTGGGCTAAGGGTTATTTCAGCCAGGGTTGTGGTGTTATTGGCTAGTGCACTGCTGTCAGCGGTAATGGTTAATTGGTTATTATCGTTGTCAGGCGTCAAGGTTAGCCATGTTGCTTCAGTGCTTGCTTGCCAGCCCCAAGGTAAAACACTATTTGAATTTATATTCAGCACCGCTTTACGGTTGTTAATATTACCCGTTTCGGCCAAGGCAATATTGGCTTTATCAGCAAAAATATGAATATTATCTAAGCTCAATTCAACCGGATATTTAGTTGTGCCTAGTGGGCTAGTAATGTCGATTGTGGCAGGATAAAAGCCTGATTGACTAAACTCAGCCAAATTAGGTGTTGCAGTAATGGTGGTAATACCGTCAGTAAAGGTTTTTTCAACACTTAGCCAAGGTACTGAGCTCGTTAGTGATAAGTTGTCTGCGCTAGAGCTTAACTCGATAGTTTTTGCAGGTGTTGATTCAACGCCATAAGTGTCATCAAAGGTAAGTGCTTGCCATACCAATAATGAAACATTGATATCTGCATGCGCTAAATTTGTTGTGGTTGGGTCGCCACTTGATAGCCTTAATGTTGTGCCGTATAAGTCAGCAGCAATGATATCAGCGTCAACAACATCAATATAAATGGTAGCTGAGTTTGCGGTTAGGCTTTCAATACGATAATTCAACCAAGCAACTGGCTGCGCCGTTGGAGCAAATCCAAGTAATAACCCCGAGCCATCAAAATTTACATCAATGGCGATGGTATTGCTCTCAGTTTGTAAAAACTCATTAGTAAATGCTACCGATGAAACCGATGAACTAACGGTGAATGTTGGAGCCTTTTCGTTTGAGCCGCCACATGCTTGTAAAAATAGTGAGCTAAATAAAATAACTAACATTAAACGCATGTTTTTCATTTGTCCCTTCATACAGGTCCCTGTTTTTATTAATTGCTAAACAATAGCTTATATTGATAACTGAATGTCGCTCTAAACTTGCTAATTCATTATTTCAATTGGTTAAGTTTATTTTGCGCGATTATTAACATAATGTAAAACTTATCATCATTATTACAATATTTTTACATTTACAGACTATTTTTGTTTAATGTAAAAGTAAGGCTCCGCCTAAAGTTTTCCTTTGAAACGTCGCTAAGTACTTATATTTAAAAGCTAGCTTTACATTAAATCTTAGCTAAAAGCTCGATAAGCCCTCAGTTTGTTATGCAGTTTTTATTTTTAGAAAACTCATCAATAGTGGTATGGAATTGAGATACTGAGCCTGAATAAATACCATAATAGTGTAAATTATCAAGCGACACTTCCCTTGTAAAAACTTACGCTATTCAACAGTAATGTGAATGAAAGTTAATGTTATCGAATATTTTTATGAAATTAGGATTAAATTCTTAAATACATTGGTATATTCAAGCAGAGGTTGCGTATAATATGCGCTTTGGTGCGTCCCTAATAAAGAACAAAAAGCTCAAGCTTAAATACTACGCTTTACAATAAGATGGTTTCTCATTACATGAAATCATGACACTATTAAACGCTTAAACAGATATAATTTTTCGAAAAGTTGGAAATTCACATGATTGAAACTAGTGCCCAATTGCGTCAGGCATTTTTAGATTTTTATGCTTCTAAGCAGCACCAAATTGTTGCGAGTAGCTCGCTTATTCCTGGTAACGATGCGACATTATTATTTACCAATGCTGGTATGGTGCCATTTAAAGATGTTTTTTTAGGCGATGATGTTCGCAGTTATACCCGAGCAACTTCTGCGCAACGTTGTGTACGTGCTGGTGGTAAGCACAACGATTTAGAAAATGTTGGTTATACCGCGCGTCACCATACTTTTTTCGAAATGCTAGGTAACTTTAGTTTTGGGGATTACTTCAAAGAAGAAGCGATAACTTATGCTTGGGAATTTTTAACCAACATATTGGCATTACCGAAAGAAAAATTATTGGTCACCGTTTATGAAAGTGATGACGAAGCTTATAATTATTGGTTGAATGAAATTGGCGTGCCAGCCGATAAAATTATTCGTATAGGTGATAAGTCAGCCGATAAAAAGTACGAGTCAGATAACTTTTGGTCTATGGGTGATACTGGTCCTTGTGGTCCTTGTTCTGAAATTTTTTATGATCACGGTGAAGAAATTTTCGGTGGTCCTCCAGGTTCGCCAGATGAAGATGGCGACCGCTTCATCGAAATTTGGAATATAGTTTTCATGCAATACAACCGTCATGCTGACGGCACAATGGAAAACTTACCAAAACCTTCAGTGGATACCGGCATGGGCTTAGAGCGCATTGCCGCTATTACACAAGGCGTGCATAGCAATTACGAAATAGATATTTTCCAAAACTTAATTAAAGACACGGCTGAATTACTTGAATGTAATGATTTAGAGCATAAGTCACTGCGTGTTATTGCCGACCATATTCGTTCATGTAGTTTCTTAATCACTGATGGTGTTATGCCTTCAAATGAAGGGCGTGGTTATGTATTACGCCGTATCATTCGCCGTGCTATTCGCCACGGTCACAAATTAGAAGCTAAGTCATTTTTCTTCCATAAATTAGTTGCCTCACTTGCAGAGCAAATGGGTGCTGCATATCCTGAGCTTGTTCAACAACAAGCAACTATTGAGAAAATTTTACGTATAGAAGAAGAGCAGTTTGGCCGCACGTTAGACCGAGGCATGGCGTTGCTAGAAGATATATTATCTGATCTTAAAGGCAACACTATTGCCGGTGATGATGTATTTAAGTTATACGATACTTATGGTTTTCCAGCTGATTTAACGGCTGATATTGCTCGTGAACGAGAGCTTAATATTGACATTGAAGGTTTTGATGCCGCTATGGCTCAACAGCGTATTCGTGCCCAAAAAGCCAGCCAGTTTGGTACTGACTATAACGAAACACTAAAATCAGAACATCGCACTAACTTTAAAGGTTATACGCGTAATGAAATGTCATCTACTGTGGTAGAACTGTTTAACAATGAATCTTCAGTTAGCACCTTAAACGCAGGTGAAACGGGTATGGTTATTCTTGACCAAACGCCATTTTATGCTGAGTCAGGTGGACAGGTGGGTGATAGCGGTACATTAATCCTAGAAAACGGTGTTTTTGAAGTTACCGACACAACAAAGCTTGGCAATGCATTTGCGCATAAAGGCATTGCTCGACAAACCATTGGTTTAAATAGTCGAGTTACCGCCAAAATTGATACTGAACGTCGTGATGCTATTGTGAAGAACCACACGGCAACGCATATTTTACACGCCGCGCTTCGTAAAGTTCTAGGCGAGCATGTTACTCAGAAAGGCTCATTATGTGACGCCGAAAAGCTGCGTTTTGATTTCTCTAATTTTGAAGCAGTAACGCCAGAAGAGTTAAATACGGTTGAGCGTATGGTAAACGCACAAATTCGTAGTAATTTGGGCCGTGACACTAACTTAATGGCAATAGATGAAGCCAAAGCAAAAGGTGCAATGGCCTTATTTGGTGAAAAATACGATGATGAAGTTCGAGTTGTTACCTTAGGTGACTTTTCTACAGAGCTTTGTGGTGGTGTGCATGTTAATCGTACCGGTGATATTGGTTTATTTAAGATTACTTCTGAATCAGGCATTGCTGCGGGTGTTCGTCGAATTGAAGCTGTAACAGGCGAAGCGGCATTAAACTATTTTGAAGCACAAGAGCAAACCTTAAATACCATTGCAGCGTTAGTGAAAACTGAGCCTGCTAATGTCACAGGCAAAATTGAACAAGTTATATTACGCAATAAAGAGTTAGAAAAAGAGCTCGCGCAATTTAAGCAAAAGCTTGCCAGTGCCGCCGGTGCAGACCTAGTAAGCCAAGCTAAAGATTATAATGGTGTTAAAGCGCTTATTGCTAACTTAGAAGGCGTAGAAGCTAAATCATTGCGTGGTATGGTTGATGACCTGAAAAATAAAATGGGCTCAGGCATTATTTTACTCGCTACTGCTAGCGATAATAAGGTGAGCTTAATTGCTGGCGTAACTAAAGATTTAGTTGGGCGAGTTAAATCAGGTGATTTAGTTAATGTAGCGGCTCAAGAAGTAGGTGGTAAAGGTGGCGGTCGTCCTGATATGGCTCAAGCAGGTGGCAGCCAACCAGAAAACCTTGAAGCGGCCCTAACAGCAGCTCAGAATTGGTTAGCTGATAAACTTAACTAAGCAATAACATCATATAGAAATTAACTAAAGGGACCTTGCGTCCCTTTTTTTGATCTACGGTTTTATAAAACTTTAAACCTGATAATCTTACGGATTAAAAGATTAAGGGCTTCTACCACCGAGGCACCGAGGTGCTGCGCGCTACACCGACACCGAGAAGAGAACAGTGTATGTGGGTAAGATCTTACTTTAATGTTTTTGCTCTTCTCGGTGCAGGACGAAGTCCCTCGGTGGTGAAATTTTTTTGTTGTGCTTTCTGAGAGGGCTGGTTTTACGATCCTACTAATAAGTTCTCTATTCATTTAAAAGTAATATTTTTAATTCATTTACAGTGGAATTATTTTGTAGTTAACAGGTCTTATATATAGAAGACTAGCCGTTTATGTTAATAAAACGTGAAATCGGACCAGTTTAAAAGGTATTTAGAAAATATTTTACCAAAATAGCAATTAATTAAGCATAAACTGTTTATTGTTTCATTAAGGTTGGTAAAATAACCATGAATTGCTGAAATTGCATTCTACTCTTGATTTACAAGTTTTGATTTAAATACTTAAAAACTGACATTGATAATGGAATTTTCAATGTTTAATAAGTTTTTTAAATACTTATTGTAATCTTTAGTGCACTTTTGCAAAAATTAGACTAAATTTAATTTGTTACTAGCTTATATATATTTAGTGGATCTCGTTTTTAAACATAAAGGAAATTAAGATGTTAATATTAACTCGCCGAGTTGGTGAAACGTTGATGATCGGAGACGACGTCACAGTGACAGTGTTAGGTGTAAAGGGCAATCAGGTTCGCATTGGTGTTAATGCTCCGAAAGAAGTGTCAGTTCATCGTGAAGAAATATACATGAGAATTCAATCAGAAAAAGGTGAGGGTGAAGCCTCAGGGAATGAAATCTAAGTATTTTCTACTAATTAAAGCCGACATCAGTCGGCTTTTTTGATCCAGTAATTTAATTTATTAACACCAAATGCCCACCTTTTGGGTAACTTAATGTTGGGAAATTGACCGTATTGTTTGAATTCTCAGCAAACAGTCAAAAAATAGAAATAAAAGCTGAAAAAAGTTTGACTTATTTTTTTAATCCCTTATTATTCGCACCCATTGGAGAGGTGGCCGAGTGGCCGAAGGCGCTCCCCTGCTAAGGGAGTATCTGGTTTATCCCGGATCGAGGGTTCGAATCCCTCCCTCTCCGCCATTCTTTTAGATTGGCACCGTAGGAACAACGGTATTGAAATAGTTCACTATGAATGTATATAATATTCACTAGGTCGTTTTACCTAAGTTAATGTTGTTAGTTCATTATCTCTTAAGCTAGAGATATAAATAACAGGTTTAAATAAGGACGCGTAGCTCAGCTGGATAGAGTACCTGGCTACGAACCAGGCGGTCGCAGGTTCGACTCCTGCCGCGTCCGCCACTTTTCTTTAAGTGGATAAATAATAAAGAGTAGCTAGTATTAAAGCTAATAAAAAAATAAATATGTGATTTATATTAAGTTTTAATTTGATATAAGTTTATCTTGAATCAAGATATAAAATAACGATTGACCGCGGACGCGTAGCTCAGCTGGATAGAGTACCTGGCTACGAACCAGGCGGTCGCAGGTTCGACTCCTGCCGCGTCCGCCACATTAAAAAAACCAGTCTTTTGACTGGTTTTTTTTCGTCTAAAATTTATCATTACCTCTTTTAAAACCATTCGATTATTTATTTCAATTGCTATAACCCATTGCTCCGTTAAGTATTAGCGAGAAACAGTTTAATTTTCTTAAGTGATAAAGGCATTAATGCAATTGCTTTAACTTATTGATTACCGTTATACCAATTGATATAAACAATCGATCATTCTAAAGCGGTTTAAATATCCAGTATCTACGTTGCTTTCAATCCCAATAGCCTGCTATTGCTCGACAATATGCTCCTGCATTGCTCTAATGACTTACATCCATGTAAGAATCAATCAAGCGCCTTGCTACTGAAAATTTATCCTCGTTTAAAATTGATCGATTCATTAAGTCAATTGGTATAAGAGGAAAGCTAATTAATCTGTTTGGTATTACATAACCTGAACTCTGGATAATGAGTGCTTGAAACTCAAGTGAACCAAAAGCTTAGGTAATAAAGTAAATGCTATAGCCAGGTGAACATCACGAATAGATATCATCAATGCTTCATTTTATGCCATTTCCAAGGCAAAACGTTTATGAATAGCGCGCTATTTATAAACGTTTTAACGCAGAAAATGGATTAAAAGGGAACATTGAGCAAGTGCTGCTTATCCAGAGTTCAGGTTACATAGCCAATATTTTTAAAAAAGTGGACTCAAATAAAACGCGGTTCTAATAAAGCTAGGCTCTGCAAAGTGACATTTTTCACTCGATTATTGTAACGCTTAATAGGCGGTGAATAGCGATTTGTTAAATTGACACGGTAAAGCCGATGTAAATTGTTTAGAAGCATATAGGCGTTATTAGTTTATTCCTTATTGATATTGTAGTTTGATTTTTGAACGATATTTATTTGTTCAGTATACGGCTTTGATAATATTGGATATTGTATATTATCTTGGGTTTTCTTTTTATAATAGCCGCTATTCATAACTTTGATATTGTATACAATCTTTGTTTTATATTCGATTGTATAAAATAATGATGAAATTACGCTTAAAATAGTGCTTTTTTTAACCTGTTGTAACTTGACATTACTTTATTTTATCAATTTGTAAGAATTTGTTTGCTTTTTACACATTGGAGTGATTATTCTAATTATATAAATATTACTTGAGAGTAAAAAAATGGAAAATCTTCAACAGTTATTTATTGAAGCAGGCACTTTGATGTTAGCCGGAATGGTGTTTGTTTTTGCCTTTTTGGGTTTATTGATTGTTTTTATCAATATTGTGCTTGTGAGGTTGGCAAATAAATTTCCTGATGCCGTTGTAGAAAACAGAAGCTCAAGTAAAAGAAATAATAAAAAAGAAGACGGTAAAAATGTATCACCTGCCGTTGTCGCAGCAATTTCTTCTGCTGTTACTCAATATCGTCAACAACATTCAGCTCAGAAATAGGAACTACCATGACTAAGCCTTTAGGAATTACTGAAGTCGTTTTACGCGACGGCCATCAATCATTACTCGCGACACGTTTGCGTTTAGAAGATATGTTACCCATTGCTGCGAAAATGGATGAAATTGGATTCTGGTCAATTGAGTCATGGGGTGGTGCAACATTTGATTCTTGTATTCGTTATTTAGGTGAAGATCCTTGGGAACGTATTCGTGCATTAAAAAAAGCCATGCCGAACACAAAGCAGCAAATGTTGTTTCGTGGTCAAAATATTCTAGGTTACCGCCACTATGCTGATGACGTGGTAGAAAAATTTGTTGAACGTGCACATGTAAATGGCGTTGATGTTTTTAGAATCTTTGATGCGATGAACGATGTTCGAAACCTAGAAACCTCAATTAAAGCTGCGGTAAAAGTTGGTGCGCATGCACAAGGTACATTAAGTTATACCGAAAGCCCTGTTCATACCCTTGAGGGTTGGTTAACTATGGCTAAACAGCTTGAAGACATGGGCGCACATTCTTTATGTATTAAAGATATGGCCGGTTTATTAAAGCCTTATGATGCTGCTGAGTTGATTGGGCGTTTAAAAGAAACGGTAGCTCTACCAATTGCGCTACATTGTCATGCCACAACAGGCTTAAGTGTCGCTACACACATGAAAGCGATTGATGCTGATATTGATGTTATTGATACAGCTATTTCTTCAATGAGTATGACTTACGGCCATTCACCAACAGAAACGATTGTTTCTATTGTTGAAGGTACGCAACGTGATACTGGTCTTGATATGGCTAAGTTAGCTGAAGTGGCAACGTACTTTCGTGATGTTCGTGAAAAATATGCTCAGTTTGAAGGTAGCTTACGTGGTATCGATGCACGTATTTTGCTTGCACAAGTACCAGGCGGCATGTTGACTAACATGGAAA
The DNA here is from genome assembly GCF_057550865.1 of Colwellia sp. NW0002-52-1. Taxonomy (NCBI): domain Bacteria; kingdom Pseudomonadati; phylum Pseudomonadota; class Gammaproteobacteria; order Alteromonadales; family Colwelliaceae; genus Colwellia; species Colwellia sp. NW0002-52-1. The sequence continues at coordinate 120,400 of NZ_BAAJLU010000001.1, read as the reverse complement.
GCCAGCTAAAAGAGCAGGGTGCAGCTGATAAGTTAGATGAAGTATTAACAGAAATCCCTAAAGTGCGTAAAGAGCTTGGTTATATTCCATTAGTTACACCAACCTCTCAAATTGTTGGAACACAAGCAGTATTGAACGTTTTGACGGGTGAACGTTATAAATCTATTACCAAAGAAACGGCCGGTGTACTTAAAGGCGAATATGGTAAAACAGCTGCTCCGGTTGATGCGGCATTACAAGCTCGGGTACTTGATGGCAAAGAAGCTATAACTTGTCGTCCTGCTGATTTACTTGACCCTGAAATGGACAAATTGACGGTAGAGCTACAACAAATTGCCGCTGACAAAAACATTACTTTAGCGGAAGATACAATTGACGATGTATTAACTTACGCATTATTTCCACAAATAGGGCTTAAATTTTTAGAAAATCGCAATAACCCTGATGCCTTCGAACCGGCTCCAACTAAGCCAGATGCTAAAAGTACAGCATCAGCGCCTACATCTAGTTCAGCAAGCACTGGACCAGAAAGTTACGCAGTAAGCGTTGATGGTAAGGTATACGATGTTGTTGTTGCGCCAGGTGGTTCAATTGAAAATATTCAACAAACCAAATCTACTCCAGCGCCAAGTTCTGCAGGTGGTGAAGATTTAAAGGCGCCTTTAGCGGGTAATATATTTAAAGTACTCGTTAATGAAGGCGACGAAGTTGAAGAAGGCGAAGTTGTTGTCATTATGGAAGCGATGAAGATGGAAACTGAAATTAGAGCGACCAAAGCCGGTGAAATATCTTCTATTAACGCTAGAGAAGGTGACTCAGTTGCCGTTGGCGATGTATTGTTGAGCTTAGTTTAGGAATATCGATGGATTCTTTAAAATTATTGTGGATGTCCACAGGCTTAGCAAACTTTGAGCTAGGCCAAGTGATCATGATGCTCGTTGGTTGTGGTTTACTTTATTTAGCTATTGCGCGTAACTTTGAGCCGCTTTTATTAGTGCCAATGGGCTTCGGTGCTATTTTAACTAATATTCCAGTGGCTGGCTTTTCTGAGGTAGGTGGTTTACTTCATTACATCTATTACGCCGGTATAGATACCGGTATATTCCCATTGCTTATTTTTATGGGCGTTGGGGCCATGACTGATTTTGGCGCATTAATTGCGAATCCAAAAACATTGTTGTTAGGTGCTGCCGCTCAATTTGGTATTTTTGCCACCTTATTTGGCGCCATTGCATTAAACTTTGTCGGTCTAGACTTTTCAATGAAAGACGCTTCTGCTATCGCTATTATTGGTGGTGCAGATGGTCCAACAGCTATATTTTTAGCGTCGAAACTTGCACCTGATTTACTGGGAGCTATTGCTGTAGCAGCTTATTCTTATATGGCGTTGGTACCTATTATTCAGCCGCCTATTATGCGCGCTTTAACCACTGAAAGTGAGCGTAAAATAGAAATGGCGCAACTACGCCATGTTACTAAAGTAGAGAAAATTGTCTTTCCACTTGGCGTGTTATTAATGACCATATTCTTCCTACCAGCGGCAACGCCATTAGTGGGTATGTTTTGTTTAGGTAACTTAATGCGTGAGTGTGGCGTTGTTGATCGTTTAAGCTCAACCGCACAAAATGAGTTGATCAATATTGTGACTATATTCTTAGGCTTAGGTGTTGGCTCTAAATTAAGTGCAGAGCAATTTTTAAACGGGAAAACCTTAGGTATTTTAGCATTGGGCGCAGTTGCCTTCTCTATTGGTACAGCAACGGGTGTACTGATGGCGAAGTTAATGAATAAGCTGTCAAAAGAAAAGGTGAACCCGCTTATTGGTGCCGCAGGGGTATCAGCAGTACCTATGGCGGCTCGTGTTGCTAATAAGGTTGGCTTAGAGTCTAACCCGCATAATTTCTTGTTAATGCATGCTATGGGGCCAAACGTAGCAGGTGTATTAGGTTCAGCTGTAGCAGCAGGTATTTTGTTAGCGTTAGTTGGTTAATGTAAGTATTTGGCTTGAAAATTAAGCACTAAAAAGGGAAGCATTGCTTCCCTTTTTTATAGTCTGTTTACGCTTAGTTAATAGCTAACTTGATATCAAATTTTCAAAAAAACGTTTATGGCTGCAACTTAAAGTTATTCCAACCCGTTGTGCTTTTTTCAAAACAAACCCTGTCATGCAAACGACTAGCGCGACCTTGCCAGAATTCCATAAAATTCGGTTTTATACGCCAGCCACCCCAAAACTCTGGTAATGGCACTTCTTTACCCGCAAATTTTTTCGTGTAGTAATCTACACTTTCTGCCAATTCGCTCTCGCTTTGAATTTTGCTACTTTGTTTTGAAGCCCAAGCACCAATCTGACTGCCACGATCTCGACTATGAAAATACTTTGCAGATTGTTCTGCGCTAACTTTTTCAACAATGCCTTCAATACGAATTTGGCGTTGCAGTACATTCCAATGAAATAACAAGGCTATTTTGTCATTTTCGTTTAATTCTTGGCTTTTTCTACTTGCGTAATTGGTATAGAAAATAAAACCATCTTGATTAAATTCTTTAAGCAAAACCATGCGGCAGCTTGGTTGACCGTCTTGACTCACACTGCTAACTGACATCGCTTCAGGTAATAAAATACCGGATTTATTTGCTTCGTCGAACCAAAGTTTGAACAATGTAAGCGGATCGGCGTTATTGTCAATAACAGGTAATGGCAGGGCAACGCCTTGACCGAAGGTTAATAAACAGCGCAGTTTTTCAAATAATGTCATGTAGGGGCCGTATACGTGGAGAATTTATGAAATTAATAATAGCAGTTTTTTATTACTAACAAACAGTTAGCGTAAATATATAACAGCTTTAAAGTTAATAACGATGCTTTAAAGGAGCACCGCTAGTTATTAGCTACTAGTACCGACGGTTAAAAGTCCCAGTCATCAGCATCATCTAATAAAGCCTTAAGGCGCTTTTTTTCTAGCAACTCTTCAATACGGTTTCTTACCTCTTTGTTACTAGTAGGCTTTTGACCTTTAGGTAAGTCTTTATCATATTGCTCTTGATCTTCTTCTGATGAAGAGTCGTCTGTTAAATCATCTGATAAGTCGTCTGTTAAATCATTGTTCATGTTTATACCTATGGCTTTTGTAGAGCTAGCTACAATTACACAAAATAAGGCCCTAAATATGCGGGTGTTAAGTAAGCACTAAAATATTAATGGCTCATCATTGCTACAATGTAAAATTATGCTAAATATTTTTAATTCGCGATATCTTAAAAATGACTAGGTTATAATCACAGTGTATATATCGAGAGTTAACTTATATCTGATCCATATTTTGAACATAGGCAACTAAAATCGGATTTTCAACTAATAATTTTTTCATTTCAACAAAAATTTACTGCTCAATTGTTTAGTTGCTGATTTTATATGCGGATTTACCTGAGCCAAGCGATTTAGCTATGGCAATCGCTCTGATAGACTATAGGGCATAGTGATAGCCAAAATATTTATGAAGGTTTACTTGAATGTTAAATGAAGAATTTTCAGCTTGGTGCTTTAAATTACAACAAGTTACTCAGCTAAAGCGCTGGCGTAGTTTATTGGTTTTGGTGGGAGATAAAGCATGGACTAACCAGCATGTTGAGACAAACATTAAGGCTTTTTTATCTGAGCAAACAGCTAAAGTTATGCAACCCAAGCAAGGTCTTATTTATGGCGATATTGATGGTAGTTTTTTATCTTCACAACTTTCTGCTGTTAATCGAAAAACCTTTAATCAATATTTAGGCACAGAACAAAAACTGGTTTTCTTTCGTCTCGCAGAGTACATTCAAAAACAAGCTGAATGCAAAACAAGTGAAATCGAAACTGAACCTGAAACTGAAACAAAGAGTGAGAGTTACAGTGAGTTTGATGTTGATGCCTTTGCAGCTCTCTCAGGCACGATAGTTTCAGGCGGAGTGTTGGTGTTATTAATTTCTCCAAACCAACTTCAACATGCTCAGGAAAATGACTACTTTCTTCAACGCTTCATGCAGCAATTATCCCGTGAACATTGCTATGTGATCAAACAATCAGACACCTTATTACCAGACTTAAATGCTGTCATTAAAGCGGCAGTGCCAAAAACAGGCACAAGTAACGCTCAAGCCGCTGCAGAATTTGGTGGTATAAACTCTTTACCCTACGGCTGTATTACCCAAGAACAAGTTTCAGCCGTTGAGGTTATGCTTAAAGTACTCTCTGGGCATAGGAACAGGCCCTTAGTGTTAACAGCAGATAGAGGGCGGGGTAAGTCAACGGCATTAGCACTTGCCGCTTGTCAAATGTTGAACAATGCGACCCAACCATTGAAAATACTAATGAGTGCTCCTAGCAAGCAAGCACTCGCAATATTTTTTCAACAAGTTGCACAACATTTACCTGAAGCTATAGTCAACGGAGCTTCTGTTGAACATGCGAATGGTAGTATTAACTTTTATCCGATTGATACCCTTCTTAAAGATCAGCCCGTTGCCAGTATTGTTATGGTTGATGAAGCTGCAGCTATTCCAGTATATCTTCTACAAAAGCTATTGAGCACTTATCATCGATTGATATTTGCTAGTACTATGCATGGCTACGAAGGCGCAGGACGAGGTTTTAGTATTAAATTTCGTCAAGTTTTAAAACGCACAATGCCTAACTGGCGAAATATGCACATTAATGAAGCGATAAGGTGGGCTAGTGATGATCCTCTTGAGCAGTTTGTTTTTGACAGTTGTTTACTCAACGGCCAATTACCCAGCGTTGATAAAACCTGTCAGTTAAAAGCGAATACTAACTTAACAGATGATACAGCATTAGAAGTTACACTGATCAGTGTTGAAGATTTACTTGAAGATGAAGCGCTATTACAAGCAGTTTTTTCCGTGTTAGTAACCGCACACTATCAAACATCACCGAGTGATTTGAAACTATTATTAAATAACCGTGCTATTTCATTATTCGTACTAAAACGAGAAAGCAGCGTAGTCGGTGTTGCTATGTTGATGCAAGAAGGCTTAGTTGGCGACGGGCTAGTAGAAAAAGTAATTGAAAACAAAAGGCGTTTACGTGACCAATTTTTACCTCAATCTTTATTGATGCATTGTGGTGTTAAAACAAGTTTTGATTATAGCTATCAGCGGGTTATGCGTATTGCTGTGCATCCTGAACTTCAAGGTTTAGGTTTAGGGAAGTACTTTTTAACTGCAATTGAACAGCATAGCTTGATGAAAGATACAGACTTTATCGGCGCCAGTTTTGCCGGTAATGCGACCTTAGTTCGCTTTTGGCAAAAAAGTGGCTATAGCATAGCTCGAGTAGGGTTTAACAAAGATAAAGCCAGTGGCGAACACTCTTGCTTAGTGACTAAAGCATTAACGCCAAGGGCGAGCAATCTACAGCATGATTTTAATGAGCAGTTTTATCAGCAACTTAATTATTGGCTTATAGACGAGTTCAAGCATATGCCAACACATTTAGTGTGGCAGTTGCTTAATGGCAATGCTGCGATAAAAAACTCTAGCCTTAGTGCTGAAGTTTTGCAAAGTGTTAATGACTTTACGTCAGGACAAAGGCAATTGAGTAGCTGTATTTATGCCTTGCATCAATGGTTATTAAAACACACCACAGCAGATTACGACTCAAATGTTTTGCCTCTTATTGCGCGAATACTGCAAAAAAACAGTATCGATAACGTGTGCGAACAGTATGGATTTACAGGTAAGAAATCATTAAATCAGCACATTATCGATTATGTTGGTTCGCATTAAATTGATATAAGATTCATGTAATAAAAGCACAAGTCTATATTTTATCAAGCCTGAAGTCGCCATTGCCAATATGTTTTCATTTTATGATAGCAACAATAGCAATCGGCGAGTTGATCAAAGTCTTCATGTTCAATAATTGCATTAATGTTAGTACATATAGATTCTATCGATTGTTTACTCGCAGATAAATTATAGCGCTTGAGCAGCACTTTTAGCCAATGTTCAAGTGAGTTAATATCAACTTTTGATTGCTCAGACATCATCTTACAGCTCCGCTTGGTTGAAGTTAGTACTTGAGTTAGCACTTAAATTAGCACTTAAATTAAGTAAAGACTGCCACATGATTTTTCGCGCATTGTTGTCAAGACATACACAGTCAGTGCCAATTAACATACCTGAGCTGATTAATTGCGCTAATAAAGCGGTAGGTATCTCAACCTGAGCTTTGCTAGCACAACCTTCGTTTACTTGTCTATAACCCATAATAGTTCCTTTTTAATCGCTGCTGGATAGGCTAAATAAAACAATAGTGGAATAATCAATTAAATGCAAATGATAATTGTTATCATTTGCGGTGTGTTAACAGTTTTCTAGTATTAATAATTTGATTGTATCGTTAGAATAAAGCATAAGCATTATTGAGGTGTATCATGCAGGAAGTTATTCGCGTTGAGAATTTAACTAAAAGTTATAAAGATGTTATTGCGGTAGACAATATTAACTTTGCTATTAAGAAAGGCCATTGTTTTGGTCTACTGGGGCCAAATGGTGCAGGTAAAACAACCACAATAGAGATAATGGAAGGTATTATTAAAGCCTCAAAAGGCCAAGTTTATTATTACGACAAACCCATTGATGAATCTATGTCTCAGCAAATAGGTATTCAATTTCAGCATACCGCTTTGCAAGACTTCTTAACCGTGAAAGAAACCTTAAATTTATTTACTTCTTTTTATCAACATACAGTACCGCATGAAGATTTGATTGAATTATGTGATCTCAGCGAGTTTTTAAATCGAGATAATCGCCTACTCTCTGGTGGGCAGCGACAAAGATTACTTTTAGCATTGGCATTAATTAATGATCCCGACATTGTCTTTCTTGATGAACCTACCACAGGGCTTGACCCTCAAGCACGACGAAATTTCTGGCAGTTAATTAAAAACATTAAAGCAAGAGATAAAACTGTTGTATTAACCACACACTACATGGATGAAGCACAACAACTGTGTGACGATGTGCTAATTATGGATCATGGCCAAGTTATTGCGCGCGGTTCGCCAAGGCAACTTCTTAAAGAGCATTTTAATGAAGTGTTTATTTATTTACCAGCAGAGCAAATACCCGAAGCGCTTTGCACTAAGTTTAATTGGCAAGTTATTGAGCAACAAGTTGAAATCATTACCACTGATGTTGAAGCAACCATAGCATTATTATTAGCAGAAAATGTGTCGTTGACAGGCTTACATGTTAAATCACCAAATTTGGATGATTTATTTTTGAAGTTAACTGGCAACTCATTAAGAGATTAATCATATGAATTTTTCACGTTTTTTCGCGGTATTTAAAGCGCGAAATATAGAGTTTTTTCGAGATCGCTCTTCTTTAGGCTGGAATCTAATTTTTCCGGTATTAATGTTAGTGGGTTTGTCATTTGTTTTTTCAGGTGATGGACGTGCCATTTATAAAGTTGGGGTTATAGATTTAGCGCAAAGTAAATCTAGCTTTCTTGAAACCAAATATATGAGTTTTATTGATTATCAAGAGGTTGCTTTAGCCAAAGTTAAACTAGAGCAACATAGTATAGATTTACTTGTTGATTTTAATGCTAAAACATATTGGGTAAATCAAGGTTCGCCGAATAGCTATTTAGTAGAGAAGATATTTTTAAGCGATAACAGCAATTATCAACGCATTGAAACCCAAGGGAAGAAAATTCGCTATGTTGATTGGGTACTGCCGGGTATTTTAGGCATGAACATGATGTTTAGCTGCTTATTTGGCGTTGGCTACGTTATTGTACGATACCGTAAGAATGCCGTTTTAAAACGCTTGAAAGCTACGCCATTATCAGCGTTTGAATTTGTTTCTGCTCAACTTTTTTCACGCTTATTTATTGTGATATTTTTATCTTCTGTGGTCTATATTGGTTGTAATTTGTTTTTTGATTTTTACATGCTCGGTAGTTATTTTGATTTATTAATTGTCGCTATATTAGGCGCATTCAGTTTAATTACTTTAGGCTTACTGGTTGCTAGTCGAAGTAAAAGTGAAGAATTAATTGGTGGGTTATTAAATTTAAGTTCATGGCCAATGATGTTGTTATCAGGCGTTTGGTTTAGCTTGGAAGGAGCACCTAATGCGGTAAAAGTTTTTGCTGAGTTTTTACCGTTAACACACCTTGTGGCAGGTGCGCGTAAAATAATTACTGAAGGTGCTACATTAGCAGATATTAGTTACCATATTTCAATTTTAATGCTGATGAGTGCAGTGTTCCTTAGTTTAGGTGCATACTTTTTCAGTTGGAATACTGAGCGTTAGTGATTGTTTGTAAATCAATTGATGGGGCGATTACTAACTCAGCATAGCTTAGCTTAGTCTAGAGTTGTTTATGCTTTTATTGAGCTTTAAGTTGTTGATTAGTAGTCGTAAAGTGGTGTTGGTTAGAGGTGTTGCATAACGATATGCTTTTTAAAATAGTGGGTATATTCTTTGTTGGTTTGGCATTTATAGGTATATTTTTACCTTTGTTACCAACCACGCCTTTTTTACTAGTGGCAACAGCGTGTTTTGCTAAGTCTTCACCACGTTTGCATCAAATGTTATTAAATAATAAGATTTTTGGCCCTATGATTTATCATTGGCAAACAACGCGCAGCATACCTAAACGAGCAAAGGTTATTGCTTTGATCTCTATGGTTTTAGCTGTGATGTGGTCTGTCTATATTTTGCCAGCAATATGGTTGAAAATTTTAGTTATTTGCTTAGTCTCTTGGCCGTTTGTTTTTATTTGTCGGCTTCCTATAGCTAAATAAAACGTCGTTAGCATTAAGTCAGGCGCTAGCCAAAAGTGCCTGACTAATAAGTGTTAACATAAAGCAAAACCTTTAAAAAAACTTTACGCTAAAGCTTTCCCAACAAGTGCTGCTAAGTGCGGTGGCAAAGTTAAAGTTAATGCTATTTCTTGACCTTGTGTCGACATTTTTCGCCAAGTTAGTTGTACTATACGTATTATTTTTTCTTCAGTATGCTTAGCGGCAAATTCATCAAAGTAAAATTGCAAAAATACCAAGCAGGCTACATCTTCTAGTGTTTGGCTTTCACTGTTAGATTTTAAGTTTTCTTTACGAATAATGGCTGCGGTTACATCTGAGTCTTGCTCACTGTAGCCATGCTCTAACATTATAGACTTCGCTGTTGCAGCATGGAAAACACCTAATTCTTTACGCCACGTTAAGTAGCCCTTTTTACCAATGGCAAAGTCGGCTCGCTTTAAGTGCCAACGTTTTACGTGCTGTGCACGAACGGCAATTTGTAAATGCTCGCTAGCGTTTGGCCAATATTCTTCAAGGCAAGCTGACATTTGTTGACCATACAATAACTCTTTCGGATGGCAAACGCCGTCAACCATAGTTGTATTGGTATCTGCCGAATTTATATTGTCGATAGCGAGTAAGACATTTTCTAATTGAGTCATCATGTTCTATTTCGATTGAATATTAGTGGAAAACATTAGTTTACCCCGTTTTTCAATAGTTACAATAATGCATTAAGAGGAATACTGACTATTTTAGTGAAAATTTGTGCAACTAGATGCATTGATCTTATTGTTGTACGCATGGCTTTTCAGTATAATACTTTCCCGTCCTACTAAATTCATTTGTTTACCAAATAATAAATCAATTTAGTGCAAAATTTCTGTTTTTCCTGACTCTGGGTATCGCATGACAACTAGATATATTTTTGTTACTGGCGGCGTTGTATCGTCTCTTGGTAAAGGTATTGCTGCAGCATCACTAGCAGCAATTCTCGAAGCACGTGGTTTAAAAGTTACCATGCTCAAACTTGACCCTTATATTAACGTTGATCCAGGCACTATGAGCCCGATTCAACATGGTGAAGTATTTGTTACTGAAGATGGTGCAGAGACAGATCTCGATTTAGGTCATTACGAACGTTTTATTCGTACCAAAATGACTAAGCTTAATAACTTTACTACGGGCCGTATCTATCAAGATATTTTGGCACGCGAACGTAAAGGTGAGTTTTTAGGTGCCACTATTCAAGTTATTCCTCATATTACTAACGACATTAAACGTCGCGTTATTGAGGGAGCTGAAGGTTACGATATCGCCATGGTAGAAATTGGCGGTACGGTAGGTGATATTGAATCACAACCTTTCTTAGAAGCTATTCGCCAGTTAGGTGTTGAGCTTGGCCGTGAACGCGCTATGTTCATGCACTTAACCTTAGTACCTTTTATTGCCGCCGCGGGTGAAATTAAAACCAAGCCAACCCAGCACTCTGTTAAAGAGCTACGTTCTATTGGTATTTTCCCAGATATTTTAGTTTGTCGAAGTGAACGCGCTATTCCTGCAAACGAGCGCGCTAAAATTTCATTATTTACTAACGTTGAAGCAAAAGCTGTTGTTTCAATGCGCGATGTTGATTCTATATATAAAGTGCCTGCGTTACTTAAAGCACAAGGTACTGATGAATTAGTCGTTAAACGCTTTGGCTTAGATGTGCCAGAAGCTGACTTAACTGATTGGGAACAAGTGCTTTACAAAGAAGCTAACCCGTCAGGTGAAGTTGTTATTGGTATGGTAGGTAAATACACCGAATTACCTGATGCCTATAAATCAGTAAATGAAGCATTAAAACATGCCGGTATTACTAACCAAGTTAAAGTTAGAATTCAATACATTGACTCACAAGATGTAGAGTCTAAAGGTGTTGAAGTTTTTAAAGATTTAGATGCTATTTTAGTACCTGGTGGTTTTGGCGAGCGTGGCGTTGAAGGTAAAATTTTAACCGCACAGTATGCGCGTGAAAACAAAATACCTTACTTAGGTATTTGTTTAGGTATGCAAGTAGCATTGATTGAATATGCTCGTAATGTTGCCGGCTTAACTGATGCGCACAGTACTGAGTTCAACCCTGAAACACCGCATCCTGTTGTTGGTTTAATCAACGAATGGTTAGATGAAGAAGGTAAAGTAGAATACCGTAATGCTGAGTCTGATTTAGGCGGAACTATGCGTTTAGGCTCACAATTGTGCCACATAGTGAAAGGTACCAAGACCTATGACGTATATGGTAGTGAAACAATTTATGAGAGACACCGTCATCGTTTTGAGGTAAATAATAACTACCGTGAACAATTAAGCAAAGCTGGTTTAGTGTTTTCGGGATTATCTACAGATAAAACGTTAGTTGAGGTGATAGAAAATCCAAATCACCCTTGGTTTATTGCTGGGCAATTTCATCCTGAGTTTAATTCAACTCCTCGCGATGGTCACCCGCTTTTTGCTGGCTTTGTGGCTGCCGCTTTTGAACACCAAAAGCAGCAATCAAGCTAAACCTAACTTATGAAAACCGTAGCTAATTGCTGCGGTTTTTTTTTATAATATTGAGTTTTAATACTTAATAATGTTAACAAATTTAATTTAATGTTTATAACCTGCCGTGTGCAGCTAGTAAGGAATAGGGAATATAATGTCGAATATTAATAAAATTATCGCTCGCGAAATCATGGATTCTCGTGGTAACCCAACAGTTGAAGCTGATGTTTTTCTTGAATCTGGTGCTTGGGGTCGAGCTGCAGCTCCTTCTGGCGCATCAACAGGTTCGCGTGAAGCATTAGAATTACGCGACGGTGATAAAGCTCGCTATTTAGGTAAAGGTGTTTTAAAAGCCGTTGCCGCTGTTAATGTCAATATTTCGAATGCGCTTATCGGCCAAAGTGCTTTAGATCAAGCTAACATCGATCAAATCATGATTGATTTAGATGGTACAGAAAATAAAGAAACATTCGGTGCGAATGCTATTCTTGCTGTGTCATTAGCAAATGCAAAAGCTGCCGCAATGGAAAAGAAAGTACAATTATTTGAACACATTGCTGACCTTAATGGCACACCAGGTCAATACTCATTGCCATTACCTATGATGAATATCATCAATGGTGGTGAACATGCAGATAATAACGTAGATATTCAAGAGTTTATGGTACAGCCAGTTGGCGCTAAAAGCTTTACAGAAGCACTACGTATGGGTGCCGAAATCTTCCATGCCCTTAAAAAAGTATTATCTGCAAAAGGTTTAAACACCGCAGTTGGTGATGAAGGTGGTTTTGCCCCTGATTTAGCATCTAATGCCGACGCATTAGCAGTAATTAAAGAAGCAGTTGCTGCCGCGGGTTACGAGTTAGGTAAAGACGTAACATTAGCCATGGATTGTGCTGCTTCTGAATTTTACGATGCAGACAAAGGTATTTACGACCTTAAAGGTGAAGGCAAGCAATTCACCGCGAACGAATTCTCTGATTTCTTAGCAGAACTTTGTCAAGAATATCCAATTGTTTCAATTGAAGATGGCTTAGATGAGTCAGACTGGGACGGTTTTGCTTACCAAACTAAATTATTAGGCGATAAAGTTCAAATAGTTGGTGATGATTTATTCGTCACTAATACTAAAATTTTAGCTCGTGGTATTGAGCAAGGTATTGGTAACTCAATCTTAATCAAGTTCAACCAAATTGGTACGTTAACTGAAACGTTAGCCGCAATTAAAATGGCAAAAGATGCTGGTTTTACTGCGGTTATCTCTCATCGTTCAGGCGAAACTGAAGATGCAACGATTGCTGATTTAGCAGTAGGAACAGCAGCAGGTCAAATTAAGACAGGTTCACTTTGTCGTTCTGATCGTGTTTCTAAGTACAACCAATTATTACGTATTGAAGAGTTCCTTGGCGATAAAGCTGTATTCAATGGTCTATCAGAAGTTAAAGGCCAATAACCATCATCTTTTGCTAATTAACCCAATAACGGCTTCGGTTATACTCACTGACACTTGTCAGCTCCGTGTAACCTCATTGTTCTTGAGTTAATTAACTGCAATCTTGATGGATATTAATAACGTTAAATTAATTGCGTGATGCCACTCTGACGGCGTCAGTTGTACTCACTGACACTTGTCAGCTCCGTGCAACTTCCTTGTCAGAGCACCATCACACTGCTAATTTAATCGTTATTTCTTGTTAGCTAAAACCACTCTCAGGAGTGGTTTTTTATTGGTTATTGTTCTTGAGTTAATTAACTGCAATCTTGATGGTTATTAGCTAATAAATGAACAACGTTAAATTAATTGCGTGATGGCACGCTGACGGCGTCAGTTGTACTTAACGACACTTGTCAGCTCCGTGCAACTTCCTTGTCAGAGTACCATCACACTGCTAATTTAATCGTTATTTCTTGTTAGCTAAAACCACTCTCAGGAGTGGTTTTTTATTGGTCATTGTTTTAAGTATATTTGTCAGCGTATTTGCTTGTTTAATTTATATTACAAGGTTGCGTGTGGACCAAAGACTTCGTAATGAATGTTGTTTTCGCCTACGCCAAGCTTTAAGAGTTGTTGTTTGGCAAATTGCATAAATGCGATAGGGCCACATAAATAAAAGTTACCTTTTTCTATTGGCAGATCAACGGCTGATAAATCCATCATACCGTTACTAATATGGCCGTGTTGTTCCGTTTTGTTTCTATACCAAGTGCTTTGTTGCCAGTTATTATTTTTCACTAACTCATCGGTACGCTTTGAAAAAGAGTGTTGTTCACTGTCTTCGCAAGCATGTAAAAAATGTACGTGTTGGCTATGTTTTTGATCTGCTAATGTTTCTAGCATGCTTTGCATCGGCGTAATGCCTACACCGGCAGAAATAAGTACTGTAGGTGATTGGCGATCAACAAAGAAAAAGTCTCCAGCAGGTGCATAAAGTTTAACCTCGTCGCCAACATTAATCGCGTCGTGCAAAAAATTAGATACCTTGCCCGGAACACCTAGCTGTTCTCGTTTTACAGAAATGCGGTAGTTTTTACCATTAGGTTTATCTGACAACGAGTATTGACGAATTTCTTTGTAATCATTGCCTGTTGGCTTAACTTCAAGCCCTAAATATTGGCCAGGTATAAAATCGATTACGGGTCTTTGATCTACGGGAGCAAAAGTAAAACTTTTAACTAAAGCCGATTCGCTAACAGTCTCAATAACTTTAAATGTTCTTGCCCCTTGCCAGCCGCCAATAGCTAGTGAGCGTTGTTGGTATAATTCGGCTTCACGGTTAATAAAAATACCCGCTAAAAATTGATAAGCACTAGTCCAGGCAGACTCTACTTCAGGCGTAAATGCTGCTGTTGCCAATTCACGCAGTGTTTCAATTAAATGATGTCCAACTATGGCGTAATGATCTGGCTGAATATTAAAGCTTGTGTGTTTTTGCACAATACGTTCAACAGCTGAGGTTAATGCACTTAAGTTTTCAATGTTTTTTGCATAAGCCGCTATTGCTTCAAATAACGCTACTTGTTGTCTGCCTGTTTTTTGATTCGACATATTAAAAATATCTTGTAACTCTGGATTATGAGAGAACATGCGTTGGTAGAAATGTGAGGTTAGTGCCGGGCCAGCATTTTCTAATAGTGGAATCGTACTTTTAATTATGTCGATGTGTTTGTCGGTTAGCATTTTTTTTCCTAAGTAGGTATGTAGATGTAAAATTCTTATATAAAAACCACAAGGTTATTCAAGGGCTTCTCTGTAGGTGAACTTATTTTTCAGCGGGTTAAGCTAAAAGTTCTTGTTACCAAAACCGTGTAAAGCCACACAGCGCAGAACGTAACCAAGCTTTAATGCGCCAGCGAAAATAATGGTCGAAATATGCGCGAAAACTTGTGTTGGAATGGCAAAGTAGCTATCAAATATAAAAGTTACTGTGATACTAAAAGCAATAACAATGAAAGAAAATAGCATCATGGTATTGCCTAAAATTAAACATTTTTGAAAGTTGAGAGCGTGTTTAACTTCAGGTAAATGTTTAGCAATTGAGAATTGTGCGTACATCATTAACTCCTTATAGTTCAATAAAACAATAAATAACGTGATTACTTGCACAGATTTATGCAGCTATAAGTTATTTTGCAAATTGAATGCCATATGTTTATTTTATTTAGTATCAACGACTTGCGATTTTGTTTTTATTTTATGAAGTCAAATGGACTCTTTTATCTGTAGTCTAAAAGACTCTGGTGTGTTATTTTGATTTTGTGTTTATTAAGGAATTCGTACATGAATCAAATATCATCAACCGCTATTATTGAGCTAGCACTTGACCTAGCCAGCAGCCTTAACAGTAAAGATCGATTTGATCGTTTACTTGATACCGTAAGAAAAACCATTAGTTGTGATGCTGTTGCTTTATTATCGTTTCATGGCGATATACTCACTCCAATAGCAATACAGGGGCTGAGCAGAGACACTATTGGGCGACGTTTTTTGCTTGCTGAGCATCCAAGATTTAATGTTATTTGCCAATCTAAGCAACCTATTCGCTTTGCTGCAGACTCACCTTTACCTGACCCTTACGATGGGTTACTGATTGATAGAGAAGATGATTTACCTGTGCACTCATGCATGGGGTTACCGCTATATTACGATGACAAGTTGTTAGGGCTTTTAACCATAGATAGCTTAACGCCTTATGAATTTGACAATATTCCCGAGCGAACATTAGTTGTGATATCTGCAATAGCCGCAGCCACATTAAATACCGCATTTTTAATTGAGCAATTAGAAACTCGAGCTGATCACTCTCAAAAAGTGGTGGCAGAGCTAACCGAAGAAGCCTGGAAGCGTGATGGTGGTGAATTAATTGGCGAAAGTTTGGTTATGCAAAAGCTTAAAGAAGAATTAGCCATTGTAGCCAATTCAGAATTTAATATTCTAATTTATGGTGAAACAGGGGTAGGTAAAGAATTAGTCGCTCGAACTTTACATCATAAATCACCTCGCCAACATGGACCTCTGGTTTATGTTAACTGTGCAGCCCTGCCAGAAAACTTAATTGAAAGTGAATTGTTCGGCCATGTTAAGGGCGCTTTTACCGGAGCAGAAAAAAACCGTGCAGGTAAATTTGTATTAGCGAACGGCGGAACCTTATTTTTAGATGAAATTGGTGAGCTCACTTTAGCCGCTCAAAGTAAAATTTTACGTGCTATTCAAAGCAATGAAATACAGCCTGTTGGTCAAGACAAAGTAGAGCAAGTCAATGTTCGTATAATTGCGGCAACCAACAGAGACTTAAAAGTAGAAGCGCAAAACGGTCGTTTTCGTTTAGACCTTTATCACAGGCTAAGTGTTTACCCTATCAAGGTGCCCAATCTTGAAGATCGTTTAGGTGACATTCAAATATTAAGTGGTTATTTTGTTGAAAAAACAAAACGTAAACTCGGCGTAGCGCAATTAAAAATAACGTCTGAAGCTATCAATTATCTTGAGCAATATCATTGGCCTGGTAACGTTCGAGAACTAGAACATGTAGTCAGTCGTTCGGCATTAAAAGCTCGTGCACGACAACAAGGCAAGAAAATAATATCGATTGAAAAACAAGATTGCGGTAGGTTACTAAATCTTCAATCTACAGCTGTAAAAGCAGATAATATAGAAATTAATACCAATGCAGACATTAACTTATCTCAAAAAACTATTAACCTCAGAGATGCAACTGAGCAATTTCAACGACAAATGATTAAACAAGTACTAATACAAGAAAATGGTAATTGGGCAGCTACAGCAAGAAGGCTATCTGTTGATCGTGCTAATTTAAATCGCATTGCTAAAAGACTCGATATTAAAGTCATTAAAAGTATCTATTAGCGCGGCCTAAATCGGTGTTTGTTCTTCGAAAGCAAACTTAGTATGGTAATAACTAAAGTATAGTTATATGAAAGTTACTATTATCTGTGCGCTAATTCAGAGTAATGATATACCTTTGAGTGGGTAATAAATGAATAAATTATTGCTAATCTTTATGTTGATAATATCTAATTTTATCATCCCAGCCGTTGCGGAAGATAAAAAGCTTTATGTTTATCTTGATGCTGATCTTTCTGATAATAAAGCCTCTTCAAAAGCTATACAGCAGGGCATTGAGCTTGCTTTTAGTGAAATAGATAACACACTTAACGATTTTACCATTGCATTTAAATATTTAAATCATCGTGGCAATGCTATTAGAAGTAAGCGCAATTATCAGGCGTTTATCAATGACCCTAATGCCTTAGTTATTTATTCAGGTATTCATTCACCTCCACTGATCAAAAACCGAACTTATATTAATGAGAATAAAGCGTTAACTCTTATTCCTTGGGCAGCGGCTGATTATATAACACGTTATCCATCAACAGAGAATTGGATGTTTAGGCTGTCTATTGATGACAGCAGAGCAGGCCCATTTCTTATTAATTACGCTATAACTGAGCAACAATGCAAAAAGCCACATTTGTTGCTCGAAAAAACGCCCTGGGGTGATGCCAACTTAAAAACGATGTCAGAAGCTTTAAAAACTCATGGCATAGATAAACATGAAACAACACGCTTTTCTTGGAATATAAAAGCAAAAGCAGCAGCGGTAATTGTAAATCAAATTGCCCACTCACAAAGCGATTGTATCGTTTTGGTTAGTAATGCAACGGAAGGTGCGGTAATTGTACATGAAATTTTGAATAAACCTGAGAACCAACGTTTACCCATTATTAGCCATTGGGGTATTACTAGTGGTAATTTTCATGAAATTATTTCAAATGAACGTCGTAAGACATTACAGTTAAACTTTATACAGACTTGCTTTGCTTTCACAAACCCTTATCAAAGTTCATTTGCAAATGACGTTTTTTCGAAATTAATTGCGCATTCTAAAGGAGAAATAACGGAACCAGCAGATTTAAAGTCTGCAGTTGGCTTTATTCATGCTTATGATCTTACTAAGTTATTTATCCAAGCGGTTAAACAAGTTGGTCTATCTGGGGAAATGAATATAGATCGAAATAACATTCGTTTAGCACTAGAAAATATTGATAAACCAATTCAAGGCTTAGTTAAAAACTATATAAAGCCCTTTTCGAAATTTGATCAAAAAACCAATAATAATGCTCATGAAGCATTAAACTTAGATTCTTATTGTATGGCTAAGTTTGGTAAAAGTGATGAGATTTTAATTGCTGTAGATTTATAAGTGAACTTAGCCACTATCAAAATGAATTACAGTATGCTGTCAGCTGAACGTATTTGGGTATTCTAATTGAGTAGTCTAGTTACTTTTAATTATAGACCTGAGCTAATTTAGGGCAGGTCTATACATTAATAACTAACCTAAGACTTTAGTTACTGAGTTTATCTTTTGGTAATATTAAGTTTAATCCAATGGCAACTAACGCACACAAACTAATACCTTGGATGCTAAATCCGCCTAGATTTAATGCCATTCCACCAATACCAAAAACCAGCACTACGGCAAAAATAATGAAGTTTCTTGGTTGATCAAAATCCACCTTTGCTTTCACTAAACTACCTAAACCGACACTGGCAATTAAACCAAATAGCAACATCATAATACCGCCCATTACCGCGCCAGGAATAGTGTGCAACAAAGCGCCAAGCTTGCCAACAAAAGCCATAATAATTGCCGTACAAGCAGCCCAGGTCATAATTCTAGGGTTAAACGCTTTGGTTAGCATTACAGCGCCAGTAACTTCTGAATATGTGGTGTTGGGTGGGCCACCTAACATTGAAGCGGCGGTTGTTGCTATACCATCACCGAAAAGTGTTCGATGTAGTCCTGGTTTTTTAATGTAGTCTTTGCCAGTTGCTGAGCCAATAGCTAAAATATCACCAATGTGTTCAATAGCTGGGGCAATTGCAATGGGTAACATATAGATAATGGCCTGCCAGTTAAATTCTGGTGCACTAAATTTAGGCACGGCAAACCATGCGGCATTTTGTACTGGAGTAAAATCAATAATGCCGTGATATAGCGATAATAAATACCCAACCATAATACCGGATAAAATTGGCATTAAACGCATAAAGCCTTTACTAAATGCTGAAACTAAAAGGGTAGTTAAAAGTGCAGGAAGTGAAATACTTAATGCTACCGACTGAGATATAAGCTCTGTTGAGCCATCACCTGTTCGACCCAAAGCCATATGCACAGCAACTGGCGCTAGCGATAAACCAATAACCATAATAATGGGACCAGTAACAATGGGCGGCAAATACTTACTGATAAAACCTACACCACGCGCTTTGATTAAACCACTAAAACACATGTACACACCGCCTACCACAGCGAGAGCGCCCATAGTTGCCGGAATTCCCCAAGTTTGTGTGCTGTACATAATGGGGGCAATAAAAACAAACGAAGAGGCTAAAAATACCGGTACTTTGCCTTTAGTGACTAATTGAAATAATAAAGTACCAACACCGGCCGTGCATAAAGCAACATTAGGATCTAAACCGGTGAGCAATGGCATTAACACTAGCGCGCCAAAAGCAACAAACAACATTTGAGTGCCAGTAATTATCTCTTTAAAGAGAGATTGTTGTTGAAGGTTTTCTATTTGGCTATTTTCTGTGGTCATATATTACTCTTTAAAACTGCCAGCAGGCTGGCAGTTTAATCAGGTTAAACCATTTTATGGCGAAAGTTATATTAACTATCGATAACTAGTATTACTTAGTGCCGAAAATTTTATCCCCAGCATCACCTAAACCAGGCAATATATAACCAGCGTCATCTAAGCAGTCGTCTACAGAAGCTGTATATAACTCAACGTCAGGATGCGCTTTTTCTAGGGCAGCAACACCTTCTGGTGCGGCAACTAAAACAAGGGCTTTAATATTAGTTGAACCACGCTCTTTAAGAAGATCTATCGTAGCGACCATAGAACCACCCGTAGCCAGCATTGGATCAATAACTAAGGCTAAACGTTCTTCTATTTGACCAGCAAGCTTTTCAAAATAAAATACAGGTTCTAACGTTTCTTCATTACGGTACATGCCAACAACAGAGATACGAGCACTTGGAATTAGTTCTAAAACACCGTCCATCATGCCTAAGCCAGCACGTAAAATTGGTACAACTGTTACTTTTTTACCTTTAATTTGTTCTACTTGAATTTCACCATTCCAACTATTAATTGTTGTTGTTTCTACTTCCATATTTTTCGTGGCTTCATAAGTTAATAAACAACCTACTTCAGAAGCAAGCTCACGAAAACGCTTAGTGCTAATATCGGCTTCACGCATTAAGCCAAGCTTGTGTTTTATTAGGGGATGTTTTACTTCGATTACGCTCATTATTTGCTCCAGAAGCTTGATGAAAATATTTTTCGATATTATACCCAAACAACCTAAAAATGCTTGCTTGAGTGGTGATAATTTTTTGATTTATTGTTAACGATTAAAGCTTACTTTTAACTTGGGCACTTAAACACCACTAAATCAGTTTATTTTATACAATTGACGCTAATTATCCAAAATTTAACCTTGCTTGAACGCTTTCTTTAAATCTTTTCTTTCAACGCTTAGTTTAATTAAGGTCTTACTAAACTTAGCTTGCTGTAGCACACAAGATTATGATTTTAAGCTGACTATTGAACAGTGAACAGCAAAAACTTGATGGGCTATTTTATCTTTACACAACAATCAAGTATGCTTAAATTATCAGCATTTCTTAAAGTGGTAATTAAATTCATGGTGACTCAATCATTATTATGGCAATCGCAACAGCAGTCTTCAGACTTTGCTGAGCTTTGTAATGCTTTATATGAAAGAGAATTAACCGCTTTAGCCCGAGATGAACAGGTAATACTCACAAGTTTACAAAGTCGTATCAAAAGCTTACCTCACTATGTAAAACGTACCGCTTTTGCGCTACTTAATGCCCAAACACCACTCGAGTTAGATATTCAAAATGCCAGTTGGTCGGCTAAGCAAAGTAATGTTCATCCATCAATAAGCCAATTATCAGGCGATGATGAAAATGTGATGACATGGTATCGAAACCAATCTTTGACGCTTGGTTTAGTTGTGCCAATTGGACTTAATAACCATATTGTACTGGATAGCATTGACAGAATAGATCGAGAGAAACAGCGTTTTCGCACGAATGTTTATGGCTGGTTTTACTTAGCTACTAATTTCTCTGATAACCAAGGACATAATCAACCACTGGAAAATGGCGTTAATTTACTTAAGCCGACGAAAAAAATTATGACAGCAGCTTGCGCAGGGCATTGCTGGCAAAATAATCGTAAGTCTCAACCTATCATGCCATCATTACGTGAATTACTACTTTCTTGTACAATTAATTGGCGTAATTTCAAACAACCTAGGGTAAATTAGTCTAACAATGGGTTTTAAATCTCGTTGGGTGTTTACAGCAGACGGTACGCATTTATAATAGCGTACTAATAACCTTCTTTAATTTCGACTTTAGATATTTTATGCGGCTGATCACGGCAGTTTTACTACTTTTTCTCATACTTTTACAATACCGACTTTGGTTTGGTAAAAATAGTGTGCCTGATTATTTAGCATTAGAAGACGAAGTTGGCCGACAAGTTGTAAATAATAATAAGCTTAAACAAAGAAATAAATTATTGTATGCCGATACCGACGATTTAAAGTCTGGTACTGAAGCCATTGAAGAACGAGCTCGTCATGAACTAGGTATGATCAAACAAGGTGAAACTTTTTTCCGTGTAATACCTAATGATGATGCCGATGAAAAGGAACGATTGCGATAATGAGCGATTCTATAGGGCACTTTACCGTAGTTGTGCCCGCAGCAGGCGTTGGTAAGCGCATGCTTTCATCCTGTCCAAAACAATATTTAACTATTGAAAATACAACCATTTTAGAACATACCGTTCAGCGGTTACTGAGTCACCCAGCTATTGACCATGTTGTTATTGCCTTAGGTGAAAATGACGAATATCTTCCTACAACTTCATTAGCTAATAATCCTAATGTTACCAAGGTTATTGGTGGTAAAGAGCGTGTGGATTCAGTTCTTTCTGGATTAAAACACTTAAGTGCAATAAAAGAGCCTTGGGTTTTGGTTCATGATGCGGCAAGACCTTGCGTACGACATAGTGATTTAACTCAACTGATAACTTATTGTCTTGAAAATGATCATGGCGGCCTGTTAGCTTCACCAGTGCGTGACACCATGAAACAGGCTAATAATAAACAACGGGTGGCATCGACATTAGATCGCAGCCAAATGTGGCATGCACTAACACCTCAAATGTATAAAACAGCTGAATTAACCTCAGCGATCAATTCAGCACTAGCTAATGGTATTGATATCACCGATGAATCTTCAGCGATGGAAGCTCAAGGTTATGTTAGCGGCTTAGTGAAGGGAAGTAGTGATAATATAAAAATTACTCAGCCAGAAGATTTGCTTTTAGCCGAGTTCATACTAAATCAACAAAATAATAATTTAGCTGCAGAGGCAATATGCGAATAGGACATGGTTTCGACGTTCATAAATTTGGTGGTGTAGGCCCCTTAGTTTTAGGTGGTATTGAGATCCCTTATGAACATGGTTTTATCGCCCACTCTGATGGTGATGTTGCTATACATGCATTGTGTGATGCCATTTTAGGCGCATTATGTTTGGCTGACATAGGTAACCATTTTCCCGATACTGACGGTGAATATGAAAATATTTCTAGCCGAATTTTATTACGTCATGTCGTTGGCTTAATGCAAGAAAGAGGTTTTTGCTTGGGTAATGCCGATATTACCGTTTGTGCTCAAGCGCCTAAAATGGCGCCGCATCTTCTCGCTATGCGTGAATGTTTAGCGCAAGATTTACAAGCAGATATAGACCAAATTAATGTCAAAGCAACAACAACTGAAAAACTAGGTTATGTTGGTCGAAAAGAAGGTGTATCAGTGCATGCAGTAGTGCTATTGATGAAAGATGACAATAGCAGCAAAATAAAATCGCCAAGTAAAGCTGGGGTTAATCATGACGCCAAAGCACCTGAGCAAAGTGCAGCGCCTTTGCCTGATAACAGCATATCTGCTTTGCCTGAATTTTCATATTTATACGGTAAACCTAAATCTACTGGTTTATTAAGACAACACAGATCAGACTTTAAAGTATTTGAACAAATACCTTTTAAGCCCTGTGGTGAAGGCGAACATCTTTATATTCATATTCGAAAAACCGGTGCCAATACCGCATTTGTTGCTAAGCAATTAGCACAGTATTTCTCCGTTAAAGAGTCGTTAGTTTCTTATGCCGGCTTAAAAGATCGCTTTGCGGTAACCGAACAATGGTTCGGGGTGCATTTGCCGGGCAAACAAAACTATGACTTAAGTGATTTAAGCATTGAAGGTGTTGAGGTTTTATCATTTAAACGTCATAACAAAAAATTGCGTATTGGCGGCTTAGACGGCAATCGCTTTGAGATTACTTTACGCGACGTAACCGATATTGATGAACTGGTTAGACGTTGGCATGTAATAAGTAACTTTGGTGTACCCAATTACTTTGGCGAGCAACGTTTTGGTATTAATGGCGGTAATATTGAAAAGGCTATTGGGTTATTCTCTGGGCAAAAAGTTAAAGATAAGAAAAAGCGTGGTATGTATTTATCTGCGGCACGTTCGTTAATTTTTAATCAAATGCTCAGTCAGCGTATTGATGAACAAACATTCGACAACATATTCAATGGCGATGTTTTAATGTTAGCGGGCACGCAATCGGTATTTTTAGCCGATGTTAACGATGAAAGTTTAACAACACGTCTTAACGGGCATGATATTGATATTACCGCGCCAATGTGGGGCGCAGGTGAATTAATGACAACCGACCAAGCCCGTACTTTTGAACAACGTATTGCCGATTTACAACCTGCACTTTGCGAAGGCTTACCTCGCTTTGGTTTAAAACAAGAACGTCGCAGAATTCGTCTCAATATTAAAGAAACCGATATTACGGTAGATAACGATATAGTTACTTTGTCATTTTTCTTGCCTGCTGGCGCTTATGCCACCACCATCATGCGAGAGCTCATTGATTATACTGACCTAACAGAGCGTGTAGATATAAACACGAATAGAAACTCAACAGCGACCACTCAGGCTGAGCTTAATATTTCAGTCGATAACACGGAGTTGAAAACCTGAACATGAAAATATTATTAAGTAATGATGACGGTGTTCATGCCGACGGTATTAAAGTTTTGTATGATGAGCTTGCAAAATATTTTGATGTTACGGTTGTTGCTCCCGATAGAAACTGTAGCGGCGCTAGTAATTCATTAACTTTATTAAATCCCTTGCGCGCGCAAACATTAGAAAATGGCTTTATTTCTGTCAATGGCACGCCCACAGATGCCGTGCATTTAGGTGCAGCTCAATTAATGCAACCTCAACCAGATTTAGTTGTAGCGGGTATTAACCATGGTGCTAACTTAGGTGATGATACTATCTATTCAGGTACGGTTGCTGCGGCAACTGAAGGGCGTCATTTAGGTATGCCTGCAATAGCGGTTTCATTGGTATCTTCTGATCCTAAGCACTTTCAAACAGCAGCGGTGGTTACAGCAAGATTTATTGAACGCTTGAAGCTTCATCCGCTGCCGAGCGACCAAATTATTAATATTAATGTACCCGATATATCGCTTGCAGAACTCAAAGGTATTCAAGTAACTCGGTTAGGCAACCGCCATAAAGCAGAAACGATGAAAAAGGTGAAAGATCCTTGGCAACGTGATATTTACTGGTACGGCCCATTAGGACAAGAGCTTGATGCAGGTGCAGGTACTGATTTTCATGCTGTAGCTAATGGCTATGCCTCAATTACCCCGTTAACAATAGATATGACCGCTTATAAAAGCTTGGCAAAAATGACTGAATGGATTAATGAACTTTCAATATGAGACAAAGTAATATCAATACCAGAGTAGGCAGTAATATCAGTGGTAAATCGGGTCGTAGTGGCGAATTATTGGCTCAAAAATTACTGGTTGAGGGCATCAAAAATCAACAAGTATTAAAAGCGATAGCGAGTTCTCCTCGACATATATTTGTGCCCGAAATTTTAGCGCATAAAGCTTATGACAATACGGCGTTGCCTATTGGCCAAGGCCAAACTATTTCACAACCTTATATTGTGGCAAAAATGTCAGAGTTGTTACTTGCTGATGGTGTACCTGACAGTATTTTAGAGATTGGCACTGGCTCTGGCTACCAAACTTCAATATTGGCGCAATTAACCCCTAAAGTTTTTTCCGTTGAGCGTATAAAGTCATTGCAATGGCAAGCAAAGCGTCGGTTACGTACGATGGATTTACATAATGTTTCAATGAAACATGGCGATGGTTGGCAAGGTTGGCAAAGCAAAGCACCTTTTCAGGCTATCATAGTAACGGCTGCTCCTACAGAAGTACCTTCGGCATTATTAGAGCAACTTGCCGATGGTGGCCGTTTAATCATTCCCGTTGGCGAACAAAGCCAAGTTTTAAAGTTAATTACCCGTCACGGCGATGAATTTAAAGAACAGCAAATTGAAGCTGTTCGTTTTGTTCCACTTGTACCTGGCGCGTTAGGATAGTTTGTGAAAATATTTTCTGCATTATACGAATGGACACTTAAATGGGCTGAGCATCAATTTGCCCCAAGAATCTTAGCGACTTTAAGCTTTGCTGAGTCAGTTTTTTTTCCGATCCCTCCCGATGTATTACTAGCGCCTATGGTAATGGCGCAACGCGAAAAAGCTTGGCGTTTTGCAACCATTACCACTATTGCCTCAGTGCTGGGTGGTATAGTTGGCTATGGTTTAGGCTACTTAATGTTTGAACCTTGGATACAACCATTGATCACTGAATTTGGTTATCAAGCTCGATTCGATAAAGCTATGTTATGGTTTAGTGAGTGGGGAGTTTGGGTGGTGTTTATTGCCGGTTTCTCTCCAATCCCTTATAAATTGTTCACCGTAAGTGCTGGTTTTTTAAGTATGGCGTTTTTACCATTTTTAATTGCCTCCGCTGTTGGTCGTGGCATGCGATTTTTTATGGTAGCCGGTATCATTCGTTGGGGCGGTGCAGCGATGGAGAAAAAACTGAAACAGTGGGTTGATGTTTTAGGTTGGCTGGTTGTTATTGCCATTGTTGTTGCTTATATCGCAACACGCTAAAAGGTAACTTTATCATTATGACGAAATGGATGCAGGGTCACTCAATTAGCACTAATCATATATTGGTACTAATGCTGCTAATAGCCATTAATGGCTGTTCTACGCGCAGCAAACCTGCTCCTGTTGTTGATGTTCAAGGTTCGCTTCCTTTAAGCCAAAGATTGAAAAATAGCGTCACCGGAAGTGAATATATAGTCAAAAAAGGTGAAACTCTATATTCAATAGCATGGCGAGCAGATGTAGATATTCGCACCTTAGCTGCTATCAACAATATTAAAGCACCCTACAATATTTACCCGCAACAAAAACTACTTTTAGTTAAAAAAGCGACTAAACCTAGCGCTAATAACACTAACGGTAAAAGCCGCACATCATCAAAACAAAAAGTTATAACAAAACCTATTGCGCAGAAGAAAAAGCAGGCGTATGGTGGAAGTGTAGCTGAACGAAAAGTAAGCAAAAATGTTCAGCAACAAACCACTGTCTTTTCACAAAAAATACGTAATTGGCGGTGGCCTGCGAAAGGAAAGGTTATTCGTAATTTTTCCTCAGCAAAACAAGGAAATAAAGGAATCGACATTGCGGGGCGTCGCGGTGATTCGGTAAAAGCAACAGCAGACGGCAAAGTAGTATATGCCGGGGATGCGTTACAAGGATACGGCCAGTTAGTCATAGTTAAACATAACGAAGATTATCTCAGTGCTTATGCCCATAACGATCGTATTCTAGTGAAAGAGCAGCAAGTTGTAAAAGCCGGTCAAGTGATTGCTAAAATGGGTGATACTGACGCTGAAAGAGTCATGCTTCATTTTGAAGTTCGCTTTCGCGGAAAATCAGTAAATCCTATGAAGTATTTGCCGAAATAATAATAAGAATTTATAAAAAATAAATTGGAGCCAATGTGAGTAATTAGTCAGTAAATTTAGCTTAAGCTAAAAGGGAGATATAACATGGGTATAAAGAAACAACCAACATGTTCTGATGTTGCCGTTAAGGAAAAGCTAACCAGCACTAAGGTGGAAACGCCTGAAGAAGTGTCTTCTAGTCTGGATGCAACACAAATATATTTAAGTGAAATAGGATTTTCACCCCTACTAACCGCCGAAGAAGAAGTCTATTTTTCTCGCCTCGCCCTAAAAGGAGATGAACGTTCACGTAAACGTATGATTGAGAGCAATCTCCGTTTAGTTGTAAAAATTTCTCGCCGTTATAATAATCGTGGTTTACCCCTGTTAGATCTTATTGAAGAAGGCAACTTAGGCCTAATTCGCGCAGTTGAAAAGTTTGATCCAGAACGTGGATTTAGGTTTTCTACATATGCTACTTGGTGGATTCGTCAAACCATTGAACGCGCCATTATGAACCAAACCCGTACTATTCGTTTACCTATTCATGTGGTTAAAGAGCTTAATATTTATTTGCGCACTGCTCGTGAGCTTGTGCAAAAACTTGATCATGAACCTACTGCTGAAGATATTGCCCTAGAACTTGACGTTCCTATCGAAAGTGTTAGTAAAATGCTGCGTTTGAATGAGCGCATCGCCTCTGTTGACTCTCCCTTTGGTGGCGATGGTGAAAAAGTTTTATTAGATGTTATTCCTGACGAAAAAGCTGGCGGGCCAGAAACAAAGCTACAAAGCAACGATATTAAACACAGCATAGTAGATTGGTTGAATGAACTTAACTCTAAGCAACGTGAAGTATTAGCAAGGCGTTTTGGCTTATTAGGTTATGAAGCGGCAACCCTTGAAGATGTGGGTGTTGAAATTGGTTTAACTCGTGAACGTGTTCGCCAAATTCAAGTAGAAGCACTGAAGCGTTTACGGGATATTTTAAGCCAGCAAGACTTATCTATCGAAGCGTTATTTCAAGTATAAATTTACTCGCTTAGTTCAATTATGCTTTTAAATAAAAAACCAGCGATTGCTGGTTTTTTTAGGTCTATATTATGGTGTGCTTTAGCTTACTACCAAGTTGATTAATGAGTAGCTCATTTTTAAGGAGTAAAATGAATAATTACGGCCTTATAAAACTAACAAGTGGAATAACGACTGGCAAAATGTCATGTCTTATCATTATCCGCTTTTTCTCATGAAAAAGTAGAATGCTGATTTAATTAGCTTGGTATAACTTTTTGTTTTTACAGCAAACCTTTTAATTTATAGAGTAGGTCTAAAGCCATTTTAGGACTTAAATCATTCACATCGATTGTGCTTAATTGTTCAACAACAGGATGACTGCTATCCATTAAGTTTAATTGTTCAAATGCTTGTGGTTCGTTATTCATAACCGATGGAGCTTGCATGGTTTCAAGCTCTGCTAAACGTTGCTTTGCTCGTTGAATAACGCTTTTTGGCACCCCGGCAAGTTGTGCTACCTGTAACCCAAAACTTTTGCTGGCTGCGCCTTCTTGTACTGTATGCATAAAGACAATACTGTCTCCATGCTCAACCGCGTCTAAATGTACATTAGCTAGCGTTTCAATTTGATCCGCT
Source organism: Colwellia sp. NW0002-52-1 (assembly GCF_057550865.1). Lineage (NCBI taxonomy): Bacteria > Pseudomonadati > Pseudomonadota > Gammaproteobacteria > Alteromonadales > Colwelliaceae > Colwellia > Colwellia sp. NW0002-52-1. The sequence goes on along the minus strand of NZ_BAAJLU010000001.1, from coordinate 91,849 downwards.
AATAAAGTTAATTCAAAGTAATGACTTGCAAAAAGGGTGAAAGCTTTGGTTTTTATCGCTAACATTTCAGCACAAGCCCAAGCCAGTGATAAACCATCATAAGTGCTGGTGCCGCGACCAATTTCATCTAATAACACTAAACTTTTATTCGTAGCGTTATGTAAAATATTGGCGGTTTCTGTCATCTCCACCATAAAGGTTGAGCGCCCGCTGGCTAAATCATCAGACGCGCCAATACGGGTAAATATTCTATCGACCATACCAATGGTTGCAGCACTTGCCGGTACATAACACCCAATATGGGCAAGTAATACAATAAGGGCTGTTTGGCGCATATAAGTCGATTTACCGCCCATATTAGGGCCAGTAATAATCAACATTTCTCTGTTGTTATTTAGGACAACAGGATTTGCAATAAAAGGCTCTGTCGTCATTTGTTCAACTACAGCATGTCGACCAGCGTCAATATCAATGCCGCTTTCTTCTTGTAATATTGGCTTAACGTAGTTTAGCGTTTCAGCCCGCTCAGCAAAGGTATTAAGTACGTCTATTTCAGATAGAGATTGCGCCAGTAATTGCAGCTTTTCTAATTCAGGCATTATTTGGTCAAACAGTGCTTCATATAAGCGCTTCTCTAAAGCAAGAAACTTACTTTGAGCCGATAACACTTTTTCTTCATGCTGTTTTAATTCGTTAGTAATAAAACGTTCGTTGTTTTTCAACGTTTGTCGGCGAATATAATCATCAGGAACATCAATCGCCGAGCTGCGGCTCATTTCAATATAAAAGCCATGAACCTTATTGTAACCGACCTTTAAGGATTGAATACCTGTACGTTCTTTTTCTCTTGCTTCAAGTTGGGCTAAAAATTCTGTAGCGCCATCGCTTAAATCACGCAATACATCTAATTCTTCATTGTAGCCAGGAGCAATAACACCGCCATCTCGAATTAATACCGGAGGGTTTTCTACAATTGCACTTTCTAATAGCGCCTGAGTCGCAGGAATTGGCTGACACTGCTTAATTAACGTCGCTAAATGTACTTGTGAGCAGCTTGAGGTAAGTGTTTGTAGTTCAGGTAAATGCATTAGCGCATTTCGTAAACGTGCGAAGTCACGAGGACGAGCCGATCTTAAGGCTATTCGTGCAACGATACGTTCAATATCACCAAATTGTTTTAAGTTAGTATTAAGCTCAAAAGATAAGTCTTGCTGTAAGATATTTTCAATCGCACTTTGACGGTTGTTTAGCGCAACAAGATCACGCAACGGAAAGTGCAACCATCGTTTAAGTAGCCTTGAACCCATAGGTGTAGCGGCTTTATCTAAAATCGAAGCTAAAGTATTTTCATTACCACCTTGGAGGTTTTGTGTTAACTCTAAGTTTCGACGAGTAGCAGCATCAAGAATAACGGCACTTGATGCGCTTTCACCAATAATAGATCTTATATGAGGTAACGGAATACGCTGACTATCTTTTACATATTGAAATAAACAACCTGCTGCCGCGATGCCTAAAGGTTTGTCTTCAACACCAAAGCCTGACAAAGACTGAGTGCCAAATTGTTTATTCAGTAGGGTTTTACTGGTTTCTAGATCAAATTCCCAATCGGGGCGACGGCGAAGTCCTTTTCGGCCAGCAACAATATTATTGGCAGCTAAGGATTCAGGGTAGAGTAACTCTGCCGGCGATAAACGTTGCAGCTCAGCTTGAACTTGTTCTTCAGTTCTAGGTTCTACTAAAACAAAACGACCACTGGTCATATCTAAATAAGCAAGACCAAAGCCTTGTGATGTTTGATGAATAGCCACAATTAAATTATCTTGTCGATCACTCAGTAAAGCTTCATCGCTAACAGTACCTGGCGTAACTACTCGAACCACTTTTCGCTCTACCGGACCTTTACTGGTTGCTGGATCACCAATTTGTTCGCAAATAGCAACAGATTCGCCTAATTTAACTAACTTAGCTAAATAACCATCAACCGCATGATACGGCACCCCCGCCATTGGTATTGCATTTCCACCGGTTTTTCCACGCGCAGTTAATGAAATATCGAGTAAATCAGCTGCTTTTTTAGCGTCATCAAAAAACAATTCATAAAAATCGCCCATACGATAAAAAATTAAAATATTAGGAAATTCGGCTTTAATTGTCAGGTACTGACGCATCATAGGAGTGTGTTTGGAGAGTTCTGATTCAGTCATTTTATATGTTTTTATCTGTTGAGTTATACACTAAAGCTTTGTATTTAATGTTGATATATTTATTCTCCTTATTCAGATTTTACAAGGTGAATAAGGACTAGCCATTTATCTAAGCTGTGAGTCTAGACAAAATAAAGCGCTAATATTTGATAAAAATGGAAATTTAATATCAAGTATAAAGCTTAAGGTAAGTAATGTAATTATTGAAAATGATACTAACAGAAAATTATATTAAGTGCTCCCTGTAAACAGCTTTAAGTAAGGACAGGTCGTAAATAATTAATTGATAAACATGGCAGTGGAGCTATCGGTTTTATTTAGATTTAATGTTTTCGTTTCAAGTTGTTTGATCGAATAATATAGAACTAAGTGGTTAAAGCAACAGACAAGATTTTAAGTAAATAAACGTGTTTTATTTCGATATTATGCTGAAAAAAATTGGCAGCATTTTAGGGGGTAAACGCAGAGATGTTGTTACTAAAAAAGAATATAATCAGCAACAGCTACTTTGGGTATTCGTAGCTTTTGCTGATTATTACGTTAACGATTAACTACTTATTCGTTAGGGTAAACAATTTAAAGCGGCCATTGAATTGATAGTTTTCACCGTTATGTGAAAAGCTGTTTAATTGCTTTGCTTTGATACTTTCAGCTGAATTAAAGGCTAATACATAGTGTTGGTTACCAACAAGGCTAATTTCAATTACGTCAATATTGTTAACTTTCTTATGCGTTAGCTGTTCAATTGAACTGACCGCTGAAATCGTAAACTCTTTTGATGGATTATATTCACCATGAGGTTCTAACACGCTAACAAAAGTATGGTTTTTAGCATGAGTTTTACGGTTGATAAAAGCATTTTCATTACGCAAGTTAAATAGCGGATCGTTAGCGCCAATTTGAGTAAACATGATAGTTGAATCACCATCCATAACCGCTGAACTAGTATAGAATCGGCCATTATCGTTTAGCCAAGTAATCTGAGATAAACCTGCTTTGGGTTGTGCTTGTGCTTTTAACCATAAATGTTGATAACCATTTTCTTTACCAAGAACAGGTAAACTTGTCAGCTGCGTGTCTAACGCAAAATCAGTGCTAATTAAGTGACCTTTATAGTGAACAGGTAAATCATATTGATGTGCTGCTTTTGATTTTATATCAAATACATCAACCACTAGCGATTGTTCTAAGCCAGATTTATGCTTTAACGGCAGCTTAATTAACGCCATTGTGCGCTTTAACTCTACACCTTCGTAAGCAGTATCAATGGTTGCTGAGCTCATTATAACGTGGTCATTTTTTTCAAAAAACAATAACTCAGGATGATTAGCATTACCCACTTTAACATTGGTGTTAAAGTGTGATCTTTCATCAACCACTACGGTATTGTGAGCAACCGTTTGCTTTGCCCACGTTTGGTTCTCAGGTAAGTATCTACCACCAAATTTAGCTTCAACATTTAAAAATCTTGCAGCACCGTAGTCTGATACTATTTCAGCGCCTTTATCGTAAAACTGCCAAGTAAGTTTATCAAAATGGCCATGTCCTAAACCTTGTCCTGTAGGCTTAAATAAAACGGCTTGTTCACCAGCAACGTTTTGGCGCATAACTACCAAAGCACCTTGCTTACCGTCGTTACCATCACCAAACGCTTCAGATTTAAACAGATAAGGTTTTTCAAGCTGTTGGTCTAATGCCTGTGCCACTTTTAAGCCATCGCCGGTTAATATAATTTCATTTTGCTGTTTAGCAATATCTAGGAAGCCGGCATCATTTGTTAAACCATAAGCAATGGCAACACCGTTAACTAATTCAATCGTATCAATACCTTTGCTTTTAATCGCGTCATTAATAGGGAAAAATAACTTGTTGTAGCTTAGCTGAATGGTGGTATCTATCGCTTTTAATAAAATGCCATCACGGTATTCAAAAATTTTACGTTCAGGCTGGTTAGCTTGAATTGCTTTAGCGAAAGTAACGAAAGGCATTAACGCATAACGTTGATAATAAGGACCTTCGTTGTAATAACCTTGTGGTGAAAATAACTCGTCTAGTTGTTTTAAAAAGCCACCTTCGCCTGATAGTTCGAGATCATAAAGCGCTTGTTCTACCCATTCTTGCTCACCTAGTACATAACCTGTCATACCAACGGCTGCGGTTGCCCATGTACCGTGATTATGCACTTTGTTAAAGGTTTGAGGTGACTCTACAGATAAAAATTTAGCCATAGGGCGAAATAAACCTGTTTCGATTTTATCCTTTTCTGCGGTATTTAACGAAGGTAAAACCAAGTCGTAAGCTTGGCTAGTATAAACCAACCACATTGCTTCATTTAAGCTTTGCCAGAATAGTTTGCCAGGGCTTTGTTTACCCATTTTTCTTTTCGGGTGAAGGGGTAATGTAGGATAAAGCTCAGCATAAACAAGTAGCATGTCACGAACATAGTTAGCATATTTTTCGTCTTGGGTTAGTTGATAAATAATGCCAGCATTGTACATTAACTTGTAATTTTTTTTATGACGTTCATGAGTATAACCACCGCCGCCATCTTTTGGCTGTGGTACAGTGATGGTTTGTGTTATTTGTTCATCAACCGAAGCTTTACTGGTAAGAAATGTGCTTTTGAATTGGCCCTCACTTTGTATTGCAGCGCGCATATTTTTAACGTCAGCACCTGTTATCACTAAATTAGGGCTAGTTTTTGCCATCGCTAGTTGAGTGTTAGCCATAAACGCTAAAAACACCATGGTGATAGTGGTTAGCCATTTTTTTGGTGCCAATAAGACAGTGAATGAGGTTTGATTTAATTGTTTCATAAATACCCGTTCTTCAAATTAAAATTACTAATTGCTTAAAGTACAATCAAAGCTACTTTTTAAGCAGACAATTTATCTACAATGTTGCTAATGTTTTTGATATCGCCAAGACGTAACGCGGTTAAACTGTTAGCTAATTGGGTTTTAAGTTGTGTGTTACTTCTAAATGTTTGATCAAAAATTGACTCAATACTTAAAAAAGCTTCAACAACTTCGATTACGTCATTACTTTTTAATTGAGGCATGTTGGCCAATGTACTTGCGATGGGATCAACTATCTCGCTAGCTGACTTTAGCGCTTGGCAAATAAATTCAAACCAGCAAGCTAATGACAAAGCAAGTAATGTTGTTGATCGACCTAGGCGCAAGTTATCTTCGATGGTTGGTAATATTCTCATTTGTATTTTTTGTGAACCATCGAAGGCTATTTGAGCTAATAAGTGACGAATGTTAGGGTTTAAAAAGCGTTGGATAATATCTTTGCTATAAAGCTCTTCATTTAATTCTTTTGGTGGATTAAAAGAGCCAATAATTTCTTCTGAAGCAAGTTTGCTAATAAACTGATAAAAGCCTTTGTCACTGGTAACGTCAAATACTGTCTCGAAGCCAGCTAGAGATCCTGCATAGGCTAACGTTGAGTGTAGGCAGTTCAGCAATCTTAACTTTGCTTTTTCAAACCCTTCAACATCGTCGGTAAATATAACTCCAACAGCTGCCCAGTTTGGACGCTCACCTTGCCAGTTATTTTCAATAACCCATTGGGTAAACTCTTCTCTTTGAATCGGCCAATTGTCTTGCATACCTACGGCTTTAGATACCGACTCTATAGTGTAATCTTCGGTTTTAGGTGTAATGCTATCCACCATGGCATTTGGAAAGGCAACATTGTTTTCTATCCAGCTTTTAAGGTTTGCATCAAGTTGATTTGCGTAATCTAAAACTGCACGGCGTAACTTGTCACCATTTCCTGAAACGTTGTCACAACTGAGCACATTAAAGGCACTAATACCGTTTAATTGACGAGTTTTGAGCGCTTCAACAATAAAGCCAATCGCGCTAGTAGGAGCGCTTGGGTTTGCTAAATCAAGTTTAATATCGTTATGGTTTAAATCTAAAGAACCATCTGCGGCTAAGCAATAGCCTTTTTCGGTAATTGTTAAGGTAACAAGTTTTGTAGTAGCTGCAGACATACGCGTAATTACTTCGTGTGTTTGCTCGCTTGCAACGAGTAGTTCCTTTACGGCACCGATCACTTGATAACTAATATTTTTATCTAAAATTGCCAGAGTATATAAATTGTTTTGCTCGGCTAAAACGTCTCGTGCGGTTGCACTACGAAGTGAAACGCCACAAATACCCCAGTTGCCGCCAGATAAATTTAGTGCATTTTCAGTATAAACCGCTTGATGAGCACGATGAAAAGCACCAGGACCAAGATGAACAATACCAATTTCAGTATTTTCTCTGTCGTATTGCGGAACAGAAACCTCTGTTTTACTGGCAACTTGAGATAAATTTAATTGATTTAACGCTAAGTTCATATCGTTCTCTTGTTTGTATTGCTTTAAGCGATTAGGTGTTAGTTAGTTATAACTGCCACTTTAATGAACAACATATTTATCTAATTTGCAGAAGCTTTGTTCATCATATAAATATTAACTTCATTTATAATAAACGAAAAGTAATCGGCCTTACCAGTTTATTTTTGTGTTATTTGTAACTCGTTATTCTGCATAGCAGGGTTGTGTAATTATCTTTATAAATTACAATGTTTTAGGTTTTTGTTTTATGTTTTTATTTGGACTTACCAATGTAGGGCGTTGAAATACAGCCAATCTTAATCAAGTAAAAAGACAAGTAAGTTGTTATCAATAAGCTTTTATCCTGCAAGCTAAACCAAATATTGCATTATAAATGCGAGAATTTTACTTAGCAGGCCTGCTTAAATAGCTAACAGTAATATGCGATGACGTATATAAAACTGACATTATATTCTGTATTATAATTTATCTTTCTAAAACTGGTCATCTACATTCCTATATTGGTCAGTTAGGTGCATTAAATGCAAGTGAATATAATTTTATGAAGTCATCGCCAGCAAAAGGCCCGCGTTTATATCAACAAGTGGCTGAGAAACTCGTTACTCTCATTGAGACTGAACAATATACGGTTGGTATGCGGTTACCTGCTGAACGTGATTTAGCGGCAATGTTTACTGTTAGCCGACCCACTATTCGTGAAGCGGTTATAGCACTTGAGTTAGAAGGTTATGTTGAAGTGCGTATGGGCTCTGGTGTCTACATTATCGAAAGTAACAAAAGAAAAAGCCGCTTTTCAGATAAAGATGTTGGCCCCTTTGAACTAACTGAAGCTAGAGCATTATTTGAAGGTGAAGCAGCTGCACTTGCTGCTACTATGATAACAGATGAACAATTAGCCCAGCTTGCACAAACGCTTGACGAGATGGCAAGTGAAAACAAGCGTGACTTAGATAGTCATGAAGCTGCTGACAAAAGATTTCACATGATTATTGCAACAGCGACTAACAATAGTGCTATAAGTACTGTTATTGAAGGGCTGTGGGATGAGCGAGACAGTTCAGCATTAACCAAGCGCATGTATCAAACTGTGCGAGAGAGTGGTGTTAAACCTTCTGTTGATGAACACAGAGCAATATATGAAGCTCTAAAATCACGTGATGCTAAAGCGGCTCGAACTTTAATGCGCGAACATTTAATGCGAGTTATCGATGGTATTTTACAAGCGACAGAGGTTGAAGCTGTAGAGGCGGCTCGAAAACAAGTGATTAAAAGCCGAGAAAGATTGAGTAAAACAAGGGGGCTTATTTAAACGCATTAGCAAATCTAAGCTGAAATCTAAACATATACTCCGCTTCTTTACTTCAATTAATCAGCATCGTTAGATAAAAACTAGCGGTGTTAAGTTCCTACTTAAGAAAAACCAAACTGATCAAAGTCAAAGCTCCATGCCTCAACGCTAATCGTTTTAATTCCCAATAGTGCAATTAGCTAATTACTATTGATAAAAAAAGCCATCAACCAGTACAGAGACTCGTTAATGGCTTATTTAGACTGGCTTGCTTTAACGTTATAAAACAACAAACGTTAGCGCTATACTCCTAAACTTGGCGCTGATATTAAACAATACAGCGCCATTTTTTTTCGTTTAGAATCTGTAGCTAGCACCAAAAGTAATACGACGGTCAGTAATACCTTGAGCACAAAGCATAGCGCCTTCATTAACACAAGATTGTGTAATGTCTGACTCTGTTAAGTTAACAGCTTCAAGACCAAGGTTTAAGTTTTCATTCACGTCATAGCTAATACTCGCGTTAAGCTGACCTCTGTCGTGTGTAACAACAGGGAAACCTAATGTAGAGTTCAAGCTAGCACCAGCAGCAGTATCTTCTGTGCGGAACGCTTCACGCCATGTGTAACGTAATCTAGCAGAAAGACCATACTTTTCGTAGTAAACAGCAACGTTGTAAGCATTTTCTGAAAAGTCTAATAGACCTCGGTCAGATGTTACATCAACAAATTGTGCACTATCATAAACGCCGTTAATTGCGTTAAAGATATCGGTACCACGTGTTGCAGAAGTGTAGAAAGCCGAACCACCGCTATATTCTTGAATTGTGTAGTTAGCAACAATACCAAAACCAGATGCCCAACCTAAGTCTTCTTCAAAGCTTGAAAGGTCATACTGAACCGCCATCTCAATACCTTTTTGCGTAGTGGTTGCTGAATCATTTAATTTAGTTTCAACATCAACACACAAACCAGTAGTGTTTGGATCGCCTATCGCGTTTGGCTGAACAGCTGGGTTATAAATACCACCACCGGCACAAGTAGGACCTGCTTCACGCCAGCCATTTGCTTGAATAATCGCACTTTCTAATTTAGTCACAAATAAGTTAGAACGCTCTTTATTGAAATAACCGATACTTACCACAGCAGCTTCAGCAAAATACCATTCAGCTGAAAGGTCAAATGATGTTACTTCTTCAGGCTCTAAAGCGGCATTACCGATCTCTACTGATTGGTTTTCGTTAGTACCGAATGATACTGAAGTATTTAAATCACCAAAGTTAGGGCGAAGAATGTCTTTACCCCAACCTAAACGAAGTACTACGTCATCATGAACATCGGCAACTAAGTTTAAACGAGGTAGCGTGTAGCTATAATCACCTTCATTTGACGTAGGAATTACATCGCCATTAACAACACTGTTAGCACGTGACTCAATATCGGTAGAGATATAACGTACACCAATGTTACCGCGGATCATTTCATATTCGAAGTTTGCTTGCGCATATAAAGCATGCGTTTTTTCTTCAATACTAAATGCTGCTGTATCTGAAGGAGTTAAATTAGAAACATCGACAGGTATATAGTTACCATCTTTATCAAGGAAAGTAACGCCTAATGCTTCTTGCTCAGCTCGATGCGCTAACAAAGCTGCTTCTAACGTAGATATAACAAGACTGGGGTCATTAAACGCTAAATCAGGATTTACGATTAGGAAATTTCTAAGCGCTAATTCTCTGCCGTCAGCATCACCAAAGTGACTTGGGCCTGCTACAAGTAGATCGGAAAATAAAGAGCCATTCGGGCTATCAATCATTTTACTGAAACCACCAATGCGGTCTGTTATCTTAACTGAATCATGCTTGGTTATGTTATAGCGGTAACCAACGTCAACAGATGTAACAATACTATCATCTACATAATAAGTAGAGTCGATACGAAAAGCGTCTTCAGAGTTTTCTGTTGTGCTACGGCTAATATCTACTTGGTCAAGTACGACATTATTAGGATCTAACAAATTAGCAACCGTTGGTGCAAATGGTGAAGCAAAGTCGATACCAAAAGCTAATGAACCACCCGTTAAGTCATAAATAAATGGCACACTGTTATCGTTACTTGAACCATCGAGTGGTGTTAATGGGTTAGGGTTAATAAAGTTTAACTGGGTATTTAAAGATGGTGTTTCAGTATCAGAGCTTGCCGTTGAAAGCTCAGCGCTGATAAATAGGTTATCACCTTGCCATTCACCGCCTAGTCTAAATACTTGTGTATCTGTTACACGTGCACCGGTATCACTGTTAAAACGTAGGTTTGGATCATCATCATCTTCTGAGTTTATTGGCTGAATTGTGCCTCGAGATGCTGCTTGAATGCTGCCTAAGTCAACACCATCAAGTGAACCAAAGTCAATCGTTTCAAACTGACTAGGTAAAGTGTAGTTAAGTACACTACTTACACCTGATGCTTGAACACGTGTACTTTCTTGACGACGCTCTTGATCAGTAATAATAGCATCGAAGAAGAACTTCATGTTATCGTTAGGAGCGAATTCAAAAGTGGTTGCAACGTTAGTTGTTTCATATTCGAAATTTTCTAATTCTTGGTTTAAGAATTGGATACCAAGAAAGTCATAATCTTGTGCAACTGGTCTGTCTGCAGCTTGATCTTCAACTACAGCAACACCATTACTGTTGTAACGAGTAACATCAGCATTTCTATTTTCAACAAGACTACCGTCGCGGTCAACACGAGGGCGGAATGACGTGGCTTCTTGTTTAGTGTAACTACCACTAATGACAAAACCAAATTTACCTGAATCAAGCTCCCAGTTATCACCGTAAGCACCAGATATTCTTGGTTGAACGCCATCAGTTGTTAAACTACTGTCTTCACCTTGTACACGAATAGAGCCTAATGTTTCTGATAACTCTAGTGGACGAATTGTACGTAAGTTTACTGTACCACCAACCGAGCCTTCAGTCGTTTTAGCTTCAGGGGATTTTGTTATTTCAACACCAGCAATAATCGCGGCAGAAAGATCTTCAAAATTCATTCCGCTACGACCAGCACCTGAGCCTACCGTTGATGCACCGTTAATTTCAACGCGGTTAGAGTTACTACCACGAATTTGAACACCGGTACCAATACCTGCTGTTCTTGTAATTTGAATACCGGTTACGTTCTCAAGAACCTCTGCAAGGTTTTGGTCAGGTAATTTACCAATATCAGTTGCCATAATAATTTCGACAAGGTTAGCTGTATCACGTTTTTCTGCAAGCGCGCTTGTCAGTGAACTACGCATGCCGGTCACTTGAATTACTTCAACTGATTTTTTAGCTTGTGCTTCAGCTTCTGTTTCTTGTGCAGCAACTGATGCTGCAAAAGTCAGCGAGGTAGCTGAAAGAACCGCTAAAGTTATTTTAGATAATTGTTGTCTCATAGATTTCCCCTGTGTAGTTTTTTTGAAAATTATTTTTGCAAACATCTCAAAAGCCACATCTTTAGTTAATTAAAGTCGTCCCCTAGAATTGCAAACTCCCTGAAAGTAAAAATATCAAGTACTCAAAAAGAATTAGCATAGATAGTTACAATAAAAGCAGCAAAGGTCAATCTTTTGGTTATACAAAAAAGTTAAAAAATTAACTGTTTGGACTTACCAGTTGGCAGGTTTATTATTACCGCTTGGTTATTTTGTTATTTTAGGTTTTTTTAAGTTATTGTATTTATGTGTTTTGTTTGGTTGCTGTTGACCTTTTTCAAATAAGGCATGTGTTTTTGTAAGTTATCTATTTATTCCATTGTTATACTAATTGTTATTTTCCATATATTTTATTGGTCTAAAAAACAATCGAATTTGGTGTTTTGTTTAACCAGCAACATAAATTGGTTGACCAAGTGGGTATATATCAATAGTCTTGGGTAAATAATTATTGAACAGCATGAAACGCTTCTTTCGAGGCTTTAGCTTTGATGACTGTAAGTCGTATGTTGAGTTCGATGTGATGATATATATGGTGTGCTATTTAATTATTTATATAGATATGCTCATTCATTTAATTGCGAAATGGCTCAATAAATAATACTTAACTTATAAAAACCTAAGATGGGCTTTTTTAAGCTGACTAGGTGTTATGAATAAATATGTTCTGATGTGTCAATAAATATCCCGTCAGTATTTATCAGTAACTACAAGGTAATGGGCTTGCATGAAATTTAATGCCTTAATGAATATGCCCTTTAATTCACTCTAACTTTAGGTAAAGACTCAACATGAATAATATGAAAACTTTTTTTAAGTCGTTATTGCCGGGAATATTTTTGTTCGGTTTTACTGTTGGCACTGGCAGTGTTACCGCTATGGCTAAAGCAGGTGCAGATTATGGTATGTCATTGTTGTGGACCATTTTTATCTCTTGTGCAATTACTTACTTTTTAATTAACTTATTTGGCAAGTTTACTTTAGTAACCGGTTTAACAGCATTGCAGTCTTTTAAAAAGCACATTCATCCTGGCGTTGCTATATTTTTTATTGTTGCACTTACCACGCAAATTTGCGGTAGCGTTATTGGTGTAATGGGAATACTAGCCGATGTTTGCTATGAGTGGTCAAAGAGCTTTATTGATGGTGGTATTTCAGCCGTGTATTTCGCATTATTCTTTATTGCCTTTGTTTATATTATTTTCTTGATTGGTAAGACAGAGGTATTTGAAAAAGTATTGGCGATTTTTGTCGCTATAATGTCCGTCTGTTTTTTAATAAACTTTGTAATTTTAATGCCGCCTGCAATTGAAATATTAAATGGTATGGTACCAAACGTTCCTGACACGGGAGCAGATAAAAGTTCTTTTTTAGTTATTGCATCAATGGTTGGTACGACTGTGTTTTCTGGCTTGTTTATATTAAGAACCATCTTAGTGAAAGAAGCGGGCTGGACGATGGCTGACTTAAAAACTCAAAATAGGGATGCTTTGTTTTCTGCCTTTCTTATGTTTATTGTAAGTACGTCAATCATGGCAGCAGCGGCAGGTTCATTATTTGTAAAAGGCATAACGTTAACCAACGTAACACAAATGATTTATTTATTAGAGCCTTTAGCAGGCGCAGCTGCCGTGGCCATATTTACAATAGGCCTTATAGCCGCTGGCGTATCATCTCAGTTTCCTAATGTGGCATTATTACCTTGGTTATTAGATGACTTTCATCAACGTAAACCTAATTTAAAGCGTACGAGTTATCGTGTTATTGCCTTAGTTATTTCTTGCTTAGGTTTAATTGTGCCTATTTTTAGTGTTAAGCCGATTGCCGTTATGGTGAGTTCTCAGGCTTTTGGCGCTTTATTATTACCTGCAACTGTGGGATGTATTTTTTATATTGGTAATAAGAGCTCACTGATGGGAATGTATAAATTTTCAACGGTAACCAACATTATACTTTCGCTGATATTCGTTTTTGCCATCGTTATGAGTTATATGAGTTTCAACGGTATTATGTCTACGTTACAAGCACTTTAGTATGTGAAACGGGCTCGCCATTCAGTGTTCGCCCTTTTAAATGAAATCTTCAGTACTTGTTTTATCGACATATTCAAATGCCCGACAAGTGCTTTCTGTAAAAATTTAAGTGGAATATAAACAATGAATAAAATTATTAAATTTAATGCGAATCGTGTTTGGCGTACTTACCAAGGTGGTAAACTACTTGATTCGATTGAAGGTAAAGAGTCACCACAAGACACAAGTTTTCCAGAAGACTGGATAGGTTCAACCGTTGAAGCACGTAATGTGGGGCGTGAACATATCTCAGAAGGCTTAGCTATGGTCGATAATGAAGCAGGGCAGCCAGTGCCATTTCGTGATTTATTACAAGAAAACCAAGCTTACTTTTTAGGGTGTCATGGCGATTCTATGCGCACATTAGATGATATTCCGCTGGTTAAATATCTTGATAGCTCTACACGTTTGCATTTTCAAGCCCACCCAACACGAGAGTTTGCGCAAGAGCGATTAGGTATGCCGCGTGGTAAAACTGAAGCTTATGTTATTCTGCAAACCCGAGAAGATATCGCTGATCCCTATATATATGCAGGTTTTCAGCGTTCGCCAAGTCGCGAGCAATTAAAAACCTGGATAGAAACGCAAGATATAGCTTCAATAGAAAGTTGTTTTGATCGCATATCTGTTAAGCCAGGTGATGTGTTTTTATTACCTGGAGGACGTCCTCACGCATTAGGCGAGGGGATACTTATGCTAGAAATTATGGAGCCTTCTGATCTTGCTGTAAGGTTTGAATTTGAACGCTGTGGTTATGTTATACCAGAGCAAGCAAGATTTATGGGCAGGGATATTGAAACCGCATTAGACGTCTTTAATTTCGAGCCCGTTCCGCCTGAAAAAATAGATGCAGAGTTTCGTTGCATACCTAAAGTGCTAATTTCAGACGAGCATGATAATAGTCTTGAAGAGCTTATAGGTGCTGAGGATACAACATGTTTTACTGTTAAACGTGCATCAGTTTCAAAAAGCTTTAAGCGCAATGAGCATGAATTTTTCTATGGTATTGTGACCGAGGGCTCAGGCACATTCATTATTAACGGCGAGGTTACCGAGCTTAAACGCTGGGACCGTTTCTTCTGCCCTGCAGGCGTTTCTGAGTTCGAATATCAAAGTGATTCAGGTATGTCTGTTCTCGAATGTTACCCTGGAAATAGCTAAGCGTACTTACTCAATAATATCAGTGTATGTGCGAACCATTAGCGAATATTTTTATTAATTTATTCGTTAATGGTTTAAAACAGGGATATTGTGTGCTGTAAACTTAGGAGTAACATTGCTTTTCCTATTTAACTTTCAGAGTATCATTTTCGTTATCTAAGCAAGCGCCGCTTACTGTAAACCTATTCGCCCATCTAAATTTAATTTAACCTAATATTCAACAATCTAGATTCATACTAAGTTTTCAGCAGTATTAAACTGCTTGAAAATACTCGATCTATTTTTATCGACAACCGCAATATATACTTTACCAATTGTAATTTAAATTGGACTTACCAATATGTAGTGTGTAACATCTTAAAATACTGGTGGTGATTAGTATGTAGTGGGTTTGAGTTGCTTTATTGGTCTGGCCTGTTGGGTTGTGCTACAAAAGTAATGAGTTGCAGTTTAGATTTAATTGGCGGTTTAAGTGTTTCATTTAATTTGGTTACTTAAATTACAAAGAAGCATATTTGCCACCTTAAATTTACTTAAGTCTTGCTAAGTTCTGTATAAAGTTTTAGTGCAACATGTACGGGAAAGCTAGCTTTATAGCGAACTAAACAATTAGCGTTAGACACTTACTTAAGTGTCTTAAATAAATAAGAAATTATCATGAATAATGATGTGGAGATAAAATAATGCGTGAAGCTTGGCGATGGTTTGGTCCTAATGATCCTGTGTCAATTAATGATGTCAGGCAAACTGGTGCTACAGATATTGTTAGCGCTTTGCATGCTATTCCAACTGGGGAAGTATGGCCGTTAGATCAAATTCAGGCCCATAAAGCGTTAGTTGAACAAGGTAACAATGAGCAATCTGAGCTAATTTGGTCTGTTGTTGAAAGTATACCTGTGCATGAAGATATTAAGTTAGGTCGCGACAACAGTCAGCGCTACGTTGATGCTTGGATAGCTTCAATGGAAAACTTAGCTCAATGTGGTATTAAAACTATATGCTATAACTTTATGCCGGTTATCGACTGGACTCGCACCGATTTAAAGTTTCAACTGCCCAATGGTGGTTATGCACTAAGGTTTGATCAACAAAAGTTTGCCGCCTTTGATTTATATATATTAAAACGAGAAAATGCAGAATCCGATTACTCAGCTGAAGAGTTAGAGCAAGCCAAAGCGGTTTACATGGCTATGTCTGAAGATGAAAAAACACTGTTAACTAATAATATTATTGCTGGTTTGCCAGGTAAAATGACAGACGCATACAACATCGATAATTTTAGAAGTATGTTGGCGAACTATAAAGATATTACAAAAGATATTTTAAGAAAAAACTTGTTCGCTTTTTTATCACAGGTGTTACCAAAAGCGGAGCAGTTAGGGGTTAAATTAGCCATACACCCTGATGATCCACCAAGAGATATGTTAGGCCTACCTCGCATAATTTGTACATCAGAAGATTTAGATATCTTATTCTCTGAGCTGCCAAGTCCTGCAAACGGAATCACCTTATGTGCCGGTACTTATGGGAGTCGTCCAGATAACAATCTTCCTGTAATGGCTAAGCAATATGGTGCGCGTATTCATTTTGCTCATTTGCGTGGCGTTAGTAGAGACAAAAATGAACAACGCTCGTTTTATGAAGCTGAGCATTTATCTAGCGACGTTGATATGGTGGGAATAATTTCAGCATTATTGAGTGAAGAAAAGTCACGTGCTGACAATAAAAATAGTGCGCCGATATTTATTAGACCTGATCATGGACATCAAATACTAGATGACATTAACAAACCCGGTAACCCAGGTTACTCGTGCATTGGTCGCTTAAAAGGCCTAGCCGAAATTAGAGGTGTTATTAAGGCACTTAGCCAAGTAAGTTAATAATAGTATTAGTGATATAAAAAACTGAAACTGAAACTGAAACCAAAGCAATTTTGCTTTGGTTTTTTTGTATGTCGTACATAGAAAACTCGCTTGATTTGAATCTACTCATACCAAACTCAATGTCCAAGCAAAATTAGCTATAAAAGGTTTAATAAAATAAACACCTTTTATATAAATTGACAAAATCTCTCCACGATTATAAATCATGTACTGTAAACTACAGTAAAAAATACATTAGTAACTTTTTAAACTGAAATTGACAAAAGTTACTAATGTTAAATAAGTTATTTTATATCAGTAAGATAAAAGTACCGGTTATTAAGTTTTTTATTGATAAAAAAATAAATCAATAAAAAACTTGATACTGTACGACTATACAGTATACTTTGCTCAATTAAACGAATTAAGCACCTAAATTATTTTGGAGCAACAAATGAACGATAACAAAGAAAAAGCATTATCAGCTGCCTTAGGCCAAATCGAACGTCAATTTGGTAAAGGTTCAATTATGAAGTTAGGTGATAATCGCAGCATGGACGTTGAAACAATTTCAACGGGTTCATTAGGATTAGATATTGCACTAGGTGCTGGTGGTTTACCGCTTGGACGTGTTGTTGAAATTTACGGTCCAGAATCAAGTGGTAAAACAACATTAACACTTGAAGTTATTGCTGAAGCACAACGTAATGGAAAAATTTGTGCCTTTGTTGATGCTGAGCATGCACTTGACCCAATCTATGCTGAAAAGTTAGGTGTTAATATTAACGAGTTATTAGTGTCTCAACCTGATACGGGTGAGCAAGCGCTTGAAATTTGTGACATGTTAACGCGCTCTGGTGCAATTGATATTATCGTAGTTGACTCGGTAGCTGCTTTAACACCAAAAGCTGAGATTGAAGGTGACATGGGTGATTCACACATGGGCTTGCAAGCTCGTATGCTTTCACAAGCTATGCGTAAACTTACCGGTAATTTGAAACAGTCAAATACCATGATTATCTTCATTAACCAAATTCGTATGAAAATTGGTGTTATGTTTGGTAGCCCTGAAACAACAACAGGTGGTAATGCATTAAAATTCTATGCTTCGGTTCGTTTAGACATTCGCCGTATAGGTGCTGTTAAAAATGGTGACGAAATCGTTGGTAACGAAACACGTGTTAAAGTAGTTAAAAACAAAATTGCACCACCGTTTAAGCAAGTTGAGTTTCAAATTTTATACGGTGAAGGTATTAACAGCTTAGGTGAATTAGTAGACTTAGGTGTTAAAAACGAAATGGTTGAAAAAGCCGGTGCTTGGTACAGCTATAAAGGTGACAAAATTGGTCAAGGTAAAGCAAACGCAGCCAAATACCTGAAAGAAAACCCTGAAGTAGCGAAAGAAATTGATACTCGCTTGCGTGAGTTATTATTACCAAAAACTAAACCTGCAGAAGCTGATGAGAAGGCTGCTGCCGTAGCAAAATAAAAGTTAAGTTACGTTACGTTAGAGAAAAAAGCCACTATATAAGTGGCTTTTTTTACGCATAGTGTTTAGTGATTATTATATGGAGTTAAGAAAATGTGGGTGCTTATTACACATACATAAGCTTACCTATGTACACACTTTATATAGGTACATGCCTCAAAGAGTGAATAAAGAGTAGCAACTGAATAAATAAAAATTTTTATAACTAGCAAGTTACATATTCTGAGCTAGCGTGTAAAGTTGAAATTTATTATTGATTTTATGGTTTTTGTAAATAAGCTTAGCTGTGGGTTGAATAAATAAGTTAGAAACACCCGATAATATAAAACTATCACTATCACTATCACTATCACTATATTACCAATAATGAATCTACTTTCTGAATATCATTACACAAAAACGCAATATAATATCTAACCATGAATATATATTTCTTTAATGGCTTTGATTTTATAACTCAATAGAAAAAGCTTCGCCGTGTATATTTCTCGTTTTTTAGCAGCTAAATTTAAACAATAAAAGTACACACCTTAATTGAGGTTAAATATCTTTCAAACCAATTGCTGATAATGGTTCAAGCTTTGATTATTACCAATATTTAATAATTGGTTGACACCTAATGTACCTTTGGTTAGTATCTAGTTATTACTTATTGTTTCGAATATAACTTAACAATAAGCTTGTATAAATACTGTGTGAATATAAGTGTTTATACCAATATTATTAATGAGTTGCATTTGAAGCTAGTCTATATTTTTACTAAAGACTAACTTAAGGCTTAATAGAATTAGCCTGATTTACTCAAAAATTAGCATGCCGCCTAAATTAAGGTGAGTAATGTTTGTTATCAAATAAATAAACACTAATATTTTAGGAGTTAGATATGACAAAACCTACTATAGGTTTCATTGGCCTTGGTCTTATGGGCGGCAA
Organism: Colwellia sp. NW0002-52-1; assembly: GCF_057550865.1. Taxonomy (NCBI): domain Bacteria; kingdom Pseudomonadati; phylum Pseudomonadota; class Gammaproteobacteria; order Alteromonadales; family Colwelliaceae; genus Colwellia; species Colwellia sp. NW0002-52-1. The sequence continues at coordinate 73,003 of NZ_BAAJLU010000001.1, read as the reverse complement.
TATGGTTGAAAACCTACAAACTCGTGGTTTTCAAGTAAATGTAATGGATCTTAATAAAGATGCTGTTGCAAAAGTTATAGCTCGCGGTAATGCTACTGAAGTTAAATCAGGTAAAGAGTTAGCTGAGAAAAGTGACATCGTAATGCTTGCGCTAACAACTTCTAAAGTGGTTGAGTTAGTTGTTTATGCTGAAGATGGCATTTTAGCGGGTATGAGTGAAGGCAAAACACTAATTGATTTTGGTACTTCTATTCCTGATTCAACGCGTAAAATTGGTGCTGACCTTGCGAAAAAAGGTGCTGGCATGATTGACGCTCCATTGGGTCGTACTCCTGCTCATGCTAAAGATGGTTTACTTAACATTATGGCTGCTGGTAACGAAGAAACTTTTAACAAAGTTAAGCCAGTATTAGAGCAACAAGGCGAAAACGTATTTTACCTAGGCGCTTTAGGTGCGGGTCATACAACTAAGCTAATTAATAACTTCATTGGCATGACTACGGTTACTGCAATGTCACAAGCTTTTGCTGTAGCTAAAGCTGCAGGCGTAGATGGACAGCAATTATTTGACATTATGTCTGCTGGACCTTCTAACTCTCCATTTATGCAGTTTACTAAGTTTTATGCTGTAGACGGTGAAGAAAAGTTAGGTTTCTCTGTTGCTAATGCCAATAAAGATCTTGGTTATTTTAATCAAATGGTTTCAGATCTAGGTGGCGAGTCGTTAATCGCTCAAGGTACTTCTGCTAACTTACAAGCCGCTGTTGATGCTGGTCTTGGCCAAAGTGATGTACCTGTTATATTTGATTACTTTAATACTAAACTAGCTAAGTAATTAGATAGCACTAAATACCAAAAGTATTAAATATAATTGGAATTATTGAAATAGAAATTAAAATTTAAAAACCAAAGATCTTGAATAAGGTCTTTGGTTTTTTTGTGTTTGTAAAATCAAGCTTATTTGGCATAACTTTATGTACTTGATGTAATATCAAAGTAAATAATTCGCTGCTAACTTTTAATGGTAACAAAGAGTAACTAGGCTGTTATAAAATTTATAACTTGCGTAGTTACTGGCTAAGCTCTGTGGCTAGTAATAATAAGTTTTAACTGGTTAAGGAGTAGAGCACTTAACAATTAAAATAGGTGCTACGATGATTATGAGAGATTTTTAATAGATCCCAGGGGTATGTTTAGCTTGATATAAAAAAGGTCTCTTATAAAGAGACCTTTTCTGTTAAAAATTGTAGTAAATATTTATTGAATTTCGCCAGAACTAGGTATTGAATATAAGCCACGTTTTTCACTGTTCTTCTGTTTTATTTCTTCTAAAGCTCTTAATTCAACAGCATCAAATAAGGCATTAATTAAGCGATTAAAGTGACCATGCATGGCAAACCTTGCTTGGGTTGAATCACCAGATTTAAGCGCTTGATAGATTGCTGTATGTTCAGCTAAAGTTCTTGAGTTATCTTTGCTACATACACTGTCATAGTCTTTAATTATTTCAGGTGTTGATGAACGTAACTTCCAAAGATTTTGTACAGAAAGTATCATTGCGCTGTTGCGAGTCGCATTAGCAATAATTTGGTGGAACTCTTTATCAGCCGCAGCAATAAATTGCCCTTTTTCCATATCAACTAAGGTTTGGTGTAATCGAGCTAATTCGTCTTCAGTAATGGTAGTTGCGGCAATTGCAGCTACTTCGCCTTCTATTAAAGCGCGTGCTTGAGTTACTTCAAATGCATTGACTTGCTTGTGCGAACCAGCAAGTTGATTGGCCGGCTTTAAAACATAAACCCCTGAGCCAGTTTTTACCTCAATTTTTTCACGCACTTCTAAAGCAATAATTGCTTCACGAATAGTTGGTCTACTTACTTTAAATGTTTCTGCTAATTCTCTTTCTGGTGGTAAGCGACTTCCTGGAGAGTAAACTCCAGAATCTATTAATGCTTCAATTTTATCTACAATACCCCAAAACAGCCTGCGGTTGCTGCCCATATTATTTTCCTTAGCTAACTTATATTAAAGTAAAAACATCAATTACTAATGATATCGTTTTCACTGGCTTATGGCAAAGCTATTAGGCTTTGACCTATTAGTTACATATCTGTTATATACCATTTTGGTCTAGAGGTAAATAGAATTTAGGTAAGCTCTTTTTGCATATAATGAAACTTTTATTATTACCAATTACTTATTGTTTGGTAATGTTATTTGGTTGACAATTGGTGTTGGTATCAGTTAAATTGGATTAAAGGTAATTTATAAGTATTTCGCGAGCTAACTTTTGCATTATAAACCGAGCTGTTTGGCCCAATTATAGTGAATGTGAGAAGTTATTTAGTTTAGGAAGGCTCAATTTAATCAATATAAATATGTTGACGTTATTATACTTTTATTAATAAAACGCCAAATTTTAAACTTTAATTTTATAGGTCATTTTATGCAACAAACAAAATTATCACCTAATTTACTAGGTTGTTTTACCTTAACGCTATGTTTAGCGCTAACAGCAAACTCGCTAGTAGCGAAAGAGTGGTTGGTTGATGACCAAGCAGCTTATAAAAAGGCGATGAAAGCAGTTAAAGCGGGTGACAATATTGTCTTAGCAAATGGTACTTATAATAACTTTGAAATTTTGTTTGAAGGCACTGGCACAAAAGATAACCCCATTACCTTAGAAGCTGAAACTAAAGGACAGGTTTTTCTTACCGGACAATCTAACTTGCGCCTAGCAGGTGAGCATTTAGTTGTTTCAGGCCTAGTATTTAAAGATGGTTATACACCAAGCAGCGCTGTTGTTTCTTTTAGAAGTAATAAAGACAATTTAGCTTTTCATTCACGTGTAACTGAAGTTGTTATTGATAATTTCAGTAATCCAGATAAGCGTGAGTCTGATTATTGGGTTGCAATTTATGGCCAATATAATCGTTTAGATCATAACTACCTTTCTGGTAAACGTAATAAAGGTGTTACTGTCGCTGTTCGCCTTAATACAGAAGAGAGTCAAGAGAATCATCATAAAATAGACCATAACTATTTTGGTCCACGTCCAATCTTAGGCTCTAATGGTGGTGAAACACTACGTATTGGTACTAGCCATTACTCTTTATCAAATTCTTTTACTGTGGTTGAAAATAACTACTTTGATCGTTGTGACGGTGAAGTTGAAATTATTTCAGTTAAGTCAGGGAAAAATGAAATTCGTAACAATGTTTTCTTTGAGTCGCGAGGTACACTTACCATGCGCCATGGTAATGGTAATTTAATTGAAGAAAATGTATTTATTGGTAATGGTGTTGATCATACCGGCGGTATTCGAGTCATTAATAAAGATCAAATTATTCGTAACAACTACTTAGAAGGGTTAACAGGTTATCGTTTTGGTAGCGGTTTTACCGTAATGAACGGTGTACCTAACTCATCGATTAATCGTTATCATCAAGTTGAAAACGCATTAATTGAAAATAATACTTTAGTCAATGTCAAACATATTCAGCTAGCAGCTGGTAGTGATGCAGAAAGAAGTGCAGTACCGATTAACTCAACGATAAAAAATAATTTAATTATTAATGAAGATGGCAACCAACCATTTACTTTGTTTGATGATGTTAGCGGTATAAAGTTTAAAGGCAATGTAGCTAATACCGTCGCGTTAGCGTCTCTTGCATCTGGCATTGAAAAGCAAAATGTTGAACTTAAAAGAGCTAAGAACGGTTTACTTTATCCAACATCTTCTAAGTTTGCTGATAAAGGTGCTAACAAAGGCTTAACGCCAACATTAAAATCAGCTACAGGTCCTAGTTGGTACCCGAAGGTTGATAGTTTAATTGCTTTTGAATCAGGTAAAACTGTTCATGTTAACGCTGAAGGTGATGCATTATTCAATGCGGTAGCTGCAGCAAGTAATGGTGATGTACTTATATTGGCTGATGGTGAATATGAAGCCAGAAAAATGATCGATATTAACAAAACCCTAACGATTAAAGCACAGCATAAAGGTAAGGCTGTTATTAGTTTTCAACGTTCTACATTGTTTCAAATTTCTGATGGCGGTAGCTTAACACTTGATGGTTTAACTATCACAGGTAAAAGTAGCCCTGATGCAGCTGGAAATACATTAGTACGAACTCAAAAGTGGGGCATGGTTGATAATTATCGTTTTGTTATGCGTAACAGTTCGGTAAGTGCACTTGATATTAATCACTCTTTTCATTTCTTTGATGCTGGTAATGGCTCGTTTGCTGACTATATTGAATTAACAGGTAATACTTTTACCAATATTACCGGTGACTTCTTACGCTTAAATAAAGAAATTGAAGATTTAGGTATTTATAACGCTGAATATGTCACGCTTAAAAATAACACTTTTAATAATGTGCAAGGCACTTTAGTTAATTTATATCGTGGTGGAACGGATGAAAGTACTTTTGGCCCACACTTAGCTATGTTTGAAAATAAAATTAATAATAGTAGTAATGGTAAACGTAACAAAACATCGTCAAGTCTTTATTTACATGGTGTACAAGTTACTAATGTTGAAAATAATACCTTTAACAACACGGCTGATATTGTTATAGAGCATACTGTTGGCGAGCCGATTACGGAAGTTACAAACAATGTTTTAAATAAAACAGCATCACCTAGCGTAAAAGAGTTACATGCTAAAGGCCCGCACACTGCCGTGCTATCAAATAACAAGCAATCGGATTAATAGCAGCTATGAAATTTTTTAATCAAATGTCACTTTCTGTATTTAGGTTATCTAGCTTAAATAATAGCTTATTAGTTTTAGCTATAATGGTTTTGGCTTTAATGGTAAGTACTAGTACTTTAGCTAGAACTAGCCCTAACTTGGTTATTACACCTGAAGACGTTAAAGACATGCGTGGTGCAATTAAACAAGACGGTCAATTTACTGAAGCTTTTGTTGCACGTAAGGCATCTGTAGATAAACAAATAGCTCAAGCCATTACCGTACCTTTACCTAAAGATGGTGGCGGCGGTTATACGCACGAACGTCATAAGAAAAACTATAAATTAATGTATGACGCTGGTGTTGTTTATCAGATAACGCAAGATGATAAATATGCCAGATATGTTCGAGATATGTTGCTTGAGTATGCCAATTTATATCCAACACTACCTTTGCACCCGCAAAGAAAAATGGGCAAGCAAAACCCAGGGAAATTATTTTGGCAAAGTTTAAATGAGGCGGTTTGGTTGGTTTATACCAGCCAAGCTTATGACCTAATTTTAAGCTCATTGTCTACAACTGACAAAACAACAATAGAAAATGGCTTATTTCGCCCTGTTGTTAAATTTTTATCGGTAGAGTCACCTGAAACATTTAATAAAGTACATAACCACGGCACATGGACTACAGCTGCTGTAGGCATGACAGGCTACGTGCTTGGCGAGCAAGAGTGGGTTGAACAAGCGCTTTATGGTTTAGATAAATCAGGCACAGGTGGTTTTTTAAGACAACTTGATGAGTTGTTCTCACCACAAGGTTATTACAACGAAGGTCCTTATTATCAACGTTATGCGTTAATGCCATTTGTAACATTTGCTAAAGCCATTCATTCTAATCAGCCTGAACGTAAGATATTTGAATATCGCGATGGCATTGTACTGAAAGCGATTGATACCACAATACAGCTAAGTTACAACATGCTTTTCTTCCCAATTAACGATGCGATCAAGAGTAAAGGTATTGATACCATTGAATTAGTTAATGGTGTCACTATTGCTTACGGACTAACACAAGATTCATCGTTACTTGATATTGCACGTCAACAAAACCAAGTTATATTAACTGGTGATGGCCTAAAGGTAGCAAACGCGTTAGATAATAACTTAGATACACCTTATAAGTTTAAGTCAGTAGCTTTTGGTGATGGCAACGACGGCAAACAAGGTGCGCTTGTTGTTATGCGTCAAAACGTTGGTGGCGAGCAAGCTGTATTGTTCAAACCTGCTGCGCAAGGTTTAGGTCATGGACATTTTGATAAGCTAACTTGGCAGTTTTACGATAAAGGCGCAGAAATAGTTTCAGACTATGGCGCTGCTCGTTTCTTAAATGTTGAAGCAAAGTTTGGCGGTAGATACTTACCAGAGAATGACACTTGGGCGAAACAAACAGTTGCACATAACACTGTGGTTGTAGATGAAAAAACGCACTTTAATGCGAATGTAAAAAAAGGGAATGCTAATCATCCTGAGCTAGTGTTTTTTGCAAAAAATGACGATGTTACTATCAGTTCGGCGTACATTGACAGTGCTTATGATGACGTATCTTTAAAACGTACAATGGCATTAATAAACTTGCCTATGCTAAACAGCAAAGATCCTGAACAGTCTTTAGTGGTTGATGTATTCGAGGTTAACTCTAATGAAGCGCATCAATACGATTTACCTGTACACTATAAAGGTCATCTTATCAGTACAAATTTTGAGTTGGCGACCAACTTAACTAGCTTACCAGTACTTGGCACAGAGAATGGTTATCAACATTTATGGTTGAAAGCGCAAGCTCAACCGAAGGCAGGTTTATCGCAAATAACATGGTTAAATGACAATGGTAGGTTCTATACAAGTTCATCAATGATGGATGGCGATGCTTCAATTATATTTACTCAAATTGGCGCGAACGATCCATTGTTTAATTTACGTAATGAAAACGCTTTTATTAATCGAAAAGAAAAAGCTAAAAGTCATACCTTTGTTAGTGTATTAGAGCCACATGGCGAATATAACCCATCAAAAGAATTTACCCTATCAGCGGTAAGTAAAGTACAACAGTTAACACACAAAAAAATTAATAATATAGATTTAGTAGAAATTATTTTAAGTGGCAATAAGCATTATCTATTAGCGTTTAATGCCGCAGATAAAATCAAAAATAATCAACTAAACACATTTTCGTTTAATGGCTCTAAATATCAATTTGATGGCCGTTTTAAATTGTTCAATATTAAAGAGTAGGGGTCAGCTATGAGTCAGAGTGCACATTTTACATTAGGTAATGAAGCAGAAATTGAAGACATAGGCGGTGGTTTAAAACGTCAAATGTTAGGTTACAACCATGAGCTTATGGCGGTAAAAATTTGGTTTGCTGAAGGTGCTATTGGTTACAACCATGCACATAGACATTCTCAAGTAACTTATGTGGTTGAAGGTGAATTTCACTTTAATATTGATGGCGTAACGCAAATATTAAAACCTGGTGATAGTTGTTTTATACCGCCACACGCTGACCACGGTGCTACATGCCCAACGGGTGGGATTTTAATTGATACTTTTAGCCCTGCACGTGAAGACTTTGTTGAAGAAGGTGCTTTTGACCATATTCATAATAAGGAAACTAGCGCATGAAAATGAAAAATTTACGCTGGTGGGTTATTGCGCTTATTGCGTTAGCAACTGTGATTAACTACATCGATCGCTCAGCACTTAGTGTTCTTTGGCCTGATATTGTAGAAGATTTGTTTCCGGATGAGTCGGCTTTAGAGCGTAAGCAAATATATGCCAATATTTCTATCGTCTTCATCTTGTCGTATGCTTTTGGTCAAGCGATATTTGGTAAAATATTTGACTGGGTAGGTACACGTTTAGGCTTTGTGTTATCTATCGGTGTATGGTCTCTGGCAACGGCTGCTCATGCCTTTGCACAAGGCGTTCTTAGCTTTAGTATTTTCCGTGCTATTTTAGGTGTGGCAGAGGCAGGTAACTGGCCTGGCGCAGCTAAAAGTAATGCTGATTGGTTCCCAACTAAAGAGCGTGCTTTAGCGCAAGGTATTTTTAATTCAGGTGCTGCTATTGGCGGTATTATTGCCATTCCATTAATTGCCTATTTAACGGTTTATTTTAGCTGGCAAATGGTGTTTATCGTTATTGGCTTAGTGGGTTTGCTATGGTTGATTCCTTGGATAATACTGGTAAAAGCGCCACCTAAATCTCATCCTTGGATCACTGATGAAGAACGTGAATATATTTTAACAGGCCAACGAAATACGGATGCAGATTGTACTTTAGATGACAAAGAATATAACCCTTCTACTAAAGAATTACTGTCTCGTAAAGAAAGCTGGGGCGTAATTATTGCTTCTGCTGCGATTGACCCTATTTGGTGGTTATTTGTATTTTGGATCCCTATTTACTTGAACGAAGTTTATGCCATGGATGTTAAATCTATTGGTATTTACGGTTGGGTTCCTTATGTTGGCGCTATGTTTGGTGCTTGGTTTGGTGGCTTACTTGCTCAAAATCGTATTAAAGCGGGTTGGAACACAGATAAAACGCGTAAGCTTACTATAACTTTGGGTTGTTTAATTATGTTACCGGCATTGTTAGCTATGGCTAATCCAGGTGGGCCAACTACTGCTGTAATGATTATGGCGGTTATCTTGTTTGGTTTCCAAACCGCTATCGGTAATGTACAAACCTTACCAAGTGATTTGTTTGGCAAAAAAGCGGTTGGTACTTTAGCCGGCTTCTCTGGTATGGCTGCTAAACTTGGTGCTTTAGGTTTAACGGCGTTAGTGCCTATTTTGACCGCAGACGGAAACTACACCCCTGCATTTGTTATCGGAGCATCGTTAGCTGTAATTGCCATTGCTGCTATTTGGATACTTATTCCAAAAGTTGAGCCATTGAAAGCTAAAGTTAAAAGTTAAGTATTAAACATTAAAGCATAAATTCTCGGAAACTGATTCCGAGAATTTTATTTTATTTAAGTCAGTTATTAAGGTTTGTAAATGAAAAACATTTTTTTATTCGGTGAATGTATGATTGAGCTGATGGCTGCTTCAAAGGATCAGCCAGCTAATACAATGAAACAATCGTTTGCTGGAGATGTTTTTAACACGGCAGTTTATTTGAAACGTACGTTTTCCGAACAAAAAGTGCACTTGGTCACGGCTGTTGGTCAAGACAAATTTAGCGTAGACATGATCGAATACTTTAAAAGTGAAAACATTGGAACTGATTTTGTTTATCAATCTGAGACTAAAATTCCAGGTTTATATTCAATTCAGCTTGATGACCAAGGTGAGCGAAGTTTTACTTATTGGCGTGAAAACTCTGCTGCTAGGCAAGTTATGCAACATATAACAGACGAAGCCATTAGTCGATTATCTATAGGCGATATGTTTTTCTTTTCAGGTATTTCTTTAGCTGTGATTGAACCTTCAGCAAGATCAGACTTCTGGAACTTAATCGACAGATTAAAGGCGGCTGGCGTAAAAATAGTTTTTGATCCTAATTACCGACCTCGATTGTGGAGTAGTCCTAAAGAAGCTCAAGATCAATTTGAGCTTGCTTTAGAAAAGTCTGATTTATCGCTCCCTGGTGTTGATGATTTTGAGCAGCTATTTGGCATGAAAATAGCAGAAGAAGTAAATAACTACTGTCAACAATTTGCTTTAAATGAGTTAATCATCAAAAACGGTGAGCAAGGTATTTTAGTCGTTTTAAATGGCGAAATTACACACTTTGCAATTACTCCAGTTGAAAATGTTGTTGATACTACATCTGCGGGTGATTCATTTAATGGTGTTTATTTAGGCGCGCGTCTTGAAGGGCGTTCGGTCGTTGATTCAATTGCTTTAGCCTCAAAAGCAGCAGGCTTTGTTATACAGCACAAAGGTGCCATTGTAGACAAAACAGCTTACCAACAGTTTATGGCATCTTAATTATTAATGCCTAGTATCTATTCGCTTAGTTTACTTATTTTATAAAATTGTACAAAAGGAACACTCATGACATTATTCTCTACCTTAATGGGCCAGCAAAAGTTACTTCCTATTATTCAGGCAGACACCGTTACTCAAGGGGTAGAAATAGCAAAGGCTATGTCTGCTGCAGGGATTGACTTAGTAGAAGTTGTATTAAGAACAGAAGCATCACTAGATGTTATTAAAGCTATTAAAAAAGAACTCCCAGCATTAAAAATTGGTGCGGGCACTATTATTAATGCAGACATTTTGCAACAAGCAATAGATGCTGGCAGCGATTTTATAATTACACCAGCTATTTCACCAAGCTTGTTAACACACTTAGCTAATTGCAAAGTTCCAGTAGTACCAGGGGTATCTAACACGGCTGACATTTTGTTAGCTATAGAGTTTGGTTATAGTGAAGTAAAACTATTTCCAGCTTCATTATCAGGTGGCGCTCCTTTTCTAAAAGCTATGGGGTCAGTATTTAAGGGAATTTCTTTTTGTCCTACCGGTGGTGTTAATCAAGACAATCAACATGAGTTTTTAGCATTAAATAATGTTTTTGCTGTGGGTGGAACATGGGTCGCGAATCCAGAATGGGTTGCTAATGAGCAGTGGTCTAAAATTACAGATGCCTGTAAGACAGCGTTAAACAGTTAATCAATTCAACTTTTAATAATAAAAAGCCGGTGTTGCCTTTAATGGGTCACCGGCTTTTTTGTTATTTTTTAATGCTTGAGATTTAGAGGCTGACTATTAATATAATTACTTGTTTACCTTAAATTTAATTACTAATGTCAAAACCAACTTTTATCATTCTATTTCAAATGCTACGTTATTAATCAGTATTTAGAATAATTATGCAAGTTTAGGCGAATAATATTAGTAGGGTAGAATGTGCGTACAGTACTGATTATCATAAATTTAGATATTATTTAATTGCTTTTTTACGGTTTATAAGTTTGAATAAAGTAATATTAATCTTCTCATAAGGATGGTCGAGTGAAGATCGTTTTATTAATTACTTTCTTGTTGTTATTCGCCAGTTCTGCAATTAATGCGCAAACATTTCGCGACAATAGTGCCTATGCCGCCTTTTCAAAACAAATTAGAAGCAATGATGCTAGCAGTACATGGCAGTTGGCAACCAGCCTTGAAGATGAACATTTAGGCGATCCAGACTTTGATTTTCTTTATGGTATTGCGGCGCTTAAAGTAAAAGAGAATGAATTTGCTGTGTATGCATTTGAGCGTGTTGTTGCGAATAAGCCGCAGTGGTTAGATGCACAATATTACCTTGCCCGTGCTTATCATCTAATGAAAAATTATCATGCGTCTGTCGAAATTACGCAGTCGTTAATTAATATTGACGCAATATCTCCACAGCTTAAAGGCTCAACAGAAAGTTTAAACCGTCAGTCAAGTGTTGCACTTAATAAGCAATCATTATTTATACAACAGTCAGTTAATGTGAGTTTGGGGTATGACTCGAATATAAATGCCGGCACTAGCGAAGATAACATTTATTTACCTTTTTTAGACCAAGAAATTCTCCTCTCTGAAAGCAGTAAAGAAAGCAGTGATAGTTATTTAGGGCTTGGCTACCAATTAAACGGCACTAAAGCGTTAACTCAGTCGTCGAAATTAACATTTTTTGGTAGTGGCAAATTACATCGCTTTTTTAATGAGCCTGAATTTAACCGAATAACACTTAGAACTAACGTGCAATATCATCAAGATTTTGAAGCTTTTAGTGCCAATGTTGGTTTTAGAGCTGTGCCACTTTGGTTAGATGGTGAATATTACCGAACACAATATGGTGCCACTTTTGGCTTAAGTAAGACTCTTAATCAACAATGGATGCTTTCAACGCAAGCCTTTATAGGTAAAACTAAAAATGATATCAATAAACTTTTAAATACCGATGACGCTTCCATTCAATTATCGGCTCAATATCTAACGCAAAAATGGCGACATGTTCTCTCACTTATTTATTCTCAAGAAGAGAGTGAGTTTGTCGAAAGCCAGCACAATAGCAAAGATACTAACACGATTAATTACATGGTTAATTTTGCTATTAATCAACAATGGTTGGCAACGGCCAATATTGCTTTTCAACACCAAGCTTATCAGCACGAGCATCCTTTTTTCTTAGAAAAGCAGAAAGATGATATGTGGTTGTTTAGTTCGTCAATTCAATATAAAGATTCTACGAATTGGACCTATCAATTAAGTGCTAATATGCAAGACAAAGATAGTAACCTTGCACTTTTTTCCTATCAACGTGCTGAAATTAATTTATCTGCTCGTATGAGCTTTTAGGGGTAAACGATGAAAAAAATTAACTATTTAACCAAGCGTAAAGTTTTTAATACTCGTTTATTATGCACGCTTTTTATTTATGTTTTGGGCTCACAAAGTTCAGCTTTAGCAAGTGATGTTGCAGGAAAAACTATTCTAGCCAAGGGAACTGTGGAGTCGTTTAATGTCGATAATAATGAAAAACGCAAACTTAAACGTCGCTCACAAATATTCACCGTAGATAAAATCGTTACTGGTGATAAAAGTAAAGCCCAATTTAGTATGAATGATGGTGGATTAATTACTTTAAAAGCAAATACAGAAATTTTAATCACTAATTACAACTATAGTCCAGAGGCAGGAGAGTCTTCAGCAACGCTTGAAGTTGTTAACGGAGGTTTTCGCTCAATAAGTGGCTTGATTAAAAAATCGGGTGGTGATTACCAAGTTAAAACCCCAGTAGGAAGTATTGGTATTCGTGGTACACACTTTGCTGTTGAAGTTGTTGGAGGAGACACTTTTTTAGCGGTATACAGCGGTAATATTGATGTTGAGTTAAACGATCAAAGTATTTTATCACTTGGCAGCTCAGAAGACTTCGCGTTTGCTTCTGTAAATGCTCAAGGACAAGTAACCCGCATGACTCAAGCACCAGCCGCTATTTCTTTAGGCTTTTCTGATGTTGCACCTAGTGATGTCGATGAAGAGAGCGATATTAATGAATCACCCGAAACAACACAAACTGTATTAGCTGACTCAGATGTGAGCCCTTTAGGTATAGACTTCGATGCAGATGATAGAATAACTCCTGACGACCTCGATGTTTATGATGAGTCTGATCAGCAAGGTATTGATGGTACACCTACCGCAGAGCTGTTAGCAGAACGCACAGGCATTATTGATTATAATAATGTAACCCAAAGTGCCATCGTTTCGAGTGTTGGGGCAGTAAGTGATTTTTCTATCAACATGACCATAGATTTTGATAATGCTTCTGTACCAGGCGGTACGTTGAGTTTTTCTGACAGCGGTGGCGAATGGTTTGCCGCTTACTCAGGGCTGATTAATATTGATCAACTTGACCTAGGTATTAACTTTGCTTCGCATGGTGATAATAGAGCTGAAGGTATTATATTTGGTGCTTTTGCCAATGGTTTAGATGAAATTATTGGTGGTTTTGATTTACAAGAAGTTAATAACCCATCAGTAAATGCCGACGGTTCATTTACTATTCGCCCATAAACATTAGGATTTTTAAAATGTATATTAATAGATGTATATATATTATTACTTTATTGGGCCTTACCGCTTGTGGTGGCGGAGGTGGTGACTCAGCATCTGAACAAAAAACAGTTGATACTGCTCCGGTAGTAACTACTCCTCAAGTGCCTAGTGCACAAACTTTTGATTTAACTGGGCAGTCAGGTTTAACACTTGCTACGCCACAAAAAGTTGCGGGCACACAAAGCGAGAGTAATAGCACAGTTAGTACTAGCTTTTCAAATGCACTAGGTACCATCAGGTACCCCAACACAACCGGTATTGCTGAGGGTAATTTAACGTTTGGTGTTACTGCATCAGATACTGATGTAATGAATAAAGTATCGCTATATTTGCCTAACACTGCGCGTAGTTTGGTTTTATGTGCAGACAATTGTACTCCTGATTTTCAAGCGACCATTACCGGCTTTAACCCTCAATTATCAGATGAAGTAGCGGGTTCACTACGTATAGAGCTTGTTGTGGAAGATAGCTTAGGCAATAGCGCCGTGGTTGATGCCTTTAGTGTTAACTGGCAGCCAATCCAAATTTCAGCATTAAGTGCGAGCCGAGAAAATGGGCTTATTACTGTTTCTTGGTCAGGGAACTCAAAACTAGAGCGCTATAATTTATATGCAACGACAGAAGTCGGTGTAACATCAGAGAATGCTACTGAACTAGAAAACGGTATTCAGCAATTGGCCATTAATGGCACAACAGCGCAATTTAATGATGTCGACGAAAGCAAAAATTATCATTTATTGGTAACAGGTATTGATAACGGTGGTGAAAGCGGAAAATCAGCGCCTTTTAGTTTGGCTAAGTTAACGGGGGTCACGAACCTACCTCCTGTTGCAAATAACGATAGCTACCAAGTTAATGAAGATGAAACCATTACCGTTAATATGCTCGATAATGACTTTGATCCCGAAGGGTTACCTTTAATCATTGAAAGCATATTGTTAGCACCCATTAATGGTACATTAACACGCGATGATGAAGGTAACTTTACTTATGTTCCTAGGTTAAATTTCCACGGCACTGACAGTGCTAGTTATAGAGTTATGGATGCTGAAGGGGCGACTGCTGAAGCAACGGTAGTTTTTGAAATACTACCTATAAATGATAACCCAGTAGCCATAGATGATGCTTATGGTGTCGATGCCAGTGGGAATATTAGCGCCGTTGATACTAACTTATTAAGTAACGACTCTGACATAGATGGCGATAATTTATCTATCACGACAACACCTGTAACTCCACCCCAGTCAGGCACTTTATCAATTAACGCTGATGGTAGTTTTTCTTATCAATCGTTTGGTGTTTTAGTTGAAAACGATCAGTTTGTTTATCAAGTTACTGATGGTCAAGGAGGCACTGCCGAAGCAAGGGTTACCATATTACCTAACGGTGATGTTTTGCCTCCTCTTGCGCTTAACGATAATTACACCGTGGATGAAGATAGCACACTAGTAGTATCTGCTATTAATTTAGGTATTTTAGCTAACGATAGTGACCCAAATGATTTGTCTTTTGAGTTACAAGAGCTTTTACTGATTCAACCACAACACGGACTGTTAAATTTAGCGCTAGACGGTACCTTTACCTATATTCCCAATAGTAATTTTTTTGGTGTAGATCAATTTCAATATCAAATAAAGAATTCAGCCGGCTTAAATGCCCAAGCTTTTGTTACTATTACGATCAACCCAACGGCGGATATTCCTGTTGCGTTAGATGATAACTACCAAGTTCAAGAAGATATTCAGCTGATTGTTGAAGTATCAAATGGTTTATTAATTAATGATACCAATATTGATAATTCATCTTTACGAGTTAATACAACACCAGTAAGCGCACCTCAAAATGGCAGTCTAACGTTGGCTGACGATGGTAGTTTTAGCTATTTACCAGAGTCTGACTTTAATGGTGTTGATAGTTTTACTTATCAAATTATTAGTGACACAGGGTTAACTAATACTGCAAATGTAAATATCTCAGTTATCCCATTAAACGATGCACCCGTTGCTGTTAATGACCTTGCTAGCACAAACGAAGATACGCCAATTACAGTTGATGTTTTAGCGAATGATATGGATAGCGAAGGTGATTTTCTAACAATTCTATCGGTTAGTTTAGAAAATGGCACAGCAGCTATTGTAGATAATAAACTTAACATCACTCCAGCATTAAACTTTTTTGGTGAAATTACTGCTACTTATTCAATGACTGATAGCATTAATGGGCCTAGCTCAGGTTCATTAGTGTTAACTGTTTTACCCGTAAATGATGCGCCAATAGCCGTTAATGACCGATATAGCCTTGCTGAAGATGCCGTGTTGAGAGTTTTACCAAGCAGCAATAATCACTTATTAAGTAACGATAGTGATGTTGATGGCGATACTTTAACGGTTAGTACTACGCCTGTAGCTAGTGCTACTAGAAGTAGCTTCAGGATTAATACTACACCGTTGTCAGACGTTAATAACGGTAATTTAACGCTAAATAGTGACGGCTCATTTACTTATATTCCTAATCTTAACTTTAATGGTGTTGATAGTTTTATTTACCAAATAAAAGACGGTAATGGTGGCACGGCTGAGGCGAGTGTTACGATAGCCGTTGCCGCACTAAACGATGTACCTGAAATAATAGTAAGTAAGGTCTTTACTATTCTTGAAGATGGTAATTTAATTAAATTAGTTGGTGATGCTGACAATTTACTGAGCGGTGCAACTGATGCAGACGGTGATAATTTAGCTATTAAGTCAACGCCGATTTCAACTGTTAATAATGGCAGTTTAACCTTAAATGCCAATGGTGCATTTAGTTATACACCAAGCCTTAACTTTAATGGCACAGACAGCTTTACCTATGAAGTTGTTGATGGCAATGGGGGCAGTACTCAAGGCAACGTTACGCTAACGGTCAGTGCTGTTAATGACCTGCCGATTGCCATTGCTGATGCCTATAGTATTAATGAAGATATTGTTTTAAATATATTAGCTTCAGATACTAATAACTTATTAAATAATGATAGTGATGTAGATGGCGATAGCTTAACTGTTTCTTTGGTTTCTAGCACAAGTAATGGCTCTTTAGTCTTAAATAGCAATGGTGCGTTTAGTTATACGCCGAATTTAAACTTCAATACTACAGACAATTTTGTTTATCAAATAAGTGACGGAAATGGTGGTACAGCTCAGGCTAGTGTTACATTAACTGTAAATGCTGTTAACGATATCCCTGTATTAACAGGAAATAAAAGCTTTAGTTTCGAGGAAGATAATAGCTTTACACTATTAGCGAGCGATAGTAATAACTTATTAAGTAATGCGACTGATGCTGATGGTGATACGTTAACTGTGACTTTGTTTTCTGACGACGATCCTAACTTAACCCTGAATACAGATGGCTCATTTATATATACGCCAGTACTCAACTTTTTTGGGGATAAAGTATTTGAATATAAAGTTAATGATGGTACGAGTGATAGCATAGGTACCAGTAGAGTCACATTAACCATAAATCCTATTAATGATATTCCCCTTGTATCAAGTACTACAAAAAGCTATACCTTCGATGAAGATGCTACTTTTAGTAAGTCTGCAGCAGATACTGATAATTTATTAGAAGATGCCAGCGATGTTGATGGTGACTCGTTAACCGTAGTACTTACTTCTGATAATACCACTGACGGTGATTTAACCTTTAATGCTGATGGCTCATTTAATTTTTCACCTGTAGCTAACTTTTTTGGTGCTAATGGTTTCAGCTATACCGTTACTGATGGAGAAGATTTTAGTGAAATTGTTACTGTTACACTTAATATTCAAGCTGTAAATGATGCTCCTACACCAAGCGCAGCTTCTTATATTTTTAGTATTACAGAAGTGGCCACAGAAGGTGATGTTGTTGGCACCATTGCTGCGAGCGATATCGAAAATGATACGCTGCTTTACTCACTTAGCGCAGGTGACACAAATCTATTTCAAATCGACTCATCAACGGGTGATGTCTCAGTAAAAGGTATTTTTCCTTTAGACTTTGAAACTGTTCAAGTACATACATTAACGGCCACTATTACCGATAATGGTAATCCAGTAGCCGAATCTGTCGATGTGGGCATTACTGTAAATGTAGATGATATTTTAGGGGACGCTTCAATAGAAGAAGAGTCTAATTTTGGTCGCACGGCTTTTGGCTCTTTAGAGTTAACAGGCTTGAAAACTCAGGCGAAATTAACTGATTCAGTTTACGTTGGCACTAAAATTTACTTTGTTGGCTCCATAGATAACATAGATAAAGATGTGTATTTAGTGGCCTATAACAATGATGGTACTTTAGATACTAGTTTTGGTAATAACGGTATACAAAGCTTTGATTTTGGTCAACAAGAATACGGTAAAGCTATTGTTGAGGTTTCTGGAGCGCTTTATCTAACGTTTAATAGTGATAATGGGGCGAATACTGAAATTTGTTTTATCAAAGTTGATGATACTGGCACGCTAGATACTAGCTTTGGTTCGAATGGCCTTCGTTGTACCCAAGAAGATACTATCCTTTCAGTGAACGACGCGGTTTATAATACGGGTGCGACAAACAATAATATCTTTGCTATTGGTAAAGTGCAGACAGCAGTGAGTAACAGTGACTTACTGATTATACAAATAGATACTGCTGGTGAGTTTTATGATCATACTCCGCTTGATACGCTCGATTCACCACATTTTACTATCGATATTAGTGGTGCTGATTTAAACGATGAAGGAATTGCGCTTTACAACCCTCATAATGAAGAAATGGTTATTGCCGGAAATGTTTTAACAGCCGATGGTGATACAGACATATTCGCTTGGATATTTGACGACAACATTGGCAAAACTTCTTTTAATAGTGGTAACGCCAAGTTTTACGATGTTAGCGGCTTAGGGTTAGATGATGAAGCGAAAGCGATAGGTGGTTTAAGCATAACTGAGCATATAGCGCACATAGTGGGCGCGACTGATTTAGGTACTGGCGCAAAGGATGCATTTATTCTAACTATTTTTAAAACTAGTGAAATTACTGACTTTGGGCCTACTGATAATGGTATCGTGACGTTCGACGTAGATGCAGGTACAGGCTTTGCTGATTTTTCAGGTATTTCAGCAACCGGTAACGAATTGTACTTAAGTGGCACATTATTCGATGGAAAAAGCAAACCGTTTACCTCGCGTATTTCAGCTGATGAAGGTATTTTAGACACTAATTATGGTGTGAATGGCTATCAAAAAATAAATTATGCCGCAGGAGATGCTTTTGCAAACTCTATGAGCATAGAAAATACTCGAACTATGTGGATTCCAGGTTATATTACTTCAGGTACTGATACAAATATGAGCATTAGTGCGGTTACTTCTACTGGCGATTTACTTACTACAAATGACATAGTAAATGGTAAAAACACCTTAACACATTCTAGTTTATATTCAGATGACACTGCCGCTGAAATCATTCAAATTGAAAATGGCATTCAAGCAGGTAAATACTTAACTGCTGCTACAGCGGACGATGCTAATAATCAACATATTATTCTTACTCGATTAACCAACTTAGGGCAATTAGATAATAGTTTTGATAGTGACGGACATAAGCAGTTAAAAATTGGCACCAGTGCTAAAGTAAATGGCATGTTTGAATTATCAACTGGCAATTTTATTGTGTATGGTAATGTTACTGAAAGTGCTAAAACTAATGGTTTTATTGCCCGTATTGATCAAAACGGATTATTAGATTTAAGTTTTGGGGATAATGGCATTTATACAACCTCGGCTATAACTTCAACCAATATTAAATTTAATCAAGTTAAGGCTGATAGCTTAGATAGGCTTATTGCCGTGGGTAATGTTGAAAGTGGTAATATAAGTGCTTTCGCTTTGCGATTAACCAGTAACGGTGAGCTTGATACTTTGTTTAATACTGGGGCTAACTCCGGCTATATTATAGGTGCTAACACCGATGATTATTTAACCGTTGAAATCGACGCTAGCGATAATATTTTTGCAGGTGGTAATCGTGATACCGGTGATAAAGATATGTTGGTAGTGAAGTACTTATCAACAGGCCTATTAGATAATGAACAAACTATCGATATGAGTCCATCTTACGATGATAGCGTACAAAAATTAATATTTGACAACAACAATGACTTAGTATGGATTGGAAGTGGCTCAGCTTTTTTAAGTCCAATGACACTTAAAGTAGTTAAAACTACATCATCAGGTGAGTTAGTTACTAGCTTCTCTGATGATGGTAAAGCAAGCTATACCATGGCGGTGCTTGGAGATACTATAGTTAAAGACGCTTTAATGGATGGTAATAACAATATTATTGTCGCTGGTTATGGTGAAATTTTAGGTAACAGTGGTTACCTGATCGGCCGTATTAAAGCCAGTGGCGATATAGATACATCGTTTGATGATAATGGCTATTATATTGAATTAAATTGCTCATCATCAGCAAGTGTCGAGTCTATTATATTACTTAACAATAGTTCATTTGTTGTTGCCGGCCAATGCTATCAAGATGCAACAGAAAAAAACAATATTAATATAAGTCACTATAAATTAAATTAATCTGACAAGAATAAGCGACTTTATGAAAATAGAATTTTACGGTGTTAGGGGCTCTACCCCTACACCGGGTAAGAACACCCTGATCTTTGGTGGTAATACTTCCTGTGTTTATATTTCTCTAGATAATGGCCATGACGTGGTTCTAGATTCAGGTACAGGCATCGTTGAGCTTGGTGCAAAGTTGGAAAAAACAAAACATCCTATCAAGATATTGTTAACGCATAATCATTGGGATCATATTCAAGGTTTTCCTTATTTTAGGCCAATATTTCAAAAGAATAGAGATATCTCAATTGTCATCGGTAACGTTGATGGCGATGATAAAGATGCGATTCTCACGCAAATGTCAGGGTCGACTCATCCAGTTAAATTTGAGCAATTACCGGCTAATGTCAAAGTCGATATTGAAAGTTCAGCGTTAAAACAGTTTGAAATTCCTGGTTTTGAAGTCAGTACCCAACGCTTAAATCACCCTGATGGCGGTACGGCTTATTGTTTAGTGGCAAAAGGTAAAAAAATTGCCTATGTTACCGATAACGAACTGAACTCACCGGATGTAAAAAACACCTCATGGCAACAATGGCTTGATTTTATTGCTGATGCCGATATGTTAATTCATGACGCACAATATATTGAAGCTGATTTACCTTTAAAGCTTGGTTGGGGGCACAGTACCTTTTCAGAAGTGGCAAGGTTAGCGTGCGAAGCAAAAGTTAAAAGTTTATACATTATTAGCCACGATCCTGCCCGTACCGACACAGAGCTATTACACGAAGAAAAACTATTACAAGCGCAATACAAAAATAAACTGGAAATTTTCTGCGCTCGAGAGGGAACGATTGTTAATCTGTCTAAGCAAAATAATGCGCAGCGCATAAATTAATGATCAATATTTTACGTTCAAAAAGCTTTCTAGTAGGTTTAGTCATTACCTTATTGGTAATCGGCTTAAACTTTATTCGTATTGATAACGTTCAAAAGCTATTACAACGGGTTGAAGGTATTTTGTATGATGCACGTCTTTTAGCAACGTTATCAAATGTACCTCGACAATTTGATGAACAAGTTATTATTATTGATATTGACGAAAAAAGTATGCGTGAGCAAGGCCGATACCCTTGGAGTCGTAGCAAAGTCAGTGATCTCGTTGTTAAGCTAATGGATGCAGGGGTTATTGTTGTCGCATTCGATATATTTTTTGCTGAACCTGAAAGAAATGCTGTTGAAGTTGTTTTAAGTAAAAACCAACACTTGGGGCAACAACCTCGAGAGCAACTAAAGCAACTTATAGCGTCAGTAAATTTTGATCAAGAGTTTGCCGAAACGTTGGGAAATTCAGAAGTCGTACTAGGCTTTTTATTTGATGATAGTGCGCAAAATGCTGGACAGGTACCTGAGCCCGTTATTAACTGGTCAGATGATCAAAAGCAACTTTCAGAAATAGCCAGCTTTAAACATGTACTAGGAAATATTCCCACATTACAGTCGGCAGCAACAGGGGCAGGGTTTATCAACTCGGTACCAGAGAGTGACGGCTTTATTCGCAAGGCATCATTGGTTTTAAACTATCAAGGACAACTGTACCCCTCGTTAGCTCTAGAGGCAGCGCGTGTTTATACTTTAGCTGATACCATTGAAGCAAAAAGTAAAGTTTCTGGTGAAACATCTTGGCTGCAAGGTCTTAGCTTTGGTAGTCATTTCATTCCAACCAATGAAAAAGGTCAAATATTTATCCCTTATAAAGGGCGTGAGCGCAGTTTTAAATATGTTTCAGCTACCGATGTATTAAATAATCGTGTTGAAGAAGATGTATTGAATGGCTCAGTAGCATTTATTGGCACGTCAGCCGTTGGATTAGCTGATTTGCGAACCACTTCAGTGGGTGTTCAATACCCTGGAGTAGAAGTGCATGCGAATGTTTTTGAAGGGCTTATACACCCTGAAATTATACCTGTCGAGCTTGATATCACTTTAGCCATTGTTTTTACGTTGTTACTGCTAACAGGCTTTACTTTAGCTATGTTGATGACAAAGCAAGGGCCGATGAGAATTTTAATCATTAGCCTAGTAAGCTTTGCTTTGCATATTAGTTTTAATTGGTATTGTTGGTGGGCATTAAAAGTGAGTTTGCCACTATTTCAAATAATTTTGCTGATAACACTACTAACCATTTATTATGGCGCGGCTGGTTTTGTATCAGAAAACGCTAATCGTAAAAAGATAAAAAGCATGTTTGATCAATACGTGCCTCCCGCGTATATCGAAAAAATGATCCGTTCAGCAAAGGGTGTTGAACTTAAAACAGAACGAAAAGAAATGTCGGTACTGTTTGCTGATATTAGGGATTTTACTACCTTGTCAGAGCAGTTTACGCCAGAAGAGTTAAGTGACTTTCTTAAAGAATACTTATCTGAAGCTACGGCTATTATCTTTGATAACAAAGGCACAATAGATAAGTACGTTGGTGATATGATCATGGCACTTTGGAATGCGCCGTTAGACGACGAAGACCATGCTGTTAATGCTGTGCTGAGCGCCATGCAACTAATTTCGTTAACCGAAGTGTTAAGTGAGAAGTTTAAAGAGAAAAACTGGCCAGCCATTCGAGTAGGTATTGGCATAAGCACTGGTGAAATGGTGGTGGGCGATATGGGTTCTACTTATCGAAAAGCTTATACTGTGCTTGGAGATGCGGTAAATTTAGGTGCTAGAATAGAATCGCTAACAAAATATTATGGCGTTGATATTCTAGTTTCAAGCAGCACTTTTGAAGATATCTCTCAACATAATGTTATCTGTCGAAAAATGGATAGGATAAAAGTGAAAGGTAAAAACACCGCGGTTGAAATTTATCAACCTATAGGTTTTGATACAGATATAAATGATGAAACTAAAGCAGATATTTTATTACATGAACAAGCTATGGAAGGTTATTTAACCGGTAACTTTATTGAAGCTCAAGAAATATTTATGCAATTAAAACAAAATGCTAATTTACCAATCACTATTTATAGTATATTAATAGAACGAATAGTTAATCTTATCGATAATGCCGATGCAACGAACTGGGATGGGGTATATACCCATGAAAGTAAGTAATTCATTATGACAAATAATTCATCACAACAAGCGGCTTTTGAGCACTTACTTAATATTAGTATCCAATTAAGTAAAGAAGAAAATACCGACTTACTTATGGAAAAAATTCTGCTGGCGGCTGTAGAGGTTTCGAACTCAGATGCTGGTTCTATATATTTGGTCAATGGCTTAAAAGAATTAGAGTTTCGCACCATATACAATAAAAGCATGAACCTTCACCTTGGTGGTAGTTCAGGCTCAGCTATTAATTTTCCAGGCATCCCACTATTTATTGATAATCAACCAAACTGTTCAGCTATAGTTGCCCATGCCGCTAACACCGGTGAAGTGATCAATATCGAAGATGTCTACGATGCTTTCCCCTTTGATTTTAGTGCTGCGAGAAAAATGGACAGTACGACAGGCTACCGTACAAAATCAATGCTTACTTTCCCGTTGAAAGATCATACGGGTGATATTATTGGCGTTATTCAATTAATTAATGCCATGAATGATAATGACATTATTAGTTACGCACCAGAAGTTGAGCAACAGATTTTATCTTTTGCGTCATTAGGGGCAATTGCGTTAACTAACCGAGCACTGATTACAAACATGCAGCAATTGTTTGAGTCGTTTGCTAAAACTATCGCGGTAGCGATTGATGCTAAATCTTCTCATACCGGTGGGCATTGTAAGCGTGTACCAGAGCTTACCTTGATGATTGCAGACGCTGTTAGTGACTATGATGAAGGGCCTTTAGCCTCGTTCAAACTCTCGGCACAAGATAGACATCAATTAAGTATTGCGGGTTGGTTGCATGATTGTGGCAAGATCGCCACACCTGATCATGTGATGGAGAAATCAAGAAAATTAGAAACGATATTTGATCGCATTCATTATGTTACCGCTAAATTAGAAATTGCGGGTCGAGATATAGATATTCACTTTCAAGAACAGATGATCACAGCACTAAAAGCTGGGAAAACTGTTCGAGTCGAGCAGTTAGAAAGAGAAAGAGACTTAGCTAAAAAACAGTTGAAATTAGATACGGCGTTTCTGCAAAAAGTAAATGTAGGTGGCGAGTTTTTAACTGACGAGCAGGAAAAAAATATACACATGATTTCAACACGATACGAAATCATGATCGATAAAGTAAAGCAGCCAATACTCTCAGAAGATGAAATCATTAATTTAAGTATTAAACGTGGCACGTTGAACAATGACGAAAGAAAAATTATTCAAAGGCATATGAATGTTACTTTAGATATTCTAGAAGCATTACCTTTTCCTAAGCATTTATCTAATGTTGCAGAATATGCGTTAGGTCATCATGAAACCATGGATGGTAAAGGTTACCCAAGAGGGTTAACTAAAGAGCAAATGTCTGTACCGGCTAGGTTAATGGCATTAGCTGATATATTCGAAGCATTATCTGCTGCAGATAGGCCCTACAAAAGTGCAAAACCCGTTAGTGAATGTTTAAAAATAATGAGCAGCATGGCAAAAAACAATCATCTAGATTCAGATTTATTTGCTATTTTTGTACGTTCTAAAGTATACGAAGCTTACATTTTAAACTTCGCTGATCCGAAACAGCTTGATGAATTTGATATGGAAGCTTTGCTAAGCTGAATATTGATTTAAAGTCTGTCTAGTCGATATAATAGCTACATATTGGCTAGGCATATAAAACCTCCCATTCTTACTTACTCTGTCTTTTTTAATGTATTGATGAACATTTTTTCTAAACCTTAAGGATTATCCTTGCTTAATAACCATTCACACTTCTCTTTACTAGAATATTATCTTAATCATAACGACAAACTTAACTGGGTACTTGTTACCATTGTCAGTAAAGAAGGATCAAGCTATCGCTCGCCTGGCGCTATTATGCTGGTTAATAACCTAGGGCAATCTCATGGTTTAGTGAGTGGTGGTTGTTTAGAAGCCAATATTGTTTTGCATGCTAAAAAAGTTTTCGATAACGAGCAAGCTCACTTTGTTGAGTACGATATGCTTGAAGAAGATGGCTATGCCGCAGAGCTAGGCGTTGGATGTAAGGGAAAAATAGGCGTATTATTACAATATATAACCCCTGAATTTAATCAATTATTAGCACTACTTTTTCAACGCATGCAAATGGGTGAAACCAGTTATTTACAGCAGGTATTTCTAACCCAAAACTCATTAAAAACAAGCTTAAATGAATTAGTTTTATTTGATAACTTAGGGCAGGAGTTATTAACAACACAACAAGAAAGTAGCAAAATATCCAACAATGCTTTGGCTAACATGATCGCAGAGAATAAATCGCATTGTAATGCCACTGTAGATCAAGATGAGCAGTCTTTAACTAAAATTTCTGCCCCAACAAATTTATGGGTGTTTGGTGGCGGCTCTGATGCTATCGCTCTGGTTACAATGGCTGCACAAATGGGGTGGCGAGTAACCGTTGTTGATCATCGTTCAAGTTATGCTCGCAATAGTAACTTTAAACATGCTGCTGAAATTATTCGTGTTCACCCTGATGACTTTTCTGCTTTAGCACAATTTAAGCAAATTGATGCCGCTGTATTAATGACTCATAACTTAAACTTAGATTCAGCATGGTTGCGTTTATTGCATGAAAATAATGTCGCAAAATACATTGGTTTATTAGGACCTGTTGAACGCAGAGGCAATGTTGAAGCATTATCTAATATTGCAGATAAAGCTTGGCTTATGCGACAAGTTAATGGCCCCGCAGGTCTAGATATTGGCGGTGAGCTTCCTGAATCAATAGCTTTATCGATATTAGCGCAATGTCATAGTGTTTTACATCAGCGCAACGGTTTGGCATTGTCAGGTAAGTTTATTAATAACGACAAGAACTAAGGGCTCTTAGAATAGCCGTTTAATTGTTTAGTAACTCTGATGAATACTCAAGCAGTTAAGCGCGAATCGTTAGTTGGCTTTTGTTAATTAACTCTATTACTGACTATATTACCCAAAAACCATAAGGTGGCTATGCATTTATCTCCCGCAACAGATAACCAATTAATTGAACTTATGTCATGGTTTTCAAGCCAAGATGAGCTAGATATTTGGTCAGGTCCAAGCATTAACTTTCCTTTAAGTTTAGATACGCTCAAGAGTGAATTAAAGTTAATGAGCTTGCCATCGTACTGTTTACTTTCAGAGCAAGCCGAATTATTAGCATTCGGACAGTATTACTTGCGCCATGGTAGATGCCATCTTGCAAGGTTAGTCGTAAAACCTAAGCTAAGAGGGCAAGGCATTGCGGGTCATTTAATAACACAACTAATGAACAAAGGAATGGCTGATCTGCAAACTCATGTTTGTTCATTATTTGTTTTAGAGCAAAATCACAGCGCTATTAAAAGTTATCAAAAGTTTGGTTTTAGCTTTGAAAGTTATCCTGAACACCTTAGCTTAAATAATGTCTTGTATATGATAAAAGAATTCCCTCAGTATAATCAGTAAATAAACGGAATTTAACGGTTCATAGGGCAGAAATAAAAATAGAAAAGAGGCATCATCAATACAGTTTTATGGCGCTAACCTTGATAAAAATATTCAAATAGTGATAATAGCCTCGCCTTAACCCTCAACCTTATTACGATATTATTGACTATGCGTCTAGACAAATTTGTATGCAAAAGCACCGAGCTTACTCGCACCGAAGCTAAGAAACTACTTAAAATGGGTAAAGTCACCGTGAATGATGTGGTTGTGAAAGATCCCGCGACACAAGTTCACGAAAATAATGATATTTGTATAGAAGGGCAAACACTTACAGCACGTAGCTCTCGCTATATTATTCTTCATAAGCCTTTAGATACCATTTGTTCAAATGTCGATGAAATTTATCCATCGTTATTACACTTAATTGATGTGGATAGAGCATTCGACATGCACATTGCAGGTCGATTAGACGCTGACACAACAGGCTTAGTATTGATAACAGATGACGGTCGTTGGTCGCATAATATAATTTCCCCTAAAAAGCAGTGTGAAAAAGTATATCGTGTGTGGTTGAGAAGCCCTTTAAAGGACGATACAGCAGAAAAATTCTTACTTGGTGTACAACTTCAAGGTGAAGATGATTTAACGCGCCCTGCTAAGTTAGAGCAAGTTGATGAGCGTGAAGTATTGTTAACCATAACCGAAGGAAAGTACCATCAAGTAAAACGTATGTTTGCTGCTGTCGGTAATAAGGTTGTTGGTTTACACCGAGAGCAAATAGGTCCAGTTAAGCTTGCAGACTTGCCATTGGCTCAATGGCGGTATTTAACACCCGAAGAAGTCAGTGCATTTGTGTAGAGATATTTTATCAATATCTATGTAGGCTTTATACCAATAGGCTTTACATAAATAGGTTTTATATAAAGCTAGCTCTACTATAGAATTTTTTGCTAAGTTTGGCTTTTGTTTAAAACAACTTAAATAACAACTTTAAAATAATGCTAATTCAATCGAAGCCAGTCTAGCTTATTGAAATTAATCAATTACTTTATAAGTTGAATGGTATTTTGTTTTTGTTTTATAAACCAATAACATTTTATATCAAACCGATTGATATCCTGACAGCTATACATTTTCGAACAACGCAATTTCTATATTGTGTTAAATCCCAGCCCGATTCCTAACAACAATATTTTAATGTACGGTAAAATACTCTTGCATTGTTCTGCTGGTATACCTTTCGTAATAACTAGGCTTGGGTATTGCTCGGTAGTACTTGTACAAAGATCTTTTTTTTTGCTATAAAAAGTAAACTTTTCTTATGAATTGCCGATAAATTAATCATCTACACTTAATACCATTCAATTTATAAAAGGCAAAAGTGCATTAAAATGGACGTATTTACTGAATTACTTCCCGCTAGCTTCACCACTAAACCTGAAGCAACGGCAAAAGATAGTAAACAGAAAAAGACGCGCAATGATAAAAGCAAGCCATCAACACCGCAGTCGGTTAAGGATAAAACTGAGCAGAAAGAAGTGGTTGAAGCAGAGCGTCGCACTGGAGAAGAACGCCGAGAAAAATCCGTTAATAGAGGCCGATGGTTAGAATCTCGTGATAGAAAAGATCGCAGAGCGAATAACCAGAAAATTAGCGTAAAAATTTAACGACAAAGCTGAAATAAGTATTTAACCTGAACTCTGGATAATGAGTGCTTGAAACTCAAGTGAACCAAAAGCTTAGGTAATAAAGTAAATGCTATAGTCAGGTGAACATCACGAATAGATATCATCAATGCTTCATTTTATGCCATTTCCAAGGCAAAACGTTTATGAATAGCGCGCTATTTATCGACTTTTTAACGCAGAAAATGGCTTAAAAGGGAACATTGAGCAAGTGCTGCTTATCCAGAGTTCAGGTTATTTAGTCACTATAAGCTTGAACCGTTTGAAAGTTTGAGCCGGGTACCTTTTTATATCTTTCAAGAATTTTCTCTATTTCACCTGAATCTTTCAACTTATGTATAGCATTGTTGATATTATTAATGGTTGAATTACTCAGACTTGGAGAAAGCGCACAATGTATTTTGTTATCATTCATATGAATAACTTCATCTTCCGTTTTTTTATAAAAATAAGATGCCTCTATTGATGCACTAACAAAACCTGATATTTTGTTTTTACGATATTTTTCATAGCTTTCTGAAGGCGTTGTACTGATAACAGGAAGTATATTTTTGTCCTTAATATAACCCGCAATCTCTGGATATATGTAACCTAGTGTAGTGCCAATTCGAAGGTTTTTATATTGAGATAATGCATTCAAGGTTTTTATACCTTCGCGATTAATCAAAATATCTGGGTTGCTATATAGATCATCACTCCACTTTAGGTACATCGATTTATACCATTTAGGATTAGCTACGCAATTCAAATCAACCATATTGGTTTCTAAAGACTGCTCTATTCTTTTACGTGGAATAGGCAGCATTTCTAATTCCATATCTAGCTGCTTCGCTATTGCATGGGTAATATCAAAAAGAATACCACTGGTTGGGCGACCCATATCGTCATAAAATAATTGCGGGGCAACATTTTGGCTATAATAAGAGGTTCTAAGCAGTGGCTTATTCGCAAAAGAGTTACTTGAAGTCAGCATTAATGTAAACATTAAAGAAAACATGACTAAAGTAGATTGGAGTCTCATAAATGGAATATCCCTATAACGTTAATAGCAGTAATAACTGCCTTAATCATAACAATTAAAGCAATTAAAGCAATTAAAGCAAAATCTTAATTTTTATTTTTTAGCGTTTAATTGGTTGAATTTTGCAAGCTGTTCCTCAGTTGCAGGCAATTGGTGCTTTTCTTTCCATTCGCTATATGGCATACCGTAAACTTGTTCACGGGCAGTATCAATATCAACATTAACACCTAGCTTTTCAGCCTCTGCTACTGTCCATTTAGAAAAACAGTTGCGGCAAAAGCCAGCAAGGTTCATTAATTCGATATTTTGCACGTCTTTACGGTTATCTAAATGTGCGAGTAAGCGACGAAAAACCGCTGCTTGAATTTCAACTTCTTTATCCATTTTGTTCTCTTATGCTTTATACCAATTGAAATAAATAATTGATCATTTTAAGGCGGTTTAAATCGTCAATAACTGCGTTATTTTCAATCCCAATAGCCTGCTATTACTCAATCAAAAGCCTTATTCTTGAACAATTTATCCTCGCTTAAAATTGGTCAATAACTTATTACATTTGGTATTATTTAAAAATCAGCCCAATGATAATTAATTATCTTCAGGCTCTGGTTTTGTATAAGGTCTTATTTGAACAATCATCCCCATGTAAGGGTGATCGAAATAATGTACTTCACCGCTGATAACACGACGATTTTGTTTAAATCTAATCGCTTTTGCCTGAATCGGTTTTGCTGTTTCTGCTACCGAAGGGGTAATAATTGATGAAGTATCGGTTAACCGAGCCGTAGCGATTTCGCTTAAATTTTTATCTAAAATATTAAAGTCGGCGGTTATAAATAAATAATGTTGTAAATGAATATTAAAAAAACCGTCGATAAACCAGGGTTGAACAGGCACTTTAGGTGGTGTTGCTATTAATGGGTTTTGGTTTTCAAAATTAAGGGATAAGTCTTGTGACTCAATCGAAGTTAATAACGCTTCTGTATTATCATTAACCTTGGGTAATTGGGTAATTATCTCTTGAATTCGCAATGCTTTAGC
The DNA here is from genome assembly GCF_057550865.1 of Colwellia sp. NW0002-52-1. Lineage (NCBI taxonomy): Bacteria > Pseudomonadati > Pseudomonadota > Gammaproteobacteria > Alteromonadales > Colwelliaceae > Colwellia > Colwellia sp. NW0002-52-1. The sequence goes on along the minus strand of NZ_BAAJLU010000001.1, from coordinate 42,807 downwards.
TGCTTGTAATTGTGCATTTTGATTATTATCAGCCTGTTCATGCATGGTTTCAATGCTCACAATACTTTGCTCATTATCCGCATCTTTCGCTTCGGCTATGTAGAGATTTTTCTGTTGATTGTAGCGGGCTAATTGCTTGGTGTGATCGGCAAAAAAATTGTCGCCAGCATAAACTTTTACCGGTATCGATTCTTTTTCTGGTCTAGCAACCTGTCGCCAGCCCATATGCAGCATAGGACGAAAGTTTTTGCTATATCTTAAGTCTTTAATTATATCGCCAAGCTGCAAAGATTCTTTACTGAGCAAATGAGTATGGTTATTAGAAACTTCTTCTTTCCCATCAATTAACAAAGGCACTTTATCGACGCTAAAACCATAGTAATCGAAGCTTGGGTTATTGGCTTGATAGTCAGCAAATGTTGATTCATCCATTTTACATAATATATTAGGTTCAACGATCATTGAATATTCAAACTTTGGTGCTTGAAATGCATTTTCAGCAGCTAATAATAATGCTTGAATATTTTCACGTTCTGCAGTTGTTAACGCTTGAGAAGGCTCTATATCATTTTCACTCAATGAACTACCTTGAGCTGCATTTAGGTTTGAGTCAGCGTTTAATAGGGCAGCATTACTGTCAGTGGTAGAGTATTTTGTGTTGTTATTCGGTTCAGTTAATTGCTCTGGCACTACAATAGTTTCTGATACGCTTTGCTTGGTTGATACTAAAGCGTTATTTAGTTCGCTTTCACTTGCTCCCAAAGCTTGGTTTGCGTCGTTAATTGCCATGCTTTCGGCTACTAATTCTTCAAGTTGTGCTAACGATTTTATTTCAAATATCTCAGGCAGCTTTGCCTGCTTTTGTACTAAGTTATTATGATTTTGTATGGCGTCACAGCGAGGTAACAATTGCTTTAAGCTGCGAATATCTGGATTTAAGTACTGGCGCAATAAATCTTCTACACGGCGGTGTGTGGGCAGTTCACTAAGCTCTGGAAAACTTTCTTTCGACTGACTTTTATCATCTAATTGACTAAAAAGAATAATTTCGACATCAAACCATCTGTCGTCACTTTTTTGCGTTGCTGCATTTAAAGTTAGCGGTAATGCTAACGAGGCAGAACATAAAAATAGTTGCGTTAATTTCATTCAGTATCCAGTTAATGGTTATTTACCAAGAGATAATAGCAAAAAGTTATTCAATACTTAAATTATCAATTAGTTATCTGTTTTATATGTGTAATAAAGTGTTTGCTTAGTAGCTAAGGGCGTAAATGATTCGCCAACTCGTTCAACATAGTCGTGATTAAAATAAAACGGGCTTTAGCATCTTCACTCGGCACTTTGAATTTGAGCTTATTTGCCCCGTCCATGGTGTAAATTTTGGGTTGCTGCTGAATTAAGCCAAGAATAAACATATGATCAACTTTGGTATCTGGACCAAATTCAAATGAACCTCCTGCAGGACCAGCGTCAATGCGAGTAATACCAATTTTTTCAGCTTTAAGTTTCAGTTTAGCAATATGCACTAAGTTCTTTGCCGCTTGTGGCAACAAACCAAAACGGTCAATCAGTTCAACTTGTACATCGTCAAGCGCTTGCTTGTTTTTACAACTGGCAATGCGTTTGTATAAGCTTAGTCGGAGGCTAACATCAAATATATAGTCTTCGGGAAGCAGAGCAGGTACTCGTAAATCGACTTCAGTTTGTGTTTTAGTGACTTGATCAAGCGTTAACGATTTACCATCTTTAAGCGCTTCAACAGCAGCATCTAGCATTTCCATATACAAGGTAAAGCCCACTTGGCTCATCGATCCACTTTGGTCTTCGCCAAGTAATTCACCTGCGCCACGTATTTCTAAATCGTGGGTTGCTAGTGTAAAACCTGCGCCTAGGTCTTCAAGTGATGCGATGGCTTCGAGGCGTTTTTTGGCATCTTTGGTTAAGCGCTTTTCGTGAGGTGTTAATAAATAAGCATAAGCTTGATGATGCGAACGACCTACACGACCACGTAATTGATGTAGTTGTGCTAAACCAAGATTATCAGCACGGTCCATAATGATGGTGTTAGCACTGGGAACATCAATACCGGTTTCTATAATCGTAGTACAGACTAAAACATTGTAGCGTTGATGATAAAAGTCGCTCATAACCCGTTCAAGTTCGCGCTCGCGCATTTGCCCGTGTGCGGTAATAATTTTTGCTTCAGGTAATAATTTTTGAATATCGGCGGCTGTTTTATCTATGGTGTCGACATTGTTATGCAAAAAGTAAACTTGTCCACCACGTAAAACTTCACGCAATATTGATTCACGAATGAGCGCGTCGTCACGTTGGCGAACAAAGGTTTTAACCGCTAAACGTTTTGCCGGTGGTGTTGCTATAATCGACAAATCACGCATGCCGCCCATAGCCATATTTAAGGTTCGCGGAATAGGCGTTGCGGTTAAGGTTAAAATATCAACGTTGGCGCGTAGTTGCTTTATTTTCTCTTTTTGTTTAACGCCAAACCTGTGTTCTTCATCAACAATAAGTAAGCCTAAATCTTTATATTTTATGCTATTTTGTAATAGTTTATGGGTGCCAATTAATATGTCGATTTGACCCGACTCAACCTCTTTAATGACCGCATTTTGTTCTTTGGTGGTTTTAAAGCGTGATAACACTTCTATGCTTATTGGCCAGTTAGCAAAACGGTCACGGAAGCTTTCGTAATGTTGCTGGGCAAGTAAGGTTGTAGGCACTAATATCGCCACTTGTTTAGCATCATTTACCGCAACAAATGCCGCGCGCATGGCAACTTCGGTTTTACCAAAGCCAACATCACCACACACTAATCTGTCCATAGTTTTTGGTGATAGCATGTCGCTTATCACGGCATTAATGGCTTGTTTTTGGTCGAAAGTTTCTTCAAAGCCAAAGCTGTCAGCAAAGGCTTGATAGTCTTCTTTATCGCGTTTGAAGCTATAACCGTGATTGCTGGCACGCTTGGCATAAATATCGAGTAACTCAGCGGCCACATCACGTACTTTTTCGGCGGCTTTTTGTTTGGCTTTACTCCATGTATCGTTACCCAACTTGTGTAATGGGGCGTGTTCAGCATCGGCGCCTGAGTAGCGACTGATTAAATGTAGTGAAGCAACAGGAACATAGAGTTTGGCTTCTTTTGCATAACTCAGCACTAAAAACTCTGTAGTAATACCGCTGTTTTCTATGGTTTGTAAGCCCATGTATCGACCAATACCATGGTCAATATGTACAACAGGTTGGCCAATGCTCAGCTCAGCTAAGTTTTTAAATATCGCGTCGTTTTGAATTTCTTGTTGTTTATTGCGACGACGAGTTTGGCGAACTCTATCGCCTAGTAATTCAGCTTCGGTGATTAATGCTATGGCATTCTTTTTGGCACTGCCTTTGGCTTGGAAAATAAAACCGGCACTTAAGGCATTAACGGTGATACCTAATGGTGCGTCACTGTTAACAAAGTCTTCAATGGTTTTAAAGATATTGGGTTTTATTTTATTACGCTCAAGTAGCTCTAATACACTTTCACGTCGGCCTTGGCTTTCAGCCACAAATAACAGTTTATTTGGCGTTTCTTTACTAGCAATAAAGTTGTTCAGCAGTTCAAAGGGCTGCTTTAATTTATGATCTATAGTTAAGTCAGGTAACGGATGTACATCAAATTGTACTTGAGATAGCTTGACTTCTTCTTCATTAATCTCAGGCTTTAAATTAATACGATCAAACGGTTTTAAAGCGCTGTAGAGCTCTTCGCTGTTTAAAAATAATTGTTCCGGCGGCAGTAATGGCCGAGTGGGATCATAGCGACGATCTTCATAACGATAACTAATATCGCTCCAATAATGGCTTAACGATTTATCAATATCGCCACTGATAATAACTAAGGTGTTTTCAGTTAGGTAGTCGCATAAGGTGTTGGTTTGTTCAAAAAATAACGGTAAGTAATATTCGATACCTGCGGGCATAATGCCGTTACTAACCTGATGATATATAGACTCTTTATCTATAGTGCTAGTGAATTGTTCACGGTATTGGCTGCGAAATAAGTTAGTGCCGTCAGTATCTGTTGGAAACTCATGTGCAGGTAGTAAATTTATACCGTCAACTTTATCGCTAGAACGTTGGTTTTCTGGGTCGAACAAACGGATTTCGTCAATTTCATCATCAAAAAAGTCTAATCTGAACGGAGTGTTGCTGCCCATAGGAAATATATCAAGAATAGCGCCACGAGCAGAAAATTCACCGTGTTCCATTACTTGGTCAACACAACGATAACCGCTCGCTTCTAAATTTTGTCTTAGTTGGTGTAAATCTTTTTTATCACCTTTTTTGATGATTAAGCTGTTTGCTTCAATATATTGCTTGGGTGCTAAACGTTGAATCAAGGTGGAAATAGGCACAATAACAATGCCTTTATCCATACGAGATAATTGATATAAGGTCGCTAAACGTTGAGAAATAATATCTTGGTGTGGCGAAAACGTGTCGTAAGGCAGTGTTTCCCAATCTGGAAATAAGCAAATAGGCAGTTTTTCTTGTTTATTTAAACTGGCAAGCTCTTGCTCTAAACGTAAAGCCGAAGGCGTATCATGAGTTAATAAAAGTATTGGCTGTTGCGTAGATAACGCACCATGAAAAATAGCAACAGTGGCACTACTACCAGGCAGGTTTTGCCAAACCTTTTTATCGGCATTTTTGCCGCGGCTTTTAGCTAATACAGGACTGAAGATACTAACGTTTTTACTCATGATTACTCGTAATTTAATTGCGTTTTAAAAAGGTGAACTTGGAAAAACTTACTCATTGATGATTTTGATTCAAGCAATATTTTATGCATTTTACTCGTACGCCATATGCTCAAATTTTCCATATCTTAACATGAGTTTTAGCTGAACTTTAACCGCTAAATTTAATGCTTTACCGCTTTTAGGATAAATAGCACATACGGGTAAAGATCTGGTTATTTAAAGCGTGTATAATAGCGCACAATTAAATCATTACATGTTACTGCATGTTATTAAGTTTACGTTTAATATCAGTAATAATATCCAGCGAAAACCGTTGGCCCTTGGAGAAAATTTTTGACTAATAACGATGTTTTACGCCGCTTACGATACACTTTTAATTTTAATGATCAAAAGGTTATAGCTATTTTTGCTTCGGGCGACCTAACAGTAACGCGCGAGCAAATAAGTAACTGGTTAAAAAAAGAAGAAGATCCGGCTTATGTAAATTGCCCTGATACCACTTTTGCCGCTTTTTTAAATGGCTTTATTAATGAACGTCGTGGCAAAAAAGAAGGCGAGCCAGCAAAAGCTGAAAAACGCTTAAATAATAATATTATTCTTACTAAGCTTAAAATTGCTTTTAATTTAAAAGCAGAAGATATTATTGAAATGTTGGCATTAGCAAACTTTCGTTTAAATAAACCAGAATTAAGCGCCTTTTCTCGCAAGCCAGATCATAAAAATTATCGCGAATGTAAAGATCAAGTTTTACGTAATTTTTTACAAGGTATTGATAAAAAGTTTCATGTACAACGTCGCGCTAAAGCGCAAGAAAACAAGCCGGTTGTCGAAGAAGCAAAAGATAATTTAGAAAAGGTGTTAGCAAATAAAAATTATAATTCGGCTAAAGCTAATGCGAGCAAAATTTATGTTAACCCGAATAAAACAAAAGTTGAACGCAAGCCTGGCGAACGTAAAGTGTTAAAACTTAAACCGAAAGATATTTGGGGCGAATAGTTACTTGTTAACACTGGCTTTTTTGCTCTAAATGTAAAAATACATCAGCAATAAATAGATTCTATATTATTATAAAAATAAGGAACTACCTATGTCAGAAGATACACAAACAGCACTAATAAACGGCTTACCTCGTTGGTTTACATTAGTGGCTATTTTAGCACTTGTTTGGAACTTACTTGGCGTTATGGCATTTTTTGGTCATATAACGATGACTTCAGAAGCGATAGCCGAACTACCTCAAGCAGAGCAAGCACTTTATAGCGAAGTACCATTATGGGCAACCATTGCTTTTACGGTTGCTGTGTTTGCTGGGGCTTTAGGTAGTGTTGCGTTATTAATGAGAAAGCGCATTTGTTATCCCTTATTTGTCGTTTCATTAGTGGCGGTATTGGTGCAAATGTTTCATTCATTTTTCATTAGTAACTCTTATGAGGTTTATGGTCCAGGCGGCACGGTAATGCCACTTATGGTAATCATTATCGCTTTCTTGTTAGTCGCATTTTCGATTAAAGGTCGTAACAATAACTGGTTTAGCTAATACTTCTCCATTTAATTCGATAACACGTTTATTCTGAAAGCCTGCAATTGCAGGCTTTTTGTTTATTAATCGCTGTTGTTAACAATTTTTAGCAATTGAAAATAGTTAATAAAGTCTTGCTTAGTGATACACTTTCTTGATTAATTTATAGTAATAAAACCCTGCGGTTATACGAATTATGCTCACCAAAATTAAAGCTAAATTGCCCGGTGTCGCCTTATGTGCAGCTATCGCGGTTATCGCCGCTATTATTGCTACACGCTATCAAGCGCCCATTATTCTATTTGCTTTGTTAATAGGTTTGAGCCTACATTCCTTTTATAGTCATTCAAGCCTTCAACTTGGTGTTAATTTTTGTTCGCGAGAGTTATTACGCTTATGTGTTGGTTTGCTCGGCGTGCGTATTGCTTTTTCTGATATTGTTTCACTGGGGATAACACCACCTTTGATCGTGATGGGAAGTATGTTTTTAACGATTATTTTTGGTGTGCTGTTTGCGCGTATTTTAGGCTTGTCGAAAGTATTTGGTGTGTTGTCGGGTGGCGCAGTTGCAGTATGTGGTGTGTCAGCCGCAGCAGCAATTTCTACCGTATTACCAAACGACAAATCACAAGAGAAATACTTTGCCTTTACGGTGATAGGTATTACCACCTTCAGCACTTTAGCGATGGTTTTTTATCCGATAGTGGCGAGCTATTTGGGCTTTTCAGACGAGCTTGCTGGGGTTTTTATTGGTGGCGCTATTCATGATGTCGCTCAAGTTGTTGGTGCTGGTTATACTATTTCTCCTGAAGCGGGCGATGTTGCCACTTACATTAAACTACTTAGAGTCGCGCTGTTAATGCCAATAGTAATGATGGTATTTTTTGCCTTTAAAGAGAAAAACAGCAAAATGTCGGCTGGTGTTAGCGCTTTTATACCGGGTTTTTTAATTATGTTTTTCGTGTTGGCATTTTTAAAAAATGTTGGCGTGTTACCTATCTGGTTAATTGACATTATTCGAAGCTTGTCGAGTAGTTTACTGGTTATTGCTATTGCAGCCATTGGTGTTAGAACATCGTTAAAACAAGTGTTATCTGTTGGTTGGCGCCCGGTATTATTAATGGCGGGTGAGAGCGTGTTTTTAGCTGGGTTGGTTATTTTGGGCATTATATTTTTTTATTAATAAGGCTTTATAAGCATACATAGATAACAGCTAGCGGCTAAATAAAAAAGTGCGTATTCGACGTGTCGTAGTACGCACAAATTTAATATGTCGTTTTAATTAATTGACAGCTTTATTTAAAATTCACTATCAACAGCATTTGCATCTTTAATGCGCTCAATGCGCGCTTCTTCTTCCTCAAATGCCGCTTTAATTTCTTCAAGCACGGTATCAACATCAGCTGCGTCAGTATCTTCTTCAAACAAGCCGGTTAGCGGGGTTTCTGGTGTTAACTCGCCTGATTCGAATAATGCCCACATTTCTTGGCCATATTTACTTTGCTTTAATGCTGGACTAAATTGACCATAGTAGTTAGTCATATTAGTAACATCACGCATTAACATTGACTTGGCGTTATTGTTAGCAGAAGCATCAACTGCCTGCGGCAAATCAATAATAACCGGGCCGTAGTCATCTACTAAAACGTTAAACTCTGATAAATCGCCATGAATAACCCCAGCACAAAGCATTAATTTAACGTAATGCATAACTAGGGTGTGATCTTCTTCTGCTTGCTCTGCTGGCATAACTACATCATTTAAGCGTGGTGCTACATCGCCATCGTCGGTGGTAACAAGTTCCATTAATAATACGCCGTCGAAACAACCAAAAGGTTGTGGTACGCGCACGCCTGCTTCTGCTAGTTGATATAGCGCGTCAACTTCAGCATTTTGCCAAGCGGATTCTTGTTGATCACGGCCATACTTAGAGCCTTTTTCCATTGCTCTAGCACGACGACTGTTGCGACTTTTTCTGCCTTCTTGATATTGTGCTGCTTTTTTAAAGCTGCGCTTAATGGCTTCTTTGTAAACTTTCGCACAGCGAATATCATCGCCGCAACGCACCATATAAACAGTGGCTTCTTTTCCACTCATTAATTGGCTTATTACTTCGTCTATTAGGCCATCATTTACAAGTGGCTGTATGCGTTTAGGTACTTTCATAGCGCCGTTATACCTTAGTTGGGCGTTGGAAGATAGAACAAAATTATAACTTTTTATTTATCAATAGATTAAAACATTGTCTGGTTTACGTATTAACTTGGGGTAGTATAATCAAATCTATTTTACATTAACACAACGCCTTATGATCCCATTTATAAATCAGTTACCTAAAGATGAAGAAGTCAGGTGGTTAGCAGCGCTTAATCAACGCTTACCGAATGAAAATGTTGTGTCGTTTTCTGAGCTTAAATCTAGTGATAAAGCGGGTATTGAATTAGCCATTGTCGCTAACCCAAATATCGATGAATTGGCTGAACTTAAAAACCTAATTTGGGTGCACAGTGTTTGGGCTGGCGTTGAGAATTTAATACTTTCACTGGCTAACTCATCGATTGACGTTGTACGATTAGTGGACCCAACGCTTAGCCAAACCATGGCAGAAGCGGTGTTAGCATGGAGCTTATATTTACACCGAGAGATGCCGCGCTATGCCAAGCAGCAAAGAAACAAACAATGGCAGCAACATCAACTAGTGCCAGCGAGTAAGCGACGTATTGGTATTCTGGGTTTAGGAGAACTTGGGCAAGTTAGTGCAAAACAGCTACAAATTAATGGTTTTAATGTTATGGGCTGGAGCCGAACTGAAAAAGCTATTGAAAACATTAGCTGTTTTAGTGGCGATAGCGGCTTAGCTGAAATGGTCGCGCAAAGTGATATTCTAGTGTGCTTGCTGCCGTTAACTTCAATCACGAAAGGGATTATTAATAAAGGTTTATTAAATCAACTACCTACAGGTAGCGCCATTATTAATTTTGCACGTGGTGGCATTATTAACACCAGCGATTTACTAGCAGCTTTAGATACCAATCACCTTAACCACGCCGTACTCGACGTATTTGAACATGAACCCCTAAACGCAGAAAGCGAACTGTGGCAACACCCAGGTATAACTGTATTGCCACATATTTCAGCGCCAACAAACCTCAATAGTGCCAGTGACATTGTCGCAAAAAACATAACAACTTACCGCACAACCGGTCAGCTACCTACCACAGTTAATAAACTTACAGGGTATTAAGGGCAGCTTTAAGCTATCAACTATCAACTATCAGCTATAAGTTGTTAGTCTCTTACTGACAGCTGACAGCTTCGAACTTAAAACTTCATAAGGGTTTTGCTGTAATAACATAACGTTCGTTTGAGTCGTTGCCTAGTTGGTTAAAGGGGTAGCATGTAATTAATACTAATGTTTGTTCATCAGCGATTAACGGCAGTTGACCTGTTGTGGCATCGACTATATCAATATTTTGTACTTGATATAGTTGGGTTTTTCCTTGCCCGTCAACTAATGAAATAACATCTTTCATGGCAATATCCTCTAAAAAAGCAAAATGACTATCTCTATGACCTGCCACCACAAAAGGTTTTGTTGCTTTAGGTTGGTTAAATGGCGCAACGGCACCAGCTGAGAACGCTAATGTGGTTGGGTCGCCGCCATTTAACACCACAATACTTTTATCTAAACGTTGAAATATCAGTTCAGCAATAGGGTATGTATCAGCCCAAGGCCAAGGTTTAACCACTACTAAACGTTCATGTGCTGTTATTGATTGCTGCCAACTGTTATGAATTAATTGTTGCGACACCCACGCTTTAGTTGGCAGCCAACTGGCTTGAATAGACATAACGCCTCCAACAATGACCAAGGCTGAAACGATTAATTTTCGAAATAGTTTAGCGACATTAGTCATGTTATTTAGACCAAATACGCAACAAAGCTGGGGCGGCTAACATTAATAACAAACCGATAAGTAACTGTTGATGCCAACCCAGTGCTGTTCTGGGCATGGCCACCATTAAGTTTTCATGGGCTTTTGCTAATGTATTCATTTGGTACTTAGCTTTTATCGCGTTATCTTTTGCACTATTTTTCACACTATTTTTTGCCGTTATAGGAAGTAACTCTGTTGGCATTTCTACGGCAATAAAACTGGTGTATGGCGATAGGGTTTGATGGGCGATTGAAGTAGAAATGACTTCTGCTTTTACTTGCGTTTTATCAGCACCCGTAACCAAACTGTCTAACAAGCTTTCAATTTTTCGGCGGGCCCAAAGTGTTGATATACCTTTCGATGATTGATTCTCATCAACTATTACTTGCTGGTACCAAGGGCTTTGTGCGCTATCACCCATAGCTTGCACGCTGGTAATGGGGAGTTTAGATTTTACGGTTATTTGTAAGGGTTCTCCCATGTATAAATCGGTAATTTTTTTTGGAAAAACCTCAGTTTCTTGATGAACTAGATTATCAAAAATCAATGAAATATTGGTTATCGCCGGATGGTTTATTTTGCTCATTAAGGCAGTCATTTGTTTTTGCACATCCTCACTATTATTAATAAAAACATAACTGCCACGACCGAATTGCGCCGCTTTTTTCATAAAATAACTATTAGGAGCTGTGCCAATACCCACTGTAAATAAGCGAAAGTTGGCTTGGGCACCTTCAAGTAACTGCATTAATTCGAACTCATTAGCCACTGCGCCATCAGTAATAAAAATAACTTGTCGAATGGCTTTTGCAGTTTGCTGTTGATCTTTTGCCATAACCAGTGCTTGACTTAAAGGACGATACATTTCAGTACCACCATCAGCTTGTAAATGATTAATAAATTGCTGTGCTTGATTTATGTTGTGCCGAGAGGCCATTTTTGTTTTGGCAAATAATAGCGTTACGTTATCGTCGAAGGCGATAATATTAAAACTGTCTTTTGGACCTAAGTTTAAAATCGCTTGTTGAAGGCTCTCTTTAGCTTGTGCTATAGCGCTTCCCTGCATAGATCCTGACGTGTCAATAATGAAGATAATATCTCGCGATAACGTTGACACCTGCTCACTTTCTGGCGGAAAAAAGGTTAATAAAGTAAAGTATTCATCACCTATTTGCTCAGTAAAACTACTGACTTGAGGTTCATAGCTCGCTTTAAGCTGCCAACTGATTTCAAAATCCTGTTTAGCCGTTGTTTGTTGTTTTTGTAGGGTAATTAAGTACTGGGATTCTTGGTTATCAAGCGCTTGTGTCTGTATGTTATGGCTAGCACTTTTAATGGTGCTAATGCTAGCTCCAGCATTAAGCGAAATACTAATCGCAGTATGGTTATCTGCTATCGCTTTGGGCAATGCTTCTGAGCTATATTCAACGCGCTGTAAAGTCTCTTTAGCGCTATCAAAAGGTGCTCCAGAGTTAGGCTCATCCAATGTTTTTTGATCATGAATACTTTGATAGCGAGTGGTTATTGCTATAGGTAAGCGTAAATTAAAAATACTTTCACTCAAACCATTTTTAGTAACGTTAACCGGCATAATAAACTCTAACGTTACCTCTACTTTTGATAAAGGCGGAATATTGGCAATGTTGTTAGTGAACAAATTTGGCTTTTGTTGTTGCACTAAACTCGCTTTCTTACCTTGTTTTTTTGCCTGCTGATAAACGGCCTTTGCCGCTTGTTTCTCCATAATTTGGCCAATAATAACTTGGTCAGCCATCTTGATAGTTAAGTGTTTTATGGCTGAGCTTTCAGGTAAAGGGAATTGGTATTTACCCGAAACCGAGCTGTTATAAGGGTTGATAAATACTTGCTTTATTCGTGCATAAGCCACTATGCCATTAACCTCGACATTTGCAGTAATATCTACCGGTAATGCTGCGCGTAGGCGTTTGTCAGGGTGACTAAATAACAATTGAGGCCCCTGAATTAAAGGTTTTTCGGTAACCGACGACATTTTCGGTGGTAATTCTTGATTAATTGTAGCGGCTCGAGCAAAAGGTACAATAACAGCAATAACACTTGTTACTAGCAAAAATAGAATGATAAATTTAACCCATTTTCGGCGTTGTTTTTTGCGCTTTTGTTGATAAAAGTATGAATGTTGATAATCGATTAGCCTTAAATTTTTATTTGAGTTAAACACTTGAAGCTCCAATATTGAGTTATTGGGGCTATTTCAACAAAACAAAAAGGATGCGAGGCGTTAACATTGAGGCAAAGTGGTGAGCAATTGTGGCAAAATTATGGCTTTGGAGCGCAAGAATAAGTTATTGCGTTTAGCTACTAAGGTACATTTTACATTGTTAGCAGGGTAAGTTTTTATAAAAACTAAAGTCAACAAAAGCAGTAAAAGTAAGTTATAAGCATCTCTTACATATCAAATTTTAAGACTTTAGCGATTAATCTACATTGTCAAAAACGTGTTGCGCCTGAGTCCAAAAATCGCTCGATATTTTATTGATAACATTCGATTCTGCATTGATTAAAATGGCAAAACCTATATCAAGTGTTGGTGAGTAGCCTATATCAGCACGATAACCAGCAACCCAACCAGAGTGATAAATTATTGGGTGGCCTGCAAACTGATAAATTCGCCAGCCATAGCCATAATGAGCATCGGTGAGGTGTTCTCGCCAATATCGACGGCGTAAATCTTTCTTGGTTTTTATTCTTGGTGTGGTGAGCTCAGAAAGCAGGGCAGGTGAAAGTACTTCAGGGTTATTACCTAAGTTGGCTATTAACCATTTCGATAAATCTGTGATGCTGGCATTTACCCCAGCGGCTGGCGCAACTTTATAATAGTCGGGCTCTACATTTACTGTGCGCCAAATATAGCGCCTGATGTCTTTTCCTGCTCGAGTTTTTTTACCCGTTTTTACTCTTTTTCTTAAAATATGCGGTTGAGCGGTATTATTTTTAGTTAAAAACACATCAATACCGACTGAAGCATTATCCATTTTTAACGGAGTAAACACTCGCTCTTGCAGCAAGCTTGCATAACTTCTCTTAGTAACGGCCTCTATAGCAGGTTGCAAAAATCCGTAAGCAATATTTTGGTAACCGTAACACTTAGCCGGCTGACAAATAGGCGTAACACGGTCAAAACGACTAATTATTTTTGCCATACTCCAGTTTTCATGGAGTAAATTGTCGTAGGCATTTGGCATTAAACCCGTTGAATGACTGAGTAAGTGTGTTAATTGAATTTTTTCTGCTGCCCCTTTACTTGCCAGTGCGAAATTAGGTAAAAACTTTGTAATAGGATCAGATAGATTAAGCTTTTTTTCTTGCGATAACATAGTCGCAATGGTCGCTGCGAAAGGCTTTGAAACAGAAGCGAGACGAAACACCGTGTTTTCGTTTATTTTTTGTTTATTCGTTTTATCGGTGTAACCAAAACTCTCAATGGCAATAACTTTATCATCTTTAACAACAACATAAGCAGCACCAGGAATACTGAATTTATTTAATTCAGTATTAATACTGTTTGAAAGCTTTTTCTTAAAACTATTATATTGAGCGGCATTTACGTTGGAGATAGAGCACAGGATAAAAATAAGCGAGAGAAAACGAAAAAGCATGTAAGCAACCAATTTTGAGAAACATTTAATTCTAACGAGTTAATTTGTAAATAAAAAGTAAAATTAACTCGTATGAAAGATTTACGAGCTTTAACTTGAATAAGTCAGGTTAAAAGCTTGATAGTGAAGGTGAACTTACTTATTTGTGTTGCTTAGCACTGAACCAGAAATTCATAAAGTCTGCCGTTAGCTTGTTTTCAATCTCCATTACTCGCTCTGTTGGGCAAAAAATGGTGAAGATAATTTGTGTATCGCCAAGCTCTGACGTGGCAACTTCAATGTGCGGCTCAGGCCCAGCTATGGTTATATCTAATCTATGTTCAATGACTTGGTTATATCTCGCGGCAACATCATTAAAATCAGCGCAATAGCTGTTGGCTTTTTCTTTAAGTGCGTCAATAAATTCAAACGGGTTTACGCTGCCATCGCGAGTCAAGGTAAAATGGTGTACTGCGTAGCGCTTAAGAAAGTTTAAGTTTTTAATAGGGGTAGTAATTAATTGATTGTTCGGTAAATAAAGCGTTTTACCTGTAAATTGATAATTGCTTATATTCACTTCTAATAAGGTTAAGTTAATCCAATCAATAGAGTTTACCTCACCACAATAATTACCCACTTGGATCCAATCGCCGACTCTGAATGGACGGTTAGATACAACATAAATAAAACCAATAAAACATTGAATAAACTCCCTTGTTGCCAGCACTATAGCGACAACAAAAGCGGCAATTGAAAAGGCGAACATTTGTATTTCAACTGACCAAATATTGAACAAAATTACGATCAGACCAAAGTTGAAAATATTATTTAAAAAGTTAACGGTGAAGCGTTTGTCGATTTTTTTCTTTTTTGCACGACGTTTTATAAAGCGGGTAATAACTAACTTGAAGGTAATGATAGTAACAATTAAAACAATAGTAACTATAGATTTGTTTTCTAGAAGATTTTGAAGCATGAGTTACCTATAAGTTAATACATTAAGAACGTACTTTAGTGCGATAAAAGTGGCACCATAATGGATTTAAAGCGACAAATCGAGTGAAATATGACTTTAATTTTTGATTATAACTATTCGCCGATAAAACGCGTACTGCATTCGTTCAGCTAAGATTCAGCTTGCACTAAGTAAACTGATGTTAAATTATAATTAATCGCGCAATATTTGGCGATTAATGCCTGTAGTTTGTGGTATATATTTTGAGCTAAGGTTTAAAATATTAATCATTTATAGCGATTAATTTATTACAAAAGTCGCCGTTTAAAAATCGTCTTAATTTTTTACGATAGTGTGATTAAATCGCTTGTTTAATCTAATAATAACGCTGCTGTTGGTGGCGCATTACCATTCAATTTTCAAAAGGATATTTTATGAAATTATTTACCTCTACAATTATGGTGACATTACTACTCGGTTTTTGTTCTTTTACATTTGCTAATAATAGTTTGCCAACTCACCGCCATATCTCAGTTACCGGCACGGCTGAGTTAATGACAATGCCAGATATAGCCGTGCTACATTTAAATGTTGAAAGTGAACAAAAAACCAGTTTAGAGGCAAAAAAAGAAGTGGACCTGCGAGTGAATAATTTACTGGATGGTTTAGTCGATTTTGATATTAATGAAGACAATGTTTCGGCGTCTAATATTTCAACAGAAATACGCCGCAGTTATAACCGCGGTGAGCAAGATACTATTGAAGGTTACATTGCTCGAAGAACACTAAAAGTAACGTTAAATAATATTGATAAACTGAACACCTTTATGGACTTTGTACTCTCGGTAAAAATTAATGCGATTCGAAATATAGAGTTAAAGTCGTCAAATGAGAAAAACCTACAACAAGAAGTTAATGCACTTGCTGTTAGTAACGCTAAAAGCAAAGGTAAATCGTTAGCTAATGCTTTTGATGCTGAATTGGGCGCAATTTATAGTATTAATGCCAGTTCAAATCAAAGCTATCATAGATACGGTGCGAATAATGAAGGTTATAAAATGAGATCAAGTATGGCTGATAGCGCCGCAAAACCTGGTCGTTATCTTCAAGAAAATATTGTTTTTTCAGCAACCATTGATGTGGTCTTTGATCTTGAATTATAAAGTAATACTTCAGCAACAATAATATTATTGCTAACTCACATGGTACTAAGGGACCAAATATTAACAAGCCGAAATAAGTTAATCTTGAGCATAAATTTATATTACCAATATATAATAAGGAAACCTTATGCTTAACGAAAAAGTTGCCTTGATTACCGGCTCAACTAGCGGTATCGGCTTAGCTACGGCCCATGTGCTAGCCGCGCAGGGAATTAACTTGGTTTTACATGGCTTAATGTCAATTGATGAAGGCGAAGAGTTAGCGACTGAATTTTCTGCTCAATATGGTATTAAAGCCATTTTTGACGATGCCGATTTAATGAAAGTTGAAAGTATTGAGCGATTAATACAACACGCTATTGAGCAAATGGGCAGTGTTGATATTTTAATTAATAATGCTGGCATACAACACACTGAGTCGGCTGAAAATTTTCCGTTAGAAAAGTGGAATGCAATTCTATCGATTAATTTGTCAGCCGCGTTTCATGCAATTCAATACGCTTTACCAAAAATGAAACAAAACAATTGGGGCAGAATTATTAATGTTGCTTCTGTTCATGGTCTTGTTGGCTCAGTAAATAAGTCGGCATATTGTGCAGCAAAACATGGTTTAGTGGGCTTAACAAAGGTGCTAGCGTTAGAATGCGCAGAGCATGGTGTTACGGTAAATGCTATTTGTCCTGGCTGGGTTGATACGCCGCTAATAAACAATCAAATTTCCGCTATAGCTGAAAAACAAGACATTAGTTTTGATGAAGCAAAATACAAATTGGTAACGGCAAAACAACCTTTACCTGAGATGATGGCACCAGAGCAAATAGGCGAATTTATTTTATTTCTTTGTAGTGAAAGCGCAAGAAGTATTACCGGCTCTGCATTGCCTATGGATGGTGCCTGGACCGCACAATAGTAAGCTAGCTTTGGTCATTTAAAAAAGTAAAAAAAAGCAGTAAAAAAAAGGGCTGTCTCGGATAAATGAGGAGCCCATAGGAAGTTAGTAAAGTAGTTATAGTTATAGTTATTTTGAGTTAGTCTTTGTATTTGTTACAGTTACTGAATGTTATAGTTACTGAATGTTATAGTTACTGAATGTTATAGTTACTGAATAAATTGTCTTAAATAAGGCTATTACAGTGCGCCTTATTCAGCTGCAATAAATTTTTTAATCATCAAGTAAGTTTGATGATATTGCTCAGGTACCAATTTAGAAAGCAGCATGTAAGCGTGAATTAATTCATCAAATTGATAATGCTCAACACTTACACCCGCTTGTTGAGCTTTGTCAGCATATAAGCAACCTTCATCTCGTAAGGGATCGCAGCCTGCGGTTATCACTAATGTTTTCGGCATTTTATGCGTAAACTCGCCCAGTAGTGGCGATGCATTTTTTATTAATGATGCTGTAGCTTCATTTGTCTCTAATTCTATATTATCAAGCTGAAAATATTGCTGAAAGTACCAACGGATTTTATCGGCTTCAAGTAAAAAACCTTCGCCATTTTCGGTAATTGACGGACAGCTCATGGTGTAATCAACGCTTGGGTAAAGCAATATCTGCTTATCAATATTGATTTCAGTATTATTAATGTTGTTGGCAACCAAACTAGTACAAATTGCACCACCAGCACTATCACCGGCAATATAAAGTTGTTCATTAAACCTATAACCTTGGAGTAGGTCTTGATAGTTTTCCAAAAGAAACTGACAGTCATCTATTCCACAGGGATACGGATGTTCAGGAGCTAAGCGGTAATCAATACAAATAACAATTGCATTAGCCGCTATGGCTAGCTCGCGACTTATAGGGTCATACAATTCAATACTGCCACACATGTGGCCACCACCATGAAAATGTAATAAAACCGGTAAGGCTTTTTCTGGGTTGGGATGATATATACGTACCGCCACATTATGATCTGAGGCTTTAATAAAAGTATTTTTTATCAAAGGCACTTCAGGGCCTGGGATCATATATGCGGTTAGGTTTTCTAAATTTTGTCTAATAATCGTAGGATCAAAAGCCGCGCCACTTGCTTTTGCTTGTTCAATTCCAGCATTTACTTGCTTAAGTAAGGGTTTTAAGTTTTCTGAAACACTACCTCGCATATTAACTCCCTGCTTGTATATTTGTTTTCTTGCCAGACTCTGGTAAAAAATAGCTACCAACAAATAGCGTTGAACTAAGTACGGTGATCAAAATAAACGACCAAGTAAAATCACCTTGATGACTATCCACCAAACTACCGAATATCCATAAAATAAAGGTCGAAATTATGTAACTGATTGAGTAAAACATACTAAAAATAATGGTAATGCGCGGTAAAGTCATTTTCGGCAATTCGTGCGGAATTGACACTAAAGCGGTAACGGGTAAGAAGATAAAGAAACCTAGCACCATGGCCGCAAATGTTTGTAACCAATAGAGTTCACTAAATGAAAATATTGCTGTGCTAATAATCACTACAAAGCCAGACCAACGAATAACGGGGATACGCAAAGGAACTTTTTTGGCATAAATAATACCAAATATAGTACCGATAATACCAAAACCTATTACCCACTTACTTTGTACAATGCCCGCTTTAGGGTAAAAAGTGAATAAACAAATGTAGAAGGCTAAAATGCCTGAATATGCTAGGCCGTAAATCCAATTAAAGCTGTCTTTTAGGCCTTCACGATAATGATATACCTCTGGCGTAACATCGACATTTGGCGCAGGAGCATCTGGCTCTTCAAATTTTACGAATAACCAAAGCACAGCAACAAGTAAACTCATCACAGAGAAAAGCGTTAAACTATTCTGCCAACCTCCGGTAAGGTCGTTAATGCTGCCCATCTGCCACAGAATTACAGCAGTGCCAATATTAAATGCTACGGCATTAATTCCATTAATCGTAGAGCGCTCTTCGGCTTTAAAAAACTGTAAAACAATCGGGTTGAAATACACCACCATAAACGCACCACCAAGACCCATTAAAAAACGGCTTAACAGTAAGAGTTCATAATTGGGCGCGTAAGGCGTGAGTAGGCCAATGGTAATTAATAAACTTGAGACAAAAAAGGCATATTTAATGCCCAGTTTTATTGCTATCCAAGCCGCGATGAAAGTACCCACAATTTTCGCTATGGTAACTGCTCCACTAATAAAGCTTGCTGAAGCTAAACTGTGTACGTCGAGCGAAAGCATAATGCTTTGCATGCTAGCGGTGCCACCAACCCAAGCCATGGCAAATAATACATAACTAAAGAAAACAATAGCTTCGACTAAATATTTGTTAGTAATTTTCATCTATGATAACTTTTATACAAAACAACAATGAATAACTAGGTTACCTGAGGATGTTGGGGAAATAAGTACTACCTTAGTGCACTATAACTCACTAGCTTAAGTGATATGCTAGTTCTTGACATCTCTATGCTAGGCATAGCATCTTTAAAACAAAGGAATAAATTTGTTAGCTTGGCTATCTATTGACACATGGTTGATCACCATTCTTTCTATTGGCTATCTTTGCCTACTTTTTTTAGTTGCTTATAAAGGCCAAAATCAGTCACCTGAACAATGGCGTTGTAAACCTTGGGTTTATAGTTTTTCATTAGCGGTTAGTTGTACCTCGTGGGCCTTTTATGGCACGGTTGGGCAGGCTGCTACTACCGGAGCTTGGCTAGCACCAATTTATATTGGCACGATACTTTGCTTGGTTTTTGCCTGGCCTATGTTGATGAAAATGTTAAAAATCATCAAACGGCAAAACTTAACTTCTATTGCTGACTTTATTGCTTTTCGCTACGACCGCTCGCCTAAAATAGCCATTACCGTTGCATTAATCGCTTTAGTTGGCACCGTGCCTTATATTGCCTTGCAACTACGGGCAATTAGCACCAGTTTTGATTTACTTACCGGTACCTTCCAATCGGGTATTAGTACCGCCTTTGTCGTAACAATTGTGTTAATTGTTTTTAGTATATTTTTTGGTACACGCCAAATTGCTGCGAGCAAGCAAAATCAAGGCTTAGTGTTAGCGATTGCTTTTAGTTCAGTGGTAAAACTTATTGCCTTAACCGCGGTTGGGATTTTTGCGACATTTTTTGTTTTTGATGGCTTTGCAGATTTAGCAACGCAGCAACAACAAAACGAGCAATTATTTACCGATCACAATTCGGTTTATCTTTCAGTGGCGCAAGCTATTTTGGGCGCTATAACTATTTTTGTATTACCGCAGCAGTTTCATATGATGATGATCGAAAATCATCATCCGCAAGAATTAAAAACCGCACGTTGGTTATTTCCGGTTTACTTTATACTCATCAATATTTTTGTTTTACCCATTGCTATTGCCGGTCTAATTACCTTTCCGGGTGGTAGTGTAGACGCTGATACTTATGTGCTTACGCTGCCTTTGTTTTTTCAACAAGCATGGCTAGGTGTTTTGGTTTACATTGGTGGTTTAGCCGCAGCTACTAGCATGGTAATTGTATCTGCGATCGTGTTATCGACTATGATTTCAACCGAAGTTATTACGCCGTTAACATTAAAGTTTAAATACTTTAGTAAGGCAGGCGCACCGCAGTTTTCAGGCCTTTTGCTGAAACAACGCCGTTTCGCTATTACCGCTATTTTGTTATTTGCTTTTGCCTTCGAGCGCAGTATAAATCAACAAAGCCACCTGGCCAGTATTGGCCTACTCTCGTTTGTTTTACTATCGCAATTTGCGCCCGCTATTATCGGCGCATTATATTGGCGAAAAGCCAATGGTAAAGGGGCATTAACAGGGTTGATTGTTGGTAGCGTTATGTGGTTTTTTACTTTATTTTTACCCATAGTTGCGCCTAACTTAGCTTGGGTAGAAAACGGTATTTTCGGCGTTGCTTGGTTAAAGCCGACAGCGCTTTTGGGGATCGATTTTTTAGACTTAACCAGCCATGGTGTGTTTTATAGCTTAATCAGTAATATTGCCTGTTTTGTGCTTGTTTCTTTGCTGACTCATCGTAGCCTTGGTGAAAAACTTCAAGCGGATATTTTTATCTCTAAAAGTCAGCGCAAACATGAACGTAACTTAAGTACAGAAGATCTTTACAGTTTATTATTACGTTTTATCGACAAAAATGCCGCCGATGCCTTGCTAAAAATTGCAAAGTCGAATCAAGCAGCACAAAGTAATAACAATGTTGATGCTATTAACCTTATTGAATACACACGTTTGCAACTATCCGGTGTTTTAGGCTCCGCCTCAACACGTATGGTAATGAAGGCTGCATCAACCTCCGAAAAAATGCCACTTGAAGATGTTGTCAGTATTGTCGATGAAGCCAATGAAATGTTTCGATTTAACCGTGAGTTATTACAATCGGGCGTAGAAAACATTGAGCAGGGCATCAGTGTTGTTGATGCTGACATGAGGTTAGTGGCTTGGAATCAACGTTATATCGAATTACTTGATTACCCCGAAGGCTTTGTGCAAGCCGGTTTACCTGTTGAAACCTTGTTAAAGTTTAATATTTCAAGAGGCATTATTGCCGGCAATGCAAATAATGAGCAAATGATCGCTAAACG
Source organism: Colwellia sp. NW0002-52-1 (assembly GCF_057550865.1). NCBI lineage: Bacteria > Pseudomonadati > Pseudomonadota > Gammaproteobacteria > Alteromonadales > Colwelliaceae > Colwellia > Colwellia sp. NW0002-52-1. Next base: position 21,289 of record NZ_BAAJLU010000001.1, on the reverse strand, counting down.
CATTGCGCATATGAAAAACGGCGATAGTCATCATTTTCAACGAAAAATGCCAAACGGTATTGTTTTAGAAATCAGTGGTCAGTCGATGCCTGCGGGTGGTTTTGTGAGCACTTTTTCTGATATTACTGCTCATATTGAAGCGGAGAAAGCGCTAAAAAAAGCCAACGAAAATTTAGAAAAGCGGGTTGAAAGCCGCACTCAAGAATTGCAAAAAGCAAAATCTGAAGCAGAAGCGGCTTATAGCAGTAAAAGTCGGTTTTTAGCAGCAGCAAGTCATGATTTAATGCAGCCATTTAATGCCTTATCTTTATTTACATCTATGTTAAAAAATAAAGTACAAGGAGATGAGTTAACAGCGCTTGCAGAAAATATTGATGATTCACTTAATGTCGTTGAAGCGTTATTGTCTGATTTAGTTGAGATCTCTCGTTTAGATAGCAGCTCTGAAAAAATTGATAAAAGCCACTTTGCCTTAGATGACTTACTTAGCCCGTTAAAAAATGAATTTTCAGCCTTATCAACGCAGGCGAACATTCAGTTTTCTTATCAATTAAGCCAATGTGTTGTGCATTCCGATAAGCGGATGTTAAGAAGAGTGATTCAAAATTTCTTATCGAATGCCGTGCATTACTGTAATGATAAGCAAGGTAAGAAAGCAGGTATTCGAAATAGAATTTTACTCGGCATACGAAGAACGAAATCTATGATTCGAGTTGAGGTTTGGGATAACGGACCAGGTATTGCCTTAGCACAACAAAAAGCCATATTTCGTGAGTTTGAGCGCTTAGAACAAAACCGTGAAATACCTGGTTTAGGTTTAGGTTTAGCTATTTCTGAGCGAATAGCAAAATTACTCGGTTTATCTATATCGGTTAAGTCGCAAGAGGGTAAAGGTACATGCTTTAGTATTGAAATACCAAGAGTTAACACGACTGAGGCGACGTTGTTAACTGCCAATGCAGCGAATAAGCGTAATATAAGTTCAGAGGCTAATTCAGAAATATCATCAACTAAGCCTTTTAATAATATTGTGGTTTTATTAATTGATAATGACGAATTAATGCTGACGGCGATGACTAAACAACTGATTGACTGGGGTTGCCAAGTATTAACGGCATACGATCAAGTGTCATGTCAGCAAAAGCTAACACAAGCCGGCCTTAAGCCAGATATAATTATTGCCGATTATCATCTTGATTATGGCAATAATGGCGTTGAGTTAGTTGCTAACCTACTTGCAGTTAAAAACTGGCAATTACCGACCATAATTTGCTCTGCTGACCCATCTGAAAGTGTTAGGCAGCACACCAGCGATGCTCAATGTTTGTTTTTACGAAAACCTATTAAATCGTTAGCTTTAAAACGTATAATGAAACAATTACTGACTTAGCTTGAGTGGCTAACTATGCTGAGTATCCCACTCAACAAGAAAGCCATTAGTTACCGTTAAAAAGCGAGGTAACTTTTCAATAGGCATTGAATATTTTTTATTAAGAGACATTTAAATGCTGTGAAGGACTTAGCATTAGTTGCTGGTAAGCCAACCCTGCTAAGGTACGATTATTCACTTCTAACTTTAATAAAATAGCAGAAACGTGCTTTTTAACGGTGGTTTCTTTAATGTCGAGATCATAAGCGATTTGTTTATTTAATTGCCCATCAGCTATTTGCGTTAATACGATGTATTGTTGCGGAGTCAGTTGGCTTAATTGTTTGGCAAGCTTTTGATGCGCTAAATCGGTTTGTTGATCAGCATTAAACTCAATATGTGCGGGTAGCCAAATACCGCCATCTAATACCGTTTCAATAGCTTTTGCTATAGTGGCTAAATCAGCTGATTTTGGAATAAAGGCGGCAGCGCCAAAGTTAATCGCTTTTTGCATGGTTTCAGAGTTATCGTCTGATGACACCATGATCACAACAATATCAGGAAAATGGTTTTGCAATTGCGTTAAACCCGTAAAACCGTCGTTGCCGGGCATATGCAAGTCTAGAAAAACAATTTCCAAACTGTCGTTTTCGTTAACGGCTTTTAGTAAGTCGTGAAAGTTATCTACCTCTAAGGTTTCATCATCTTCAATACACTCTACAATTGCTTGCTTTAAAGCGGTACGAAATAAGGGATGATCGTCAGCGATAATTACTTTTGCTTGGGTCATTGCAGTAGCCTTTAAATGATTAAAATTATAAGAATGATTAACAATATAGGAGCGGATAAAGTGACATATTATTCCACATCAAGTCGAAAACTCAGCCTTATTTATTGATGCTTTATTATCAAAAAAAGAGCCGGTAAAAACCAGCTCTTTTTATTGTTTAAAAGTAACGCTTGTTTTAGAAGCTATAACCAATAGTTAATGAAATAGTTTCAGGGTCACCGTAATAGCCAATCAAGGTTGTATCACCACCTAAACCAGGCGCATAACTACCATCAGTATTTTGTGCACCTAAGAAAGCGTAATTACCTACTAAATACTCTTCATCGGTAATGTTCTTCCAATGTAGTGCTGCGGTCCAATCACCGTCATTGCTATACCAGTTAATACCAAAGTTAAGTAAGCCGTAACCATCTTGTGTTAGTAAGTTATCGGTAACGTTTAAGTCGTAATCACTGCGATAGTAGTAGTTACCATTTACAACAAAAGCACCTGCAGAGGTTTCAATATCATAAGCAAAACCTAAGTTTGCGGTAGTTTCTGGCGTATTGGTAATTGTAAAGCTATCGCTAATATCTATTGGGTTACCCGCTTCATCAAATGATCTTACTTCATCAAAAGAAGAGTCGATTAAACCAATGCTGGCAAATAAGTTTAAGTTATGGGCTGCAGCGTATTCTATTTCTAGCTCTAAACCTGATGCGGTTGATTTACCAATGTTACCTAATCGTTGGCTTAAAGCACTGTTGTCTTCTGAAGGTAAAACAGTCACAAATTGTCTGTCCTTGTGATCAAGGTAGAAAACGGTGGCATTAACCCTTAAGTTATCATTCCACTCACTTTTTACACCTACTTCAAATGAATCAACAACTTCTGGATCTACTGCTGGCTCTGGACCTTCTGCTCTAGGATTAAAAGTACCTGACTTAAAGCCTTGAGAGTAACTAGCAAAGAACATCATGTCGTTCGAGTATTGATACTCAACACCAACGCGTGGTGTAAAACGTGACCAGTCTTCTTTGTCATTTAACACTTCAGGAAATTCGGTCGAAGTTCGCACATAACCTGGTACCCAATCGCTTTCAGGGTACACGGTTTCAAATGCTAAACCATTATTCACCTTAGCTGATTTTTCTTCTGTGGTATAACGTGCACCTAAAGTCATTGATAACTTTTCAGTAAGGTCGTATGAACCTTGGGCATAAACAGCATAGCTTTCACTGTTGTTACAACCGCTAACCTCGCGAGTTAATCCTGGTAAACCTAAAGATTGACCAAAGTTTTCTAAAATAGCATCAAAAACGCCACACGATTCGCCATCAAAGTAATATAAACCTGAAACAAAGGTTAAATTGTCTGAGTCATAGTTAAGTTGAAACTCTTGGCTGAACTGTTCATCGTCATAAATCGCAGGAACATCAAAAATACGCTCTGCGGTATTATCAAAATCGATATTCGTTTTTGAGTAGTTTTCGCGGCTTGCTGTTACAGATTTAACTGACCAATTATCGTTGATAAAGTATTCAGCGGTTAAGCTAAAGCCTTCAGATTCAACACTATTCCAAGTAGGCATACTGGTGTAAGAGTCATAAACGCTATCCGGTACTGGCGCATCCGTTATTATGCTTGGTAGTAAACGGTAACCGCCTTTAGCATTAGAATCGTCGGTTGTTTTGTCATAGTTAAAGCGGAAAAACAAATCGTCAGTCGGTTCAAATTCAATGGTAACTCGGCCAGCAAATACATCTTTGTTGTAGTTCTCTAGGTCTTGATTAGGTTGATCAGATTGTAAAAACTCACCGTAACCATCGCGGGTTAAATTAGCTAAGGCAAAGCCGACATATAGTTTGTCGTCGATTACCGGGATTTTACCCGCTACTTTATAATCTTGGCGGCCATAGTTACCAAAGGTTGCTTTAAGGTCTAGCTCTAAATCACCAGCCATTTTTTTGGTCACGTATTTAATTGCACCACCAATAGTGTTTTTACCGTATAAACTACCTTGTGGTCCACGTAGAACTTCGATGCGTTCAACGTCAAGAATATCTAATACCGCACCTTGTGGGCGAGCCATATAAACGTCATCAACATAAATACCAACACCGGGTTCATAACCCCACAATGGATCATCTTGACCTACGCCACGAATAAAAGCGGTTAATGTTGAGTTAGTACCACGACTTGCTTGTAAAGTTGTATTAGGCGAAAACTGTTGAACCTCAGACATGACACTGACGCCATTTTGAGCTAATTGCTCAGCACCAACAGACGTTACAGAAACTGGCACTGACTGCAAACTTTCTAAAGATTTACGCGCTGTTACTTCAATACGCTCTAACGTTGGATCATTTTTTATTTGTTCATCGGTCTCTGCAGCCATAATGCTTTGGCTAGTTAATGCTGTAGAAATTGTTATGGCTAAAATACTTAACCTAGTATTAAAACGTTTCATGGTATTTCCCCGTATTTTTTAATCTTATAAACCGCTAGTTCCAGCACTTTATTGTTTTTTTATTAGTGTGGATAAAACTCTATAGTAAATTTGAAAAAAGTTAATTTGTACTATAGTAGTATGCTGCTATTTTTTGTTTTAACTTATTGTAAATAAAGAGTATAAATTTAATTTTAATTGTTTTTATATGTTATTTGTTACTGATATTTTCCTAAAGTTAAATTTTCCATGCATCAAGTAAGTACTTTATGGTGCTAATAGGGGTGCTGAGCACAAATGGCGCTTCACTGCCTCCATCGGTTTGTTCTGGCGCTACAGCGATACCGTGCCCCATGTTTTCAATTTCTATGAGCTCAACATTGATATTTTTGTTTTTTCCATGCCATTGGCTTACTTGATAGCCTTGATATTTTGAAATCTTAGGTCGCGGCGTTGACTCCGTTAATTGTGCCCAATGTATGGCTAATTGTTGTGAATTTTTAGGATTTACTACTGCATCATTTGAACCGGTAAATATCGACAATGCCGGCCACTTTGGCTGTACTGTATTTAGCTGTTTTACTAAAGCAGTTAATTGTTCAGCCGTTTGTGAAGGGCCGCTGCGCATGCAAGCAATAGCGGTAATTAAATTATCTGCGCAAGGATAAGGCAAACCAGCAACAATAGCACCTGCGGTAAATAACTCAGGATAATTTACCACCATAGAGCTTGCCATAGCGCCACCAGCCGATAAACCTATGATATAAACATTGCTAAACTCTTGCTCGGCGTTAACTGTGTTAATCATATTTTTTATAGACAGGCTTTCACCTTGATTTTTGTCAATGTCTTGGGTGGAAAACCAATTAAAACAGCCTTTAATGTTATTATCCTGACTTTGCTGTGGAATGAGTAATGAAAACTTTTTTTTCTGCGATAGCGTCATTAATCCACTTTGCTCTGCAAGGCGTTCACCTTGTTGCACACAACCATGGAGTAAAACAATTAAAGTCTTACTGTTTATATCTCCCTGATAGTAGCTAGCGCTTAACTCGCCTGGGTTATTGCCAAACTCAGTAAGTGCTGAAGTTTTTGCAAAGATAGCGTTAGTAAAAAAAAATGTTGTAGTGACAATAATCATCGATAGACATTTATACATGATAATTTTCCAAAGTTAAAAACTATAAATCGGGTGTTATATATTAAGGTAAAAAGAGGCAACCTCAGCTTATCAGCATGGCGTATAATATAAAGGTTTAGAATGCTACTTTAGTTCCACAGTGGTTATTAAGTTCTCGTTAAATGTTTACTTTTAAAGGATTATTTTGAGCATGAAATGAATGGTTTTATGCTCAGCAGCCAACCGTTAATCTGTGATCGCAATAGTACATTTAGAGAACATTTAGTTTAAAGGAAAAGGGAAGTTAGCATGCATGTTAGCCTATTAGCGCAGCGATTATTTTTTCTCAAACCATTATTAAATTTAAGCTTTGTCATTGGCATCATGACTATAGGTATTTTGTTTATTAACGGTTCAATAGAAAGTCAAAATACTTATGCCATACCCTGTTTATTATTTGCGACTTGGAGTTTGTTATTTAGTGCCATAATCGGGTTGCTGGCGCAAATACCCAATACCAGTAAAGTAAATAAAGGTTGGTTTAGTGGTATAAAAAGCAAGCTGGTTAACCTTATGTTCTTTTCAATGATTATCGCTTTTATTGCTATCAGTTTAGCGCTGCTATACGCGACCATTAAAATACTGAGTTTATAAAATATCACTTTAAAAGAGGTAATGTTGTTAATAAACATGTTGTACCTATACAACTAATAGATATGGCAGATTAATGACTTCTTGTTTTAAGTTGTTGTTATAAATTATTAAATGCCTGTTTTTTTAGTTGGATTTTTATGCGTTTATTAAATGATTTTTTGAAAGGCTAAACACCTTTGATTCAAAGTTTTTTTTATTTATTTGGTGCAAAAAATTGAGCAGGTGTTTTTTACAACACTAGGTAATTGGTGGTTGTTTAGTATACTATCGTTTCAAATGAGTAAATTATTCCTTCATTAAAAGAGCAATAAAATGGAAAATGAACAACACCTAGCCTTACTTGGGGCTATTGCCCAGGGTGACAAAAAGGCGTTTTCAGAGCTTTACCAATCAACCAGCCAACAACTTTATGCCGTGAGTTTGAAAATGCTAACGCGTAAAGAATTAGCCGAAGAAGCACTTCAAGAAGCCTATGTACGTATTTGGCATAATGCCTCTGAATATCGCCAAGGTAAGGGTAGCGTGCTTACTTGGATGATAAGTATTGTACGGTATCGTGCATTAGATGTTCTTCGCTATAACAAAGTAAGAAAAGAAAGTGAGTTTGATGAAAGTAATAATTTTGATATTGAAACCATTGAGCAGGTTAGCGATGCTGAGCAATTGTTGTTAGATAAATGCTTACAACAGCTCGATACTCAACAGCGCCAAGCAATATACCTTGCTTACTTTAATGGCTGTTCTCATAAAGAAGTGGTTAAACACTTAAATAATCCGTTGGGCACCATTAAAAGTTGGATCCGACGCGGACTTATGAGCTTACAAAGTTGTTTAACATCATGAATTATCAATCCGAAAACCTCAAAAACTCACTAGCAGCAGAATATGTTCTTGGTACTTTGCGTGGTCCTGCTCGTCAACGCTTTCAAAAGCTAATAATGCAACACTCAGCTTTCAGCGAGGCAACTTCAACATGGGAGCAACACTTAAATACTTTAGGCCAAAAACTACCACCGGTAACACCGGATAGTTCTGTTTGGCTGCGAATAGAGCAACAATTAGGCTTTACTGACGCGCCAGTTCAAAATAACCAGCCAATAAAAACAAGCGAACAAACCGTCAGTAAAGTTGTACCAATAACCAAAGCTAAATCTAGAGTGTGGCAAAGTATTGCAGGATTAGCTTCAGCTGCCGCATTAGTTCTTGCTGTACTTCTAGTTAACCTTGATGCAAGCGTTCCAGACACCCAGCAAATTGCTTTGGTGAATAATGAACAAACGCAATTATTATGGGCATTAGAAATAAGTGCCGATACTATTAGTGTTCAGGCAACTAAAAGCTTAGTAGCACAAGCCAATGCTGATTATGAATTGTGGATAGTCGCAGCCGATGGCAGAGCACCAATTTCGTTAGGGCTACTGCCTAAAACAGGTAAGGTAAGCTTAAGTAAGCCAGCAATATTTGACCAAATTGACATTGCTGCGTTAGCGGTTAGTTTAGAGCCAGTAGGCGGTTCACCAAATGGTTCACCAACAACGGTATTATATACCTCTAAGCTTGTCACGCTTTCGTAATGCTTAAGTAACACCTAAATGGAGCGGTTTAACAGTAAATGCCAAAAGCGAAACAATTGTTTCGCTTTTTTTATGACTAGAAATAATATCAAGTTGATTAATTACCTACTCATTTTACCTGTTTAACATGAATGCGCTACTGCGCTATTAAGCTCTTTTTTACAGATTCAGTCCTAGATTATTTCATTAATCTACTTGCTATAACCATGCTAGTTAATATTTACAACGACACTTTTCGAGATGAATGTTCAGGGTAAAATAATATTAAATTTAAAATATTGTTAATAAGTATTGGTTAACAAAGACTTAGATAAAATAATGAAAGGAAAATATAATTATTTGAAAAATATATTCATTTTTTTGAATCCAATAGCGAATTTCAGACGTTTAACTTTATGAGCTTTCAAGAAAGTAACCACTAAGAAGTATAAAATTAAAAAGGAAACGTCATGAAAAAATTTAAAATAACGCTGATTACCTCGGTAATCATGAGTGCTACCTTGTCTCAAGCTGTTTCAGCATCGAGTCATCGTGAAGCACCTAATCTTACGCGTATGCCAACAGTAGATTCCACAGATTTTTACGCATTCAATAGTTACGAAGAAGGTCGCGGTGATTACGTCACATTAATTGCAAACTATATTCCCCTGCAAGACGCTTATGGTGGACCTAACTACTTTGCTATGGATCCGGCAGCATCTTATGATATTCATATTGATAACGATGGTGATGCTGTTGAAGATATAACTTTTAGCTTTAACTTCAGCCAAATGTTAGGTAACAATAATGCCGGTATAACCTTAATGGTTGGCCCTGAAGGTGAACAAAAGTCGGTTGGTGTGCCACTTAAAAACGTAGGTGGCATTAGTATGGCAGACCAAGCTGCAGCCAACTTCTCTGAAAGCTATACCGTTAAAATGACTTCTGGCCCAATGGCAACTGGCACTAGCGTAAGTGTTACAAATACTACCTCTGGTGGCGCGAGCTTTGCTAAACCTTTAGATTACATTGGTAATAAAACATTCAGTAGTGCACAGCAGTACATGGCTTATGCGAATAGTCATATCTATTCAGCAGCTATTCCGGGTTGTGACGCTCCTGCTAAAGTTTTTGTTGGTCAACGTAAAGATGCTTTTACCGTTAATTTAGGTCGCGTATTTGATTTAGTCAATTTTGTGCCTGTTGAAGGTGATAGTGCTCCAGGTGCGGGCGATGCTGCTGGTTTTCCTGGCGGTATTACACAATCAGCAATGAATGATGACTTAGCTGACAAAAATGTTACTAGTATTGCCATTGAAGTGCCTACTGCTTGTTTAACGGGCGATGGTAATGGTGTAATTGGCAGCTGGACTTCAGCAAGTTTACCGCAAGCGAGAATTTTAAACCCAAATGCTAGCTTCGATAAAACTGAAGTAAACGGCGGAGCAATGACACAAGTTTCACGTCTTGGCTCTCCATTGGTTAATGAGTTAGTTATTGGTATTGCGGATAAAGATAAGTTTTCTACCTCGCATCCAAGTAATGATGGACAGTTTGCTGATTATGTAACACACCCAACCTTGCCTGAGTTGTTAAACATCTTATTTAAAGATGCGGTTAATACCACACTTAATGCCAATATCGAAACGCTTGCACCAACTAACTTTCCACGTGTTGATTTAGTTACAGCATTTTTAACCGGCTTTCCTGGCGTGAATCAAATGTCAACTGTAACTGCTTCGGAAATGTTACGTTTAAACACTGGGATAGCAGCTGTTTCTGCTGATATGCAGTCATCGTTTGGTGTTGCGGGTGATGATTTAGCTGGCTTCCCAAATGGTCGTCGTCCAGGTGATGATGTAGTAGATATTGCGCTTCGTGTTGTAATGGGACGTTTATGTTATCCAATTCCAGTTAACGGCACCGATACTGATTTAGGTTTGTGTGCGCCTGAAGATGCAAGCGTTGGTAACGTACCATTTACAGATGGAGCCCCTAGTAATGCTTCTATGATAGGAACAAGTTTTCCTTACTTAGCCATGCCATTACCTGGTTCTGAATAAGGATCACTATGATGAATTATAGTAAACACAATACGGCATTGAACACTAATGCACGTCGTCCACTTAAATTATTGAGCTTAAGCTTGGGAGCAATAATAGTGCTTGCCGGCTGTAACAATGATGATAAAGCTGAAACACCTAATACAGCGCCCACTACAATAACGGTTGATCTGATCACGCAAACAGAAACATCTATTACTGATTTGTTAAGTGCTGATGATGCTGATGGCGATATTTTGACCTTTAGTTTAGATCAACAAGCGATGTTAGGGGTTGTAACCATTGCTGAAAATGGTGGTTTTATTTACCAGCCTAATGACGAAGTTACTGGTAGTGACAGCTTTACTTTTGCAGTAACCGATGGCGTAAATACACCGGTTACTGGCACCGTTAATATTACCATTGAAGCGTTAGCAGTATCTTTTGATACATCGAGTCGTGCAGCTTTTAATCAACAGCCAACAGATAAACCACTATCGACAAATGGTCGAGTGTTTATTCAAGATGTTGAAGATCCAACAGCTTACGACGACATACTCTCTCAGTAATATCGAGCTTGACTGCGCCAAGGAAGGCGCCCTTTTATGGATGAAAATATGCCAATGCAAATGTTTACCGCTTACACCATTAAAACGCTGAAAACCAACCTTAAAACTAAATTAAAAAGTTGTGGAATAATTCGCTTTAAAAACGTATTTATCTTGGCTTTTTTATTTATTACGTCTCCAGTATTTTCCGAAAGTTATATTCCTAAATCAGAACAAAGTATTGTTGCTAAATGGACAGTGCCTAAACCGGCAAAGCAACCGAAAGTTTTTATCGCTCAACTCATTAAAGATGCCAGTAAACCAGGCTTAGCGAGTCGATATTATGGTCGAGCAAGTGCACTACTTAAGCCTTTGCTAGCTGCAAGCCCTAATGATGTAGAACTACAGTTTTATTCAGCAACAGTACTTCAGCATTATCATCAATTTGACCAAGCGCGGCAGTTGCTTACTCAAATACTACAACAACAGCCAAGTCATATCAGCGCTTGGCTAATGAAAGCCAATATTCACATGGTACAAGGCGATTTAGCCGCAGCTAGAAAAGCCTGTGTGCAAGCATTAGGTCAAGGCGGCCTTTTTGTCAGTACAGTTTGTGTATTAGAAGTTAATGCGGAACAAGGTCAGGTTGAGCAGAGTTACCAGCAGTTAAAACATGTTGTTAGTGTTGCAGGCGATATTCCACATGAAGAGAATATCTGGCTTAAGCAAATCTTGGCTGATTTAGCGCAGCGACAACAGTTGACGCAACAGGCAAACGCGCATTTAGCAGGTTACCCGTTAACAGAAATGCCAGTAAGTTATTTAGCTTTATGGGCTGATATTCAGTTGTCAGAACAACAAAACAATTCGGTATTAAATACCCTTGGCCCTATAGTTTTAAGCAGTGATAGTTTTGATGATGCTTTATTATTACGACTCGCTTTAGCAGAACAAAATATTAATCTCAGCGGTAACTCGATAAGCACTATTTGGAAAAATAGGTTAAAGCAACGAATCGACATACGTTTAAAGCGCAACGACACCGCACACGCAGCAGACATTGCTCGTTATTACTTAGATATTAAACCGGATCAAAGTAAAGCGCTTTACTGGGCAGAAATTAATTGGCAACAAGCAAAATTACACACTGATAAGCGTATTCTTGAACGGGCAAAAGCAGCGCAAAAATCGAGCAACATTTAATAACAGCAAACACCATAAACATTTTAACAGTTAAAATTAGGATAGTGAGTAAACTATGTCGAAGTGGTTAAAAATAAGCTTAGTGCTAGTATCGTTTTTATTGAGCCATGTCGTTGCAGCTCATCAATTAAGTACCAGTTACATTATTGCTAAAATGGACGATACCGGCCGCATTAATGGCCAATGGCAATTAAGCTTAACCGATTTGGAATTAGCAGTAGGTTTAGACTTAAATGCCAATGGCGAATTAACATGGGGAGAAGTTAAACGTAGTCAAACTAACATTGCTAGTTACTTAGCAGAGCATTTACTACTTACTCGCGATAACCTTTCATGTAACCTTAGTTTTGGGGTGGTAGAGCGCTTACAAGATCATGCCAACGAAGCTTTTGCAGTTACCGATTTTTCAGGGCAATGCGCAATTAGTGGCCCACTAAATGTTAATTACAGTGCGATATTCGCATTAGATAGTAGTCATGAAGTTATCCTTAATATTGGCGATGCCAGTAATTCACACAGTTTTGTTTTAGACGATACCACCCGAGAAATAAGCCTAGATATAAAAGCAGGTAGTTGGCAAACCACTTTCACTCAATTCGTTTATCAAGGCATGATTCATATTTGGATAGGAATAGATCATATTCTTTTCCTACTCGCATTATTATTGCCGGCAGTATTGCACCGAAAAAATAATCAGTGGCAAGCTATTGAAAGTGTTAAACCTATTTTAACGCATACTGTTTGGATTATTAGCGCGTTCACACTAGCACACTCGCTAACATTAACAGCTACGGCATTAGGTTGGTTAACGCCAAGCAGTCGTTGGGTAGAGCTTGGCATTGCGGTTTCGGTATTGTTTGCGGCAATAAATAATATAAAGCCTGTTGTTTTACGGTTAGCTTGGTTAACTTTCGCCTTTGGTTTATTGCACGGTATGGGGTTTGCTGGAGTATTAGGTGAACTAGGTCTACCGGCTGATCAACAACTGTTAAGTATTTTAGCCTTTAACTTAGGAGTTGAAATAGGGCAACTAGCGATATTGGTAATTTTGCTACCGATTTTGATCTTACTGCGTAACAGCAAAGTTTATAGTAAAGCTATTATGCCTGCTGGCTCTTTATTAATAGCCTTTATGGCAATTCAATGGATTATAGAACGTTGGTGATTATAACTGATAACTTTCTAATGTTAGCTGGCAGTTAAACACGATATAGCGAGAATAGTGAGATAAGTACTGCATAAGTAAAACACGATTTTGCACTGCAATAAGTGCAGCTAACAACATAATATGCGCTCGGCTATTAAGGCTAACACTCAGCATAAATAGCATTGCGGAGCATTTAAAAAGAATCAAACAATGAGTCTACTTGGTCTAAAATTTAATTTTGAACTACAAGCTTATTAATTAAAAAAGCCCTAGTTAATTTAATAACTAGGGCTTTTTATTTATAGGGTATTTACGGTTTTAAAACTGGGCTTTACGGTATGCTTCACAAGCTTCTTCGTCTTCACATTCACCATATAGGTATAAACTATGGTTAGTGAGCTTAATTTTATGCAACTTAGCAACATCTTCTTGTCGCTGTTCAATAACGTCATCTTCAAACTCAACAACTTTACCGCAGTTAAGACAAACAAGATGATCATGATGTTTCTTATGGCTAAGCTCGAATACTGACTTACCACCTTCAAAATGATGACGAGTTACTATACCGGCATCATCAAATTGGTTTAATACGCGATAAACCGTTGCTAAGCCAATTTCTTCGTTTTGCTCAAGCAAAATTTTATATACGTCTTCTGCGCTTATGTGTTGATTATTTGGGTTTTGTAAAATAGCCAAAATTTTAATGCGCGGCAGAGTAATTTTTAGTCCGGCTCTTTTTAGTTCTTCGTTTTGTTCAGGCATTAATTTTTATCTCTACATCGGCGTTCAATTTAGGGAAAATTATAGGTTGTTATGAGCTTGGTTTAAAGAGCTAGTTGTAAATGATTAACTCTTTTACTGGTTTTATTGAGCTGAAACGTCATAATGCCCGTCAGAATTGAACAGTCTAGCATAATAAACCATACGGTTTATATGGGTAATAAAGTTTATAAAGGGTTTTCAAGGTAGTTATATGTTTAAAAAAGCTTGGCAAATGAAATTATTATTAAATCTTTGGCCGCCATTTCTATTTACAGGTATTCGTGTTTTAGAAGTTTCAGAAGATTTTCGTAAAGCCAAAGTGCGTTTAAAGCTTAGTATGTTTAATCAAAATGCTGTTGGTGTGCATTTTGGCGGCTCGTTATATGCAATGACAGATCCTTTTTGTATGTTATTGGTTATGTCACGCTTAGGAAAAGGTTATGTTGTGTGGGATAAGTCAGCCGATATTGACTACATTAAGCCAGGTAAGGGTACAGTAACCGCAGAGTTTCTTATTACCGATGCTTTTATTGATGATATTTTGGCTAACACAGCACAAGGTGAGAAGTATTTACCTCAAATTCCGGTTTATGTTAAAGATGAGCAAGGCGAAGTTGTGGCTAAGCTGAATAGAACTTTATATATAAGAAAGAAAAGGGCAGTTTAATTTACTAATTTGATAGCTATCATTGCAGTGATAGTTGAAATGTTGGCACTAGAAAATAGTAAATATTTACTGCTCTTTTAGTGCCAATATTAAGATAGTTACTTTAACCTGCTTTGTAATCGTGCAGTGTAACTGTAGTATCGTGCAGGCTGTCTTGATTTACTTGAATAATGCCGCGTTTAGGGCGGTCTAAATCAATAATGATAAACACCACTAGCACGATTAATGTGAATAATAAAATCGTGGGGAATGCTGGGCGCTTTTTTCCTAAACCACTGTTGTAACCTAACATACCGCCAACAGTGACAAATACACTGAATAACAAAAACAACACTGGCTCAGGTACGTGCAACCTCAACATTGAAGTACGTTTGTTTTCTATTTGTATCATCCCTGATAACGACTGATAAAAGCCATTGGCGATTAAAAGTGATTTTGGATTAACCAATTCTTTTTGCGCTAATTCAATCAGGTTGGATTGTGATTGACTCACCTTCTTATTAATAGCATTTCTTTGCTCAGGGTTTGACAAGTCTATTTGGCTTAAGGAAATACGTAGTGTTAAGTATATTTCTAACTCATTAAAAACCGCGTTTCTAATTTCAACAGGCAATAGTTTTGCTTGCATAGCCACTCGGTTAATTGCACCTGACTCTTCTATTACGGCACTGCTGCGTGCATCATATCTTTGCAATGACATATTAAATGTAAAGCCTAATAATAAGGCGAGTAGACCAATAATACCTGTTTGAATCGCCGTTGATTGAGCTTTCATCTCAACGTTTTCAACATCTTTATTGTTTCGGCCTAAGGTGTAGGCTATTTGATTAATAATTAACATTAAAATGAACAAAGTAATGATAATTATTAAGCTATTTTTGTCGTACATAAGTTCTTGGCTCACTAATAAGGTCTCGATGCTAGGTAAATAATTAAGCTAGAGTGGTTTTAGGTTAACAATATCTCAAGAGATTTTTATACCAAATTACTGAATGATAGTTAACACGCTTTATTTATTATTTTATCAAACCCTAGCAGGTGAAAGTAAAATGCCGCTATCGGGTTTTACTGACAAAAAAGCCAGCGTGAAGCTGGCTTTATTAACGGCGAGTGTTTTGCTTAAAGTTAATCTTCTAATTCAGCTAAACACAGTTCGTCATAAATTTGTTTAACCCAAGCATCAACTCGTGCTTCTGTTAACTCTGGTTGGCGGTCTTCATCGATACATAAACCGATGAAAGTGTTTTCGTCTGTTAATGCTTTAGAAGCTTCAAATTCGTAACCTTCTGTTGACCAGTTACCAACAACGATTGCACCTTTAGATTCAACGATATCGCGCAGAGGTTCCATCGCATCACAGAAGTATTCAGCATAATCTTCTTGATCACCTAAACCAAAAATAGCCACTAACTTGTCAGTGAAATCAATTTCTTCTAAATCAGGTAAAAAATCATCCCAGTCACATTGGTTTTCACCGTAGTACCATGTAGGAATACCTAAGATTAATAAATCGAACTCAGCGATTTCTTCTTTAGTACTTTTGGCGATATCTTTAACATCGACAAGTTTCTTACCCAATTTTTTTTGGATCATTTTGCCTACGGCTTCTGTGTTACCTGTATCACTGCCAAAAAATAAACCTACAATTGCCATCAATCTAACCTTTTAATATCTAACTAAACTTTAATATCGTTGGTATCAAGCGATTGAACTAATAGTATTTCTATTAATTCACTTCGACTAACACCCTTATCTTTCGCTAAAGCGTCTAAACGTTCAAATACATCTTGATGTAACTTAAACTCTACTCGCTTTAAACCATTGTTTTTATCGCGCTTGACTTGATTACGTTTGTTTATTTTGACTTGAACACTGCGCGAGTGTGGGTTCGTTTTAGGACGGCCCGGGCGCTTCTCATCGCTAAATAAATCAATGGTTGTTAAATCTGCTACTTCTTTTGCCATTTTATTATTTACTTATCCAACGCCTTGGCTTTCCCAAACAAACTGAATGATACCTTTTGCGATAAATCCGGCACATCCTAAAAATAATACAAAATAAACTACTAACTTGCCCATCTTAGGGACATCATTTTTTTTCATTACATCATGGATAGTTAACCCAATGAAAATAAAGATAAAAGCATAAAATAAATTCAGCCCTATGGCTTCAACTAATTCAAAGTTTTTTGCTATCATAATCAACCCTAGAATTTTCAGGCGGCACTATAGCATATCAGTGCTTTTAAGCACATTAAAAATGTACGATATCAATTAACTTGCTAAAAAACTTTCTACGCTTCGGTTAAAAGCAATTGTTTTTTCGGCATGCAACCAATGTCCAGCACCTTGAATAACGCGAGCACGACTTTTGGGAAATAAGCGTACAATTTCACTGCGATGTTCGGGTAATATATAGTTAGAGTTTGCGCCTTTTATGAACAAGGTTGCGCCTTGATAGCTATTACTACCTTGGTAGGTTTTCATTATTTCAGGATAATTGTTTGCAATATTTTCGACGTTACACCTAAATGTTAGTTGTCCATTCTCACTTTTTAAATTACTGAGTAAAAATTGTCGAACACCAAGTTCTTCTACATATTTTGCAAGCTGGGTGTCGGCATCTTTTCGTAGTTTTATCGTTGAAAAATCGAGCGACTTTAAGCCGGCTATTATTTTATTATGATGTGGTGGGTATTCAACAGGGGCGATGTCAGCAACAATTAACTTTTCAACTAACTCAGGCGAAGTTAACGCAAGTTCCATGGCAATTTTCCCCCCCATTGAATGACCTAAAATAACGGCACTTTTTATGTCAAGGTGTTGCATAAGCTCAATAATGTCTTGAGCCATGGTAGGGTAGTCCATCACGTTATCGTGAAATGAATCGCCATGATTTCGAACATCTACGCTAGTTACACGGTAATTTTCTGCTAAAGGTTTAGCCACCATTGCTAAGTTTTCTAAACGGCCAAACAAGCCATGAATTAGAATAATGTCTTTACCGCTACCGGATTGTTGAAAGTTTAAAAACTTGGCCATTATTTTCTCTAGTTTATGATGTTTAATAGCAGGAATTGTCGTTGTTTTAAGATGTTGATGCAACGTAAAAGCAAGCTTAATGTGCTATTTAACCTAAACTTTGGATAAGCAGCATTTGCTCAATGTTCCCTTTTAAGCCATTAAGCACTCATTCTCCAGAGTTCAGGTGATTTATTGCGCTGAAATTAACCATAAATGAGCGATAGCGTTTTAATTGCACTGAGCTTTAGGCATTAAGTGGAATTACATTATGAAAAATAATGTCATCATTTGCAGATCCACACTAGAGACTTCTTATCAACGTAAGTATAATCTTGCCGCGATCGATAATAATTATCCTAGGGTCATCAATGAAAAACATCGAAATAGATGAAGAGCTTTATCAGCACATTGCCTCCAATACACAGTTTATTGGCGAAAGTGCTTCGTCGATATTACGTCGTCTTATGCAATTACCAAGTGAGAATGATGCTGCAAGCCTTATTGCAGTTGCAAGCGATACTATCGAAAAAAACGAAAACGAAAATAAAAATAGAAATGAAGATGAGGTTGCTCCTACTCAAGCAGCTAAGCTTAAGCTCGATATTAATGGTTCAGTATTTAACTACATTAATAGAGAAGAGTTGGCTATGCAGCGCGGCGCCGTTGGTCGATTTTTATTAATTTTAGCTGCTTTGTACCGTGTTCATAATCAACAATTCTCTACAGTTTGTAATATAAGAGGTCGTGATAGATTATATTTTGCTGCCAGTGAGACTGAGCTTTCAGAAAGTGGCAGCAGTACTAAACCACGTCAAATCCCTGATAGTCCATACTGGGTGATCACGAACTCAAACACCACACGTAAGAAAATGATGCTGACCGAAGTTAGTCGAGCATTAGGTTATGATGAACAAGATATAGAGAAAATCCGCGATTTACTCTAATGTTGTCATTATATTTTTAATATATGTTCACCTTGAATGACAAACCTTATTTAAGCGCATATATGAGTACAAGGAGTTGACATGACAGTTCATCAGCATGCAGGAAATCCCGTAAGACCTGAAGACCGTATTAATATTGGTCGTTTAGTCAGTGATTATTTTTTACGTTCACCCGACGTTACAATAGCTGAGCAAAAAGTTACCTTTGGCACCTCCGGGCACCGTGGTAATGCAAGCAAGTTAAGCTTTAATGAACAGCACATAGAAGCTATTTGTCAGGCCGTGGCAGAGTATAGAAATGCGCAAGGATTTAAAGGGCCACTTTATTTAGGTAAAGACACCCACGCTTTGTCTGAGCCTGCATTTGCTTCAGCTATTTCAGTATTAATAGCCAACAATGTTCCTGTGGTTATTCAAAGCGATGAAGGCTTTACGCCAACACCTGTTATTTCCCGTCTTATTATTGTGCATAATAAAACGCACGAATCTCAAGCCGATGGCTTAATCATTACACCTTCTCATAATCCACCAACCGATGGTGGCATTAAATATAATCCTCCTCATGGCGGCCCAGCAGAAGGCGAAATAACCAAAGTTATCGAGCAACGTGCGAATGAAATTATCAGTAATAAACTGGTCGATGTTAAGCGCGTAGGTTTCTCTCAAGCAATGCAATCTACGCTATTGGGGCGTGAAGACTTTATTAACTTTTATGTTGAACAACTAAGTCAAGTTGTTGATATGGAAGCGATAGCCAAAGCCGGTGTTCACATTGGTGTTGATCCGCTAGGTGGTTCAGGGATTCATTACTGGCCCGTTATAGCAAAGAAATATGGTTTGAATTTAGCTGTGGTTAACCCCGTAGTTGATGCTAGTTTCGCGTTTATGCCCTTAGATAAAGACGGCAAAATACGTATGGACTGTTCATCGCCTTACGCTATGTCTGGCTTAATCGCTTTAAAAGACAAGTTTGATATTGCCGTAGGTAATGACCCTGATTTTGACCGCCATGGTATTGTGACCAAAACCGGCGGCTTAATGAATCCGAATCATTACTTAGCCGTAGCTATTCATTATTTAATGACTCATAGAGATTGGTCTAAAACCTGTAAAATAGGTAAAACACTGGTTTCAAGTTCATTAATCGACCGTGTTGCTAACCTTATTGACCGACCACTTTCTGAAGTGCCTGTTGGCTTTAAGTGGTTTGTTGATGGTTTACATAACTCAAGTTATGCCTTTGGTGGTGAAGAAAGCGCTGGCGCAACGTTTCTGGCAAAAGATGGTAGCTGTTGGACAACCGACAAAGACGGTTTTGTTATGACGTTACTCGCCGCTGAAATGTTAGCTGTTACAGGCAAAGACCCATATCAATTGTATCAAGCATTAGCTGAGCAACTAGGTGAACCTTGTTATGGCCGTGTTGAAGCTGTAGCTAACTTACAGCAAAAGCAGGTGCTTACTTCACTCACTGCCGATGCTATTACCACTGATGTATTAGCAGGCGAAAAAATTAGCCAAATATTGTCACATGCGCCAGGTAATAACGCGGCAATTGGTGGTATTAAAGTTTGCACTGAAAATGGTTGGTTTGCAGCTCGTCCGTCAGGCACTGAAGATATTTATAAAATATACGCAGAAAGCTTTATTGACGACGAACATTTACAGCTAATTATTAGTGATGCACAAAAGCTTGTAAGTGCCGCTTTTGTTGCTGCAGGTTTATAGGGTAGAGCTATAAATTCAGGCTATAAGTTTAAAGCTATCAGCTGTCAGTAAAGCATGAGAAAGGTGCCAAAAGGCACCTTTTTAGTTTTAGAAAAAGTTCAGTAAATTTCAACTGGTCTTCGCTATTAAGGGTGACAACTCCTATGTATAAAAGAAAACAAGACGCTAAGCCGCAAGTTATTTCTTATGAGCGAGTAAAGTCTTATATGCTTTGGATGATTGAGCGCTATGGCGATTACTCCGCTAAAATTATGTTACAAAAAGCCAACCTATTGTTTAAAGACGATAAGCAATTTAATGAGCCTGCGCTTGAGTACCTAATTGAGCGAGATATTATTAATGATCTCCGTTATGCAAAGCGATTAACCGCGAGCTTATCGGAAAAAAACATCGGCGCTAATAAGATCAAAGAAAAACTTTACTCAAAAGGCTTTTCCTCACAAACAATTGCTGAATGTGTTAGTGAACTTGAAACAACAGACGAAGAGTATTTTGAGAAAGCGCTAATACTAAAAATAAGAAAATTTGGCGCAGAGCCTATTGAAGATTTAAAGCTTAAACAAAAAGCATTACGGCACCTAGTAGCTAAAGGCTTTGCATATAATATTGCTAATAAAGCAGTAAGTTATTCACCTGAAGAGGACTAGGGTTTTATGTGCAGTGACTATAAAGTTTTATACTCAACAAAAAAGAATCACCCTTTACAATAAACTATTATACTTTCGAGCTGCTCTTTTTTGACAGAAATAGATTACCACATCGTTATAAGCACAATACGTTTTAGTTATTTTCGATCAAGGACTGACCTAAATTAGTCTTCAAAGTTAGGCCGATTTATGTCAACAAAGAGCCCGGAACTGGCGTAGTATAACTCGATTAATATGTCAGTATGAGCACGTCGCTGATATTTCAACGAACCTGCCTTCGGTGTTTATGACTCCGCTGTTTATATTTAATTTTTATTGTAAAAGGCAACAAAATTATTAACTAAAAAGTATTGATGTAAAAAAGCATGGCAAGGAAGCTAGTAGAAAACTTTAACAGCGAGAATGGCTTTAAATAAATCATCACCTTCAATGAACCAGAGTAAATAGTTTATATATATTGTTAACCTGTAATTGGCTCATAGTTTCCTGGTATCACATGACCTACTGAAATACTGTTTTTACAGAAGAGTTTACTTAAAGGGCTCTAATCCTTTTATTCACATCGGCTCTTTAATATTAATGATAAAAATAGAGCTCATATATTTATCCTTATTTATTTTGTTACACTACGAATAGTACTGTACATCCATGCAGCTTGGTGCAA